>JBBILN010000046.1:0-67792 GCA_037444905.1 bacterium | reverse complement strand
GAATCCAAGAATCCAAGAATCCAAGAATCCAAGAATCCAAGAATCCAAGAATCCATCTCGAGAGCCTATGCCCTCCACGAAAGTGATGTCCATGTCCGAAGCGATTCGGAGCCTCGTGCACGACGGCGATACGATTGCCATTGAAGGCTTCACCCATCTCATTTGCTTTGCTGCAGCGCATGAAATCATTCGGCAACACAAACGCGAGCTGACGATTTGCCGGCTGACGCCCGATTTGATTTATGATCAACTCATTGCCGCGGGGTGCGTGAAGAAGCTCGTGTTCTCATGGGCGGGCAATCCCGGTGTGGGGCCGCTGCACGCACTGCGCCGCGCCGTGGAAAAGGGCAAGCCGCATCCCATCGAGCTTGATGAATATTCGCACTTCGGCATGGCCATGCGTTTCTTCGCGGGCGCTTCGAAGCTGCCGTTCATGCCGCTGCGCAGTTATCACGGCACGGACTTGCCGAAGGTGAATCCCAACATTCGCAAAGTCACGTGCCCTTTCACGAATGAAGAGTTGTATTGCGTGCCTGCGCTGCATCCCGATGTCGCCATTGTTCACGCGCAACGCGCGGACGCGGAGGGCAACACGCAAATTTGGGGACTCACCGGCGTGCAGAAAGAAGCCGCATTCGCGTCGAAGCGCGTGATTGTTGTGGTCGAAGAACTCGTCGAGCAAAGCGTCATTCGCCGCGATCCGAACCGTACTGTTATTCCCGGCATGATCGTGAGCGCGGTCGTGGTCGAACCGTTCGGCGCGCACCCGAGTTTCGCGCAGGGTTATTATGATCGCGACAATGATTTTTATATCAAGTGGGACGAGGTTTCCAAAGACGAGCAAGCGCTGGCCGCGTATTTAAAAGAGTGGGTGTATGATCTTCCCGACCGCGCCGCGTATTGGAAGAAGATGTCTCTAACGGATCGCGAGCGCTTGCAAGTAACGCCGAGGATGAGCGGAGAGGTGGATTATGGATTTTGAATATCTTCTCGCAACAGATTTGGATCGTGCTTGGCTCAACTTTGAGCTGGATCTGCCATTGGAACCAGGACCTAACGGCGAGCGCAATCCGTTTTATGTGGATCGCCCCGGCAATCCGCTGGCCCGTTTGGAGCAAGAGCTGCTCGCGCCGTATCGCACGCCGCCCAAGTTTTTCTTTTCCGGTCATCGCGGCTGCGGCAAATCTACCGAATTGCGGCGATTGGCGGTCAGCCCCGGCATTCTAAAAAAGTATTGGCCGCTGCATTTCACCATCCGCGATGAAGCCGATATAAACAATCTGGATTTCAAGGATGTACTCCTCGCCATTGGCGGCCGGCTCTATCGCGAATACCGCAAGAAACACGGCAAGCTGCCCGAACAATTGCTTAAAGAACTCCATGAATGGCGCGGCACGATAGAGACGGAAGTGAAGACCATGCTCAGCGGACGCGTTGCCGACATCGAGTTCGAGGCCGGCATCGAGGCTTTTTTCGCCAATGCCGGTTTGAAGATGAAGCTCGAACCGAAAACCCGCACCGAGTTGCGCCAAGTCTTCGAGCGCAATCTCACCGGACTCATCGACGTCGTCAATAAGATCACTTATTCCATTCATGCGCAAGAGAAGCGCGTGCCGCTGATTCTCATCGACGATTTGGATAAACCCGATTTGGAGAAGAGCCGTGAGATTTTTTATGAGCATCGCGAAACCATGCTACAGCCCAATGTGCCCATCGTCTACACGGTTTCAAGCCCGCTCTTCTACAGTCCGGAATTTCAAGCCATTCGTGACCGCGCGATTTTTTTGCCCAACGTGAAGCTGCATGCCCAAGGCAACGTGCAAGCGCACGATGCCAAAGGCTACGCGACCATGACCGAGTTCGTGCATAAACGCATGTCGCCGGATTTGATCGCGCCCGAAGCATTGCAGCTCGCCATTTCCATGAGCGGCGGCGTGTTTCGTGAAATGGCCCGTCTCGTGCGCGGAGCCGTGAGCCGCGCGCGCATTGAGGGCCGCGGCCTCGTTGCCCTCGAAGACGTGCAAAAAGTCGCTGCGGAAGTTCGCGGCGAATACCGGCGCTTTCTCACCAAGGAACAGCGCAGCCTGCTTCGGGAAATTCGCGGGCACAATCGCTATGACGAACCCGATAAAATCGCGCCGCTCTTGCAAATGCTCGCCGTGCTCGAATATGCCAACGGCGAGCCATGGTGCGACATTCATCCCGTTCTGCATGCGCTGTTGGATGAAGCGGAGTAAACGAGGTCTTGATGCATGCCGAATAACACCCCCCTGGCCCCCCTCAAGGGGGGAATGCTAGCGCGCGAGGAGCTTGCAAATGCTCGGTCGCAGCAATTCGAATCGCTCGAACGGCGCGTGGCTCGCCTCGTTCACGAGCTTGAACTCGCCGTGCGCTGGAATCGTCCCGCCATTTTGCTCGCCGTTTATGCCTCCGAGCTCATTCGTCAAGACGCGCAAGCCCTGCTCGTGGAAAAATTGTACGCGCTCGGGCAGCGCGTAGAGTTTTATAACGTCACCGGCGAAGAGAACGCCGACATTGCCCGGCACTTGTCGGAATGGCCCACAGCCAATGCTACGGTTTTTTTCGTTTCCGGCTTGCAGCGCGGCGGCGAACTTGCGTATCGCAGCCTCAATATTCGGCGAGAATATTTTGTGGCGCGGTGCCTGCGCGTGGTTTTATGGTTAACGGATAAAGAAGCCGCGAGCCTGCCCCTAAAAGCCCCGGATTTTTGGGCCTTTCGCAGCGGCGTGGTGCAGTTTGAAGAAGCGGTGGAGCCGGAGCGCTTGGCAGCCGCGGTCCGAGAGTGGCGCGAAGACGCCACGCCGTTTGCCGAGACCGAAGCCAAGATTGCTTTTCGCGAAGCCTTGCTCAAAGATTTGCCGGAAGAAGAGAGCACCACGGCCACGCGCGCGGATTTGTACTATGCGCTGGGCGTGTTGCATTTAAGCCTCAATAACCATGAGCAAGCGATTGCTTACTTGGAAAGGGCACTGCATCTCGCCGCGTCTTTGGATGATGCGAAACTGCAATTGGATTGTTTACTCAATCTAGGCAAAAGCCATCATCGCGTGGGTAAGCACGATCAGGCACTGGGGCACTATAATCGCGCCCTCGCATTCACTCGTGAGCGTGATGACCGACTCGGCGAAGCCAACACCCTTCAGGCCATCGGCGATGTGCATCAATTCAAAAATGACCTCGTGGCCGCGCTGTCGGCGTACGAGGAAGCGCTCGGCCTGTTCCGCAAAGTGGGCTCCCGACTCGGCGAAGCCAACACCCTGAAGGCCATCGGCGATGTGCATCGCTTCGAAGATGACCTCGTGGCCGCGCTGTCGGCGTACGAGGAAGCGCTCGGCCTGTTCCGCAAAGTGGGCTCCCGACTCGGCGAAGCCAATGTGCGGCAAAGCCAGGGAAATATGTTGGAAGCTCAAAATCGGCACGCCGAGGCTAAAGCAGAGCTTGAAGCCGCACACGCCGGCCATGCTGCCATCGGTGATCAATATAGTGTGGCCGCTGATCTTTATTATCTTTCCTTCCCTTTGGAAAGCCTCGGCGAGCACGAGGCGGCTTGTTCTGCTTTAGAGAACGCACTGCGCACTTGCCTCGCGCTCGAATTGTATTGGACGGACATGCCCATGAAACGCTTGCTTGCGCTTAAGAACATTACCGACGAGGCGCAAGCGCAGAGTTATTTGCAAAGCTTGCTCACACAAGCGCCCGGTGGAACGGAGTAAACCGAAGTTCTGCGGCAGCAATGTTTTCGCCTCCTCCGGTGTGTCATTCAGGGGGAATCTTTTTTAGCATGAGAAGGGTGGCTTGACTTAAAAAGATTCCTCCAAATGACAGAAGCACAAACGGCCGGCGAATAAACCAACGAATGTGTATGCCCGCATTGCACGGCTTGCTTTCTTGCGCGGAATACGCTATTTTTGCGGCCGCTTTATGCGACCGCGTCCAAGACTTTTTTTAACGCCCTCTCTTGTACTGTCATCCTGTAAGGAACGGCGATTAAATAGCTTTTTCATTTGCCTCATCTTCAAAAACAACTCGTCCCCCCGGCCCCTTCTCTTGGGAAGAGAAGGGGAGAAGCCCAGAGCGTTTTGCCGTGGTTCTCCCCCTTCTCTTTTTAAGAGAAGGGGGCCGGGGGGATGAGTTCCAAATGGGTAAGTTATTTAATCCTGAATCCCAAGGAACTTCCCTCGCGCTTGGCGTTCATCCCAGCACGAGGGAAGGTTCTTTCAGAATGACAGTGAGGAAAGGCGCGCTCGAATAATAAAGTTGGCAAAAAAGAGCAACCATGCCCTCCTCCGAAACCAAAAACATCGCGCAGAATAAAAAGGCGCGGCACGATTACGAGATTCTCGAAACCTACGAAGCCGGCCTGGTGCTGCATGGCACGGAGGTGAAGAGCCTGCGCGAGGGCCGCGCGAATCTCAAAGACTCGTATGCCGCGGTGCATAACAATGAAGTGTGGCTCTACGGCGTGCACATCAGCCCGTATTCGCACGGCAACATCAACAACCACGCGCCGGAGCGCGACCGCAAGCTGCTTTTGCACCGCAAAGAAATTCGCAAGCTCATCGGCAAAACCAAAGAGAGCGGATTAACGCTCGTGCCGCTGCAGCTTTATTTCAACAAAGGCAAAGTGAAAGTGCAGCTCGCCCTCGCGCGCGGCAAAAAGGAGTACGACAAGCGCGCCGCGATTTCGAAACGCGAATCGGATCGCGAACTCAAGCGCGTGTTTCGAGAAAGACAGAAGGCGTGAGCGTCACGTTACACTTTACACGTTACACGAATCACCGTGTAACGTGTAAAGTGTAACGTGGCCCTTGAACCAGGATATAACCAACCATCCAGGATTCACCTCATGAACGTTTACGACGAACTCCACGCACGCGGCTTCATTCAACAAGTTTCCGACGAAGCCGCGTTGCGCAAAATACTTTCGGAGGAAAAGATCACGTGCTACATCGGCTTCGACCCCACGGCCGCGAGTCTGCACGTGGGCAATCTGCTGCAAATCATGCTGCTCGCGCACATGCAGCGCGCGGGCCATCGGCCCATTGCGCTCTCCGGCACGGGCACGACGATGATCGGCGACCCGAGCGGCCGCACCGAGCTGCGCCAAATGATGACGCGTGAGCAGATTCAAGCAAACTGTGAGAAGATTCGCGCGCAGCTCGCGCGCTTCATCTCCTTTGAAAACGGCGCCGCGCTGCTCGAAGACAATGCCGAGTGGCTCCTGCCGCTAAACTACATCGAGTTTCTGCGCGACATCGGCCGCCATTTCAGTGTGAATCGCATGATTGCCGCGGAGGCCTACAAAGCGCGTTTGGAAACGGGGCTGTCGTTCATTGAATTCAATTATCAACTTCTGCAGGCGTATGACTTTTTGATTCTGCATCAACGCCACGGCTGCGTTTTGCAAATGGGCGGAAACGATCAATGGGGCAACATCCTCGCGGGCGTGGAGCTCGTGCGCAGAGTTGCGGGCAAAGAAGTGTTTGCGCTCACCACGCCGCTGCTCACCACCGCGAGCGGCCAGAAGATGGGCAAAACCGCAAAGGGCGCGCTCTGGCTCGATGCCGAGCGCGTGAGTCCGTATGATTTTTATCAATACTGGATCAACGTCGATGACCGCGACGTGATCAAGCTGCTCTATCTCTACACCTTTTTGCCGTTGGAAGAGATCGAGCCATACAAGAAGCTCGAAGGCGCGGATCTGCGCCAAGCAAAGGAAGCGCTCGCGTTCGAAGTGACCAGCATCGTGCATGGCAAAGCGCAGGCGGAGAGAGAACGCGAGGCCGCGCGCGCGCTCTTCGGGCAGGGCGCAGAAAGCTCGGAAGAAAACACGGTGCGCATGCCCGCGGCGAATTTTAAAGAAGGCATGCGCGCGATTGATCTTTTTCACGCCGCAGGCCTCGCGGCCACGAAGAGTGAGGCGCGCCGCGTGATCGAACAGGGCGGTGGCTATATCAATCGCCGCCGCATCGAATCCATCGAAGAGCGCGTGACGCTGGAAGATTTCGAGGACAATCACCTGCTCCTGCGCGCCGGGAAGAAGAGGTATAAGACGGTGGCGTTGCAATAGATGGAAAGTTTTCCGAATATGTCTTCGCGGGAATACATTCTTCCTCTGAGTAGTGGCGTTCGCAAACGTCACTACCACGAGCTTGACAAGGGGCAAGTGGTGGCTTTCATGGTTCAGTTGGAAGTTTACTGCGAAGGAACATGGCGGCAGGTGTTGCGCTATGATTCGGCGCATGGTTTTTCGCACATTGATCGCTACAATTTTGCCGGAGAACAAACTAAAGAAAGCTTGGAGCTGGCTTTTGATGAGGCGCTTTCTCTGGCAGACGTTGATATCAACGAGAATTGGGAAAAGTATCGCGACCGGTACTTGAAAGGATTGTACCCATGAATATCTTCGAACAAAAAAATGCGCAGTTGGTTACTGAATTTGACCGCTACGTTTTGCAGCACCCGCAATTCACCGACGCGATTCCTTATGGGGCAATTGTGGCCATGCAATTGGAGGGGGATGAGCCTTTTAACGAATGGAGTCGACAAATGGCGCAGAAACAGATGGAGCCGGGGCAAACACTCGTTTTTGTGCGCATCAAAAAGCTTGGGCCCGTACAATCGCGCATTGAAGAACTGGAGCTCGCGGCTTAAGCCGATTTTACACGCGAATAAAATTATGGACAGCATCCAAGCCATCATCGAAATCTACAAGCGCGATCTCGATCTCTCTTTGATCAAAGAGAATCTCAAGCTCACGCCGGAAGAGCGTTTGCGCAAGATGCAGGCGTTCGCCAATTTTGCTTTGGAAATGAAAAAGGCCGGCCAAAAACTGCGAGACAAAAAAGCGCAACAGGAGCAGAGGCAATGATTGATTATGGCGAACTCGTTCTGGCTCTCGTCAGGCAACGGGTAAAATTCATTATCGTCGGCGGCGTTGCGGCCATCGTTCACGGCTCGCCGCATCTCACCTTTGACCTCGACGTGGTCTATGCGCGTGATCATGAAAATATCGCACGCCTCGTCCAAGCCGTTGCGCCGCTCGACCCTTATTTGCGAGACGCGCCGCCGGAACTGCCATTTGTCTTTGATGCCGCGACCATCAAGAACGGCTTGAATTTTACGCTCACCACGAAGCTCGGCGATTTGGATTTGCTCGGGGAAATCATCGGCGGGAAAACTTATGAGGACTTGCTGCCGCATTCCGATGAAATCGAAGTGTTCGGCGCCAAATGCCTGTGCGTGGGCTTGGAGAAATTGATCCACCTGAAACGCGCCGCAGGCCGTCCGAAAGACTTCGCTTCTCTCGCCGAGTTGGAGGCCATCTTGCAGAACCGGTGAGGCGGGTGGGCTTTCCTCGCTCCATGCGCCCTGCTCTCTGCCTGCTCACTTCGTTTTAAACTCATACACCCCGTCCCAATTTGCCGGCGGGGGGCTCGCGATATAATCCAAACATCTTTCCACGTACACACGCGAAGGCCCGTCGCTGGGGAAATAGCGCAGCACGCGATTGAACTCGCGCAGCGCCTCGTACCATCGCCGTTCTTTGTAGTGATGCAAGCCTTTGGTATAGGTTTGAATGATCAGATCTTCCTCGATCTCCGCCAACTTCTCCATGCCGCGCAGCTCGTAAATCTTTACGGGTTTGTTTTTCCCCTTCACCCGCACCAAATCCAACTCTCTGGCGCGCGCGCGCTGCGTCGCTTGTTTATAAGTTGATTCGGAAATGATGATGGAAGTTGCATACTGCTTGTTTGCGCCTTCCAAACGCGCGCCGAGATTCACTTCATCGCCGATCACGGTATAATCGAAACGCTGCTGCGCGCCGAGATTGCCCACGATCATCGTGCCGGTGTTGATGCCGATGCCGATTTGAAAATAGTCCTCTTTTTGTTCGGACCAGCGCTTCTGCAGCTCGCGCAAATTCGTGATCATGTCGCACGCGGTCTCGCACGCCTTCTCCGCATGATTTTCAAAATATACCGGCGCGCCGAACAGCGCCATGATCTCATCGCCGACGAATTTATCCAACGTGCCTTCATGTTTGAAGATGACTTCGGTCATGAGCGTGAGATATTCATTCAAACGCTGCACCACCATTTCCGGCGAACGCTTCTCACAATACGTGGTAAAGCCGCGAATGTCGCTGAACAGCACGGTGAGCTGCAGTTTTTCGCCGCCAAACTTCGGCTCTTTGCCCGAAGCGAGAATGCTGTTAACGATGCTCTCGGAGACGTATTGCTCGAAAACTTTGCGCGTGCGCCGGCGCTCGCGGCGTTCCGCCACCAGCGTTTGTGAGATGTTGCCGAAATAACTGAGCACGATGCCAAGCAGAGGCGCGACGATCGGCAGCCAAAGTTGCATCACGTTGAAGAGCACCTGTGCGAGCACGAGCCACAACGCGATCACGAGGCTCGTGAACATCGTGGCGAGCAGCGCATTCACGCGCAGCACGAACAGCATCGTCACGAACGCGCACAACGCCATCAACAACAATTCCAGTCCGAACGAGGTGCGTTTGATAAAGTCGCCGCGCGCGATGGTGCTCAAGGCTTGCGCGTGAACCTCCACGCCCGGCATTTTGCGCTGCACGTCGCTTTGTGAAAAGAACGGCGTGAGTTTGTTGTCTTGCAATTCTTCCGCAGAAGCGCCGATGAACACAACCTTGTCTTTGAAAACGCCGGAAGGCAAAAACGCTTCATCAAAGCTGTCGGTTTCAACCCCGGCCTCGGGCAAGTGAAACTCGCGGTCGTCCAAGACGTCGGAGAAGGAATAGGTGGGGAAAGTCTTTGCGCCGCCGCGAAAATTAATGAGAAAAGTGTTGGCGATATACGCCGGAACGGTTTTGTCATTGAGGCGAAGCTTGCCCGTGCTGAGGTCGGCGCGATTGTCAGCCATGCTGAGATACGCCTGCACCGCAAGCGACCAAACGGTTTCCGTCTCGGTGCTCGCAAACAGCGGATAGCGCCGCATAAAGCCATCCGGGTCTTCCGTGACGCTAATCGAAGCCCACGCCATAGCGTTTTTGAGCAGAGGCGGGATGGGTTTGGCCAGTGAAATGTATGGCGAGCCATTGCGCAAGCTTGTCTCTTCCAGCTTGCCCGCAAAAATTACGCGCTGTGAGCGGGCCGCGGCGAGTGCGAGCGCTTGATCTCCGCGCGGATCGTCCTGAGACGGCTCCGTGAAGGTGACGTCGAACACGATGAGCCGCGCACCCGCGCGGGTGAGATTATCGATCAGCTTGGCGTAAAGGTGGCGTGGAAATGGCCAGTTCAGTTTGAGGGCAAAGAAGGATTGATCATCGATATCCACGATCACAATGTTGCTGTCCTCGAGCGCTTGCGTCCCACGCAGGGAAAAACGCAGGTCGTAAGATTTGAGCTCGAGATTCTCGAAGACGGTGCGTGTGCTGAGGATAATCGCAAGAATGATCGCGAATAGGCTGATGCCGCTGCCGAAAACCCATCTATTCGCCAGCAACGGTTTGAGAAAACGCTCGGTGAATTTGGAGTCCTCGCCATGCGCGGCATCCGCAGAGGAAGAGGCGGGAGGATTTTTTTTCTTCATGCGTCGCCTCCGTTCGGCATGAGCTGAATTGAGCCGGAACAGAATTGCAAACTAGAAGAGACGGAGCGCCTCGCCGCCCTCTTGTTGTCATTCCGAAAGAATCCCTTCACGCGCTCGTGACGATCCTCAAGACTAGCTTTGTCTCCCGTGCTTAAAAAGATTCTTCCAGAATGACACGTGATGGGAATACTCCAAAACATCAGAATCGAAACTCGTAGTGGCCGCGCATGAAAGCGTTGGTGAAGGAAGAATTGGTGGTGAGTCGTGTGCCGGTGCCGTTAAATATGCCGCCGTTATCGTTGTATTTCAACACGCCGAGGTCGAGCACGAACTCGTGTTGTTTCTTGAAAGTAATCACACCGCCCACTTGCAAGCCGTTTTGCGAATAATCAATCACGTTGAGGTTCGTTGCACCCACTCCACTTAGAGCCGGAAACTTGCCGGAGGCGTTGATGAAGCGAACACCGGCGTACGCGCGCAGATTCGGCTGCGGAAACGTGTATTCCGCTTGTGCGTTCAGGCTGCTGTATTTGAACGGCGCAAGCTGTCCGCCCGTTTGGTTTTTGTTCATCGCGAAAGAGACGGTGGTGACAAGCGGCATTTGGAAACGGCTGCGCACGGTGAGGGATTGCAGATTCGAGACAATGTCGCTCGTGAGAATGCCTGTAGTGCGCGTGCCGCCGAACCGATCAACGCGCGCCGAGCTGGTCAAACTCAATGATACCGTATGCTGCAGATTGAACGCTTGCACGTCTTGATTGATGATAAAAGAATAATCGCGCGTGCGATTGTCTTCGCGGCGGTCGAGCGTGTCCAACGTCCCGCCGGTGAGCGTGGTGATGGCGAGCGAGTCAATATCATTGTTGCGATTGTGATTGCGGAAATTGAAGTTCACGCTCGGCAAGCCCGGCGCCCAATTGATGGCAAAGCCGAATTGAATCGTATTGAGCGCGGTGCTCGGGTTATTGTCGATGGCATCGAATTGGTCGCGATAGCGCTCCAGTCCGAGATTAAGAAAGAGCCGGTTGTTCAGCATGCGCCAGCGATCGTTGATATAAAACCCGCGAATGTCTTTGCGCAAAAACGCATGGCCAAACGAAACGTATTGGCTGCCGATTTGCTTGTAGCCCGCGGTGATGAAATGCCCGAAGCTATTCAACTCGAAACCCATTTGATAGGCCAGACCCGAGCCGCCGGTGGGATCGAGCGGCGTCAAGCTTTCATTCACCACGATCCAGCTTTTGAGACTGGCCGGATCGAACGGCAAATCGACGCCATACTGGCTGGCAACGGAATCTTTGCTTAAAATCGGCAAGCGCGTGTTGTTGGTGACGAACGCGTGCGCGACCGAAGCTTTGAATTGCACGCGATTGCGCATGAGCGCGAGCAACACGTCGGAGCCGAGCACAAGATTGCTGCGCGGCGCAACCCCGGCGGAATCCGGATTGATGGAAGTCGTGTCGTCGCTGGCTTTCAGAAACATGAAGCCGAGTTGAAAAGTTTTTCCGCCGAAACTCGGGCGCACGCCGAGCAACGATTGGCTAAACGTGCCGTTGCGCAGGCCGAGTATAGGTGTGACCTCGCGCACGGTTTCGCCTCGAATGAAATCCAAATTCACCCAGCCGGTATAAAAACGCGCTTGCACGCCGCGCACGCGCCGGCCCCACAACACGAGGTCGTTGAGATAGGGCGTGGCATCGCCCAACGTAACCGTGAGCATCGGCACGCCGGCCGTGACCGCGAAGCGATGGCGCGGCTGAAACGCCCGGTCTTCGAGCGAAGTCAGAAACAGATCGGCCCGATATGAAAGAAGGCCGTTTTGGCCTTCCAGATTTCCACCGAGACTGTTGTTGTCGAACGGCGCGTTGTTGAATTTCTCGTGCTGCGTATCGACGAAGACTGCGCCGCTTGCGAGCCTTCTCCTTTGCGCTGTCTCGCTTGCCTCGCCGCTACTGTGCGCTTCGACTTGAAAGCGCCAGCTCACCGGCCCGATCTTTTGGCCGGAGTCATCGGTCGCTGAAATGGCAACGCGATATTCACCGCTCTTCAACTTGCCGGGATTCAGCGAAACCAAGAAAGAGGAAATCTCCGCCTCCGGCGTGAGATCGCGACCATTCAACGAGATGCGAATGGAGGCGGGCACAACATTGAATGAAGGATCGAAGGACGCGGAGATTAGGGCCTCGTCGCTTGCGATCGTGCTCATCGGCTCCGGGCTGAGGATTAATATTGGCCCTTCTTCCGAAGCGGAGGCCACACTCGGCGTTTCGGTTTCTACTTCACCTTCCGCCATGGAGGATTCGAGTTGGCGGAGCTTTTCAAACAATTGCGGTGAGATGCTCTTTGGCGCTTCGTTTTCTTGTTGTTCGCCGGCTTCGGGCTGCGCGGAGCGCGCCGGCAGCTCATTGGGCTTGCCGCTGCTGCGCGGCTCGGACGATTTGCTCGCGGCCGTGATCAAAACTTCGAAAGGCTGGCCGTAAGGATTGCGCGAAGGCATGCTCATCACGGATTGATCACTCAACAAGGCGAGCAGAAAATACTGCAGGCTCGGCGGTTTCACCACGCTGGCCGGAATCTCGCCGATAAAGCCGCTCGCACTCGGCCGCAAGTCGGAATAGCGAAACGAGCTTTGTCCGGCGCTGCGATAATACACGCGCAGATATACCACACCGCGTCCCGGGGTTTGCATCTTGGCTTCGATCGGGATGCTTTTGCCCGCTTCGGCGAACGCGATGGGCAGGTGATCGATTTGCACTGTGCTGGTGGTTGCTCCCTCTGCCGCGTGCGCGTGCATTTTCATCAACGCCGCCAACGGCAATATTGCCAAACAAAAAAGCCTCAGCCCGCGTGGTTTCATGCTGTCCTCATCGTCCTGTAAAATTGATTTGAATTGAACGCATCACTTTTCAAGCTCCGCTTCTCTGCGCCCTCGCTCCGCCAGAATGAGAGGGTGTGAAAACGAGCGCTTCTGCTTCTTAATATTCCAGAATCAGCTTTTTCCTCTGGCCGTTCTTGTCTTGCAGCTCGATTTCGATCTTGCCGTTTTGCTGGTCTTCGTCGCCCCACGTCGGCACTTCGCCGGCGTTGCTCGGGCGCGTCATCGGCGGTTGATTCTCTCCGATGATGCCGGTTTGCCCGGCATTCACGAGCGCCTTGCCCAGCTTGTTGAAAATCTCCACGGCCCCCTCCAAACAGAAGATGATCATGTTGCCCTTGCCGTCGAGAATGCAATAAAACTGCGTGCCTTTTACCGCGGCCACGCCGGAGGGCGTTTCAATTTTGAACGGCGTCTCGCTGCGCGTGACTTTCGCCCAAAGCTGGCCGAATTCCATTTTAATAGTTTTGATGATGCTGTCTTCTTCACGCTGGCCGGCAATACTCACTTTGGAGTTTTCCCGCATCTTGAGAATGGATTTATCATCCGTAAAGATGAGCGCTGCCGCAGCGGCGTCGCCGGTACGTACGACGTTGCCGCTGTTGAGCCGCGTGCCGCGCGCGGCATTTTCTGCGGCGCTATTCTGTGCGCGCGTCACGCGCACTTGCCCGGTGGATTTTAATACCACCGCGATGTCCTTGGCTGCTTGCGTTTGCGCGAAGGAGGGAGCGAGCAGAGTTGCGAGAGCGAAGCTTAAAGCAGAGCGGTAAAATTTCATATGAGGTTCCGAAGTTGTTGTGCGAGGGTTGTTTTTACACGTTACACGATACTCCAGGCGCGTTTCATGTGTAAAGTGCAACATGTATGAGTTGCTCATTCCACGTTATACCCTTTAATCTTAATCGAGCCGTTTTGCAGCAGCACGAGCAGCTCGGCAAGATCGACGTTTTTGCCGTTGACAAGAATTTTGCCGTTCGGTTTGTAGCCTGCGAGGGGACCGCCGGGTTTGAACAGCTCCAGCAAATCTTGTAAACCGAGGCTCGCGAGTAGGTTCATGAGCTGCTGCAATTGCAACTGGTCTTCCACGCCGTCATTGTTGTGAATTTTGAAGCACCAAATCTCGCTGGGCAATTGCACTTCGCCGCTCGCGGTTTGGAGCAAGGCTAGGACTTGCCAATAATAAATGCGTCCGGGCAAGAGCGGCAATCCGCCGGTGGGATATTGAAAGCTCGGGCTGCCAAAAAAATCTTGATTGCGCCTCAAGGTCATGCGCACCCGCGGCGCGTTTTGCATCACGTCTTCCGGGCTGCTATTCGTGGGCAGGTATTCGCACACCGTAATGATGAATTTGTCCGCGTCGGAATTCCAGGTGAACTGCGGCAGGGTGGAGAAGAGCGTGGGACATTCGGCGACGCCCGCGTTTTGACCGGGCGAAATCAAATCGAGTGAGATGGGATTGGAGATGATCAAGCTCACTGTTTGTTGAATGGGATTATCGACAGAATCTCTATATGGTTGGTTGCTATCGGGGTTTAAGATCGCAACGGTAATGTCATACCTACCACTGGGTAACCGACCTGTCTGTAAGATCGCATTACTCAGACTTTCGAGTTGTTGTGGGTTATAGACAAAGCGTTCGAGGGTAAGCGCGCGGAAATTTCTGTAGGTCAAAACGAGATTGCCAGTCAGCTCTCCGCTACGTGCTTCTACAAACGGTGAGCCCGGAAAACGGTCGCTGACGATTGTCAAACGGAGTTTATAGGGAAGATTAGAGGTGACTTCGCAATTGAACAAATCGATTGCTCCGCCTCCGCCGGCGATATCGAAGTCGGAGATATTATAGATTTGATAGAGTTGATCAGTTAGCAATGACAACTTCAGAGAAATCGGTTGAGCATACCCAGTTTGGTTAGTGACCCCTGTAAGGACCACTACACAGATCAGCGTTAAGAAGGATTTCGTGCGCCGAGGTAAATGCCTCTGTCGTTGGTTCAACATTCTGAGCCTCTTGTTTGAAGAGATCAACACATCGCCTGATTTTTAACCCAATGGTTTACCCTCGACTCACAGCGCGTGCGGAAGAAGAGATGTGTAGGTTACATGTCGGTGAATTATACCGCCTAGTGAGGGATTCTCAAGAAAGTGGGAGAAAAAAATTAAGAAGAAAGACGGTGAAACGGCTGAGCTGGTGTGATTCCGAACGCAGTGAGGAAACTTTACTGCCGACGTCACTGAGAACAAGGGTTTCGCCCTTCGTTCGAAACGGCAGTCTTATCTAGTTGAAGGCTTACAGGCTGCAGCAATGTTTTGCTTATGCCGTTTTTTCATGCGTATACACTTGTACGCAAATTCTTCCCTTTGCAAGTACCCTCTCCGCGTATTTTCAAACCACACCGATTTCTGCAAAGTCAATTCGGGCCAGGAATCCTCTTAAACCACCGAGTCGGCCGCGAATCATCAAGTGAGACAGTCAGCTCCACGGAAGGGCAGCACGCTCATAATTACTCGAACTGCCGCGCTGCGCTATTGCAATGAGATCAGGAAGATTTCATGGCCGTAGCTAGATTGGCGCCGCGCAGAATAAGCTGGGCTGTACACAATGAAATTACGAAAGCACCCTTCCCGTTTTGGGCTGGCTGTAGGGGCGTCGTTATTTCGTTTTCCATCCGTTTCTCACAAATTCATCGAAACCCTAACGATTGCGTTGTGCTTCCTCGGCGGGTTTTCCCCCGAGACCTGGGCGCAACCTTCCGGCGCGAGCGCGTTTCCGCTGTTCGCCGCGCGTTCCGAAAGTGAAGCGGCGCCGCGTTCGTTTGCGCGCGCGCAGTTCTTCGAAGCACCCGCGGAAGCTGAAGGCGCGAGCCTCGCACCCATGCCGGCAGCGGGCGGACCCGATGCGTTCGGCTATGAATTCATCGACAGCGATTCGCCGGGCGGACCGACGTTTCAATGGTTCGATATCTCCGGCCTCGGCACGCCGCTGAATTTGGCAGACGACGGCTTTGCGAACGTTTCATTGCCGTTCGGCTTTTCCTTCTATGGCGCGACGAAGAACAGCGTCATCATTTCCAACAACGGCTATCTCACCTTTGGCAGCGACGGCTCCGATCGCAACAACGATGAAATTCCGGATCCCAATTCCCCCAACGATATCATCGCGCCGTTTTGGGACAATCTGCAATCGACCGGCGGCAACGTTTATCATTATTACGACTCCGCCAACGGCCGTTTCATCGTCCAATATCACAACGTCACGGGCCACGGCGATCCCGACACGCACACGTTTCAAGTCATCCTGCAAACCAACGGGCAGATTCTTTTTCAATATTTGACCCTCGGCGAGACCTTGGATCGCTGCACCGTCGGCATCGAAAACGCGAGCGGTTCGACCGGTTTGCAAGTGGTGGCCGACGATGATTATCTCCACAACAATCTCGCGATTCGTTTTGCCACACCGAATCCGTTGCCCACAATCACGAGCGCCGCGCCGAACGCCGGCAATCGTTTGCAAACTTTGAACGTCGTGCTCACGGGCACCGGCTATGCCACCGGCGTGACTTCGGTGAGTTTCGGCGCGGGCATCACGGTTAATTCCACGACGATCAATTCCGCAACACAGCTCACCGCGAATATCACGATCACGCCCGCGGCGGCAACCGGGCCGCGCAACGTGCAAGTGACCAATGCCGCGCCGGGCGGCGGCACGGCCACGCTCACCAACGGCTTCACGGTCAACAATCCTCTGCCCACGCTCACCGGCGCCGCGCCCAACACCGGCGCGCTCGGCCAGACGATGGACGTCGTGCTCACCGGAACGAATTTTATTTCCGGCGTAAGCGTGCCGAGTTTCGGCGCGGGGATCACGGTCAACGCCACCACCGTCACTTCTTCTTCACAAATAACCGCGAACATCACCATCGGCACGGGCGCGACCACGGGGCCGCGCGACGTGACGGTCACCAATCCCGCGCCGGGCGGCGGCACCGCGACATTGACCAACGGTTTTGCCATTAACAACAGCGTGCCCACGATTACGAATGCCGCGCCGAACAGCGGCACGCGCACGCAAACGTTGAACGTCGTGCTCACCGGCACGAATTTCGTCAACGGTGTCACCACGGCAAGCTTCGGCAATGACGTGACCGTGAATTCCGCGGTCGCGAACAGTGCGACGCAGATCACGGCAAACCTCACGATTGGCGCGACCGCAGCAACGGGCGCGCGCGATATTGTCGTGACCAATCCGGCGCCGGGCGGCGGCAGCGCGACGTTGACGAGCGGCTTTACGATTACGAATCCCGCGCCGACTTTGACGAGCGTGACGCCCAATCTCGCCGGACGCGAACAGACTTTGGATATTACTCTCACCGGCAGCGGTTTTCTCAGCGGCGTGAGCGTCGCAAACTTCGGCGCGAACATTACGGTCAATTCCGCCACGGTGAATCCCGCCGGCACGGAACTGATCGCAAACATCACCGTGGCCGGCAACGCCGCATTGGGCGCGCGCGACGTGAGCGTGACCAATCCTGCGCCGGGCGGCGGCACGGCCACGCTTGCGGGCAGTTTCACCATCAACAATCCCGTGCCGACTTTGACGAGCGTGAATCCCGCGAATGCCAATCAAGGGCAGACACTCGACGTGGTGTTGACGGGCAGCGGCTTTTTGAGCGGCGCGACGACGGTTGATTTCGGCGCGAATGTGACGATCAACAGCACGACGATCAACAGCGCAACGCAACTCACGGCGAATATCACCGTGGGCGCGGCTGCAACATTGGGCGCGCGCAACGTGAGCGTGACCAATCCCGCGCCGGGCGGCGGCACCGCGACTTTGACGAACGGTTTTAATATCGGCCTCGCTGCGCCGACCTTGACGAGCATTGCGCCCACGAGCGGCGAGCGTCTCGCCACGCTGGATGTGGTTTTCACCGGCACGAATTTCGTGAACGGCGCGACCACGGTGAATTTCGGCGCGGACATTACGGTCAATTCGTTGACTGTGAACAGTGCGACTTCGCTCACCGCGAATATCACGATTGCTTCGAGCGCGGTGCTTGGCCTGCGCGACGTGAGTGTGACGAATCCCGCTCCGGGCGGCGGCACGGCAACACTCACGAACGGTTTCACGGTTTTAAATCCCTCTCCGACTTTGACCAGCCTCGCGCCCACGAGCGGCAATCGCGGCGCAACGCTTGACGTGATTCTCACCGGCGCGAACTTCGTTTCCGGCTCCACCGTGAATTTCGGCGCGAACATCACGGTCAATTCCACCACGATCAATTCTTCTACTCAGATCACGGCAAACATTTCGATTGCAACGATTGCGGCAACGGGCGCGCGCGAGGTGACGATCACGAATGCCGCGCCGGGCGGCGGCGCTTCGACTTTGGCCGGCGGCTTCACGGTGACGAATCCGTTGCCCACGTTTACGAGCCTCAATCCCACTTCGGCATTGCAAGGCCAAACGCTGAACGTGGTTTTGAGCGGCGCGAATTTCATCGCGGGCGCGAGCACTGTTGATTTCGGCGGCGACGTGACGATCAATTCCACCACGGTCAACAGCGCGACGCAGATCACCGCAAACATTTCCGTGGCCCCGAATGCCGTGGTCGGCAGCCGCGACGTTTCGATCACGAATCCCGCGCCGGGCGGCGGCAGCGCGACTTTGACGAACGGTTTCACCATTCAATACAATGCGCCGACGCTCACGAACGTCGTTCCGAACAACGGCAATCGCGTGCAGACGCTCGACGTGACGCTCACCGGCTCGAACTTCATCGCGGGCGTGACGACCGTTGATTTTGGCGCGGACATCGCGATCAACTCCGTCACGGTGAATAGCGCGACCTCGCTCACGGCGAATATCACGATTGCGGAGACTGCGATCACGGGCTTGCGCAATGTGAGCGTGACGAATCCTGCGCCGGGCGGGGGCACGGCCACGCTCAACAACGGCTTTGCAGTGAATAATCCCGCGCCGGTGTTGTCGATTGTCGATCCCAATGTCGGCAGCCGCAGCGAGACGATGGACGTGTTGCTCACCGGCGAAAACTTTTTGAACGGCATCACGAGCGTGAGCTTTGGCAGCGGGATTACGGTCAATGCGCTCACCATTAACTCCGCGACGGAGTTGAGCGCGAACATTACGATTGCTTCGAATGCTACGCTCGGTTTTCGCAACGTGGCTGTGACCAATCCCGCGCCGGGCGGCGGCACCGCGACGTTTGTGAATGCGTTCTCGGTTGTGAATCCCACGCCGGCGTTGACGAATGTTGCGCCTGCTCTGGGTTTGCAGAATCAAACGCTCGACGTCGTGCTCACGGGCACAGGCTTTTTGAGCGGCATCACCTCCGTGAATTTCGGCGCGGACGTGACGATCAATGCCACCACGATTAACAGCCTCACGCAACTCACGGCGAATATCACCATCGGCGCGAATGCCGCGGTGGGCGCGCGCGACGTGAGTGTGACGAACATTGCGCCGGGCGGCGGCACGGCCACGCTCGCGGGCAGCTTCACGGTCGGCTATAATGCGCCGGCGCTCACGAGCATTGCGCCCATCAATGCGAATCGTTTGCAAACGCTCGACGTGGTGTTCACGGGCACGAATTTTATCAACGCCGTGACCACGGTGGATTTCGGCGCGGAGGTGACGATCAATTCCGTCACCGTGAATAGCGCGACGCAACTCACCGCGAATATTTTTATTGCCGGCAGCGCGGCGCTGGGTGTGCGCAATGTGAGCGTAACGAATCCCACACCCGCGGGCGGCACCGCGACTTTGCCGAATGCTTTTACCATCGGCAATCCCGCGCCCTCACTCACCAATCTCGCGCCGGCGGTGGGCGAGCGCGAGCAGACTTTGGACGTCGTGCTCACCGGCGGCAATTTTGTTGACGGCCTCACGAGCGTGAATTTCGGCGCGGGCATCACGGTCAACACGACGACCATCAACTCCGCGACGCAACTCACCGCGAACATTACCATCGCCTCCACGGCCACGACCGGTCCGCGCACGGTGTCGGTGACGAACGCCGCGCCGGGCGGCGGCACCGCGACTTTTGTGAACGGTTTTAATGTGCACAACGCCGCGCCCACGTTGACGAATGTGGCTCCGGCCTCGGTGAGTCGCGGCCAAACGCTCGACGTGGTTTTGACCGGCAGTCATTTTTATACCGACGCCAGCTCCGTTGATTTTGGGCCGGACATTACGATCAATGCCACCACGATCAACAGTCTCACACAAATCACGGCAAACATCACCGTGGGTGTGAATGCTGCGTTGGGCGCGCGCGATGTCTCCGTGACCAACGCGGCTCCGGGCGGCGGCACTGCGACATTGACCAACGGCTTGAGCATCGAGTTCCCGACGATCACGATCACGAATGTTGCTCCCAACAACGGCAATCGTTTGCAAACGCTCGACGTTGTGGTGACCGGCTCGAACTTTCTCGCAGGCGCAACGAGCGTGAGTTTTGGGAATGACATTACGGTTAATTCGACCACAGTCAATTCCGCCACAGAACTCACCGCGAATATCACCATCGCCGCGATTGCAGCGAGCGGCTTGCGCGACGTGACCGTGACGAATCCCGCGCCGGGCGGCGGCAGCGCAACGCTCACCAACGGCTTCACGGTGAATAATCCTTTGCCCGCTCTCACAAGCGCGATACCGAACGCGGGCAATCGTTTGCAAACGCTCGACGTGGTTTTGACCGGCGAGAATTTTATCGAGGGCGTGACGAGCGTGAGCTTTGGCAATGACATCAGCATTAACACAACGACCGTTAATAGCGCGACGCAACTCGCGGCGAATATCACCATTGGCGTGAACGCGGCATTAGGTGCGCGCGATGTCGTGGTCACGAATGCCGCGCCCAATGGCGGCAGCGCGACTTTGGCCAACGGCTTCACCGTCAACAATCCCGCGCCGTTGTTGACGAGTGTCAATCCCACGCTCGGTTTGCAAGGCCAAACGCTGAATGTGGTTTTGACCGGCGATAATTTTATCGACGGCGTGTCGAGCGTGAGTTTTGGCAATGACATTACGATCAACTCCACGACCGTGAATAGCGCAACGCAGATCACGGCGAACATTGCCATCGCGGCGAATGCCACGCTCGGTGCGCGTGATGTGATTGTGACCAACGCCGGCCCGAACGGCGGCATTGCAACACTTGCCGGCGGCTTCACCGTGGGCTTCCCGACGTTGACGCTCACGAGCATCAATCCCGTGATCGGCAATCGTTTGCAAACGCTCGACGTGGTGATGACCGGCACGAACTTCGTGAACGGCGCGACCACGGCGAACTTTGGCGCGGACATCACGGTGAATAGCTCGACCGTGACGAGCAGCACGCAGCTTACGGCGAACATTACGATCACAGGCACGGCAGCAACCGGGCCGCGCGCCGTGTCGGTGACGAATCCCGATCCGGGCGGCTCCACCGCGACGCTCAACAACAGTTTTATTGTGAACAATCCCACGCCGCAAGTGACGAGCATTACGCCGAACAGCGGCAGTCGCGGCGAAACGCTCGACATTGCGCTGGTCGGCGATAATTTCATCAGCGGTCTCACTACAGCAAGCTTCGGCGCGGACATTACGGTGAATGCGCTCACGGTGATCGATGCGGCGAACATGACCGCGAACATTTCGATTGCGGCGAACGCCACGCTCGGCGCGCGCACAGTGGTGATCACGAATCCTACGCCAGGCGGCGGCAGCGTGACGTTCGTCAACGGCTTCACTGTTGCGAACCCGACGCCGGCGCTCTTGAGCATTGCGCCGACGCTCGGTTTGCAAGGCCAAACGCTTGATGTCGTTCTCAACGGCTCGGGCTTTATCGATGGCTTGAGCAGTGTGAGCTTTGGCAATGAGATCACGGTCAACACCACGACCGTGAATAACGGCGCGCAGATCACGGCGAATATCACGATTGATCCGACGGCGACCGTGGGCACGCACGACGTGAGCGTGACGAATCCGGCTCCGGGCGGCGGCACGGCGACACTGAATGCCGCATTCACGATTGGCTACAATGCGCCCACGCTCACGAGTCTCGCGCCGGCTTCCGCTTTGCAAGGCCAAACGCTGAACGTGATTTTGACCGGCAACAATTTTGTTGACGGCGTGTCGAGCGTGAGTTTCGGCAATGGCATCACAATCAACTCCACCACGATTAATTCCGCGACGCAGATCACGGCGAATATCAGTATCGCGGCGAATGCGACGCCGGGCGGTCGCGATGTGAGCGTGACGAACAGCGCTCCGGGCGGAGGCACCGCCACGCTCGCGAACGGCTTCAATGTCGGGCAACCCACGCTCACACTCACAAGCCTCAATCCCGTGGCGGCGAATCGTCTGCAAACGCTCGACGTGACGATGACGGGAACGGATTTTATTATCGGCACAACCACGGCGAGCTTCGGGCCGGACATTCTCGTGAACTCCGTCACGGTCACTAGCGCGACGCAACTCACGGCGAACATTACGATCACAGGCACGGCAGCAACCGGGCCGCGCGCCGTGTCGGTGACGAATCCCGATCCGGGCGGCTCCACCGCGACGCTCAACAACAGTTTTATTGTGAACAATCCCACGCCGCAAGTGACGAGCATTACGCCGAACAGCGGCAGTCGCGGCGAAACGCTCGACATTGCGCTGGTCGGCGATAATTTCATCAGCGGTCTCACTACAGCAAGCTTCGGCGCGGACATTACGGTGAATGCGCTCACGGTGATCGATGCGGCGAACATGACCGCGAACATTTCGATTGCGGCGAACGCCACGCTCGGCGCGCGCACAGTGGTGATCACGAATCCTACGCCAGGCGGCGGCAGCGTGACGTTCGTCAACGGCTTCACTGTTGCGAACCCGACGCCGGCGCTCTTGAGCATTGCGCCGACGCTCGGTTTGCAAGGCCAAACGCTTGATGTCGTTCTCAACGGCTCGGGCTTTATCGATGGCTTGAGCAGTGTGAGCTTTGGCAATGAGATCACGGTCAACACCACGACCGTGAATAACGGCGCGCAGATCACGGCGAATATCACGATTGATCCGACGGCGACCGTGGGCACGCACGACGTGAGCGTGACGAATCCGGCTCCGGGCGGCGGCACGGCGACACTGAATGCCGCATTCACGATTGGCTACAATGCGCCCACGCTCACGAGTCTCGCGCCGAGCATTGGCAGTCGTTTGCAAAATATGAATGTCGTGCTCACCGGCTCAAACTTCATCAACGGCGTGACCACAGTTGATTTCGGCGCGGACGTGACGATCAATTCCGTGACCGCAAATTCTGCAACACAACTCACGGCGAATATCACGATTGCAGCGAACGCAGCACTCGGTTCGCGCAACGTGAGCGTGACGAATCCCACGCCCGCGGGCGGCACGACGACTTTGTCGAGCAGCTTTACGATCATCAATCCCGCGCCGGTGTTGACGAATCTCGCACCAAATGCCGGCGCGCGCGAAGCCACGCTCGACGTGGTGATCACCGGCGAAAACTTTATCGCGGGATTGACCAGCGTGAGTTTTGGCAATGACATCACGATCAACTCGACCACGATCAACAGTGCGACGCAACTCACGGCGAACATCACGATTGGCGCGGCCGCAGCACTGGGCGCGCGCAATGTGGCAGTGACGAATCCCGCGCCGGGCGGCGGCACAGCCACGCTCGTGAACTCTTTCACGGTCTCCACGATTCTGCCCGCGATCACGAGCGCGACGCCGAACAGCGGCAATCGTTTGCAAACGCTCGACGTGGTTTTGACCGGCGATAATTTTATCAACGGCGTGACCAGTGTTGATTTCGGCGGCGACATTACGATCAACACCACGACGATTAACTCTGCCACGCAGCTCACCGCGAATATCACGATTGCGGCGAATGCGGTGCTCGGTGCGCGCGATATAATCGTCACCAACTCCGGCCTCGGCGGCGGCAGCGCGACTTTGGCCAACGGCTTCACGGTCAACAATCCCGCGCCAATTTTGACGAGCGTGAATCCCACGCTCGGCTTGCAAGGCCAAACGCTGAATGTGATTTTAACCGGCGACAATTTTATCGACGGCGTGTCGAGCGTGAGTTTCGGCAACGAGATCACGATCAACACCACGACCGTCAACAGCGCGACGCAGATCACGGCGAACATCACCATCGCCGCGAACGCGGCTTCGGGCAGCCGCGACGTGAGCGTGACGAATGCCGCGCCCAATGGCGGCACGAGCACGCTGGCCGGCGGCTTCACCGTGGGCTTTTCGCCGATCACGCTCACGAGCATCAATCCCGTGGTCGGCAATCGTTTGCAAACGCTCGACGTGGTGATGAACGGCACGAACTTTCTCACGGGTCTGACCACCGCGAGCTTTGGGCCGGACATTACCGTGAATTCCGTCACGGTGAATAGCGCGACGCAACTCACCGCGAATATCACGATCACGGCGAACGCCGTGACCGGAGCGCGCAATGTGTCCGTGACGAATCCCGATCCGGGCGGTTCGACGGCAACGCTCACGAATAGTTTTATTGTGAACAATCCCACGCCGCAGCTTACGGAGCTCACACCAAACTCCGGCGGCAGAGGCGAGACGCTCGACATTGCAATGACGGGCGAGAACTTCATCAACGGTCTCACCACGGCAAGTTTTGGCGCGGGCATCACGGTGAATAGCGTCACGGTGAGCGAGGCCACGCAGATGACGGTGAATGTCACGATTGCGGCGAATGCCGCGCTCGGTGCGCGCACTGTTGTCGTGACCAATCCCGCGCCGGGCGGCGGCAGCGTCACGTTCATCAACGGCTTCACGGTCGCGAATCCTGCGCCGGCGCTTGCGAGCATTGCGCCGACTTCGGGCTTGCAAGGCCAAACGTTGAATGTCGTGCTCAACGGCTCGGGTTTTATCGACGGACTGTCGGTCATTAGTTTTGGTGATGGAATCACGGTCAATTCGACCACGGTGATTAGCAACTCGCAAGCGAGCGCGAATATCACGATTGACGCGAATGCCACAGTGGGGACGCGTGAGGTGACGGTGACGAATCCTGCGCCGGGCGGCGGCGTTGCGACACTGAATGCGGCGTTCACGATTGGCTTCAACGCGCCGACGCTCGCGAGCCTTGCGCCGAGCATTGGTGCGCGTTTGCAAAACATGAACGTCGTGCTCACCGGCTCAAACTTCATCAACGGCGTGACCACAGTTGATTTCGGCGCGGACGTGACGATCAATTCCGTGACCGCAAACTCTGCGACACAACTCACGGCGAATATCACCATCGCGGCGAACGCTGCGCTCGGTTCGCGCAACGTGAGCGTGACGAATCCTGCGCCCGCGGGCGGTACGGCGACTTTGGCGAATAGCTTTACGATCACGAATCCCGCGCCGGTGTTGACCAGCGTTGCTCCGAGCACAGGCGAGCGCGAAACCACGCTCGAGGTGATCGTGACCGGCAACAATTTTATCGACGGCCTCACGAGTGTGGATTTCGGCAACGGCATCACCATCAACACGACCACGATCAATTCCGCGACGCAACTCACGGCGAATCTCACGATCACGCCGAGCGCGGCCACGGGCTTGCGCAATGTCGTGGTGACGAACGCGGCTCCGGGCGGAGGTGCAGCCACGCTCGTGAACAACTTCACGGTGACGAACGCAACGCCCACACTCGCGAGCATTGCGCCGGCATTTGTGAGTCGCGGACAGACCGTGGATGTGGTTTTCACGGGCAGCCATTTTTATCAAGATGCGACGAGCGCGAATCTCGGCAACGACATCACGATCAATTCCACCACGGCAAACTCGCTCACGCAGCTTACGGTGAATATCACCGTGGGCGCGAACGCAGCATTGGGGCTGCGTGACGTGAGTGTGACGAATGCCACGCCGGGCGGCGGCACGGCAACTTTGACGAGTGCGCTCACGGTGGGCTTTCCGACGATCACGCTCACGAACGCGACGCCGAACGTTGGCAATCGCTTGCAAACGCTCGACGTTGTGCTCACCGGCTCGAATTTTATTCAAGGCGCGACGAGCGTGACGTTTGGAAATGACATTGCGGTCAACTCGACGACGGTCAATTCCGCCACGCAGCTTACGGCGAATATCACGATTGCGGGCAATGCGGTTCTCGGTAGCCGCGACATCACGGTGACGAATCCCGAGCCGGGCGGCGGCGGCGCGACGTTGAATGCGCGCTTCACGGTGAATAATCCCGCGCCCGTGCTTACAAGCGTGAATCCAACCAGCGGCAATCGTTTGCAAACGCTCGATGTGGTTTTGACCGGCGAGAATTTTATCGACGGCGTGACGAGCGTGAGCTTTGGCAATGACGTGACGATCAACACCACAACGATCAACTCCGCGACGCAACTCACGGCGAACATCAGCATCGCCGTGAATGCCACGTTGGGCTTGCGCGATGTGATTGTGACCAACGTGCAGGGCGGGAGCGCGGTGTTGACCGACGGCTTTACCATCAACAATCCTGCGCCGGTTTTGACGAGCGTGAATCCGACGCTCGGCTTGCAAGGCCAAACGCTGAACGTGATTTTGACCGGCGATAATTTTATCGCAGGCGTGTCAAGCGTGAGTTTGGGCGAGGGCATTACGATCAACACGACGACGGTGAATAGCGCGACGCAGCTCACGGCGAATGTCTCGATTGCGGCGAATGCTACCACGGGCGCGCGCGATGTGGTCGTGACGAACATTGCTCCGGGCGGCGGCAATGCGACGCTCACGAGCGGCTTCACGGTTGGTTTGAATGCGCCGACATTGACGCAAGTGAATCCGCCGTTGGGCAGCCGTTATCAAACGCTCGACGTTTTGCTCACGGGTTCGAACTTCATCGCGGGTGTGACCACGGCGAATTTTGGCGAAGGCATCACGATCAACAACACGACCGTGAATAGCGCGTCGCAACTCACCGCGAATATCACGATCACCCCGCTTGCGACGCTGGGCGCGCGCAGTGTGTCGGTGACGAATCCCGAGCCGGGCGGCGCGACCGCAACGTTGAACAACGGCTTCACCGTAACGAATCCGACTCCGGCTTTGACGAACGTGACGCCGAACAACGGCAGTCGCGGCCAAACGCTGGACGTGTTGCTTGACGGCGAAAACTTTATCACCGGCGGAACCACAGTTGTGTTCGGCAGCGGCATCACGGTGAATAGTGTGCTCGTCAACACGCCGCAGCAGATGTCGGTGAATATCTCGATTGCAGACAACGCAGCGCTGGGCACGCGCAACATTGTGGTGACGAATCCCGCGCCGGGCGGCGGCAGCGTGACGTTCATCAACGGCTTTACGATTGCGAACCCCGCGCCGGTGCTCACGAGCATTGCGCCGACGAGCGGTTTGCAAAATCAAACTTTGAATGTGGTGTTGAACGGCGAAGGCTTCATTGCCGGCTTGACGACTTTGAGCATGGGCAATGACATCACGATCAACAACACGACCGTGATCAGCACGACGCAACTCAGCGCGAATCTCACGATCAGCGCGAACGCCATCATCGGAACTCGCGACGTGAGTCTGACGAACGCAGCGCCGGGCGGCGGCACGAGCACGCTCGCCGGAGCGTTCACGGTGGGTTATAATGCACCGACGCTCACGACGGTTTCGCCCAATGTCGGCGCGCGTTTGCAAACGCTGAATGTGGTTTTGACCGGCACGCAGTTTATCAGCGGCGTGACGAGCGTTGATTTCGGCGGCGACATTACGGTGAATAGCGTGAACGTGAACAGCGCCACGCAACTCACCGCGAATCTCACTATTGCTGTGAACGCGGCGCTCGGCGCGCGCGATGTGATCGTGATGAATCCGGCGCCGGGCGGCGGCAGCGCGACACTGGCCAACGGCTTTATCGTGAACAATCCCGTGCCTGCGATCACGAGTGTTTCGCCGAACGCGGGCAATCGCCAGCAAACGCTCGACGTGCTCGTGAACGGCAGCAACTTCATCGAGGGCGTGACGAGCGTGAGTTTGGGTAATGACATTACGATCAACACGACGACCATCAATAGCGCGACGCAACTCACGGCGAATATCACCATCGGCTTGAACGCCGCAGTGGGGCCACGCAGTGTGTTGGTGACGAATGCAGTTCCGGGCGGCGGCACGGCAACGTTCTCGAACGGCTTCACCGTGGGCGTGTCTTCGCCGGTGTTGACGAGTATTGCGCCGCAGAGCGGGACGCGTTTCCAAACGCTCGACGTGGTGCTCAACGGCTCGAATTTCATGAGCAATGTGACCACGGTTTCATTTGGCAATGACATCGTCGTCAATAGCGTGAACGTGACAAGCCTCGCGCAACTCACGGCGAATATCACGATCAACCCGAACGCCGTGCTCGGCGCGCGCGACGTGACCGTGACGAATCCTCCGCCGGACGGTGGTTCTTCGACATTGGCGGGCGCATTCACCGTCACGAATCCGACGCCGCAGCTTACGAATGTTGCGCCCGCGTTGGGCAGCATCGGCCAAACGCTGCAAGTGGTTTTGAGCGGCAACAATTTTATCAACGGCGTGAGCACGGCGAATTTCGGCAACGACATTACGATTAATTCCACGACCGTCAACAGCTCCGGCCAAATGACGGTTGATATTACCATTGCGGCAAACGCCGCGACCGGGCCGCGCAATGTGAGCGTGACCAACTCCGCTCCGGGCGGCGGCACGGCGACGTTGGAAAATGTTTTCACGGTCGGCATTCCGGCGCCGACGCTCACGAGTCTCGTTCCCAATACCGGCAATCGTTTGCAGACTTTGGAAGTGACGTTGTTCGGCACGAACTTCATCAACGGGCAAACCACGGTGAGCTTCGGCAACAACATCAACGTCAACTCGATCACCTTCACCAGCTCCACCCAAATGACGGCCAACCTCACCATAGCGGTGAATGCGGCGCTCGGCGCGCGCAACGTGACCGTCAGCAATCCTGGGCCTCTTGGTGGAACCGCAACCTTGGAGAATGGATTCACCGTTGGCGTGGCGATTCCAACGTTGACGAGTATTTCTCCCACCTTCGGCAATCGCGGTCAAACGCTGAACGTGGTGATGCTCGGCAGCAACTTTACGGGCGGCGTGACCAGCGCGGATTTCGGCAGCGGCATCACCGTAAATTCCGTGACGGTCAACAGCGCGACGCAGCTCACTGCGAATATCACCCTCGCGGCGAATGCGGCACTCGGCGTGCGCGACGTGTCCGTCGCCAATCCCAATCCTGGCGGCGGCACGGCGACGCTGACGAATGCGTTCACGGTCGGCATTGCGATTCCCACATTGGCGAGCATTACGCCCGCCCAGGCATTGCGCGGCCAAACGTTGGATGTGATTTTGACAGGCTCGAATTTTATCGTGGGCGTCACCACGATGGATTTGGGCAATGACGTGACGTTCAATGCGATCAACTTCAACAGCACGACGGAGATCGCGGCGAACATCACCATTGGCAACGGCGCGGCGATTGGGCCGCGCGATGTGAGCGTGAGCAATCCGGGTCCGGGCGGCGGCACCGCGACATTGACGAACGGCTTCACCATCAACGTGATTGGGCCGACGTTGACGAGCATTGCGCCGAACAGCGGCAATCGCGGCCAAACATTGGACGTGATTTTTAACGGAACAAATTTCAGCGCGGGCGTGACCACGGTGAGCCTGGGCAGCGACGTGACCGTGAATGCGGTGACGGTGAATAGCAGCACGCAGCTCACCGCGAATCTCACGATTGCGGCGAACGCGGCTTTGGGCACGCGCGACGTGAGCGTGACGAACGTGGGGCCGGGCGGCGGCACGGCAACTTTGCCGAGCGCGTTTACGGTGGGCATTGCGATTCCGACGTTGACGAGCCTCACGCCGAACTCGGGCAATCGCAGCCAAACGTTGAATGTGGTCATGGCCGGCTCGAATTTTTCCGCGGGCACGACGACGGTGAATTTCGGCGATGACATTCAAGTGAATAGCGTGAACGTGAACAGCGCGACGCAACTCACGACGAATATTTCCATCGGCGCGAACGCGGCGTTGGGCGTGCGCGAAGTGAGCGTGACGAACACGGCGCCGGGCGGCGGCACAGCCACGTTGCTCAATGCTTTCACCGTGGGCGGCGCCGTGCCGACGTTGTTGAGCATCGCGCCGCAAGGCGGCAATCGCGGGGAAACGTTCAATGTGGTGCTCACGGGCACGAACTTCGCGAACGGTTTGACCACGATCAATTTGGGCAATGACATCACGATCAACTCCGTGGCGTTCAACAACGGCACGCAGATGACGGCGAACATTACGATTGCGGCGAACGCCGTGCTCGGGCCGCGCAATGTGAGCGTGAGCAATCCTCCGCCGGGCGGCGGCACGGCCACTTTGCCGAATGCGTTCACGGTCGGCTCTGCGATTCCGACGTTGACGAGCATCAATCCGACGAACGGCAATCGCGGCCAAACGTTGAACGTGACACTCACCGGCTCGAACTTTTCCACGGGAATTTCGAGCGTGAGTTTTGGCAATGAGATTACGATCAACAGCACGACGATTAATAGCGCCACGCAAATCACGGCGAATATCACCATCGCGGCGAATGCGACGCTCGGCACGCGCGACGTGAGCGTGACCAATAGCGGCCAGGGCGGCGGCACGGCAACCTTGCCGGGCGCCTTTACCGTGGGCGTGGCGATTCCGACGTTGACGAGCATATCGCCCGCAAGCGGCAATCGCGCGCAAACGCTGGATGTGGTGTTCACGGGCAGCAATTTCACTGCGGGCATCACAAGCGTGAGTCTGGGCAATGACGTGACGGTCAACACGACGATCATCAATAGCTCGACGCAACTCACGGCGAACATTGCCATCGGCGCGAATGCGGCGCTGGGCGCGCGCGACGTGAGCGTGACCAACACGGGCGCGGGCGGCGGCACAGCGACTTTGCCGAATGCGTTTACCATCGGCCATGCGCTGCCGAGTTTGGCGAGTGTCAATCCGGCCTTTGCCAATCGCGGCCAAAATTTGGACGTGACTTTAAGCGGAAACAATTTTGCGCCGGGCTTCACGACCGTGAGCTTTGGCAATGACATCATGGTCAACAATGTGAGCGTGAACAGTCTCACGCAAATGACGGTGAATATCTCTGTTGGCGCGAATGCCGTTTTGGGTGTGCGCGACGTGGCCGTCACGAATCCCACGCCGGGCGGCGGCACGGCGATTTTGCCCAATGCCTTCACGGTCGGCGTGTCGATCCCGACATTGACGAGCCTGACCCCGCAAAGCGGCATTCGCGGCCAAACTTTGAACGTGACGATGACGGGCACGAACTTCGTGAGCAATGTCACCACGGTGAGTTTTGGTTTTGACATCACGATCAACAGCGTGAGCGTGACGAGCGCAACGGAACTCAGCGCGAACATTTCGATAGCGCCGAACGCGGTGCTCGGCAGCCGCGACGTGAGCGTGACCAATGCTGCGCCGGGCGGGGGCACGGCGACGTTGCCGAATGCCTTCACGGTCGGCATCGGCGCGCCGACGCTCACGAACATTTCGCCCACGAGCGGCAATCGCGGGCAAACGCAGGATGTGGTGCTCACGGGCAGCAACTTCGCCGCGGGCTTGACCACGGTGAGCTTGGGCAATGACATCACCATCAACTCGATCATCGTGAACAGCAGCGCGCAACTCACGGCGAACGTCACCATCGCGGTGAATGCGGTGTTGGGCAGCCGCAATGTGAGCGTGAGCAATCCCGCGCCGGGCGGCGGCACCGCAACTATGGAGTCTGCATTCACGGTGGGCGTGGCGATTCCGATATTGACGAGCCTCAGTCCGGCGTTTGGCAATCTCGGGCAGACATTGGAAGTGACGCTCAACGGCGCGAACTTCGCGGCAAATCTCACGACCGTGAATTTTGGCGAAGGCATCACGATCAACGCGCTCAATGTGATCAGCTTCTCGCAGATGATTGCGAATATCACGATTGCGCCGAATGCCGCGGTGGGCAGTCGCGACGTTTCGGCGACGAATCCCTCCGCGGGCGGCGGCACGGTAACGTTGCGCAATGCGTTCACGGTCGGCGTATCACAACCGACATTGACGAACGTTGCGCCCAACGTGGGCACACGAGGCCAATCGCTCGACGTGATTTTGAGCGGCACGAACTTCACGGCAAACGTGACGACGGCAAGTTTTGGCAATGACGTGACGGTGAATAACGTCACCGTGACGAGCGGCACGCAGCTCACGGCGAATATCACGATTGCGGCGAACGCGGCCTTCGGCAGCCGCGACGTGAGCGTGACGAATCCGGGCGCAGGCGGCGGCACGGCAACCTTGCCGAACGCCTTCAGCGTGATCGGGATTGCGCCGACGTTGGTGAGCCTCAACCCGACGAGCGGCAATCGCGGGCAGACGTTGGAAGTGCAAATGCTCGGATCGAATTTCTCCGCGGGGGTTTCGAGCGTGAGCTTCGGCGAGGGCATTACGATCAACTTCATCAACGTGATCAGCGCGACGCAAATCACCGCGAATATTTTTATCACCCAAAACGCGGCGCTGGGCGCGCGCGAGGTGAGCGTGACCAACAGCGGCCCGAGCGGCGGCACTGCGACTTTGCCGAACGGCTTCACCGTGGGCGTGTCACAACCGACGCTGGCGAGCATTGCGCCGCAGAGCGGCAATCGCGGACAAGCGCTCAACGTGATTTTCAACGGGTCCAATTTTGTGAGCGGCGCAACGAGCGTGAGCCTGGGCGAGGGCATTACCGTGAACAGTGTGACGGTGAATAACGCGGCGCAGCTCACGGCCGGCGTGTTGATCGCGTTGAATGCGAATCTCGGCGCGCGCGAGGTGAGCGTCACGACGCCGGGCGGCACCGCGAGTTTGGAGAACGCGTTCATCGTCAATCCGATAACGCAGGGCATCGTGGTGACGCCGAGCAGCGGGGCGCGCGGGCAAACGCTGGAGGTCGTGTTCAGCGGACCGGCGTTCGCGACGAACAACACCACGGTTGACTTCGGCAACGACGTGACCGTGAACTCCGTCACGTTCAACAGCGCCACGCAAATCACGGCAAATATCTCCATCGCCGCGAATGCGAGCTTGGGCGCGCGCGACGTGAGCGTCACGAACCCCGGGCCGAACGGCGGCACGATCATTTTGCCGAATGCGTTCACGATCACCAGCGGCCTGCCGGCGCTGTTGAGCATTGCGCCCACCAGCGGCAATCGCGGCCAGGTGCTCGACGTGATTTTCACCGGCTCGAACTTTGTGAGCGGCATCACCACCGCGAGTTTGGGCAATGACATCACGGTCAACTCCGTGACGGTGACGAGCAGCACGCAACTCACGGCGAACGTCACCATCAGCGCGAACGCGGTGCTCGGAGTGCGCGATGTGAGCGTCACCAACAGCGGTCCGAACGGCGGCACGGCAACTTTGACCAATGCCTTCACGGTTGGGATTTCGTTGCCGGGCTTGTTGAGCGTGCAACCCGCGGCCGGCAATCGCGGCCAAACGTTGACGCTCACGTTGACCGGCTCGAATTTTTCGAGCGGATTGACGAGCGTGAATTTGGGCGCGGATATCACGATCAATTCGACCACCGTGGTGAGCAGCACGCAGATGACGGTGAATATCACCATCGGCGCGAACGCAGCGCTTGGCCCGCGCGACGTGAGCGTGACGAACTCCGGTCCGGGCGGCGGCACGGCAACTTTGCCCAACGCGTTCAATGTCGGCACTTCGATTCCGAGCGTGACGAGCATTACGCCGGCGAATGCCATGCGCGGCCAAACGCTGGACGTGATGGTGGCAGGCAGCAATTTTATTCCGAATGCCACGACGCTCAACCTCGGCAACGAAGTGACGATCAACACGCTCGTGATCACCAGCGCGACGCAACTCACGGCGAATATCACGATTGCTGCGAAGGCCGTGCTCGGACCGCGCGATGTGAGCGTGACGAATCCTCCGCCGGGCGGCGGCACGGGCACGCTGGTGAATGGTTTCATCATCGGCGGCGTTCCGCCGACATTGACGAACGTTGCGCCCGCAAGCGGCAATCGTTTGCAAACGCTCGACGTGGTGCTCACGGGCACGAACTTCCTGGGCGGATTGACGAGCGTGAGCTTCGGCAACGACATCACGATCAACAGCACCACGGTCAACAGCAGCACACAACTCACGGCGAATATCACCATCAGCGCGAGCGCCACCACGGGCGCGCGCGATGTGAGCGTGAGCAACAGCGGTCCGGGCAGCGGCAGTGCGGTGTTGCCCAACAGCTTCACGGTCACCACGGGCGCGCCGACGCTGGCAACGCTTTTGCCCACGAGCGGCAAACGCAACGAGACGCTCAACGTCACGCTCACGGGCACGAATTTCTTCAGCGGCATCAGCAGTGTGGATTTCGGCAGCGGCATCACGGTCTTGGCGATCACGGTGCAGAGCCAGGCGCAACTCACGGCGACGATCAAGATCGACTCGCTCGCGGCGCTGGGCTTGCGCAACGTGGCGGTGACGAATGCGGCGCCGGGCGGCGGCATCGCGGTGTTGAACAATGCTTTTACGGTGCGCGCGCAAGGCGCGGCGAAGTTTCTCATCTCCGGTTTTATTCGCACGGCGGAGGGCGTGGGCGTGAGCGGCGTGTTGCTGGAAGGCTTGCCGGATAATCCCATGACGGATGCGACGGGCTTTTATCAAGGCTCGGTCAATCCGGGATTCAGCGGCGAAGTGCGTCCGGTGAAGGGCGGCTATTCCTTCGCGCCAGCTTCGCGCAGCTACAACAACGTGCAAGCCGACATGCTCGCGCAAGACTATGCCGCGCTTCTCGAGCAAAAGAGTTTTGCGTATCCCGCGCCTTTTAATCCGAGTTTGGAAACGGTGCAGATTCGTTTCGTGTTTGAATCTGCGAGCGAGGCCACGCTCAAGATTATGGACGCCGCGGGCGACGTGGTCCATGAGGTGGAGAATCCAGGCGGAGTGGGCAGAACCGGCGAGATTATTGTGAGTTGGGATGGCCGCAACGGACGCGGCGAAATGGTAGCGAACGGGATTTACTTCTACGTTATCACCACCAGCAGTCAAGAACGCATCACCGGCAAAATTGCGGTGCTGCGGTAACACAAGCGGCGAGGTTACTGCGCGCCTTTGCCCAAATTGTCATCTGGAAGAACCCTCCCTAGCACTCGGCACGCTGCTTAAACTGGAGCGTGTCGCGAGCCCGAGGGAAGATTCCTACAGAATGACAATGCGAAGAAGGATTGCGAAACGACATTGCCGCCCCCAAAGAGGAAACGAACATGCAAAAAAGAATCTCTCTTGGGCTGCTGACTTTAGCTATCATCGCTCGTCCGATGTTGCTAGAGAGCTCGTTCGCGCAGGACGGCGGTTTGCCCGGTGCGTATTTGCGCATCGGCGCCGGCGTGCGCGGCATGGGCACGGGTGGAGCATTTGTGGCCGTGGCAAACGACGTGAGCGCCGGGTATTGGAACCCGGCCGGTCTGGGCGTGATGAGCGTGCCGGAAATTGGCGGCATGTATTCGCTGCTCTCGCTGGATCGGCAATATAACTACGCCGCGGGCGCGTATCCGCTCGGCAGCGTCGGCACCTTCGGCGTGAGTTGGATCAATTTCAACGTCGGCAATCTCACCGCGTACAATCAAGCGGGCAACGCCATCGGCGAATTTTCCAACAGCGAAAATGCCTTGTTGTTTTCCTACGGCAAACAGTTATCGCCGATGTTTGCGCTAGGTGGCAACGTGAAAACCCTGTTCCATAGTCTCGCAGGCAGCAGCGCCTCGGGTATGGGTTTCGATTTCGGCGCGCGCGTGATGCCTTCGGCGCGCGTGGCTTTTGGAGCGAGCGTGCAGAACATGGGCGCGAAGCTGAAATGGAACACCACCGCGCAAACGGAGAGCAAGTTCCCCACCATCGCGCGTTTGGGCGCGCTGTTCAAGCCGCTCAATATGGTCAACTTTGCCGCGGATTATGAGTTCATCAATTCGCAAAAGGGCAAGTGGCACGTGGGCTGGGAAGTGTTGATGAGCGAGTATCTCAATCTGCGCGCGGGCAACGACAACGGCAGCATCACGCTCGGCGCTTCACTCATCAACATCGCCGCGGTGAACAACACGCTGGAATTGGATTACGGTTTCTCGAAAGATCCCATCGACCAATCCGCGACGCATCGCTTCGCGTTCTTGCTGCGCTTCCGCCCGCCCTCGTATGCGCCGCTGCCGAGCCCGGTCATCGGCTCGCAAAAGATCAAGCCGCTGAAGAAACAGCCGGCGCCGAAGTTTGCACCGGGCAAGCGTATCGGCAATCAAACCGTCACTTTCTTTAAGGCCAGCGTGGTGGAACTTCGCCCGAATTACTGGATTATCACTTTGGGCGAAAATCAAGGCCTCACGCAAGGCATGAAATTGGAGCTCTTCCAAGCTTTGCCGGAGAATGAAACCGGCCGCTCTTATGGTGTTGCCGAAGCTTTCGAAGTGCGCCAGCGCCATGCCATCATCAAAATTATCGAGCCGCGTGAAAATACACCGGCGGTTGGCGAGCCCATTTTGTTGAAGGTTTGGAATACCCACGCAGAAAATTGATCTGGAGATGCGACGCACTTTCAAAGTGCGTCGCGCATTTTTTCTTCTCACTCTCCTCCCATACCTCACGACCAATCCCCTCGTTTGCTTGGAGCACGAATAGCATTAGCATTTCGAAGATTCTTTTTGTTTATTCCCTTCCTTTCACTCCACATGAGAAGCACTGGTTCGGATTTTCTATTGCGCTGAAAGTGAAAACCGGCGAGCGCAATTGGACAAACGCCACGAAACACGATGAAGTAGCTTTAAAGGCTGCATGCAGTTTTTCAAAAAAAATCTGTGCAAATCTCTCTCATGCGTATTGTTCATGTTCAAGCAAACCTTTTTAAAAGGAAAGGCCTGTGCTTAAAAAAATCTGGCAGCAACGGTATGGCTCTGTTCGTTGGCGACTGGCGGACTTTCTTGCCATCGGCTATATGGCTGCGCTCGCCGTGCTGCTTCCCTTTTTTCATCACCATGTTCCGAATTGGCCGAAGGACGTCTTCATTCATCTCGCTTTTGTATTCGGCGGCATCGAAATCGTCCGTGCCGGCGAGCGGCATCCGGGCAATCGGGCGCTCTGGTTTCTGCGCACCTTCTACCCGCTCGCGACGATTTTTTACGGCTACTTTGAAATGAATCACATGAATCGCATGTTTAGCGGCTCGTATTGGGCGATGGAAGCATTGATCGAAATGGACGCATGGCTGTTCGGCGCGCATCCCACGGTGTGGATACAACGCCTCTATTCGCCGGGATTGGATGAGTTGATGAATTTCTTTTACGTTTCCTATTATTCTTTTGCGCCGCTCGCCACGCTGCCGCTTTTTCTAAGGGGCAAGAGGGAAGAAACACTTGCCGTGTTTGGCATCGTCACGCTCTCTTATGTCGGCAACTTCGTTTTGTTTTATGCTTTTCCCTCGTTGTGCCCGCGCATGATTCCAGAATTGGAAGCGCTCCGTACGGCAGACTACTCGGGCTATTTTATTGCGAGCTTGACGAAATATTTTCAATCCGAGGGCGCAATCAGCGGCGGATGTTTCCCCTCTACGCACGTCTCCGGCGCCATGGCGTGGTCGCTCGCCACTTGGCGATATAATCGCAGGCTAAGTTACGTGATGCTTCCGCTCGCATTTGGCGTGGCGCTCGCGACTGTCTATCTTGGCTATCATCATGCGCTTGATCCGATCGTGGGCATTCTGTGGGCAGGTATGGCTTACGGCATTGCGCGTTCCCTCTTAAAAAATGAGGCGAAGGCAAATTGTGCCATGAGCTGATTGCGCGATGAATTGCAAGATGCGTATGACCGAAACAAGTTCCGCGTCTTGGGAAGAGAGGCGGGAAATTTTTTGTTGCTCACGCAGAACATGAACTTCATGACTCAAAAAAGCTAAAATATCGCTTGACTTTCCAAGCATGTTGGTATATATTACGCTCGCTTCAAATGAAAAAAATAGCGCGCACGTCGGTGCTTTGCGATACAAACTATGAGATCCCCCCCCAGTCTCATAAGTTTGAACCGGGTTGTCGTAAATGTCACCGACCGCGCGCTTTTTATTTGTACCTCCCCTCTGCTTCGCTTGCCTTTGAGCGCTCTTCCTCACCGACAAATTCGTTGACTTACCTTGACTAATTGCCTATATTTTGCGTTCAGTTTTCACTGTTATAGCAATGAAGTTTTTACTAGGGAACCGCAAGATGTCTGAACATTCCACGGAAGCCAGCCGTTCTAATTTGGAGAAGATCTACAACCCCAAAGAGATTGAAGATCGCATTTATCAATTCTGGCTTGATAAGAAGCTTTTCCACGCGAACGCCAACTCCGCGAAACGACCTTACACCATTGTCATTCCTCCGCCCAATGTCACTTCGCAGTTGCACATGGGCCATGCGTACAACAATACTCTGCAAGACATTCTCATTCGCTTCTACAAAACACGCGGCTACGAAACCGAATGGATGCCGGGCACGGATCACGCGGGCATCGCCACGCAAAACGTCGTGGAGAAAGCGCTGTGGAAAGAAGAGAAGAAGACGCGCCACGATCTCGGCCGCGAAGAGTTTGTGCGCCGCGTATGGCAATGGAAAGAGAAGTACGGCTCCATCATCATTCAACAATTGCAAAAGATCGGCTGCGCCTGCGATTGGGAGCGCACGCGCTTTACCATGGATGAAGGTTTGTCGCGCGCCGTGCTCGAAGTCTTCGTGCGCATGTATCACAAAGGCCTGATCTATCGCGGCAAATACATCATCAATTGGTGCCCGCGTTGTCTCACTGCTCTCGCCGATGAAGAAGCCGAAAAGCAGGAAACGGAAGGCAAGCTTTACTACATCAAGTATCCAATCTTTCGCAGCAAAAAGTTCATCATCGTGGCCACCACGCGGCCCGAGACTATGCTGGGCGACGTGGCGGTGGCAGTGCATCCTGAAGACAAGCGTTATGGGAAGCTCGTCGGCAAAACCGTGGTGCTGCCGATCATGAATCGCAAGATTCCAATTCTTGCCGACGAGATGGTGGATCAAAATTTCGGCACGGGTGCGGTGAAGATCACGCCGGCGCACGATCCGAATGATTTTCTTTTGGGACAACGGCACAGCCTTGAGCCGATTAATGTGATGCACGAGAACGCGACGATGAATCAGCATGCCGGGCCGTATGAAGGCCTCGACCGGTTCGAAGCGCGCAAACAAGTGCTCGCGCAATTGGAGCGTGAAGGCTTGCTCGAGCGTATCGAAGCGCACCGGCATGCCGTGGGGCGTTGCTATCGTTGTGATACGGTGGTTGAGCCTTATCTCTCCAACCAATGGTTTGTGAATATGAAGCCCCTTGCCGGACCCGCGCTCCAAGCAGCGCAAGAGGGCAAATTGAAATTTCATCCCGAACGCTGGACGAAAGTTTATACACACTGGCTCGAAAACATTCGTGACTGGTGCATCTCTCGGCAGTTGTGGTGGGGTCATCAAATTCCGGTGTGGTATCATAAAACCACGGGCGAAATGCATTGCTCGATCACCGGACCAAGTGACCCCGAAAATTGGGAGCGCGATCCCGATGTGCTTGACACATGGTTCAGCTCGTGGCTTTGGCCATTTTCTACCTTCGGATGGCCGGAGCAAACGCCGGAGTTGCAGCGTTTCTATCCGGGCGATACGTTGATTACTGCGCCCGAAATTATTTTCTTCTGGGTGGCGCGCATGGTCATGGCGGGTTATGAGTTCATGGGCGATTTGCCTTTCCGCGACGTTTATCTCAACGGCACGGTGCGTGACGTGCAGGGCCGCAAGATGAGCAAGTCGCTCGGCAACGGCATCGACCCGTTGCCGATGGTGGATAAATATTCCGCCGATGCCGTGCGCATCTCGCTTGTCATGCTCAGCAGCGAAGGCGCGGATATCAAGCTCAAAGAAGGAGATTTCGAGCAGGGCCGCAACTTCACCAACAAGATTTGGAATTCGTTCCGCTTCCTGGCGTTGCATTTCAATAAGGCGGATATTGCCAATGCCACGCTTGCGAACATTCATGGCATGCGCAGCAATTTGGAATTGGTCGATCGCTGGGTTCTTGGCCGTCTCAATTACGCGATCCGCAAGATCACGGCGGCTCTCGAGCAATTTCATTTTCACGAGGCGATGGATGCGCTCTATAATTTTTTCTGGAAGGAGTTCTGCGATTGGTATCTGGAATTGACCAAAGCGCGGCTCAACGGCGAAGATCAATCCGCGAAGCGCTTGGCTTTGAGTGTGGCGTTGTTTGTGATGAAGCATACGATGAAGCTGCTTCATCCCATTGCGCCGTTTATTGCCGAACATGTTTGGCAGGAGCTTGGCCGCGACGAAGCGGAGAGCATCATGCTCGCATCGTGGCCGGAGCCGCTCGCGGAGTTTGAGAGCACCAATGACGCGAACGATTTTAGCTTGTTGCAAGATTTAATCGTGGCCGTGCGCAATATTCGCGGCGAAATGAATGTGCCTGTCAGCAAAACCGCGGACGTGCTCATCACGGGGGGCAACGGCCAAGACCCGGCGATCATCACGCAGCATGAAGGCTATTTCGCACAATTGGCGCGGGTGAAGCAATTGACTTATACGCGCGCAGCGGAGCGCCCGAAATTGGCGGCCACAGCCGTGGTGAAAAGCTTTGAAGTCTATGTGCCGCTCGCGGGGTTGATCGACGTTGAAGTCGAGCGCGAGCGCTTGCGCAAAGAACAAACGCGTTTGGAGAAACTGCTCGAAGGACTCAATCAACGCTTATACAACCAAGACTTCATCGGCAAGGCGCCGAAAGAGGTCGTGGAGCGTGAGCGGCAAAAGAAGTCCGAATTCGAGAGCAATTTGCAACGCTTGGTGAGTAGTTTGCGCCATCTCAGTGAGTGATAATCTATTCGTCTGATTCTCGCTATCCTCCAATACCTGTCATTCCGCAGGGATCTTTCTCAAAGCTTGGTGCAACGCCCGAAGCAGCTCCTTTCCCAACGCATAAGAAGATTTCTCCGGAATGGCAATGTTGAGGGAAGCAAACAGGAAAGGAGCATTGTCGCATGATGCAACGCAGTTTCATCGCGTGTTCCGCCATTTTCACTTTTTTTATGAGTGTGACTGCCGTGAATGCCCAAAACTCTCAAGTCCGCGTCACCGTCTATAACGACAACCTCGCGCTCGTGCATGAGATGCGCGAGATTGATTTGCCCAAGCCCTCGGGCATTTGCTCGTTTCGTGACGTGGCCGCGCAGATCGATCCCACTTCCGTGCATTTCAAATCGCTCTCGAACGCCACTGCCGTGCGCGTGCTCGAACAGAATTATGAGTACGATCTCGTGAGCGCGGAGAAAATTCTCGCACGTTATGTGGATCAAAAAATTTCGCTCGTCACGAAGCAGGGCAACACGATCACCGGCAAGCTGCTGACCTCGTTGGGCAACGTTGTTTTGCAAACGGATGACGGCGCGATCAAAATTTTAAGCGCGAGTGAGATCGTCGCCACCGACCTTCCGAAGCTTCCCGAGGGCTTGATCACGCGGCCGACTCTCGTTTGGCATGTTGAGAACAATGGTCCGGCCAAGCAGAAAGTCGAAGTTTCTTATCTCACCGGCGGTATGCGTTGGCATACGGAATACGTCGGCGTGCTTGATGCGACGGATAAAAATCTCGAACTCACCGGCTGGGTCTCGCTCGATAATCAATCCGGCGCGACGTTTCCCGACGCGCAGTTGTTGCTCGTGGCGGGCTCCATCAATCGCGCGCAACCGCCGCAGCGCATGTATAAAGGCGCTCGGCAAGCAATGGAAATGGCCGCGGCCGGCTCTTTCGAAGAGAAAGAATTTTTTGAATATCATCTCTACACGCTGCCGCGCCCTTGCACACTCAAAGATCGTCAAGTGAAACAGATCGAGCTTCTGCCCGCGAGTAAGACCGCGGTGCAAAAAGATTATGTGTATGACAGCAGCCGCGACGCAAAGAAAGTGAAAGTCACGATCAGTTTCAAAAACAGCAAGACGAACGGCCTCGGCATGGCATTGCCCGGCGGTAAAGTGCGGCTTTATAAACCCGAAGGCACGGCGCAAATTCTCGTGGGCGAAGACAACCTCGAGCACACGCCGCGCGATGAAGAGATTCGCCTCAATGTCGGCGATGCGTTCGACATTGTCGGCGAGCGCACGCGCGTGAGCTTTCGTCAGATGGGCGATCGCTCCAACGAAGAGCAAGTGAAGATCGAAATTCGCAATCACAAGAGCGAAGCCGTCACCGTGAAAGTCGTCGAACACTTCGGCGGCGATTGGACCATTCGCCAACAATCGCTCGAATCCGCGAAGAAAGACGCGAGCACCGCAGAGTGGCGCGTCGCGGTTCCGGCCAACGGTAAAGCGAGCGTCGATTATACCGTGTTCCGCACGTGGTGAAATTTTATTTGTGCTCCAACCTCGGCTGCGCCGAGGTTTTATTTTATGAGCGACTCTTCTTCAATGTCATTCTGTAAGAAACTTCCCTAGCGCTTGCGACACAACTTGTTTTGGGATTTGTACCGAGCACGAGGGAAGGTTCTTCCAGAATGACAATTCGAGGACGCGCTTCTTCATCAAAACAAAAAAGAGCCTCGCACCATCGGAGGAGCAATGCGTCGTCATCCAAAATTTTTTCACGCAACCACGCGCCTCGTTTTGTTTTTAGCGCTCGCCGCATTTGCTTTCTCTGCTCTCGCCACCGCGCAAAGCCCCGCGCCCGATTCCATCGCTGTCAGTGATTCCGTTCGTTATTATGTTGCGCCCGTCACGGTTACGGCTTTGCGTTATGCGCAACCGATTCTCAAAGTGCCGATGGCCGTCAATACGCTGAACGCGGAGGAGTTGCAAGTTCGTCGCGGCTACGGTATGGAAGAAGCGTTGCAAGCCGTGCCCGGTGTGCTCGCGCAAACGCGCTCGGGCAATCAAGACATTCGCATCACTATTCGCGGCTTTGGCGCGCGCGGCGCGGGTGATCGCTCCAACGCGGGCACTTCGCGCGGCATTCGCGTGCTCGTGGACGGCATGCCCACGACCGAGCCGGATGGCCGCACCTCATTCGATCTCATTGACCTCACGACTGCCGAAGGTTTGGAAGTAATTCGCTCGAACGCTTCCGCAATTTGGGGCAATGCCGCGGGCGGCGTGATCAACATCAGCTCCGCGCCGTTATTCGAATCAAACTTCATCACCGCGCGCACGCTGCAAGGCAGCTTTGGTTTTAATAAATATGTTTTACAAAGCGGCATGAAACTCGGCACCGCGAAATTGTCTATCGCACTCTTGCGCAACGACTTCACCGGCTGGCGACAAAATTCCGCAAGTGAGCGCACGCTCGTTGATGTCGATTTCATTTCGCATCCGACCGCGCAAACACGACTCGGCGTGTTTCTTATCGGCACGTACAATAAATTTTTCATTCCCGGCCCGCTCTCGTTGGCGCAATATGAAGCGAATCCGCAGCAAGCCAACGCCACGTATCTTGCGCGCAAAGAGCGCCGCATGAATCGCGTGGGCCGCATCGGAGTCACGCTCGATCACGAAGTTGATGACGTGCATGGTTTCTCCGGACAAGTTTTCATGGAGCCGAAATTTTTGCAACGCTCCGAGCGCGGCACGTTCCGCGATTTCACGCGCTATCACGTCGGCGGCAACGCGAGCTATCGCTTCGGCCACGGCTTCACTTCGAACATGAAAGGCACGTTTCAAATCGGCCTCGATGAAGCCTATCAAGACGGCGCGATTCTGTTTTACTCGCTCTCTGCCACGCAAGAGCGCGGCAGTCAATTGCGCGACAACAAACGCGAAGGCGCGAACAGCTTCGGTGCTTTCGTGCAGGAAGACTTGTCGCTCTCGCAGAGCTTGAACCTCGTGCTCGGCTTGCGCTACAACAACGTGACCTATCACAACGAGAGCTTTATCAACGCCGGACTCGAAGGCAAAAAATCTTTTCGTCGCTGGACGCCGAAGATCGGCGCAACGTATCAACTCACGCCCATGCACAGCGTGTATGCGAATTGGGGCAGCGGCGTGGAAGTGCCTGCGGGCAATGAAACCGACCCCGCGAGCACGTTCGGCCAAGACACGGTGTATGCGCTCAATCCGCTGCTCGAACCGATTCATTCGAACACGTTCGAACTCGGCATGAAGCAGGTTCTCTTCTCCTCGCAAAGTTTTCTGCGCGGGCTTTCGTATGATGTGGCCGCGTATCTCATCAACATCAACGACGACATCGTGCCCTATCGCGCGGGCCGCTTTTATTTCACCGCGGGCAAGACGCGGCGCGTTGGTGCAGAGGCTGGCGTGAACGCACAATTCGAAGGCGATCTTTCGGTGCAAGCCGCGTTCACGTATCTCAACAGCCGTTACGTGAATTATCGCGTGGACTCCGTGCATTATGGCAAGGCCGGCCGCTTCGCGGTTTATGACGACAACAAAGTCGCGGGCATTCCGAACGTGTATTACAACGCCGCGCTGCGTTTCGCGCCGGACGCATTGCACAGCGCGTTTGTGGAATTGAGCCTGCAAGGCGTGGGCGAATATTTTGTCGATGACGCGAATCTCACTTCCATTCCGGCTTACAACGTGCTCAATCTCACGCTCGGTTTGGAAAAGCCGTTGCGCCTCGCCGAGAATCTTTCGTTGAGCGGCTTTGTCGGCGTTTATAATTTGACCGACGCGAAGTATGCCTCTTCCGCCTTCATCAATCCGGACGTCGTGAACGGCGCGCCGCTTTATCTTGAGCCAGGCTTGCCGAGAAATTTTGTGATCGGGTTGTCGCTGTCGAGCGGGCAGGAGCGGTGATAAAAGAGAGCTTTGCTAAATTTTTCAGCTTTACTATAAGTATAGCTTGAGTTGTTTATCTTGAAACCACGTGCAGGAAAATTGGGCTTGCTTTCTAATTCACATTCGTGGTGGAACATTTTTAGTTTGTGGAGGCGTTATGTCACGTTTCTCGTTTTTTAATCGGCCGCCGGTTTTGTTTTTCACTCTTACTTTTACAGTTTGGCTTCTTGCCACAGAAGTCAAAGCGCAAACGCCAGAAGCACCTGCCGCCAACAGCGCGATGACCAAAGGCGCGTGGGCCATGCAGTTTCAAATCAATCAAAACTTCACGCTGTCCTCTTTTCAAGGCGCGACGCTCTCGCTCAAGCGGCATTATTCGCCGAGCAAGGCGCTGCGGTTTGGCCTAAACCTTGGCGGTGGCTTTTCAAACGAGAAAAGCAGATCCGAGTTTGGCTCGCAAGCGGAGAGCGATGGAAATAACCAAAACCTCGGCTTTGCATGTGAGTACATTGTTTATCCTTCTTCGGATAGTCGCGCCAAATTTTTCTTCGGCACGGGACCTTCAGTTAATTTCTCTCGTTCCAAGAACACGGAATCCCAAGGCAATACACAGCCACTTCTACGCAGTATAAATAAGAATACGATTTGGTCCACCGGCTTTTCCGGTGTGATCGGTGTCGAATGGTTTGCCAATTCACAGATAAGCTTCTTGGCGCAATATTCCTCTTTTCTTGGGTATTCGTCTGCGCGCGGAGAAGCTGTGATTGAACAGGCCGATGGTGCAGGTGGCTTTTCTGTTTCAAGCAAGTCGTTCAGAAACGTTGATGGTTTTAACTTCAGGGCAAGCGCAGTGAATTTTGGTTTGTCGGTTTATTTTTAAGCATCTGCCTTATCGGGCTTTGCAATTTTGTGTGCTCAGTTGCAAAGCCCGTGAGCATATGAAAAAAACGATGCGAATGAAATGAGCAGCTTCATTGAGGTTTGATCCGTTGGTCCACCTCTAACCGTTGGAAAGCCGTTTTGTATATGAATAAACTTCTATCGCTCACAGAGGACAGTGTGCAAGTTATGCAGATCAAAATTCTAATCGCGGGCGTCATGCTCATGAGCACAACCGCTATTGCCCAACCCAACGCCGTGCGCGTCACGGTTTATAATGACAACCTCGCGCTCGTGCATGAGATGCGCGAGATCGATTTGCCCAAGCCCTCGGGACTCGTTTCATTTCGCGACGTGGCGGCGCAGATCGATCCGACTTCCGTGCATTTCAAATCGCTTTCCAACCCGACGGGCGTGCGCGTGCTCGAACAAAATTATGAGTACGATCTCGTGAGCGCCGAAAAAATTTTAGAGCGCTATCTCGATCAAAAGATTTCCCTGACCACGAAGCAAGGCAATCCTGTGATCGGCAAATTGCTCAGCTCGATGGGCAATGTCGTTTTGCAAAGTGATGATGGGAGCATTAAAATTCTCAGCAGCAGCGAAATTGTCGCGACGGATTTGCCCAAGCTGCCCGCGGGTTTGATTACGCGACCGACTCTGGTTTGGAATGTTGAGAATAACGGCGCAAGCAAACAGCGCGTGGAAGTTTCTTATCTCACCACAGGCATGAGTTGGCACGCGGAATACGTGGGCGTGTTGGACGCGGATGATCGCAACATGAGCCTCACGGGCTGGGTGTCGATTGACAACCAATGCGGCGCGACTTTCCCCGAAGCCAAGCTGCTGCTCGTGGCAGGCACAATCAATCGTGCGCAAGCACCGCAGCCAATTTATGATCGCATGCAAGAGATGGCTGTGGCTATGGTGGCCGAGCCGCAATTTCAAGAAAAGGAATTTTTCGAATATCATCTCTACACGCTTAATCGCGCGGCCACGCTCAAAGATCGGCAAGTGAAACAGGTCGAACTCATTCCCGCAGCGAGCACGCCGGTGAAGAAAGAATTCACATACAACGGCGCGCGCGATGCGAAGAAAGTGAAAGTCACGGTTTCGTTCAAAAACAGCAAAGAGAACGGACTCGGTCTCGCCTTGCCGGGCGGAAAAGTGCGGCTCTATAAACCCGAAGGCGAAGCGCAAATTCTCGTGGGCGAAGACAATCTCGAACACACGCCGCGCGATGAAGAAGTTCGCCTCGATGTCGGCGAGGCATTCGATATCGTCGGCGAACGCACGCCGCTCGAAACGCGCCAGCTCGGCGAGCGTTCGAATGAAGAGAGCGTGAAGATCGAGCTTCGCAATCATAAGAGCGAAGCCGTGGTGGTGAATGTGATCGAAAATTTTTGGGGCGATTGGAGCATGCGCAAGCAATCGCTCGCGCACGTGAAGAAAGATGCGACCACCGCCGAGTGGCGCGTCAACGTTCCCGCAAACGGCAAAGCGGAAGTGCAATACACGGTGTTTAGAACGTGGTAGAACGTTTGGAGTCTTGGATTGATGGATTGTTGGATTTTTGGATTAATGGGATGAAGCTTCTCCAAGAATCCACCACTCCAAAAATCCATTAATCCAAAAACCCTTGACCATGTCTGCAACCACGTCATCAGTGAAAGACGCTGCAACTGCCGCGATTCGCCAACTGCGCGGCATCGGCACCGTGCGCGCGACGGAGTTTGAAAAGATCGGCGTGAAAAAAATCTCCGATCTCTTGTTCTATCTCCCGCGTCGCTATTTGGATCGCTCCACGATTGTGAAGTGCCGCGATCTGCGCGAGGGGCTTGAGGCAACCGTGGTCGGTACAGTGATGACGGGGCGCGTGGTTCCGATGGGCCGACGGCCGCGTTATGAATTGACGCTCGCCGACGGCACGGGCTTTTTGAAATGCGTGTGGTTTCATCGCACCGATTTGTGGCCGAAAGTTTTTAGTCGCGGCGAGCACGTGGCGTTTCATGGCAAGATCACGTTCTTTGACGGCTTTACGATGACGCATCCCGACTTTGACAAGTTGGGAGAAGAAGGCGAGCCGCGCTTTTTGCACACCGGCGCGATCATTCCGCTGTATCGCTCTTCGGAAGCGTTGGGCAAAGCGGGATTGGATAGTCGCGGCATTCGGCGCTTGATGCGCGTGGCCGTGGATGATTTCGCCAACACGCTCGTCGATCCGCTGCCAGAAACTCTGCGGCAAAAGCACAAGCTCATGCCGCTCGCGGAGGCGCTTGCGCACGTGCATTTTCCGGAGAGCGAAACGCTGCTGCAAGCCGCACGTGGACGCCTGAAATTTGACGAATTGTTCTTTCTCGAATTGTATTTGGCGTGCCGCAAGCATGCGATGGAAACCGAGCAACGCGGCATCGAGTTCGCGAGCGTGGGCGAGCGCACGTGGGAGTTGGTGGAGAAGCTGCCGTTTCAACTCACGCAAGCGCAACGCCGCGTGTTGCGCGAGATTCGCGCGGACATGAAATCGCCGCGACCCATGCATCGGCTCTTGCAAGGCGACGTGGGTTCCGGCAAAACCGTCGTCGCACTCGTAGCCATGTTGATGGCCGTGGAGAACGGTTATCAAGCCGCGCTGATGGCGCCCACGGAAATTCTCGCGGAGCAGCATTATCTCACCAGCCATGCTTTTCTCGAACAGCTCGGCGTGAAAGTGGTGCTGCTCGTGGGCGGGCAAAGAAAGAGCGCGCGCGAAGAAATTCTCGCGGACGTTGCCGAGGGCCGCGCGCATATCGTGATCGGCACGCACGCGGTGATTCAGGGCGCAGTGCAATTTCACAAGCTCGGCTTCGTGGTGATTGACGAACAACATCGCTTCGGCGTGATGCAGCGCGCGGCGCTGCGTGAAAAAGGGGCATTGCCTGATGTGCTCGTGATGACTGCCACACCGATTCCGCGCACGCTTTCGATGACGTTGTACGGCGATCTCGAGGTTTCCGTGCTCGATGAAATGCCAGCGGGACGCAGCCCGATTAAAACCGTGTGGCGGCCCTCCACGAAGCGCAAGCAGATTTATGATTTCATCCGCACGGAGGTGGCCAACGGCGCGCAAGCCTATATCGTCTTTCCTCTAGTTGAAGAGACGGAGAAAAGCGATCTCGCGGCGGCGACGGAAAGCTATGAGCGCATGCGCGAAAGTGTGTTTCGCGATTTGAATCCCGCGCTTTTGCACGGCCGGATGAAGCCCGCGGAAAAAGAAACGACCATGGCCGCGTTCAAAGCGGGCGAGCACAAAGTGATGGTGGCGACCACGGTGATCGAAGTCGGTGTCGACGTGCCGAACGCAACCGTGATGGTGATCGAGCACGCCGAGCGTTTTGGCTTGACGCAATTGCACCAACTGCGCGGGCGTGTGGGCCGCGGCACGAAGCAATCATACTGCATTCTCATCGCCGACGAGCCCGTGGGCGAAGACACACGCAAGCGTTTGCAAACGCTCGTGGACACGACCGACGGCTTTCGCATCTCGGAAGTGGATTTGGAAATGCGCGGCCCCGGTGAATTTTTCGGAACGAAGCAACACGGCTTGCCGGAATTGAAAGTCGCGAACATTCTTACCGACAGCCGCCTGCTCGTGGCCGCGCGCGAAGAAGCTTTTACGCTAGTGAAGCACGATCCGCATTTGCGCAAGCCCATGCACGCCGCGATTCGCGCGCATTTGCTGCAGCACTATCGCGAGCGCCTGGAGTTCGTGCAGATTGGGTGAGGAAGGTTTTGGCGCTCGGCTATTTTGAAAATTTCATCTCGGCGGCGGGATGCCATCGCTTTGAAGTCAGCTAGCTTGAAAAGATAAAAGTCAGGCAAGCAAGCAAAGAAGACACGTAGATGGAGCAGCGACGGAACATAAAAAAGACTTGCCGATACAGAAGGAGAAATCAATCATGCCCGAATTAACCACCGAACAAAAGCACCAGGCGATGTTTATGCAGCTCATTCTGAGTTTGCAGCAAGCCGCATGGTTCCAGCTTGGCAAAATTCCCAGCCCGGTCACCAACAAAATCGAGCGCGATCTTATGCAGGCGCGATATTCCATTGATCTGCTTGATATGCTGCAAGCGCGGACGAAAGGCAATTTGTTTGAAGAAGAAGCGCGCATGCTCGAACACGTGCTGCGCGAATTGAAGCTGAACTATGTCGATGAGATTGAGAAAGACAAGAAGCAGCCGGAGGCGGCGGCCAGCGCGCACGGCGGAGAAGCGCAACCATCGCCTTCCGCTACGGAGGCGCAACAAGGAACGACGAACTAGTCGAAAACAAATTTTCGCCCTGATAATCTTTTTGATGCCATCATAACCTCAGGAGTTTTTTCACATGTCGCATAGTAAAACGAACAACGCGCTCGCTGCGGTTGTCTTCGCCATTAGCTTGCTCACTTACATGAGCACGATCGCGCCCACCACTTCATTTTGGGATTGCGGGGAGTTTATTGCGTGCTCGTACATTCTCGGTGTGCCGCATCCTCCGGGCGCGCCGCTGTATATCCTCGTGGGTCGCCTGTTCTCAATGATGCCCTCCTTCATCGCTGCAGATGTCGGCCTGCGCGTCAACATTATGTCGCCGATCATCAGCGCTTTCACCGCGATGTTGACGTATTTGATCATCGTGCGCTTGATCCTCGTCTGGCGTGAAAAGCCGCAAACTTGGATGGACAAGCTCATCGTGTACGGCTCCGGCGTGATCGGCGCACTCGCTTTTGCCTTCTCCGACAGCCAGTGGTTCAATTCCGTGGAAGCGGAAGTCTATGCGGGTTCGATGTTCTTCACCGCCATCGTCGTGTGGTTGATCTTGAAATGGATGGATCACTCGGAAAGCGCGCAATCGGACCGTTATATCTTGATCATCTTTTACATCCTCGGCTTGGCGATCGGTGTGCATCTTTTGAACCTGCTCGCGTTGCCTACGATCGCGATGATTATTTTCGCGAAGCGCCATCAAGCGAAGCAAGGGACGGGTTTCAACGAATTTTGGCTCATGGTGGTGATGGCGGGCTTGGGCGTTGTCACTTTGGGCGCGATTAACCTGGGGGTGGTGCGTGGCATTCCCGCATTGATGGACAAGGTCGGGCTTGAGGCGGTCGTGCTCGCGGTGCTCGTCTTGTTCGGCCTCGCGATCTGGGCCGTGCGCAACAAGCGCCGCTATCTCGCACTCGCGTTCATGTGCAGCGTACTAGTCGTCGTCGGTTATTCGACCTACTCTGTGATTTTCATCCGCTCCACGCTCAATCCTGAAATCGATGAGAACAATCCGGACACGCCCGCGCGCTTGGTGAGCTACCTCAATCGCGAGCAGTACGGTGACTGGTCGATCGCCGAACGCACCGCGCCGCTGTGGGAATATCAAATCAAGAAAATGTACATCCGTTATTTCGGCTGGCAATTCATCGGCAAGGGGACCACGCTGGACGAGCAGGGCCGCATCATCGAAACGATCACGCTGCGCGGCTTGTACGGCCTGCCTTTTATCCTCGGCTTGCTGGGCATGTACTATCACTTCCGCAAAGATTGGCGCCACGCTTTGCCGATCCTGACGCTCTTTGTGATGACCGGCTTCGCGATCATTATCTATCTCAATCAAATCGACCCGCAGCCGCGTGAACGTGATTACGCTTATACCGGCTCCTTCTTTGCCTTTGCTTTGTGGATCGGCATCGGCGTTGCCGCCATACTGGAAACGCTGCAAGAAAATTTAAAGCAGGCCAAAGCGCCGGCGAGCAAGAGCAGCACCGTCGTTACCAGCTCAGGTCGAGTCGTCGAAACCTCTGCGAGCGGAGCCAGCTTGGCGCTGGCCGCGGCCATTGCGTTGTTGCTGCTGGTAGCGGTGCCCATCAATATGTTTGCTTTCAATTATCACTCACATGACCGCGGCGGCAACTACGTGGCGTATGATTACTCCTACAATATTCTGCAATCCTGCGAGCCGAACGCCATCGTCTTTACCAACGGCGACAATGACACCTTCCCGTTGTGGTTCCTGCAATACGTTCACAACATTCGGAAAGACGTGCGCGTCGTCAATCTCAGTTTGCTCAACACCAATTGGTACATCAAACAGCTTCGCGATGACGAGCCGAAGGTGGCCCTCAACATGTCGGAAGCCGAGATCGAGCAGATTCAGCCGCGCCTTTGGGAGAAAAAAACTCTCACGCTTGCCGTGCCGAAGCCGGTGTATGAGAGTGCATATGCAGAAGCGCTGAAACTCGATCCGAGTTTGCCGCGTGAAGAAAATCCGGCGTTGCGTTTCGAAATCAAGCCGACGCTCAACACGCCCTACGGCACGGCCTTGCGGGTGCAGGATATCATGATCCTGAAGATTTTGCAGGACAATCAATTCCGCCGCCCGGTTTATTTTGCCGTCACGGTTTCGCCGGAAAACAAGATCGGCTTGGATCCTTACTTGCGCATGGACGGGCTCGCGTTTCGCGTCATGCCCATTCGCAACGAGCGCCGTTTGCTCGATCCCAACTTGATGTGGACGAACATCAGCGAAAAGTTTTTGTATCGCAATCTCAACAATCCCAAAATTTATTACGACGACAATATCCAAAGCCTGCTGCAAAATTATCGCTCCGCCTTTTTGCACTTGGCGCAGTTCCATCTCAGTCGCCGCGAAAACGCCGAAGCGCTCAAAGTGTTGGATCGCATGGGCGAAGTCATGCCCGAAAAAGTGATTCCCACGAATGAGCTGCGCGTGAGCGAAGCGATCGGGTATATGTACATGCAAGCCGGCCGTCCGGAAGAGTTGGACCGCCGTTATCACGAGTTCGTGCAACGCGAGTATGCGAATTTATCCGACCAAGACAAGCTCGGTTTTGCAGATTTGTTCGACTATCGCGGCAAGCCGGCGCTTGCGGAATCTTTGGTGCAAGAGCTAATCAAAAAGAATCCCAACTACTCTGAAGGCTACTACTGGCTCGGGAGATTTTACAGTAAGCGGCGCGATACCCAAAAGGGCATGGAATTGATGAATCGCTGGCTCACGAAAAATCCCGGCGATCAACAAGCGAATGCTCTTTTGCAGCAGCTTCGTGCGCTCGCACCGAAAGACTCGGCGCTTAATTCTGCGGGCACGGACGTGCGCAGCGATTCCGCGGCGCAGTGATGCGCTACGCTTTTCGACCGCGCCGTCAAAAGTCATTCTTAAGAGCTTCAATTGTGTGAAATCATCTTTCCGCACGAGCGCTGCGAAGCGAGGAGCCTTGCAGGTGTAGTAACGTCGTATCGAAAAGGATTCCTCGTCCCGTGCTCGGAGCTTTCGGAAATGGCAAGCTCAAACGATTTCACAAACCCTGAACCTTCCCCGGTGCTGCACACGAATCTCAGCATCAGTACCGGGGAAGGTTATTCTTGTGAGACGACGCGCTAGGCGCGAGTAAAATGCTCTCATATCACTTTCATAGACGTTCCTGCCTTTCGATGTATGATCCCATCGCCCTTAGTCTCCATCATCATCCCACACTGGCGCGGGGCGGATATTCTGCTGCGTTGCCTGCAAGCTTTGCGTGAGCACACCCATACTCCGCACGAAATCGTCATCGTTGACAACGGTTGCGACGACGGCAGCATCGCTCTCGCACAACAGCATTTTGCGCACGTGAGAATCGTGGCCGCCGGCGACAATCTCGGTTTCGCGAGCGGTTGCAATTTTGGATTGCGCGCAGCGTTGGGAAAATACGCCGTGCTCCTCAACAATGATGCGGTCGTGACCCCGGGCTGGTTGGAGCCTATGGTGCAAATGATGGAACGAGAGGCACAGATTGCCGCATGTCAGCCTAAAATTTTGTCGTTGCCCAATCCCGGCTATTTCGATTATGCCGGCGCGGCCGGCGGTCTTGTGGATTTTCTGGGTTATCCCTTTTGCCGCGGCAGAATCTTCGCCACGATCGAGCCGGATCAACACCAATACGATGAGCCGGTGGAAATTTTTTGGGCGAGCGGCGCGTGTTGCATTCTGCGTTGCTCGGTGCTTGCCGAAACCGGCTTGCTCGACGACGCGTTTTTTGCGCACATGGAGGAGATCGATTTATGTTGGCGCATGCACCTCGCGGGCTATCGCGTCACCGCCGTGCCGCAATCGTGCGTCTATCATCAAGCCGGCTCCACGCTGCACGCCGCCTCGCCGCACAAGACCTATTTGAATCATCGCAATGCGCTATTCTTGTTGTTGAAGAATTATGAAACACTCCTGCTTTGGGTGATCTTTCCGCTGCGGCTTTGGCTCGATATCATTCAAGCCATGCGCTTGTTGTTGACGTTCAACGGCGCGCACGCGGCAATGGTGTTTCGCGCTGTGGGCGAAGTGTTGTGGCGCTTGCCGGAGCTCTTGCGCAAACGCCGCCATAGCCGCAGTGTTTGCCGAATTTCAAATGCCGCCATGCGCGCAAAGTTTTATCACCGCAGCATCATTTGGGAATACTTCATTCGGCGGCGCACGCGCTGTTCGGATTTGCCGATTCGCCGCTAGCGCCCGTTCAAAATGCTCTCGCCTCGGCTCGACCGAGGCTGCTCAAATCATAAAGGCCATAGCGTGTCCGAGCTTGAATACCGCCCATGCCCGCTCTGCCGCTCCGAGGAGACGGAAAAATTTTTGCGTGCGCCGGATCGCTTCGCACTTGCAGAAGGCGAAGCATATACGCTGCAGCGCTGCCTCAACTGCGGCATGATCTTCCTCAATCCGCGACCGTATGAAGCGGACAGCGGCCGCTATTATCAACATGCCGAGTATTTGCCGTTTGCCAGCGTTGCCTCGCCGCGTTCGTTGATGGAGAAATTATATGCCGCGCTGCGTCGCGTTAATCTGTATTGGAAGAAGCGCCTCATCACGCGTTTTCATGACCGTGGCATAATGTTGGACGCCGGTTGTGGCACCGGAGAATTGCTCGCGTTCATGCGCGCGCGCGGCTGGGAAGTGCACGGCTTGGAACGCGACGCCGCGGCCGCAGAGTGGGGTAGAGTGCATTTGCAGCTTCCCATTCAAACCGGCAGCATTGATGAGATTGCGGACACGCCGGAGGCTTACGACGTCATTACGATGTGGCATGTTTTGGAGCACGTTTATGATCCCAGCGCAACGCTGCGCACGCTTGCACGCCTTTTGAAAAAAGAAGGCGTGCTGATTGTCGCGGTTCCCAATATCGCCGGAGTGGATGCCAAGTTCTACCGGCAGCATTGGATTGCACTCGACGTGCCGCGCCATGTCAATCACTTTTCGCTTTCGTCGCTTGCGCGCTGCGCGACACAGCAGGGTTTCACTTTGCGCTGGTGGCAGCAATTGCCGCTCGATGCTTTTTTCAATGCGCTGCTGAGCGAGCGTTTGCAGGCAGCGCAGCTCCAATCTCCGGCCTGGCTTATGCCCTTGCGTTTGTTGCGCGCGGGCGTCCTTGCACTGGTCTCGCTAGTGGCCGGCAGTCACACCCCCTTCACTTCCGCGCCTGCGGGTGCGACGCTCGTGGCCGTCTTCGAGAAAGCCTCGAAGCAAGCACACGCGTGATCGCGTCCCAATCGAATTTTGCGGAAGTTGACTTTTTGCAACCTGAAAATGTGGAGGTCCACGGAATAAATCCGCCTGTGTTCATTGTTTCGCGTAGTAGCACTGGCCGTGGTTCCGGCATTGTCCTATTCTTATTGTCAGCGGAAGGTGACGACATGACCATGATCATCTCACTGCTTGTTTCATTCGCATTTTTCATTTCACCTGCACCAAGCAAGGTCGCCAATTTTCGTTTAAATGATCTTGAGAGCAAGTCGAAGACCTACGCCGAATTGAAAGGGAAGAAAGTGACGGTCATCGACTTTTGGGCCACGTGGTGCAAGCCCTGCGTGCGCTCGATTCCCAAGTTGGTGAAGCTACATGAGCAGTACAAAGATCGCGGCGTGCAGTTCATCGGCGTTAACGTCGACGGCACGCGCAACCTGCCCAAAGTGAAACCCATGGCGCATTCGTTGGGAATAAAATATCCGGTTTTGCTGGACGTGAACAACCAGGTCATGACGGATTTAAAGGTAACGCAAATCCCCACGATTTTCATCGTGAATGAGCGCGACGAAATCGTCGCCTTCCATCAAGGCTATCGTCCGGGAGAAGAAGAAATCTTGGAAAAGGAGATTCAAAAACTGTTGCCGCAGGAGACCGAGCGAAAGCAATGAGCATGCGCCGAGCGATCTCATCATTGTTTCTGCTGTGGGCTGGCTGTGCTAGTGCACAGCTTTCGTTCTCCAATCTTCTTGAATATCAGTTGGGCAATTTGCCCTCTGTGTCTCCGCGCGATTTGTCGACGGCTTACAATCAACTCAACCTCTCGTATCGCTTTCGCTACTTAAAAGCTTTTGCCAAGTTTGAATCGTTCACGCATCCGGAAGCGGTGCAGGATTATTATCAATTCACACAGCGTGGTGTGCGCTTGGGAAACGACAAAGTCGCGTTCACGGCCGGCAATTTTTATGAAATCCTCGGTCGCGGTTTGCTGCTGCGCTCGTATGAAATTCCGGGCACAGTTCGTGAAGACATTGGGTATCGTGTGCGCCATGGTTTTTATCGCGACCTTGATGGTGTGCTGCTCAAGTATCAATCCCACACGCTGGAATTGAAAGCGCTGCGCGGGCGCCCACTGTACAACAGCTTCCCGCCCACGGTGGCAAGTGAAGCCCGGCGCCCGAGTTTGGTGGAGGGCCTCGAAGCGAGTGTGCGCGTCGCGCAGGATTGGTCGATCGGCGGCGCATATCTGCGCAACGAACGCGAGCACAGGCTCGCGAAGTATAGCACGGTTTTTATCAACGCCAATCTGCCTTTCGAAGTGCAGCTTTACTCCGAATTCGCGCAGCAGTTGCGCCCCGAGCAAGACTTGTTCGATTTCTCTCACGGCTCCTCGCATGCTTTTTATGCAAGCGCAAATTACATCGCCGGGCCCTTTGGGTTCAGCCTGGAAGCGAAAGACTACAACGATTTTGTGCTGCTGTTTAACGATCCGCCGCCGCTCATCAAAGAACACACATATGTGGTGTTGAATCGCAGCACGCATGTGCTGGAGCCGGACAACGAGAGCGGCTGGCAAGCTGAGGCGTTTTTGCGGTTCAATGCCGGTCACGTCTTGACCCTCAATGCCAGCCAAGCTGAAAATGATTTTTTCGGACGTCGCACGATCTTTAAGGAACTCTTCGCGGAGTTTGAATATGTGCTTGATGAAGAGACTTCCGTGAAGTTATTCGCCGATCGCAGCCACGACCCTTTCAAGCTGGAAGAAAAGCGCGAGGCGTTTGGCGCGTATTTGGACAAAGAATGGGCGCAACACTGGGGCACGATTCTGGACGTGGAGTATCAAACTTTCGCGCGGGCAGCTCTCACTCATGAACAGGTCAGGAACTACGCGGTAGCATTCACGCTTGCGCGCGCGCCCAGATTCTCTGTGGGAGTTTTGTGGGAAAGATCGACGGACCCTTTGCTCGCGGATAATCCCGCCTCGGATCGCATTGAGACAAAGGCGCGGCACTGGCTGGGAGGAACGCTGGGCTACAAATACAACGATCGCCATTTCCTCAACGCCTTTTATGGCAAACGCCGCGGGGGCCCAACTTGCACGGCAGGCATTTGTTATGAAGTTTTGGATTTCGAGGGCTTGGAAGTGAGGTGGACGAGTAATTTCTGAACTGGTTACTGATCACTGACGATTCAGCAAGGAGATTGGCATATGCGCAGAACTCTTAAACTCGCCATCGGCACGGTGCTCGCCGCGGTGACGGCATGGGCGCAAACGCCGGCGTTAGGCGATATGGCGCCGGACTTCACACACGCTTCTTTGGACCACGGCCAAATCAAATTGTCGGACTATCGCGGCAAAGTGGTCTATCTTTTTTTTCTCGGGCACAATTGAAGCCGCTGCCGCGCGGCTGGTCCAGCCACGGAAGCTCAAATCTATCAACCTCGCAAGTCGCAAAACTTTGTAGCGCTCGGTTTGGATTATTATAATGGCAGCGCCTCACAGTTGACGGCGTTCAAGCTCGCCACCGGCATTACCTATCCGCTTTGCCAAATGACAAGCGCTACAGGCGTCGCCTATGGCGTGGTGAATGACTGGTCGGTCGTGGTCGATCAACAAGGCCTCATTCGCTACAAGCAGCCCGGTGTGAATGTCTCGGCGATTAACAACGTCATTGATCAATTGCTCGCGTCCTCTAAGGTGGACGATAATCCAGAGAATCTCGAAGGCTTTGAGCTGCACCAAAACTATCCCAATCCTTTTAATCCCAATACGACCATCTCATTCGAATTGCTCAAACCCGAGCGCGTATCGGTGAAAATTTATAATGCGCGCGGCGAGCAGATCATTGCGCTGCTGGAGGAGCGGCAACTTGGAGCAGGCGCGCATGCGTTTGCATGGAATGCTCTGGATCAAAACGGCAAGCGTGTCGCTTCGGGCGTTTATTTCTATGAGCTGCGCAGCACGCGCTTCACGACAAGGAAGAAGATGGCGTTGTTGCAGTGACTGAGTCAATTGCTTGGAGAAACAAAACTCCCGCGAAATTTTTTCATTTTCGCGGGAGTTTTGTTTTGTGGGAGAAAAGTTGCTCGCTAAAACAACGCCCGCACTTTGATCGTCACCTCCAGCTTCTTCAACTCCTCGATCACTTGCCGATCCACCAACCGATTCACGTCCGTCACCAAATATCCAATATCTTCTTCCGTCTTCAAAATCTGGCTTTCGATATTGAGGCCGAGATTCGCAACGATCTTGCTGAACTCCGAAATCACGCCCGGCACGTTTTTATGAATGTGCAGCACGCGATGCCGGTCTTTGAGAATGGGCAATTGCACTTCGGGAAAGTTCACGCTGCCCACCGAAGCGCCCGTGTTCATGTAGCTGATCAGCTTCTCGCTGGTTTTGATCGCAATGTCCTTTTGCGATTCCAGCGTGCTGCCGCCGATGTGCGGCGTGAGAATCACGTTGGGCAAGCCGCGCAATTCACTCTCAAATATTTCTTGGTTGGACTTCGGCTCTTCAGGGAAAACGTCCACTGCCGCGCCCGCAATGTGGCCGGCTAAAATCGCCTCACGCAAATCACGCAGCGCCACGTTGCGCCCACGGCTCAAATTCAAAAAGTAACTCCCCTTCTTCATCAAAGCGAACTGCGGCGCGGCCATCATGTTGATGGTGCTGCGATCCTCGGGCACGTGCAACGTCACAATATCGGCGCGGCCGAGCAACCCTTCCAACGTTGCCATGTGTGCCGCGTTGCCGATCGGCAACTTTTCCACGACATCATAATAAATCACGTTCATGCCCATGGCCTCCGCGAGAATGGAAACTTGCGAGCCGATGTGGCCATAGCCAATGATGCCCAGCGTTTTGCCGCGCACTTCGAAACTGCCCGTGCTGCTCTTGTCCCAAATGCCGTTGTGCGCCGCCTTGCTCTTCTCGAACACACGGCGAATGAGCATGATGATCTCGCCGATAACGAGCTCGGCGACGCTGCGCGTGTTGCTATACGGCGCGTTGAAAACCGCGATGCCTTGCTTGCGCGCTTGCGCGAGATCGACTTGATTGGTGCCGATGCAATAGCAGCCGATGGCCCACAAGCGTCGCGCGTGCTCCAGCACTTTCGCGGTGATCTGCGTGCGCGAGCGAATGCCGAGCAAATGCACGGTCTCAATCTTCGCGCACAACTCCTCTTCGCTCAAGCTGCCCGGCAAGGACTCGACTTGATAAGCTTCGGCTTGAAGTTTATCCAACGCGGCTTGATGCAAAGCTTCCAACAGCAACACGCGAATTTTATTTTTGGGGAAGGAAGTTTTGGGCATGCCCTTGAGCACGCGCCGCATCTTGTGGATGGAGGTCATGTTGTCGAACATAAAAACAGTGGTGGTGGGTTGGATACATTGTTGCCCGCTCCTCTCATTGTCATTCTGGAAGAAACTTCCCTAGCGCTTGGAAGAAAGCAAGGCGCGAGAGGGTGTCGCAAGTTCTAGGGAAGGTCCTTACAGGATGACAAGTGACGGGCGGAGGTCCATGGAGCAGCAATATTTCAAACGACTTCTTCTCTTCGCAGCATCTTAACTTCATCTGCACTCACTCCCAACAAATCGCGCAGCACCTCTTCCGTGTGTTGCCCGAGCAGCGGCGGCGGCAAGCGAATCGCCGAGGGCGTGGCGGAAAATTTTGCGACCGGCCCGAGCAGCGGCACGAACTCGCCGGAAGCGTGCGAAATGCGCTGCACCATCTCGCGCTCGCGCACGTGTGTATCATGCAAGACTTCCGCAACCGTATTGATGCGCCCGGCGGGAATTTCCGCTTGCGCCAGCAATTGCAACCATGCCCCGGTTGGCTGCTTGAAAAATTCATTCTGCAACTCCGCAATCAACTCCTCGCGATGCGCGACGCGCAGCGCGTTCGTGCGATACGCATCACTTTGCCATAAATCCTCGCGCTGAAGTTGAGAGCACAACCGCCGGAACTGCTCATCATTGCCCACGCCGATGGCGATGTGCCCGTCTTGCGTCGCGAAAGGTTGATACGGCACGAGATTGGGATGCGCATTGCCATAACGCTTCGGCGGTTCATGCGAAACGAGATAATTCATCGCCACGTTCGCGAGCCATGAAACTTGTGAATCCAACAACGCGATGTCGATATACTGACCCTCGCCGCTGCGTTCGCGCTGCATCAGCGCCGCGAGAATCGCGTTCGCCGCATACATGCCCGCCATGATATCGCCGATGGCCACGCCCACTTTGCAGGGCTCGCCCTCGGCCTCGCCCGTAATGCTCATAATGCCGCCTTGGGCTTGCACGATGAAATCATAGCCCGAGAGATTTCTGTACGGCCCGGTTTGGCCATAGCCGGTGATCGAACAATAAACAAGGCGCGCGTTGAGCGCGCGCAGTGATTCATAATCCAAACCGTATTTTCGCAGAGCACCGACTTTAAAATTTTCCACAACAACATCTGCGCGCCCGGCCAGACGGCGAATCAAATCTTGTCCGGTTTTATGTTTGAGGTTGATCGTCACGCTCTTCTTGTTGCGATTGCAACTGAGATAATATGCCGACTCGCCGTGAAACCACGGCGGACCCCATTGCCGCGTGTCATCGCCTTTGCCCGGCTGTTCGATCTTAATGACCTCCGCGCCCATGTCGCCGAGCAACTGCGTGCAAAACGGCCCGGCCAACACGCGCGAAAGATCGAGCACGCGCACGCCGTGAAGGCATCCGTGAGAAAGAATAGGCTTTTCTTTGCTCAAATTGACACATCGCTGGTTTGGAGTTAATAGATTGCTCGGGTGGGCATTAGTAACGCATTGGCAGAAAATGCTACACGGTGTTATAATCCGAAGGTGAATTTAGTAGCGGCCTTCAGCGCGTTCAAATCAGAGTAGCTACCCAGCTTGCGATGAATTTCGGACGTCAAAACTGTGGCAATGTTGTCCGTCATGATTACAGAGTTGCTGGTCAATCCTGTTGCTCGCCCAATCGCCGTGGCAATATCAACGAAGATGCGACTCGCGTGGCCGCGTCTTGCAAGATTGCTGGTGACCATGCCGATGATCAATTGGTCAAGATTCGTATTCAAATTGTCCTTTTGCAGAACGATGCCCGGGCGCTTTTTCACGGTGAGTAGGTTCGAATCCGGAAACCACACCGTCACAATATCGCCTTGCTTATAACTCATCGTAGGCCTCCATGCCCGGCGCATTCCAGTCGTCTTCAAAAGTTTTTAAGCGTGCTCTCAAATTGACGGCTTGCTCGCGCGTCAAACCGGCTTCTTCGAGAGTAATGCCAGGCTTCGGCATGCGCGCCTTCAAGAACATGACGAAATCAAAAACCTCCGCCACCTTCTCTTGCGGCAGAACGAGCAAGCTATCAATGATTTGCTCCGCATATTCTCTGGTAGACATGACTTGTTCTCCGTTGCGATGATTTTCACTTTGAGCTTGCGCTTCAAAATAATCTTCGAGGCCCTCTTTTCAAAGCAGAAATTGGGATTTCATGATCGATGAATTAACGACAAACATTACTCCATCGCTCCACGACTCCACCAATCCACCAATCCACCAATCCAACAATCCAACAATCCAACAATCCAATCCATCAATCCAACGTCTCCTTTCCAGTCACCACCGCGATGATCTTCTCGCGATGGCGTTGATAAAGATACGAAACGTACACGAGTATCGCGCCGAAGGCCATGGCGGAGATGATGCGATAGAGCTTGTTGATCAGCCAAAAATCTACGAGCACGACTTTGACGAGCGTGAGCGCGAAGAGGGCGAGCGCGGCCAAACGCGCGGGCAGCAACCGTTTCCAAATGCCGAGGGCCAGCAGCGCGAGGGAATAGAACGACCACACCAAAGAGAGCGCGAACTGCTTGGGCGCATAAAAATCCTTGCCGCTCATCTCTTCGCGGAAATCGTAAAACGTCATGGTCTCCAAAGTAAACGCAGCGAACAGTATCACAATGATGGCGAGGCCGCTGCCTTGCACGAGTAAACGCAAGCTCTCTGGCGAGGCCGCGAATGGCGCGAGCTTTTCTTTTTGCGTGATATAATAAGCGAGCATCAGCGCCGTCGCGCAATAAAATAGAAAACGCGGATTCAAGATGAGGCGATAGCTTGAAAACGGCAGCCAGTGTGGATCAAATTCGTGTATGATGATGAGCAGTGCAGCAAACGGCACGAAGTGCAACGCCGCAGTGGCCGAGGCCGTACCCGTGAGTTGCGGCGCTCTCAAAAAGAGAAACAGAACGAGCGCGAGGCCGAGCAACGCGAGATCGCTGCGATATTCGAGCAGCAGAAACGGCGGCAAGAGCAGCGTGAGAACTTCAAGCACGCGGCTGAGTTGCGCGAGCGCGCCTTCGGATTTGCGTTTTCGCCAATCCTGCGCGGCAATCGTGAGCAGCGTGCCAATACTCGCGATGAAAAACGTGACGTAAGCGTGACGCGGCGTGGTTTGTTCCTGCGCGCCGATGATTTGACCCGCGAGCGCGAGCAATGCCAGCATCCAAACCGCAACGCCCAAACCTTGCAACGGCGTGAGGCCGAGATAGCGGCCGATATACAACAACACAAGGCCTTCGATAAGCCACGAAAGCGCGAGCCATTCTTCTTCAAATTCAAACGGGAAAAAGAGCGTGAGAAAAACCGTGGCCGCGCCCAATAGCAACAGGGCAAGCAACTTGTCTTCGCGCACGCGGCGCAGCGCAACATAGCTCAAACCTGCGTAAAGCACGGCCATCGCTGCGCAGAGTAAACTGTGATAGCGCGAGGCTTCGATTGAGTCGAGCAAAGCGATATTGCCGAGGAAGAAAAAGAACGCGCTACCCAAGATAGGCATCACATCCCAAACTTGCGCAGGCTTGCGTTGCACGAGGTTGATGAGAAACGCGAGCGCGGCGAAGATGAGATAGAAAATGAAGAGATAAATTTCTCCAATCCAAAATTGGCTCGCGGTATAATACTCGTTGTGCCAACCGAAATACAACGACACGGTTGCGAGGAAGCACAGGCTGTTCACGAAGCGCCAATTGTGGCGCAACGCCACGGCCACGAGGCCGAGGTCGAGAATGGCAATGTACGTGAACAGCGCCACTGGCCGCACCGCGCCGGTGCTCACCCAAAACGGCGTGAGAAATCCGCCGAACATGGCAAAGAGCAAAATCGTGCGCGAATTGTGGCGCAACGACAGCGCGACCATGCCTGCGGTCACGAGCGCCATCAAACCAAAAGCGAGCGGTTGCGAGATGAGTTGATAAACTTGGAACGCGAAATAGAGCGAGAGATAAAGAATCGCCGCGCCGCCGCCGGTCATTCCGCGCGCGAAAACTTTGAGCATCTTGTTTTGAAAACGCTCGCCCGCTGCGATGAACGCGAGGCCGGCGGCAATGCCGAGCAAAACTTTGCCGGTGTTGTTAATCCAATCGTTCTCAATAGCGTAGCGCAAAAAGAACGCGATGCCGAGAATGATGGCCGCAATGCCGATTTTGTTGAACCAATTCCCGCCGATGATGGCTTCCCACTCGCGGCTTGGCGTTTTGGTTTTGAAGCTCGGCGGAATGTGCAGTGAAGGCGGAGGTGACGTTGCTTGTGGAGGAGAAATGGGCGCCGCTTGCGGCTCAACGATTGGTTGTGCCACTGGTTCAGGCGTTGGCGCACCACTTTTTTTCAGCTCCGTTTGCAGCGCATCCAATCGCATGCTCACATTGACGAGAAGGCCTTCGATGTATTTGAGCTGCTCGCGAAGCTGCTGGGCTTGCTGTTCGAGGGGGGAAGATTTATCGGGCATAGTCGTGAGCGTGCGCTGCGAATCTAATCTAAAAATGGCATTCTGAAAAATCTTTTTACTCGCTGGAGGCGCCGCCCAGTACTTAAAAAGGTTCTTCCAGAATGACAGTAATTTGGGGATGCGAAATTTAACTTATATTGTGCTTGGAGTGGCAATTCGCTCGCCAATATATCACCGCCCCTTTCGCCTCGCAAGGGATTTTCTCGTTCGCAAAAACTTGTTGGTTCGCGCGTCGCATTATTTTAGATTGTTTCGCGCCGCGAGGTCATTTACCTTTGATTTTAGAGAGGAGCACATGAACGCAACATGGAAGTTTGCCGCTCTCGTTTTGTTGTTGCTGGGCTGCGCCGGTTCGAAGTCGCCGCAAACGGAGTTGAGCGACAATGGCAACTGGGACGAGGCAAAAGTTACGGTCGTCTCTCCGAAAATGGATCAAGCGCCGGAGCCGGTGGGCGGCATGGCGGCGTTGCAAGCAAGCGTCGAACAGCCCGAGGAAGTGGTAAAACAAAACAAATCCGCGCATGTGATTGTGGAGGCGAAGATTGATATCAACGGTCGCGTGGTGGGAACGAAGATCGCGAAGAGTTCGGGGTATAAAAATGTCGATGCTGCAGCAATGCTCGCGGTCTCGCGCGCGCAGTGGAAATCGGGACGGAGGAAAGGTGAGCCGCTCGCTGCGACCGTGCAGGTACCAATTTATTTCAGCCCGCAGCATTAATACAAAACGATTGCCGGCAAAGCTATCAAAAGCTCTATAATGGTTTTGCCGGCAATCATTTTGCTTTAGAGTTTGCACCGCAGCTTCGGCCCGGTGAAGATGAAGTCTTCGCGTTCGTAAAACTTCACGGTACCTTGCCACTCCTCTTCTGGCGGTGCAGTGACATCGATGCGCAGCCAGCGTTTTGCACGGCCGTATTCTTTTGCTGCAGCGAGCAACATTTTTCCAACTCCGCGCGAACGATACGCCGGCGCGACGTACATTTCATCGATCACGCCATAATTCCCGCCCGCATAAATTGCGAACGTCTCAACCAACGTGAGAATGCCGACGTACTCGCCGCGTTCATTGAGTGCGGCGAAGGCATTGAATCTCGTTTCGTTCTCTGCGAGTTCACGAAGCATTTTTTCTTGCTCTATCCCTGCAAACTCATCGCTTTCGCCTTCCAATTCGCGCAGCAACGTATGCACGAGCGCGAGGATCGTGTCTTTCTCTTTCAAACTGAGCTTGACGATCTGGAGATTCGACATGTTGTCTTTCTACTTTATGAAACCTGATACCGTCACGACGGGCGCGGCGCTGGTCATTGGCTTTTATCCGAGCACATGAAAGGATTCCTACGGAATGACAACGGGGAGGAGGCGCTACACTCCAAACTTCAACGAATGAAATCCAGCACTCCAAAACTCCATTACTCCACCAATCCATCACTCTAACATTCCGAGCGGCCTCACCGCATCACCTTGCCGCCATCGACAACGAGCGTTTGGCCGGTGATGAAGCCGCTCAAATCCGAGGCGAGAAACAGAATTGCGCCGGCAACCTCTTCCGGTTTGCCCCATCGCGCGAGCGGCGCTTCGTGCGTGAGCGCCTCGCGTTGCTCTGCGGAGAGATTTTCATACCAACCGCTGGCGATGTTGCCGAGCGCGACGGCGTTGACGCGAATGTTGTGTTGGCCATATTCGCGTGCGAGGTCGTGCATCAATCCCAATAATGCGGCTTTGGCTTCCGTGTACGGCGTACCGCGATAACCCGAAAGTGCGGGCGTGGAGCTGATGAAAATGATGCTGCCGCGACGTTGCGGAATCATCAAGCGCAACGCCTGGCGCGCACAAAAACGCGCGCCGTCCAAATCCACGGCGCGCACTTGTTCGAACCAGTCTTTGACTTCCTTCTCATTCATTTCGTGCAGCGGTGTATTCCACATTTCGCTCACTAAAGGAAGTCCGGCGTTGCAAACCAAAACCTCGAGCCGATGTGCGCTCCAATCTGCTAGCTGCTCGAACATTTCGTTCACGGCATTGACATCGGATACATTCGTGGGGAGGGCGAGAGTCGGAACGTGATAGAGCGCGTGTAATTCCTCGGCAAGTTGCGCGGTTTCAGAAAGCGAGCGGCTGTTGATCGCAACGCGCGCGCCGCATTGCGCAAAGAGATGGGCCATCATGAGGCCGCTGCCGCGTGTGGCGCCGGTGATCAATGCCACAGCGTCGCGCAAGCCGGGAAGAGCAAGCTGTTGGAAGGAGGGAGGAATGAGAGACATGTTTAATCGGAAAAATAAGCTTGCCCGTTTTGCAGTCGTGAACCCAGCTCGAACTATAAATCTAAAGCAAACGGCAAGCGGATTTTACGAATATCCCGGATAAAGCCAGCGGTATTCGCTTTATTCGTTAAATCCGCTTGCAGAAAAGCTTTGTGCTTTTGCTACAGCGCAGCTTTCTGAATCGCTGCGAGCGCCTTGTCGTAGTCGGGATGTTGGCCGATCTCCGGCACGTACTCGACGTAGCTCACTACGCCGTTCTTATCGATCACGAAGATGGCGCGCGAGAGTATGCGCAGCTCTTTCACGAGCGTGCCATAGGCCAAGCCGAAGCTCGTTTCCATATGATCGGCGTAAGTTTTCACATTCTTCACGCCGGCATTGCCGCACCAAATGCTTTGCGAGCACGGCAGGTCCGTGCTGATCGTGAAGAACTGCGCTTTATCGCCGAGCTTGCCGGCGGCTTCGTTGAAGCGTTTGATTTCTGCATCGCAAATGCCGGTGTTCACCGAGAGGATGGAAGAGATCAACGTGGGCTTGCCGCCGAAGTTTTCGAAATGCACGTTTTTCCAATCGTTGCCCATCACAGTGAACTTCGGCGCTTTGTCGCCAACTTTGATTGCAGGCCCGACGAGCGTTAGCGGATTGCCTCCGAGAGTGACTGCTGCAGCACGTTCCACAACCATTGGTGCTCCTTAAAATCTTGCGTCGAATTGCAAAGATGAGTTATTCACTGCAGTGCGAATATTGGGATTTTGGATTTATGAAGCAAGTTTTTGTATAAAATATTCGTTGCTGTCGTATTCGTTGTAAAGATCATTGCGCGCCCTCCTTCAAATTGCGCCAATCAATGAACTGATTGCGCTTGAGGGGCTGGCAGGTGGGGCAGAAGAACGCATCATAACCGAGCACGCCAGCGCGGCGAATCTTCTCGCCGCATTGCGGGCACGGTTGGTCTTTGCGATTGCGCACCTTCACGTGATCGCGCACTTTCACGTCAATAGGTTTTGCCGCGCGTTCGACCTGCGCGATGCCCCACTGCATTACTTTGACAATGGCATGATAGAGCTTTGCAATCTCTTCTTCGGCAAGTTGAGAGCAGAACGTTTTGGGATGAATGCCCGCCTTGAAGAGTATCTCATCCGCATATGCATTGCCGACACAACTCACGACCGCTTGATCCATGATCAACACGCGCACTTGCTTGCGCGATTTCTTGAGCTGCGCTTTGAAGTATTCCAGTGTGAAATCTTGCGAGAGCAAATCCGGACCTTGTTCGTTAAAGCGAGGAATCTTCTTATAGTCACCGGACGTGGTGAGATAAACTTTGCCCATCTTTTTATCATCACTATAATGAAACGCCCGCCCGCTCGCTGCGCACCACAAAGAGAGCGCGCAACCGTGCGGAGGTTTCGCATTTATTTCATTCCAATGAAAACGCCCTGCGAGCATGGGATGAATCACCAGATCTTTTTCATCGGAAAGCGAAAACGTCAAAAATGGCCCGTGGCGTTTGACCGCTTGAAACTGCGCGCCGAGCAAAGACTGCGCGAAGTCGCCGGGGAGCAACATACGCAATACAATCGGCTCTTGAATTTCGACTGCCGTAATTTTTTGCTCGGGCAGATAATCATTGAGCCGCTTTTCGAGATAAACCAAATCGGGAAGCTCGGGCATGGCTGGCCTCTTGACAAACGGAAATCTTTTTTATTGCCCACACAGATCAAGAGCGCACGCGGACAAAGCTATACGGCGTGCGCTTCTGTTCCGGGTGTTGCTCACTAGCTTCGATTTACGGAATGTTTTAAAGTTCGCAACAGTTGAAAACAAGATAACAAACGTAACGATTCTTTCGCAAGCGGCGTGACATTGTGGGGGGGGTACGAGCACATGTGACCCAACTTCCCCGAAATTCGCCTTGACTTTTTAGGCTTCGTCGCTTATTTTGCTCCCGCTTTTTAAGGCCAGGTAGCTCAGTCGGTAGAGCAACGGACTGAAAATCCGTGTGTCCGCAG
>JBBILN010000045.1:0-68653 GCA_037444905.1 bacterium | reverse complement strand
TTATGTGTTGATGAAGACCCCAAAGCACGAAGTGCATTGAAACCACCGCGGCTGCGCCAATGACTCCATGCCGTAAAAGTTGATGAAGACCCCAAAGCACGAAGTGCATTGAAACTTGGGATTAAGGTTCGAAACAATACCTTCTCCAGGTTGATGAAGACCCCAAAGCACGAAGTGCATTGAAACTCGTTCCACTCACCGCTCCCGGTCTGGCCATTCCCAGTTGATGAAGACCCCAAAGCACGAAATCGTGGAAATTCGCAAAATGACCCATGCTCTCAAACGAAAACTCGACCGCTAACCACTCGTCACCGGCCCCTGACCACCTATAATTTGATTTGACAGCCAGAACGTGAATGCGTATATTGCCGCGCTCGCCCAATTTGGGCGGGCGTTTTTGTTTTTGGTTTGAACAAAAAGGGCAAAGCGTGAAAATTATCTCGGTTGACAATAAAAGCACAGCCGCGGAACTGGGCTTGCGGCCCGGCGACGAAGTCTATCGCATCAACGGCCAGCGCGTGCGCGATATTCTCGATTATCGCTTTCTCATCACGGAGGAGCAGGTCGAAGTCGAAGTGCGCCGCAACGGCGAGAGCACGCTCTTTGAAATCGAGAAGGACAGCGACGACAGCCTCGGTTTGAATTTCGAGCCGATCAAAATTCGCAAGTGTGGCAATGATTGCATCTTTTGCTTCGTCGATCAAAACCCCGCGGGCATGCGCTCCTCAATGTACTTCCGCGACGAGGATTTCCGGCTCTCGTTTCTCTCGGGCCACTACGTCACGCTCTCGAATATTTCGCGCACCGATCTCGCGCGCGTGGTGCGGCAACGATTGACGCCGCTTTTCATCTCCGTGCATGCCACCGAGCCGGGCGTGCGAAAATTTTTGCTCGGCATCGACTACGATGATCGTCTGCTCGACAAGTTTACGTACCTCACGCAAAACGGCATCACGCTCAACACGCAAATCGTCGTGTGCCCGAATCTCAACGACGGCGAGGTGCTGCGCAAAACCGTGTGGGATTTGGCGAGCTACTTTCCCGGCGTGCGCAGCGTCGCGCTCGTGCCCGTAGGTTTGACGCAGCATCGCAAGGGGTTGACGAAGATCGAGCCGGTGACGAGACAATACGCGCAGCAGATTTTGCGCGTTGCCGACGGCTACGCGGAAGAGTTCAAAAAAAATTTGGGCACGCACTTCGTTTATCCCGGCGATGAGTTTTACATTCTCGCAGGCGAGGAGATTCCCTCTGCGGCGCGCTACGATGCCTTCGATCAAATGGAAAACGGCGTGGGCATGCTGCGCAATTTGTTCGATCATTTTCATAAAACGCAGAAAAAGAAACTGCCGAAAAGTTTGGCGCAGCCGAAAAAAGCGACGATTGTGACCGCAGCGCTCGCGGGCGGATTCATTGGCGAGCACATCATGCCGGCCTTGTCGCGCATCAAAAACTTCACGCCGGAATTGGTGACGGTGAAAAATAAATTTTATGGCGAGAGCATCACAGTCACCGGTTTGCTCACCGGGCAGGACATTTTTGCGGCGCTTGAGAATCGTGAACTCGGCGACGCGGTTTTCCTCCCGCACAGTTGCGTGAATGAGCGCAGCGTGTTTTTGGATGATTGGAAGCTCGAAGAGTTGCAAACCAAACTCGGCGTGCCGGTGGTGCCGCTGAAGAATGATTTCAGCAGGATGTTCGAAGTGTTGGATGCGAAAAAGAATTGAAAGCGGAGGCGCATATGGCTGCTGCTGCAACACCTCTCGAGCTGGTGTTGGAGAATTTGGATCGACTCCGCCAATTTCAAAAAGCTTCTCGAAGCAATCAAAACGCAGAGCCAAAGAATCAGAACGCTCGCGGAGGCTCTCCGCGCATGAAAAAAAAGCCCCTCGTCGCCATCATCGGCCGCCCCAACGTCGGCAAATCGACGCTGTTTAATCGTGTGATCAAAAAGCGCACGGCGATTGTGCACGACATGCCCGGCGTGACGCGCGACCGCAATTACTCCGAAGCGGAATGGGCCGGCTATGAGTTCGTGCTCATCGACACCGGGGGCTATTTCTCCGGCACCACGGACGTCATCAATCAGGCCGTGCTCAAACAGATTCAAGAAGCGATTGAGGAAGCGACGTTGATTGTGTTCGTGGTTGATGGGCAAGTCGGCGCAACGGCGCTCGATGTCGAAATCGCGCGGCTCTTGCAGCGTTCGGAGAAAAAGATTTTGCTCGCGGCGAATAAGATCGACGACGCGAAGCATGCCCTGCAGACCGCGGATTTCTTTCGACTCGGATTGGGCGCGCCGCACGAAGTCTCCGCGGTGACCGGACGCGCGGTGGGCGATTTTTTAGATGCGCTGGTGCAATGCCTGCCTGAACATGCGAAGCGCAAAGCGAGCGGGGAAGAAGAGGAGAGCAAAGGCGCTTCCGCAGATCTGCAACTGGCCATCGTGGGCCGCCCGAATGTCGGCAAGTCCTCGCTCGTCAATGCGCTCGTGGGTTATGAAAAAGCCATCGTCACTGAGATTGCCGGCACCACGCGCGATGCGATTGACACCAGGTTGCGTTATAAAGAGCATGACATCGTTTTAATCGACACCGCGGGCTTGCGCAAGACTGCGCGTGTGAAGGAGTCCGTGGAATTTTACAGCACGGTGCGCACGCGCGAAGCGATTCTCCGTTGCAATGTCGGCATCGTTCTGCTCGACGCGACGCAGGGCATCACCGATCAAGATTTGCACATCATCGCGGAAGTCGCGAAGAGCAACAAGGGTATGATTCTCGCGATGAACAAGTGGGACTTGATCGAAAAGAATGCCGGCACCGCGGCCGCGTTCACGAAACAAATACAGGAAGCGTTGCGCATCTACAGCTATGCGCCGCTCCTCTTCATCTCCGCCCTCAAAAAACAGCGCGTGTTCAAGCTGCTCGATCTCGCGCTCGCCGTTCACGCCGAGCGCGGCCGCGAGTTGCGCACCTCAGAGTTGAATGATTTTTTGCAGGAGACGATTCAGAAATATCCGCCGCCTTCGATGGATCAACGCGAAGTGAAAATCAAATACTGCACGCAAGTGAAAACCAATCCGCCGGTGTTCGCCGTGTTTTGCAATCATCCGCAGTCGATCCGCGCAAATTACCGGCAATACTTGGAGAAGCGTTTTCGCGCAAAGTTTGGATTTGCGGGCGTGCCTTTAACTTTCAGCTTTAGAAAGAAGTGACCGCTCCCATGTTCATGCTACGATTGTGCCTCTGCTGTTGCTTGCTAGCGTTGCCGCTTCACAGCCAACCCCTCAGTCCATCCGAAAATCTTTTCACCCAATACGAACGCGCGCGCGCCGGACTCTCGAGCGAGCCGCTAAAGTGCGGCTTCCCAATGCTTGCGGCGCTGCGGGTTGCTTCGCCGCAAAACACGCAGGAGCAGCAGTTGTTGAAGCTCGCCAGCGCGCGGCCGGTTCTGCCCAAATCCTATTTCACTACGGACAATCGCTTTCGCATTCACTATGCCACGAGCGGCGAGGACGCGGTTTCTCCCGTATCCACCAACCCCGACGGCGTTCCGGATTTCGTTTACGAAGCGGCCAAAGCAGCGCAGCATGCCTATGCGTTACTCGTCGATACGCTCGGCATGAAAGCGCATGCCCCTGACAACGGCGTGGACGGCGCCGAGTTTGATTTTTACATCATTGATCTTGGAAATCTGTATGGCGAAACGCGCTTTGATTTTTCCACGGGCACAGGCCCGGCTTATACCGTCATTGACAATGATTACGGCCCCGCATTTTATAGTCAGGGGTTGGATGGCCTACGCGTCACCGTCGCTCACGAATTCTTCCACGCGGTACAGCTCAATTATTTCCTGCGCGGTGACGACGTGTTCTTTTTTGAAATCTCTTCAACATGGTTCGAAGATTTCGCCTATGACGAGGTGAATGACTACTTCGCCTATTTGCGCCGGTGGTTTCGGGAAACGGCGCTGCCGCTTAACACCAAAAACGGTTCGCATGAATACGGCTCCGCGCTGTGGCTGCACTATCTCACCAAACGTTTGCAAAGCCCGGCGGTTGTGCGTGTCTTGTGGGAACGCATTGTGCAAGAGCCCGCTCTGCTAGCCCTCAAAGACGTCCTGCAAGCCAGCCCCTATAGTCTGCCATTCAATCAAGCCGTGCAGGAATTTTACGCGTGGTGCTTCTTTACGAACTATCGCGCCGATAGCGAGAAATATTTTGAAGAAGGCGAGGACTATCCCTCCGCGCAATTCGTTTTCACGCGTGCGGCGTCGCAGCATGAATCCGTTCCTGATGACGTTGAACCTTTGGCGGCGAAGTACTACCGTTTCATTCGCACGGCGCAGGACCTGCAAGCGACTTTGCAGATTCCGGTTGATCCCGGCCGCTTTGGTCTCACGGCGATTGCCGTCGATGAGAATGAAGATTATACGTTACGCACCGCTTATGGTACCGCCCCGGCCTACCTCGCCGGACAAGCGCGGCAGGATACCGTCGCAATCATTGTTGGCAACGGCGGTGTGCCAAGCACTGGCGGTTCAGGTTCGAATGACTTCAATCTGCAAATTAGCCTCGGCACACAGAGCGAATTGGAAGACGTGCTCGGGGCGCCTTTTCCGAACCCATTTCGTCCGGTGCGGGACGGCCTTTTGCGAATTCCGTATCGCATCAACTCTTCCACGATTGTTGAAAGTGTCATCTTCGCAGAAGATGGCCGGGTCGTCTGGAATAGCAAATCGAAGCAGCGCTTGGCTGTCGGACCGTACGAAATCGTTTGGAATGGCCGAGACAACTCGGGACAACTCGTTCCTAGCGGCGTTTATGTGCTGCGGCTTCTCGCAGGCGACTTCGTGGCTTCGGTCAAATTCGTTGTGATCAATAAATAGCTTGCGCGCACGGCCCATGTCCGAGCATAGGTTGACTTTTGAACCTTTTTTCACTATACTCCCCGCGCTTAAAAAATAGGATGAAATGATGGCACGTGGTCGTGATTGGTTTGTAGGCTTCCTGCTCTTGGCCGCTGCCGCAGTTTTTATCTTTTTCATTGCGGCGCTCTTTTGGGGAGGCAATGAGGACAGCCTTGATCTCGCTACTGGCAAACGCTTGGGTTTGGTCGAAGTCAAAGGCGTCATTCTTGATTCCGAGCCGGTGGTGAAGGAGTTGGAACGCTTCGGTGAAGATAAAAGCATCGCAGCGATCATTCTTCGCATTGACAGCCCCGGCGGCGGTGTGGCTGCAAGCCAGGAGATTTATGAAGCCGTTAAGCGCGTTCGCAAAGAAAACCACAAGTTCGTCGTCGCCTCCATGGCTTCAGTTGCAGCCTCCGGCGGTTATTACGTTGCATGTGGTGCGGATACGATCATAGCGAATCCCGGCACCACCACCGGCAGCATCGGCGTGATTGCAGAGTTGATCAATACGACCGAATTGTTGAAAAAAATCGGCGTGAGTTTTGAGATCGTCAAAAGCGGAAAATATAAAGACAGCGGCACGCCATGGCGTCCGTTTACGGAGGAGGATCGCCGCTATTTTCAAACCTATGTCGATGATGCCTACAATCAGTTTGTTGAAGTCGTAGCCGACGCGCGCAATTTGAGCAAAGATGAAGTTTTAAAGTACGCGGACGGCCGCGTTTTCACCGGCCAGCAGGCGCTGCACTACAAGCTCATCGACGCGTTGGGTAATTATCAAGATGCCGTGGCGCTGGCTGCGGAACAAGTGGGGATTAGCGGCAAAGCGCGCATTGTGACGCCGCGCCGCAAACGCGTAACGTTATTCGACCTGTTGTTCGGAGATTTGGAAGGGTACGTGCAACGGATTCAAACGTGGCCGGTGTTGCGTTATCAAATGATTTTGTAATGCAGACATTATGCCTGCTTGGTTTGCAAACTGGAAGTTTGTGCTACGAGGATACCATGCCGATTTATGAATACATTTGTAAAGCGTGCGAGACGAAGTTTGACGAATTGGTGCGGGATAGCCAAGCGCTGACGGCGCGTTGCCCCAAGTGCGGCGCGATGGAAGTGAATCGTTTGCTCTCGCTCTTTGCAACCCATAACGCGTCTAGCTCAGATTTTTCGCCGCCCAAGTCCGGCGGCCACGCCTGCGGTTGCGGCAGTTGTTCCTGCGGCAGCCACTGATACGCACGGCGCGAAGCCCGCTGGCTTTGCGCCGCGGTTTAGCATCCAGTTTTAAAAAAAGTGTATGAGAGGAGGTGACAAGCATTGCCGAGTGGCAAAAAACGCAAACGCCACAAGATGGCTACCCACAAGCGCAAAAAGCGCTTGAGAAAAAATCGTCACAAAAAGAAACTCAGGTAAGCCTCGGGCGTTTTGCTATTGTACATGGCAAAACGCCCTTCACTTTTTGCTTGATTTCTGCACGGTCCTGCCATGCCTCAGCCCAGCAGCAACAGAATTCTGCTCATCGATGATGATCGTGTGATGCACGATCTCGCCCGCGCGCACCTCAAAAACTCCGGCTATCAAATCTCCTCTGCATATGACGGCGTTGCCGGCTTGCAAAAGATTTTGGAAGAACGCCCCGATCTCGTCTTGCTGGACTACGTCATGCCGCTCATGGATGGCGAAACCGTGTTCCATGAGCTGATGAACAACGTCGCCTATCGTGAGGTGCGTGATACCCCGGTCATCATGCTCACCGCCCGCGATGCGAAAGATTACCTTAAAGCCGAGATGCTCGAGCGCGGCGTGAGCGCCTATCTGCAAAAACCTTTCGGCTTGCGCGAGTTGACGAACGTCATTGAGAACGTCTACATCATTCACGACATCCGGCGGCGGAACGTGCAGCTCACCTCCGAAGTGGAATCTGCGCGCGAGCATTTGGAGCTGCTTACCCGCACGGCGCCGATCGGCATTTTTTCCACGGACGCCAACGGCCAGATTCGCCACATCAATCAAATTCTGGCGCGACTCCTGGGCTATGACGACGAACAGTCATTGTTTGGCAAGAGCATTTTCGAAACGCCGGAGCTGAATGAAACATTTCTGAGCACGGCCATCGCCCGTGTGCTTACTGGAAAAATGCCGTGGCAGGCGCGCAATTTCCGTTTCCTGCGCGCGCAAGAACACGCCCGCATTATCAACATTCACTGCGTGCCGCTCCACAAGCCGAGCGGCGAATTGGACGGGGTCGTTGGCGTCGTCGAAGACGTCACCGAAACCGAAAAGCGCAACGCACAATTGCAAATGCTTTCCACGGTCGGCCTGGCGTTGCAACGCGCACTTAGTTTGGAAGATTTGCTGCATCTCATTTTGACCGCAATTACCGCGGGTCCGGCGCTGGGCTTCACCCGTGCGAGCATCTTCTTGTTGGATCGCAATCGGCGCTATCTCATCGGCAAAATGGGCGTCGGCCCGGCGAATCAAGACGAGGCCCATCGCACGTGGGAGAATTTGGCGCGCGAGCATATTTCTTTGGAAGACTTCTTGGAGAAGTATGGCAAAGCGCGCCCCGCGTCGCCAGGAAAATTCGATGAAAAGGTAAGGCATCAATATTTCGCTTTGGCTACGAAAAACTCGGCGTTCATTCATGAAATCGTACAGCGCCGCCTTTACCGCGGGCGGCCGGATTGTCCCGAAGAATCCGCGTGTCAAAACGTTTTCAAAGCGCTCGAGCTCACCGACTTCGTGGCCGTGCCGGTGGCCGCCAAAGATCGCTTGATTGGGTTGATTATCGCCGACAACATGTACTCTTCCCAAACGATTGACAACGAGCAGGTGGCGCTGCTCGAGCTTTTTGCCAGCCAGGCCGCGCAGGCCATCGAAAAGGCCGAAGCCTATCATCGGTTGGAAATGGAAAAACGCAAACTCGAAAATGCCTATCACGAATTGCAGCTCACGCACAAGCGGCTCTTGCATTCCGAAAGGCTCGCCACGATCGGTAACATGGCGGCGCACGTCGCGCACGAAATTCGCAATCCGTTGGTGACCATCGGTGGGTTCACGCGCTCACTGCACCGCCAATTGAACAACCCGGAAGCCATTAAGAATACCTTGGGCATCATCTCCGACGAAGTCGTGCGCTTGGAAAAAATTCTGGCCGATGTGTTGGAATTCACGCGACTGCCCGCCTCGATACGGCAGGACATCGATCTTAACCACATAGCCACGGAAGTCTGCACGCTCCTGCAAAACGAGATGCAAGCCCAGCACATCCAACTCCACAAACATTTGGATACGAACGTCGCTCCGATGCGCCTTGACGCTGTGCAAATCAAGCAATTGCTCGTGAATCTCATGCAAAACGCGATGCACGCGATGAGCGACGGCGGCGAGCTCCATTTGCGCACGGAGCTTATCGCAAAGCAACGGGTGCGCATCACTGTGCGCGACACCGGGTGCGGCATGTCCGCAGAATTGCTCGAAAAAATTTTCACGCCTTTCTTTACCACGAAAGCGCACGGCACCGGTTTGGGTTTGGCGATTTGCCGCCAAATCGTGCACGAACATGGCGGCGAGATTGCCGTCGCTTCCTCGCCGGGAAGCGGCGCCACCTTTACAGTCGAGCTGCCCTTGCATCCGACGCCCGCCAGCGCCAAAAAAGTTTTTGACATCAATGAAACGCACATGCAGCTAGTCCAAACGCAGCTATGATTCCTCCTCCCGCCGTGAATAATATGGGCTCACAAGCCTCCGCGCGCCCCCGCGAAGCCTTAACCGTTTCTCTCGTTACGCAGCAAATCAAAATGCTGTTGGAGGAAACGTTGCCGCCGTTTTGGGTGACAGGTGAAATCTCCAATTTTAAACACCACACTTCTGGACACTTTTATTTTTCCTTGAAAGATGAAGGGGCGCAAATTCCCTGCGTGATGTGGGCGGGACGCAATCGCGGGCTTTATTTCACACCCAAAGACGGCATGCAAGTGCTCGTGCACGGTCAGGTCACGGTCTACGAAAAACGCGGTTATTATCAACTCGACGTCTGGCAAATGCAACCCGCGGGCATCGGCGCTTTGCAGCAGGCTTTTGAGCAACTCAAGCAACGCTTGCAAGCAGAGGGGCTATTCGATCCAAAGCACAAAATTCCTCTGCCGCGCTTTCCGCAAAGAATCGGCCTGGTGACTTCTCCCACCGGCGCAGCGGTTCGCGATTTGGTGAGTGTGCTGCGCCGGCGATGGCCGAGCATGCAAATCGTATTGCGGCCCGTGCGTGTGCAAGGCAGCGGAGCCGCGGCGGAGATTGCGGCTGCAATTGAAGAGTTCAACGCATATGGAAACGTCGATCTTTTGATTGTGGGGCGCGGTGGAGGCTCGCTCGAAGACTTGTGGCCGTTCAATGAAGAAGCGGTTGCGCGCGCGATTTACAATAGCAAGCTGCCCATCGTGTCCGCAGTCGGCCACGAGATTGATTTCAGTATCAGCGATTTCGTTGCCGACGTGCGCGCCGCCACGCCTTCGGTTGCCGCGGAAATGGTTGCGCCCGACGCGCGCGAAATACGCAACCTTTTGTTGGTGCAATTGCGCCGCGGTTTTGCGCATCTCAATCGCAAAGCGCAACTCTATCGCGAGCGCCTGCATCGCATGGCGAGCAGCTACGGCCTGCGCCAACCGCTCAACGTCGTGCATCAACGCACGCAAGAGCTGGATGAATTGTTCCGGCGACTTTCACAAGCGTTGCGGCAGCGGCAAGACCGCAGCCGGCTCGCATTGGAAAGCTTATCGGATCGTTTGAATGCCTTGAGCCATGCGAGCATTTTGCGCCGTGGCTTTGCGCTGATTTATCGCAAAACCGACGGTGTGCTTGTGCGCCATGCGAGCCAAGTGCACGAGGAAGACGTGATTCGCGTGCAGTTGGCAACGAGCGCGCTCGAGGCGGAAGTGCTTGCGCCACCCAAAATCGCTGTTGACAATGCACCTTGAATTTCTAACTTCTCTTATGAGAAGAGATGAAAGATATTTTACTTGGCCGATTGCACAAACCGAACCTCAGACGAAGTAATTCCATCCACACGGGGTTCTTTCTTTGCATCACACCGAACACGAAGCCCAAAGCACGCCATGAAAAAGCGCCAACCCGAAGCCGAAAACAATTCTTCCAAGCTCACTTTCGAAGAAGCCATGCAGCGCCTCGATGCCATCGTCAAACAACTCGAGACGGGACAAGTCAGCCTGGATGAGTCCATCAAAATTTTTGAAGAGGGCGTCGAGCTTTATCGCTTTTGCTCGGGCCGCCTGCAGGAAGTAGAAAAGAAAATCGAGCGTCTCGTTAAAACCGAGCAGGGCTTTCAGTTGGAGTTGCTGGATGAAACCGAGATAGGCTGAGTATGCGTTTCGCCGTCGTAGGAAACATCGCCAATCCGTCGATCACAAAGTATGTGCCCAATTGGCTTGATTGGCTTGTGAGCCACGCGGAAGTGGTGGTGGCGGAGGATCTCGCGCAATTGCTCACGGTGGAGCGCAGCCGCTTCAAGACTGCGCTGCGCGACCGCGTGCCCATTGGCTGTGATATGGTGATTTCACTCGGCGGCGACGGCACGATACTCTCGACCGCGCACATTGTCGGACGCACGGGCGTCCCCATTCTCGGCGTGAAATTCGGCGGCCTCGGTTTTTTGGTGGAGATCGGCCCGGAAGAATTGTACTCCGCGTTGGAAAAAATTCTCGCGGGCAAGTATGAAATTCAACCGCGCATGGTTTTGGAAGCGAAGATTAATCCGGGCGAAAAAGACGTTTCGCTCTTTGCGATGAACGACCTCGTGTTCGATAAAGGCGGCCACTTCCGTTTGGTGCGTTTGCAGACGCAAATCGACAACGAGTTTTTGAACACGTACATCGCCGACGGTTTGATCGTTGCCACGCCCACCGGCTCAACCGCATATTCGCTCGCCGCGGGCGGCCCGATTCTCCCGCCGGAAATGAAGGCCATGGTGATCACGCCGATTTGTCCGCACTCGCTCAGCGCGCGGCCGGTGGTGATTCCCGAGGAGAAGATCGTCACCGTCGAATTCATCAACAGCGATATTGATATCAATCTCTCCGCGGACGGGCAGGTGATTCACAAAATCAAACCGAACATGCCCGTGCGCATTTGCAAAGCAGATTATCACATCAACCTCGTTCGCCTGCTCGATTCCACTTCAAACGGCTTTTACGACACACTGCGCGCGAAGCTGCACTGGGGGGAGGATGTCAGAAAATGAAACTGGATTCTTTCTTCTATTGGTTCTTCTCCGCGTTCCCCGATGCGTTCTTCACCTTGATTGGAGAAGATCAACGCAAAGCGCGGCGTTATAGATTCTCCTCGATTGAAGTCAAAGAGCAGGCTTTTCGTTTTGACGGTGTGTTTCTGCCGGTTTCACCGAAGGAGCGTATCTACTTTGTCGAAGCGCAATTTGGCAAGAAGCAGGATTTTTATCTGCGCTTGTTCGCGGAGGTCGCCATCTATATTCGCCAGAAGAAACCGAACCAACGCTGGCGCGCCGTGGTGATTTTTCCGGATGAAAAGAGCGACCCTGGCATCACGCATCATTATGAAGAGTTCTTCGCAAGCGGCAGGTTGCTGCGCATTTATTTGAACAAGCTGCCGGAGAAATATCTGCGGCGTTTGCCTTTGAATCTTTTAAAGATCATATCCGCCTCGGAACAAAACGTATTGCCCGCTGTTAGAAAGCTGACGCGGCAATTGCCGCAGCAAGTGCGAGATCGAAAACCGCTCGAAAGTATCGTTAATTTTCTCGTCAATCTTATCTTGAGCAAGATCCCGAAACTCTCATTGAAGGAGTCCCCCAAAATGCTTGAGCCAATCATTGGCTTTGCCAAAGTGCGCAAAAGCCGCTTTTATCAAGATGTCGCAGCAGAGGAGCGCAGCGAACAAAAAAAAGAAATCGCCAAAGCGCTTCTCAAAAAGAAAATGAGCGCGGAGTTCATTTCCGAGGTGACCGGTCTCTCCGTCGGCCAAATTCGCAGGCTCAAGCGGGATCTCACTGCGCGGAAGAGATGAGCCAATTGCGATTGCGGCGTGAGATAAAGTTTTGAGCCGTGCCTCCCTGTGTGTCATTCAGGAGGAATCTTTTTGCTCGCTGGAGAAGTTGCCGGGCGCTTAAAAAGATTCCTTCTGAATGACAGCGATAGTGGGGACGCAGCGCGATTTTTTTTGCACGGAGCAGCGAAACTGCTCAATGAAAAGAAAGCAAACTGCTTAAACAGTGAAACCCTCCGACTCCACCGAAAACTTTGCCAAAGACGACGCGAGCACGCCGCTCATGCGGCAGTATCTCGCCATCAAAGCGAAGCACCAAGACGCAGTGCTGTTCTTTCGCATGGGTGATTTTTATGAGATGTTTTATGACGACGCGAAGATCGCCAGCGAGGTCTTGGGATTGACGCTCACCTCGCGCGCGCACGGCAAGGCTTCGGAGGTGCCGCTCGCGGGCTTTCCGCATCACGCGCTCGATACCTATCTCACCAAAATGGTGCGCGCCGGGCACCGCGTCGCGATCTGCGAACAAGTCGAAGATCCCAAACTCGCGAAGACCGTGGTGAAACGCGAAGTCACGGAAGTGGTCACGCCTGGCACTGCGCTGAATGACAATCTGCTCACGAGTCGCCGCAATAATTTTTTGCTCTCTATTTACCCTCTCAAAAAAAGCGTTGGTCTCGCGCAATTGGATTTTTCCACCGGCGAATTTTTGCTCGATGAATGCCCGCACGAAGTTTTGTCCATTGTCGTGAATGACATCGAGCCTTCGGAGATTCTCGTTTCAAGCGAGCATGCGGATTGGCTGCGTAATCATCTGCGCAACACGAATGGCGCGCTCATCACCAGCCGCGAGGGTTGGCAGTTTGCTTATGATCATGCCTACGCCACGCTCACGCGGCACTTTCACACGCTCACGCTCAAGGGTTTTGGCTGCGAAGATTTGATCGGCGGAATATCTGCCGCAGGCGCGGCGTTGTCCTACGTGGCTGAGACGCAGAAGGGCCGGCTCGAACACATCACGCAAATCGCGCGACGCCACAATCAAGATTATGTCGGACTCGATCCTGCCACGCGGCGCAATCTCGAACTCGTGCGGCCGATGCGCGGAGAGAATACGAACGCGACGTTGCTCGGCGTGCTCGATCACACGCGCACGGCCATGGGCGGCCGCAAAATGGTGCAATGGATTTTGCACCCGCTGCGCAGCGTCGATGCCATTCGCGAGCGGCATGATGCAGTCGAAGAACTGCTCGGCGAGGCGAAAGGGAGGGAGCACATCACAACGAGCTTGCGCGGCTTGGGTGATCTTGAAAGATTGGTTTCGAAAGTGAGCACGGGCCGCGCGAACGCGCGTGAATTATGCGCCGTGCGCTCCGTGCTCGAAACCATTCCTGCGATCAAACAGCATTTGCAAAAGTATGAAAGCAAACTGCTGCGCGAGCAAGTCAATCTGCTCGATGCGCTCGACGAGTTGAAGGAAGAGTTGCAGCGTGCGATTGTGGATGATCCGCCGTTGGCGATCACCGAAGGTAATTTGTTCCGGCCAGGTTATTCGGAAGAATTGGATCGCTATCGCAATCTCACGGCGCACGGCAAAGATTGGATTGCGAAACTGCAAGCCACGGAGCGCGAACGCACGGGCATCGGCTCTTTGAAAGTGGGCTACAACAAAGTCTTCGGCTATTATATCGAGATCACGAATCCCAATCTCGCGAAAGTGCCGGAGTCGTACATTCGCAAGCAAACGCTCGCGAACGCCGAGCGCTTTATCACGCCGGAGTTGAAGGAGTACGAAGAGCAAGTGCTGCAAGCCGAAGAGAAGATGATTGCGCTCGAATATCAACTCTTCGAGAGCTTGCGGCAGAAAGTCGCGGCGCACGCGGCAGCCTTGCAGAACAACGCGCGCGCGATTGCGACCCTCGATTGCCTGCTCGCGTTCGCGGAAGTGGCGCAGAGCCAAAAGTATGTGCGGCCAATGATGGATGACACGAGCGTGATCGACATCAAAGAAGGCCGCCACCCCGTGGTGGAAAAGCTGCTGCCCTTCGGCGAATCGTTCGTGCCGAATGATATTTATTTGGATGACGAGGCATATCAAATTCTTTTGATCACGGGCCCGAACATGGCGGGCAAATCAACCTACTTGCGGCAAGTGGCGTTGCTCACGTTGATGGCGCAAATCGGCTCTTTCGTGCCCGCAGCCAAAGCGCGAATTGGTTTGGTGGATAAAATCTTCACGCGCGTCGGCGCCTCGGATAATCTCGCGGGCGGAGAGAGCACGTTTCTTGTGGAGATGAACGAGACCGCGAATATTTTAAACAATGCGACGGCGAAGAGTTTGGTGCTGCTCGATGAAATCGGCCGCGGCACGAGCACGTATGACGGGCTTTCCATCGCATGGGCCGTGGTGGAATATCTGCATGAGAACGCGAAGCTCGCCGCGCGCACGCTGTTCGCGACGCACTATCACGAGTTGATGGAATTGGCGAATCGCCACGCGCGCGTCAAAAATTTTAACGTGCTGGTGAAAGAGTGGGGCGATCAAGTCGTTTTCCTGCGCAAGATCGTGGAAGGCGGGAGCGACCATAGTTACGGCATTCAAGTGGCGCAGCTCGCAGGCTTGCCCAATCAAGTGATCAAACGCGCGAAGCAAATTTTGACCAAACTGGAGCAGCAGTCGATTGAGCGTTCGAGCATTCCCGAAGTGGGAGCAAGCAAAGCCGAACGCGTGCAGCAAATCGATCTCTTTGCCGAGCAAGAGAGCAAACTGCGCGAAGCGCTGGCGCAAATTGACGTGAACACGCTCACGCCGTTGGAGGCGTTGCAAAAACTTGCGGCACTGCAAAAGTTGTTGGGGTGAGGAAACTTGGGAGAGAGTTGGGCAGTTGAATGAATCGTTCAAAGATGGGCTGATCTGAATTGTCATCCTGGCAAGGAACTTCCCTTGCGCTCGGTGCCCTTCCTAGCACGAGGGAAGGTTCTTACAGAATGACAGCGTTAAAAGAGTTGCAAGCTCATTCACAATGAGCGGAGCCGAGAAAAATCCGTTGAGAGTTTCTCTTCGAATGCGTATCATTTTGGCGTGATCAAGACGAAACCATCGGGAGCGTTTCATGTCGGAGCAGAAACTGGCTCGGCATCGCATTTTCGGTTTGACGCTGGCGGATTTTTTCCTCGGCACGCGCTATGAAGTCGAGGTGGAAAAAGATCTTTCCGAGCAGCAGCAGTTTGTGGATGTTGTGGTTATTGAGAGGGTGAAAGGCAAACCGGTGCGAGAATTTCCCGATGGTTTGGAAAATCTCGGGGCGCACAACCTGCTCACGTACAAATCGCCGCACGAGCCCGTGGACTGTTGGGCGCTGGATGAACTCCTCGGGCATTACGTGAATTATCGCAAGCAGACCAGTGCGAAACGCGATCCCAAATTGAAAAGCTTGCTCCACGAAAAAGACTTCCGGCTTTATGCAGTCTGCACGCGCGTGCCGAGAAAGCTTGCAAAGCAAACGCAACTGCGCCCTATTAAACAGGGAGTGTATGAGGTGATGTGGGGATGCCGGAGCATTCGCATCATCGTTCTCAAGCAAGTTCCGAGGATCGAACGCAACGCCCTCTGGCAAATCTTCAGCAACATACCGGAAGGCGTGCGATTCGGCGCGCGGCATTATCGCTGGCGCAATATGGAGCACAGTCCAATTGTGAATGAATTGTTTGAACGCTATCACGTGGAGGTAAAGCCTATGCCGTACACATGGGATGATTTTTATGTCGATAAGGCGCTTGAGCGTAAAGACAAGGTCCTTGCTCGGCTGCCTGCCAAAGACCGTTTGAAGGGTTTGCCACCCGAAGAGATCGAAGCCTATTTAAACAAGCTTCGCAAACGCAACCCGCAAAATAAAAGAAAATCGCGTGGACAAACCGCTTGAAGATGACGCTGGAGGTCGCGATGGTTTATACCTGGGATGATTATTGGATTGGCAAAGCTTTGCAGCACAAGGACAAGCTTCTGGCCAGATTGTCTGTTGAGCAACGCCTAAAAGGCTTGTCGGAAGAAGAGCTCGAAGCCTACTTGAACAAGCTTCACAAGCGCAAATCCAAATCCAGAAAGTAAGAACGAGTTTTTTATTTAAACAAAAGTCCTTGCATCAATCTCGAGTTTAACGATGAGCCTTAAAGCTTTGAGAGTCGCCTTTATCAGCCTCGCCATTCTCCTTTTCATCACTTCCGCCCACGCCGGCGGCTTTCGCACCGCGAAATATGGCGGAGAATTTTTAACCCTCGGCGCGGGTGGCCGCGCGCTGGGCATGGGCGGCGCATATGCCGCGCTCGCGAACGATGTCAGCGCGGGGTATTGGAATCCCGCCGGCCTCGCGCAGCTCGATTATCCGCAAATCATGCTCATGCATTCGGAGCAGTTCAGCGGCGTTGTGAAATACGATTACGGCAGTTTCGCCATGCCGTTCGGAACGTCGCGCAGTGTGGGGATTGGCCTCATTCGCCTCGGCGTGGATGACATTCCGGTGACACGGCTCTCGAATCCCGCGCTCAAACTCGGTGATGAGTACATTGATGAAGACGGCATCACGCGGATCAATACGCCGTATGTCGTGCGCACGATTTCCGACGCGGAGTATGCGCTCTTTCTCAGCTATGGCCTCAAACGCAGTGAAAAACTCGCACTCGGCGCAAACGCTAAAATTATTCACAAAAATGTGGGCGACAATTCGGCATGGGGACTCGGCTTCGATATCGGCACGATCTACAAGCCGGCAGGCAATCTGCTCGTCGGACTTAACCTGCAAGACATCACCACCACGGTGCTCGCGTGGAATTCCGGCGCACGCGAAATCATCGTTCCAACGCTCAAAGCCGGCGTGGCGTATCCGCTCAACATCTCGAAATTGGGCGGATCGATTGCACCTGCCGTGGATTTCGACGTACGTTTCGAGGGACGCGATTATGCCGCGCAATCTGCTCTCGGGCCAGTGAGCTTGGATTCGCATCTGGGCTGGGAATTTCAATTTCAAGACTTGTTCGCGCTGCGCGTCGGTTCCGATGTCGGCAAGCTTTCCGCAGGCGCAGGTATTAATCTGCCCAAGTTCCAAATCGACTACGCCTTCCTTAGCCACGACGAGCTTGGAAATTCGCATCGCGTCTCCGCACGCGTTTCATTGGAAGGGCCGCAATATCGCCGCCGGTAAAAAATGTTCACATTTCTTCGCACAAAAAACTTCAAGGCGCTAACCTGCTTTGAAGTTTTTTTGTTTTGGGGGCCTGTGAACGCAGCATTTAAGGCGAAAATTTTGCAAAAAATTTGTTGAATGTGTGCGGCAGCTTTTGTAATATCTAAATCAATTGAATATTGTGACTTAATGCTCCAGGTCTTTGCCGGCTAACACTGTACGAGTTTGAAATCGAGCAGTATAGTAAAACCAGGTCCTAAGTTGAAAGTCAAAATAATTCTTGATGGCCTATGATCACGAGTATGACCGGGTATGGTAGAGGAGAGGAAGTTCGAGACGGATTCGAAGCATTTGCTGAAGTTCGTTCGTTGAATCATCGCTTCTTAGATGTCGTCGTACGTTTGCCGAAAGGCTTGAATCCGTACGAAGATGCGGTAAAGGAAATCGTGCGGCGGCAAATCACGCGGGGCCGCCTCAATCTTTCGGTGTCGTTGAAAAGCGAGCAGGAAAATGGTTTCGGCTTGCGCGTGGACACCGATGCTGCCCTGCAATACAAGCGCCTATTGGAAACCTTGCGCGACAAGCTCAAGCTTGAAGGCCAGATCACGATCGACCACCTGCTGCATTTTTCCGAGGTGATGACCATTGACAGTCCGGTCGATCTGCCCGAACGCGCGTGGGAATGTGTGCAAGCTGCGCTGGAGAAGGCCTTGAAAGATCTCAACAGTATGCGCCGCCGCGAAGGCGCCGAGATTGCGAATGATTTGCACCAGCGCATTGACATACTGCAAAAATGTTTGGAAGAAATTGAAGCGCGTTCCATCGCCCGCCGGCGCGACGAATTTCAAAAGCTCTATGCCCGGTTATTAGAAATGCTCGATACGAAAGAATTGGATCGCGAGCGTTTAGAATTGGAGATTGCATTGCTCGCCGATCGCGTCGACGTCACGGAGGAGTGTACGCGCTTTCGCAGCCACAACACGCTGTTCGAGGAGGCGATGAAAGACGCCGAGCCTTCCGGCCGGCGGCTGAATTTCCTGCTCCAGGAAATGAATCGCGAAGCCAATACCATTGGAGCGAAGGCCAACGATACGCAGATCGCTCACCTCGTTGTGAAATTGAAAGAAGAGGTCGAAAGACTCCGGGAACAAGTGCAAAACATCGAGTGACCCATGCGCGCACAGCAACGACAGAGCAACAACGGGCAGCCGGTCACGCCTGGTTTTATGGTCGTGCTTTCCGCGCCCTCGGGCGGCGGGAAAACCTCGATCCTAAAACGGATAATGGCCAGTGGAGATTCCGTGTTTCGCTACTCGGTCTCCGCGACCACGCGATTGCCGCGCAACGGCGAAAAGCACAGTCATGATTATTTCTTTCTCGGCCTGGAAGAGTTTCAAAAAAAAGCGGCGGCCGGCGAATTTCTGGAGCATGCGTTGGTGCATGGCAACTACTACGGCACCCTGCGCACGGCTGTGGAAGAGTGGATGGCGGAGGGCCAAATCGTGTTGATGGATTTGGATGTGCAGGGGGGGCTGAACGTCAAAGAACAAATGGGCGATCGCGCGCTGTTGATCTTCATACAGCCGCCTTCAATCACCTCTTTGCGCGAGCGCCTTGCCGGGCGCAATACCGACAAGCCGGAAGAGATTGACGTTCGCCTGCAAGGCGCCGCCCGCGAAATGGAAATGGCCAAGCACTATGATTATGTATTAGAAAACCACGACCTCGAGCAAACCGCACAAGAGGTCATGAATATTATAAATCAGCATCGTAAACAAATAGGCTTGTAGCGTCGCATTGAGCGTGATACTCAAGTCGCTACGACGAACGCAACAACGAACGTTGTCCCGATAAAAACGGACACAATCTGGAGGTGTCATGGTCAGTACCGTTCCACTGGAAGAGCTAGAAAAACACGCAGCAAACGTTTATGAAGCCATCGTCGTGGTGGCAAAGCGTGCGCGCCAAATCAACGATGACCAAAAGCGTTATATCGAGCAGGAAATCGGTTACGACAGCTCTTTGGAAAATTCTTCTGCGGATGATCTGGATTCCGAGAGCGAAGAGAACCGCGAAGAGCGCCAAATCACTCCGGTGAAGTACATTCGCATGCCCAAGCCAACGACGATTTCGCTCGAAGAAATGTTGACCGGCAAGCTCGATTTCCATTACGCGGAAAAAACGGAAGAAGAGCGTTAAAAAAATCTCCCTTCGAAGGGGGATTTAGAGGCATGTTCTGCTTTGCTAATCTGAGCAGAAAAATATAACACCCATTACCTCTAGTGTTCTCATCACGAGGAATCTTTTTAAGCGCTTGGTAGAATGCCCGACGGGTAAAAGGATTCCTCCTGCATGACATGTGAGGGAATGAGGTGGGTGTGATCAAAAGCTTTTGGCTTTGTTGGGAAGGCGTGAGTTCATTGATATTCGACGGCAAAAAAATCGTGCTCGGTGTTTGCGGCGGCATTGCGGCGTATAAAAGCTGCGAGTTGCTGCGCGAATTGCGTCGCAAGGGCGCGAGCGTGCGCGTCATGATGACGCCCGGCAGCCGCGAGTTCATCGCACCTCTCACGTTCGCAGCGTTGAGCGAGCATCCCGTACTGACCGATGCCTTCGCATTGAGTGAGAACGCGGAGATCGAGCACATCAAATGGGCGCGCTGGGCCGATGCCATCGTGGTTTGCCCCGCGACTGCGAACACGATGGCGCGCATTGCGAACGGCTTTGCCGACGAACCCGTGAGCACAACGATTCGCGCGGCGCGTGTGCCAATTGTGATTTGTCCCGCGATGAACTCTGCGATGTGGGAAGATCGCCTGGTGCAGCGCAATGTCACCCTGCTGCGCGAAACGGGCTATCACATCGTCGAACCCGAGCACGGCGCGCTTGCCACAAGCTCCGAAGGCGAAGGCGTGGGCAGGCTCGCGCGACTCGAATGGATTTTGTCGGCCATACTTGCAGCCTTGCAAAAAGAGCAGCCGCTCAAAGGCAAAAAAATTCTGATTACTGCAGGCCGAACCGAAGAATACTTCGATCCCGTGCGCATGTTGACAAACCCATCCACCGGCAAGATGGGTTTTGCTTTGTCGGAGGCAGCCGTTGCGCTCGGCGCGGAAAAAGTCGTGCTCGTGCATGGCCCGACCAATTTGCCCGCGCCTTATAAAGCGCAAATGGTGCCCGTGGTCTCCGCTGCGGATATGTACAAAGCCGCGATGGCGCATTACGAAGGCACCGACATTCTCGTGATGTCCGCGGCGGTTTCAGATTACCGCCCGGCTTCTGTGTCTTCTGAAAAAATAAAAAAGCTACCGGGCAAGCTCACGCTGGAGTTGGAATCGACCGAAGATATTTTGCATGCGCTTGGCCAAAGAAAGACGAAAGCCATACACGTCGGCTTCGCGGTCGAAACTTTTGATGAAATAGAAAACGCCCGCGCCAAACTGCGCCGCAAAAATTTGGACTACATCGTCGTGAACAACCCGCGCGATGCCGGCGCGGGCTTCGGCACGGACACGAATCAAGTGGCGATATTGGATGCAAAGGGGGATATTGAGAAGTTGCCGTTGCTATCGAAGGTGGAGGTAGGGTATCGGATATTAAAAAGAGCTTCGATGTTGATATGATTGATACGATATCGTTTGCAACTTCCCCATCAATTTGTCATTCTGTAAGAAACTTCCCTCGTGCTCGACAGAGTTTTCGTTTTGAGAAGTGTGCCAAGTGCGCGGGAAGTTCCTTGCAGGATGACAATTTGAAGGCAGACATCTCAAGTCAATATTGAAGCAGCGATGAACCATCATGAAAAACACCTCCACCTTCGAAATCAAAAGCTGGAAAGAGAACCCCTTCAACGAGCTTGAAGGCGCGCCCAAGTTGGTGCGCGCGAGCGTGCTCAAAACTTATCACGGCGAGATCGAAGGCGAAGGCACGTTGGAATATTTGATGCTCTACAACGCCGACGGCTCTGCCAATTATTTCGGCTATGAGCGCGTGGTGGGAAAGATCGGCGCGCGCAGCGGCAGTTTTGTGTTGGAAGACAAAGGCGTGTTCGAAGGCGGCATGGCGAAATCAACTTTGAGAGTCATGCCCAACTCCGACACGGGCGAGTTGAGCGGTTTGCGCGGCGAAGGCGGCTACGCAACGGGTCACGCGCAGCAGCATGAGATGACGATTGAATATGAGATTGAGTAAAAGCTTTTGTGATGGTCTTATTTGAAGGCGCACCCATGACACCGTCATTCAGAAGGAATCCTTTTGAACTCTGGGCATCAACTCCAGTGCATTAAAAGATTCCTTCTGAATGACAGTTATGAATGGGGCGCTCCTTCATCAAGGCCTTCATTACAATTTAAAACTGCGACACCACTTGTCTTAAAATCATTCTGCCCAAAAATAATTCTGCCCGACAAGCCGTGAACGAGCCTAAAGAAAACCGCAGGGGAAATTTTGAGAAGCTGAACGTCGATCAAGTCATCGACCGTTTGCCGCCGCAGGATTTGAACGCGGAAAAAGCCGTGCTCGGCGCAATGCTGCAAGAGGCCGACGCGGTGAGCAAGGCGTTCGAGGTGCTCGAAGATTGGTGTTTCTACAGCAGTGATCATCAAAAAATTTTCGGCGCGATTCATCACCTCTTCGAGCGCAATCACCCGGTGGACGTGCTCACTGTGGGCGCGGAGTTGCAGCGCCGGCAGGAACTCGATACCGTGGGCGGCAATTACTATCTCACGGAATTGGTGGCGCGCGTGCCTTCCGCGGCGAACGTGGAATATCATGCGCGGCTTGTGCTCGAAAAAGCGATATTGCGCCGCCTCATCGGCGTGGCCACGGAAATTTCGAGCGAAGCTTTCGAAGGCAAAGAACCGGTGGATGATTTGCTCGATCGCGCCGAGCAGCGCATTTTCGCGCTGTCCGAGCGCGGCTTGCGGCGCGGCTTCGAGTCGATCAATCCGATTTTGCATCGCACGTTCGAGACCATCGAGTCATATCATTCGCGCGGCGGCGGCGTTACCGGCGTGCCCACCGGCTTTCGCGATTTGGATGAAATGACTTCGGGCTTTCAGCCTTCGGACCTCATTATTGTCGCGGGCCGGCCTTCCATGGGCAAAACCGCTTTTTGTTTGAACATTGCGCGCAACGTTGCGGTGGATGCGAAGATTGGCGTCGGCATTTTCTCGCTTGAAATGGCGAGTTATCAATTGGCGATGCGCTTGCTGTGCAGCGAAGCGCGGGTCAACTCGCATTTGGTGCGCACCGGCAAGTTGCCGCGCGAGCATTTTTCGCGCCTGGTGCGCGGGGTCGGTCGCCTCGCCGAAGCGCCGATTTATATCGACGACACGCCCGCGCTTTCAGTGATGGAAATTCGCGCGAAGGCGAGACGTTTGGCCGCGGAGAAAAAGGTCGGCATGTTCGTGGTCGATTACCTCCAACTTGTGCGCGGGCCACGCGGCTCGGAAAGCCGGCAGATTGAAATCTCGCTCATTTCGCAATCGCTCAAAGCCTTGGCAAAGGAACTGGACGTGCCCATCGTCGCACTCTCGCAGCTTTCGCGCGCGGTGGAGCAGCGCGGCGGCGACAAACGCCCGCAGCTTTCGGATCTGCGCGAGTCCGGCGCCATTGAGCAAGACGCGGACGTGGTGATGTTCATCTATCGCCCCGATATGTACGCGCGCGAGTTGAATGACAACACGGCGGAGATCATCATCGGCAAGCAACGCAACGGCCCGACCGGCACGGTGAATTTGATGTTCCTGAAAGACAACGTGCAATTTGCAAATCTCGACCGTTTCCATTCGGAAGCGCCGGTGGGGCAATCGCCGTTCTAGATTTGCTCATTGTCAAAGACGAAGCAAAAAACTTTACTAAACTTGAAAAGTTTAGTAAAGTTCTGGTTGAAAAGCGGATCAACTCAAGCGTGAGGAGGAACGATGTTTTGCCGAAATTGCGGTAAAGAAGTTCCGGTGCAAGCCGTGGTGTGCGTTGCTTGCGGTTGTCCGCCGAGAAGCGGCAACAAGTTTTGCCAAAACTGCGGCACCGAAACCAATCCTGCAGCAACCATATGCGTCAAATGCGGCGTGCAACTTGCCACGGCGATTCCGGTCGATGCAAAATCAAAATTGACGGCAGGCTTGCTTGGCATCTTTTTGGGCTGGCTGGGAATACATCGTTTTTATCTCGGATATACCGGCATCGGCATAGCTCAGATTTTAGTCTCAATTTTAACGTGCGGCACTGTGGGGTGGCTTTGGGGTTTGATTGATGGCATTCTTATTTTAACGGGCTCAATCAATAAGGATGTGAATGGGCAGCCGTTGAAGGATTAGTCGAGCATGGTCCAACCTCGGCTTGGCCGGGGGTTTCTCAGATCTTGTGAAGCGTCAAAGTTTAAGAAAAGATGCAACGGCCAAGCCGTTGCGGGAACTACGAACAAGGCATTACCAATTGTCAATTGACAATTTTTAATGCTAGCACATCAGCGTAACGGTATAGCGCGACTGCCGTGATCTTGCCGCTGAGGAAGCTGTACCATGAGCACTACAACCATTGACTTCGAAAAGACGTTTCAACGCATACTGCGGAAACTGAAACGCTACAGCCAATATCCCATCAACACGGAGTTGTTGACGCGCGCGTTCAACTTCAGCCAGGAGGCGCATCGCAATCAGTTGCGCAAGTCCGGCGCGCCCTATTTTGAGCACTGCATCGAGGTGGCGAACATTCTGTGCGACCTGCGCCTCGATTATGCGACGATTGCCGGCGGTTTGCTGCACGACGTCGTCGAGGACACCGGCGTGAGCATTGAAGAGGTGCAGGAGAAATTCGGGCCGGAGATTGCGGGTCTGGTGAACGGCGTCACGAAGATTTCCGAGCTGAAGTTTGACAGTGTGGAAGAGCAGCAAGCGGAAAATTTTCGCAAGATGCTGCTCTCGATGGTGAAGGATATCCGCGTGATCTTAATCAAGTTTGCGGACCGCTTGCATAACATGCGCACGATCGAATATCTGCCTGACAAAAAGCGGCAACGTATTGCGTTGGAAACGCGCGAAATCTATGCGCCGCTTGCGCATCGTTTGGGCGTCGCCAAAGTGAAATGGGAATTGGAAGATCTCGCGTTCAAAACGCTTTCCCCCAAAGCGTATTGGGAGCTGGTGCAGAAGATCACCGAGAAGCGCACCGAGCGCGAAGCCTATATTCGCCGCATAACCGCGCCCATTCGCCGCGAGCTGAAAGCCGCGGGCGTGGTCGCGAAGATCACCGGGCGGCCCAAACATTTCTACAGCATCTATCAAAAGATGCACGCCCACGAAAAACCGTTTGAGGAAGTGTTCGATCTGTTGGCGATTCGGATCATCGTCCGGCGCGTGGAAGAATGCTATTTCACGCTGGGCATCGTGCACAGCTTATTTACGCCCGTGCAGGAGCGTTTCAAAGATTACATCGCAACGCCGAAATCCAACATGTATCAATCCTTGCACACCACCGTGATCAGCGAGGGGGGCAAGATGATCGAAGTTCAGATACGCACGGAAGAAATGCATCGCATGGCCGAGGTGGGCGTGGCCGCGCACTGGCGCTACAAAGAAGGCAAAGAAAAAGACGACGAGCTGGACAAACAGCTCACGTGGCTGCGGCAGATGTTGGAATGGCAGCACGACATCAAAGACCCGCAAGAGTTCATGGAAAACTTGCGGATCGATTTGTTCCAAGACGAAGTGTTTCTGTTCACGCCGAAAGGTGATTTGATTAAACTGCCGGTGGGCAGCACGCCGGTCGATTTTGCATTTGCAGTGCACACGGACATTGGCTATCATTGCATCGGCGCGAAGATTAACGGCCGCATCGTTCCGCTCAATCACAAATTGAAAAGCGGCGATGCCGTCGAGATCATTACCAGCGCCAATCAACGGCCCAATCCCGATTGGATGCGCTCCGTGCGCACCTCGAAGGCGCGCTCCAAAATCAAGCGCTGGATGAAGGAATCGATGGTGGAGCAAAGCCAGAAATTGGGCGAAGAGATACTGCAGCGCATGTTCAAACGGTTGCGCCTCAACAAAACCCCGCACGAGCTGGCGGAGATTGCGCGCACGTTTGGCTTGAGCGACGAGCTGCAGCTCTATAGCTCCGTGGGGCATGGCGAGATTTCCGCGCAAAGCGTGATTCGCAAGATTTTGCCCGGGGACCAAGTCCAGCCGGAAAATGCGGGCCTATTCAAGAAGTTCCTGAGCAAAGCGCGGGGCGTATCAAAGGGGGTACGCGTGCAAGGCTTGGATAATTTGCTCATCACGTTCGGGAAATGCTGCCAGCCGGTGCCGGGCGATCGTATCATGGGATTTCTCACGCACGGTCGCGGCGTGGTGGTCCACCGCACCGATTGCAAAAATACGCTGCAGCTCATGCAGAACACCGAACGCGTGATTGAAGTGAATTGGGACGTAGAGCCGGACAAGCATTTCATGGTATGCCTGCATTTGCTCGGCGAAGACCGCAAAAACTTTTTGCGCGACGTAAGCGAAGCGATCGCGCATACCGACACCAATATCGTGCGCATCGAAATGCGCGCGGAAAATTCCTTAGTACACAGCAACATTATTGTTGAAGTCAAAAACCTGCACCATCTCACGCAAGTCATCAGCAAAATCGGCAAAGTAAACGGTGTGTTCAGCATCGAGCGCATGGATAACGCCAACGAGCCGAAGGTTGAGGCGGAAGTGGGATAACCTCTCTTCGTGAGGAAGGGATAACGCAAAATGAGGAGTAAGCTCTCATGAAAACCACCATCACCAAAAAAGACGTGGCCAAGCGTACCGCCAAAATCGTCGGCGAAAAAATCTATCTCACCGAAAAAATTGTCGACGGCGTTTTCACCGCGTTGCGCGAGTTTATGGAGGAAGCAAATCCGGAGGTTCGCATCGAGGTGCGTGATTTCGGCGTGTTCGAAGTGAAGACCACGAAACCCAAGCCCAAGGCGCGCAATCCCAAGACTGGCGAGATCATTTATGTGCCCGCGCGCCGCAAAACGCACTTCAAGGCCGGCAAGCTGCTCAAAGAAGTGCTCAAGCAACCGCTTACGGAAATCACCCCTCGCGAACGATTGGGCACGGGCTGGGAGGATTGGAATGATGACCAATTAGAGAAGAAAGACAAGCCGGCTGCGGAAGCTGCGAGCAATTAAGAAATTTCTCTCAAAGTGATGAATCCCACTTCCGTGCCGTTGCGGTCCGGCGAGCGCGTGCTCGCTTTGGACTATGGACAAAAGCGTGTCGGCGTCGCGATCAGCGATGCATTATTGTTGATGGCGCACGGCCGTGAAACCTGGCATTATCGCTCGCCGCGGGAATTATTGGAACGCGTGCAGGAGTTTACCAAGCAGGAAAGCATCGGGTTGATCGTGGTGGGCTTGCCGCGCAACATGGACGGCACCGAAGGCGAAATGTCGCAGAAAGTTCGGGCTTTTGTTGCCGTGCTTGAACAGCACGTTCGAGTGCCAGTCATCGTGTGGGACGAGCGGCTTTCGAGTTTGCAAGCGCAGCGCACGCTCACGGGTTTGGGAAAAACCGTCCGACAACAAAGGCAAATCGTCGATCAATTAGCGGCAGTTTTCATTCTGCAAAGTTACTTGGACAGCTTGGCGACGCAAAGAAATCGAAGCGCATGAAAAAGATTCGGCTAGCGGTGATTGGAGCAGGCGGCATCGCACAGGTGGCGCATATTCCCAATTGGAAACAGATTCCCGGTGTGGAGTTGGTCGCGGTGTGTGATACCCACAAAGCCCGTGCGAAAGGCGTGGCCGAACGCTACGGCATTCCGCAGTATTTCACAGACGATGAGGCGGTATATAAAATGGACGAGGTTGACGCCGTCGATATTTGCGCGCCGACCAACGTTCACAAAGCGATCGCGATCAATGCACTCTCGGCCGGCAAGCACGTGCTCGTCGAGAAACCGATGAGCCGAACCGTCGAAGAAGCGGAGCAAATGGTGCGCGCGGCCAAGCAATACAAGCGCAAACTCATGGTCGCCATGAACGTTCGCTTTTGGCGCGACGTCATTAATCTCCGGCAATTCATTGAGAACGGCGAACTGGGCGATATTTTTTACGCGAAATGCGGCTGGCTGCGGCGCCAGGAAAAGTGGACCGAGCGCGCCTGGCTCTTCAATAAAAAGTATTCCGGCGGCGGCGTGCTTATGGATTTGGGAATTCAGATTCTCGACATGACGTTATGGCTGTTCGGCAATAGAAAAGTAAAGAGCGTGAAAGCGGCCACGTATGACCACGTCGCCAAACTCGAAGTCGAAGATGCGGCGGTTGCTTTCATTCAACTGGAGGGCGGCAGCACCATTGCATTGGAAGTCGGATGGACGCTGCTCACGCCGCAGGACAAATTATATCTCGACGTCTTTGGCACCAAAGGCGGCGCGGTGCTTAATCCGCTGCGCGTCATCAAAGCCATGAACGAAGGCCTCGTCAATATCACGCCGCAATTGGATGAGACGCCCACGTACCGCTACAAACTTTCCTACAAAGATGAGCTGCGCCACTTCGTGCAGTGCCTGCACGAAGACCATCCCATGCTTTCCAGCGGCGCAGAAAGCCTTGAGCGTATGCGCGTAATCGAGGCCATGTATCAATCCGCGCAACTCGGCAAAGAGGTCAAACTCTGATGCCGCGCAATCTTTTGCTCTATCTCATGACCGCGATCCCGTGGGCGCTGGCCTACCCGCCATTCGGCTATGGTTTCCTGGCTTATTGGGTGTTTATTCCGTTTCTGCTTTTGCTCGAAAACAAAGCCTTCAGCTCATCATTGCGCTGGGGCTATGGCGTCGGGTTGGTTGCAAGCCTTGCGATGCTCTCTTCGAATTTGTGGCTCAGCCTGCCGAGCATGATTTCCTTTGTGTTGATGCAGCCCGCATACTTTGCGTTGTTTGCCGTGGCCGTGCTTCCGCTGCGCAAGCTTTGGCCCGCGGGATATTTGCTGTTCGTGCCGCTGCTTTGGGCGTTGCTGGAATATGCGCGCTCGTTCAGCGATCCGGTCGCACCCTCGCTCAAGCTCGGAGATACGCAAGAGTACTTTCTGCAGCTCATGCAATATGCGCCCGGCGCCAGTGTTTATGCAGTTTCTTTTTGGGTGGTGGCGATCAATGTTCTGCTGCTCGCCATGTGGCGCGTGCGTGAAAATTTAGCCGCATGCCTCGGGTTCGCCGCCCTGTTGCTTCTTTTCTTCGCACTGCCTTATCTTTACAGCAAGCTCGTGCAGCAACGCTCGGATGGCTGGGAAGAAAAAGCGATTGAAGTACGAGGAGTATTCAATTCTCCTTATGAAAACTTTTGCGTTTGAAAATGATTTGCGTGATGGCCTTATAGGGCCGCGAGAGTTTGGGGAATTTTTAGGAGAAGCATAACCTCTCAAAGTGATTGAGAAGATCGATTATGAAAATGCTTGTGCCTGAGGAATGCACCAACAAAAAACATCGAGCGGCATCAAAGCCTTTGCGAGGTGATCATCGTCTAAGCTATGAATGCTCGAATGCCTAGTTCTCGTTATAAGTTTTCCCCTGTGAAGTTGCTTGTTGCCGCGTTGTTTGTGCCCGTGTTCATTGTCAATGCTTTCTGCCAGGATCAGCATCTTTATCTCACCACGAATACGCTCGTTGCACGGCCGCTCGCTTTGGGCGGAGCATATGTCGCTATTGAAGATGCTCTCGCCGCGGGTCTGTATAATCCCGCAAACGCCGGTGGCTATCGCCTCGATCGCGGCGCGGGCTTTCAGCTCTTTCTGAATCCTTTGACGCCGGCGCTGGCGCTTTCACAAACCTCTTCGTTTTTTGGCAAAGCAGAGAAGCGCTGTGCGCAGACGCTGGCAACGGTTGGACTGCTGTTGAAGGGCATCACTTTGCGCGCCGGGCCGTTTGATCTGTCCGTCATTCTCGGCGAGCAGGCCACAAGCTACACGCTTTTGTCCGACGGAAAGTGGGAGACGGCTGGCTACATTGACAATCAGTATAACGTTCTCGCGTTGCGCATGCGTCTCGCCGATCGCGTCAGCGTCGGCGGAAGCGTGGGGTTGTACTACATCAAACCGCGCAACGATGAGCAGAGAACGTGGAAGGTGCTCGCCTCGTATGGCATTGCGCTCGCGCCGAGCCGCACCGTGTTATTAGGCGTGAGTTATCTCACGGTGCCTGCGCGCGGATTGGACAATCAACGGAATCATCCCGAGCGCATCGTCACCAGCAGCGTCAATTTGGGCTTGAGTTACCGCCCGCAACCGAGCACGACGGTGAGTTTCGATCTGCGCAACGTGGTGGAGGAGGGCGGCAGCATGGTGCGGCGCGAGCCACATGGTGGTGTGGAATATGGCCTGTTTTCGCTTTTGGCTTTGCGGCTCGGGGCCTTTTATAAACTCGAAGACAAGCAGGCGGCGATAAGCGCGGGTATTGGTTTGCTTGATCTCAACTGGCCGCGCGCGCGCGCTGCCCATGCACAATATTCGCACTGGGCCATCAACTACGGCATTGTGGGTGAACGCACTAAGCTGGGCGATCGCCGCTTCATTCATGCTTTAACTGTGGCGTTTCGCATTTGAGATGACGACCGTGCGCACATTCGTTTTGCTTTTTATTTTGCTGCGCGTGTTGGCGTTTGCGCAACCAACCTGCGCGCAAACGAGCGCGAGCAATCTGGAAACACTGCAACGGCTCTTGGTTAAAATTTCCGCGCGCGCAGATTCGATCATCGACCGGGCCGGCGCACAGATGCTCACACTCGAACACCGCTCTCTGGAGACGCAATCGCCGGAGCGCATGCTGTACACGAGCTTGGTCGAAACGTTTGCGCAAAAATCTCGGCGCGTGTACACGCACTCCGATACCAACCGGCAGAAGATCGCGGGCGTCGCGGTGCAGTTCAAAATCGTCGCGTGTGAAGTGCACTATCGCAAATTGCGCAGGCCCGGCTGGTTCCGCCGCGCGCCCGTGCAGCGCACTACCAAAGTTGCAGTTGACTTTGACGTGCGCAACGTGCAATCAAGCCAGAGCCATTTTCAAGGCGTGTTGGAAGAAGGTCGGGCTGACACGCTGAAAGTCAGCACGGAAAAATTGGAAGCCCCGGCCCTGCCTTTCACCGCCGGCGTCTGGCAGTCAGATGAGAACGGCCGATCGTGGCTGGAGCCAGCGTTATTGACTGTGGCCACGGGCGCAATCGTTTACGCTTTTTATTCATTACGAAGTCAATAGGGATTTTGACGATGCTAGCTATGAATCATTGCACAACAGTATTGGGAAGCCTCTCCTTGCGGGTGTCCACTGTGCTGCGGAATGTGTTTGTGCTCGGCGTTTGCGTGGCGCTGTCTGCCTGTGGCGGCAGCAAGCTGCGCGCGAACATGACCACCGAGGAAAGACTCGCCTACGCCATGCGGCTCTTTGAGAAGCATGATTACTTCGAAGCGCGCACGCAATTTCGCATCATCACCTTGAATGCTCCGGGCAGCGCCATTGTAGACCAGGCGCAGTTCTATCTGGCGGAATGCCACTTCCACATGGAAGAGTATATCATCGCCGGAGAAGAATATAAGAAGCTGATTCGGCTTTATCCCAAAAGCGAATATCTCGACGATGCGCAGTTCAAAGTCGGCTTGTCCTATTTCAAGCTCTCGCCCAAATCCGATCTCGATCAGAAATACACCTGGCAGGCGATAGAAGAGTTTCAGAAGTTCATGGAAGACTATCCGGAAAGTGAGCTTAAAGCGGAGGTGGAAGGCTATTTTCAACAAGTGCGCAACAAACTCGCGAAGAAAGATTATGACACTGGGGATCTTTATCGCAAGCTCGCGTATTATGAATCCGCATTGGTGTATTTTGACGATCTGCTCGCGTTGTTTTACGACACGAAATACGCCGAGCCCGCGCTGTTTTATAAAGCCGAGATTCTCTACAAGCTCGAAAAGTTTGATGAGGCCCGCGATGCGATTCATTTGCTCATGGACAAATACCGCCGTGAAGCCAGTAAGAGCGAATCCGGCGCGGACACGGCCAAGCCCAAGTTTCAAGCGCGCGCTGCAGACCTGTTGAAAATGATAGAAGATCGGCTTAGCACGAATGGCAGCGCGAAAAATTGAAAGCGCCAACCGTTGCGCCCAGGAAGACGAACCACTCGTGAAATTGCCAACGCCTTTGCGGGAAACCGCTTGTTTTCATCTCGGCTGGTCGAGGGTAAACTCCCATGAATCTCGGTATCTTCGGCGGCACGTTTGACCCGATTCATCACGGCCATTTGCTCGTTGCCGAAACGGCGCGCGAAGAACTGAACTTGGATCGTGTCTGGTTCATGCTTACGCCGCTGCCGCCCCACAAGCAGATGCAGGAGCTCACACCGTGGCAACATCGTCTCGCCATGTTGCAAATTGCGCTCGACTCTCATCCCGCTTTTGAAATTTCCACATTGGAATTGCACCGCCCCGGGCCTTCCTATACGATTGACACGCTGCGCGCACTGAAACTGCGCAGCGAGCTGGCGCACGCGCAATTTTACCTCATCATCGGCAGAGACAGTTTGGCCAACTTCCACACTTGGCGCGAACCGGAAGCGATCTTGCAGCTTGCCCGGCTCGTTGTTTATCCGCGCGTGGAAAAGCCCGGACAGCTTGCACCGATTCTGCCTGCGGACTATCATCATCTGCGCGCGCCAGTATTCGATATCTCCTCCTCCGAGATTCGCCGCCGCGTCAAAGAAAATCGTTCCATTCGCTTTCTCGTGCCGGAAGGCATCCGAAATTATATTGAAACCCATCGACTCTACCAGTGAGGGCGGTGCAACGCCGCAGCCTTGCTTTGCCCTCCCCAAAGACTCATTTCTGATTGCAAGGAAGATGACATGCCAACCAGAATTCTCGTCGTGGACGATGAGCCCGATTTGGAGCTAATGGTCAGCCAGAAATTTCGCAAGCAAGTGCGGGAGAAGGAACTGGAATTTGCTTTCGCCGGCACTGGCGTGGCCGCGCTTAACAAGCTGCGCGAAGATGCCGCGATCGACGTCGTGCTCACGGATATCAACATGCCGGAGATGGATGGACTAACGCTGCTTTCCAGAATTGCCGAGCAGTTCCCGCTCATCAGGTCCGTCATCGTTTCTGCTTACGGCGATATGAAAAACATTCGCACGGCCTTGAATCGCGGCGCATTTGATTTCATCACCAAACCCATCGAATTCGAAGACCTCGAAATCACCTTAAAGAAAACCATTCAAGATGCGCTCGTGCGCAAGCAAGCCGCGCGCGATCGTGATCGTCTCGTGGCTTTGCAGCGCGAGCTGGACGTAGCGCGGCGCATTCAGCAATCGATCTTGCCGCGCAGTTTTCCCGCCGACCCGCATTTCGAGCTGCACGCGCACATGCTCACGGCCAAAGAAGTCGGCGGCGACTTGTATGATTTCTTTCCGCTCGGTGAGCGCAAGCTCGGCTTCGTCATCGGCGATGCTTCCGGCAAAGGCATTCCCGCGGCGATTTTCATGGCGGTGAGCCGCACGCTCTTGCGTGCAACGGCTATGACCGGGATGGCGCCGCACGAATGTTTGCGGCAAGTCAACGGCATGTTGCACGCGAATGGCGACTCGGAAACCTTTATCACTATTTTTTACGGCATTCTTGATACCGCCACGGGCGAAGTCACGTACTGCAACGGTGCGCACAATCCGCCCTATGTTTTGCGCACGGATGGCCGCGTGGAATCCACCGGTGCGCCGGACGGCCTCATGCTCGGCTTGTTCGCACAGGCGCAGTATCAAGTCAACAAACTGCAACTGCAGCGCGGCGAGGCGCTCGTGCTCTACACCGATGGCGTGACCGAAGCCAAGAATCACGCAAGTGAGGACTTCGCCGAAAGCCGCTTGGAAGCGTGCCTGCAAAGCACCGCGCAGGCCTCGGTCGCGGACGTCATTGCACAAATTCTGCGCGAGGTGGAGGCGTTTGTAAATGGCGCTCCCCAAGCGGATGATCTCACCGTGCTGGCGTTGCGCTATCGCGGATGAGGGCTGTCGCAATGAATGCAGCTCATGCCAATGAACCGAAGCGAGAACCGATGCCTTTGATCATCGTGCTCAGAAATGCCTTTCTATCGGTAAGCCGTAACGGCAAGCCGAAGCTCTTCCTCGGAAGCATGGTTTTTCTCGCCACGGTTTTTCTTCCCTCCACATTTGTGCGCGCGCAGCAGAGCGAGCGCACAGGCGCTAATCGCAAAGAAATCGGGATCCCGTATTTCAGAAACTACACGCCACAAGAGCACGGCGGCGACGTACAAAACTGGGCAATCGCACAAGATCGCCGCGGCGTCATGTATTTCGGCAATACCAACGGCGTGCTTGAGTATGACGGCGTCTCCTGGCGCATGATCAAAGTGTCGAACGGCAGCGTGGTGCGCGCGTTGGCGCGCGCGGAAGACGGCACGATTTACGTCGGCGCGGAAGGCGAGCTTGGGTATCTTGCTCCGGACGCCGCCGGACGATTGCAGTATGCCTCCTTGCGCGACAGCATCCCACTCGAGTTTCGCGACTTTGCCGACGTGGTGAGAGCCCATGCGACCAGCGCTGGAGTTTATTTTCAGACACTGGATCGTTTGTTCCTGTGGTCGCATGGCCGCATGCGCGTTTGGAAATCGGAAGACTCGTTCCACATCTCTTTCGCGGTGGGCGAGCATCTTTATATTCGCCAACCGGGCGCCGGCCTCATGCAGCTCGCCGGAGATTCGCTGCAAATGGCGCCGGACGGCGAAAAATTTTCTGAAACGCGCATTTACGCGATGCTGCCCTTCTCAGAAAATAAAATTCTTATCGGCACGCGTGAGCTAGGTTTGTTTTTATATGACGGCGTCACTGCCGCTCCTTTCCCTACTGAAGTGGACGGGTTTCTGCTGGAGAACCAACTATATCACGGCGCCGCGCTCGCAAACGGCGCGTACGCTTTGGCCACACTGCGCGGCGGCGTGGTAATCATTGATCATGCCGGGAGATTTCAGCAAGTGCTCGACAAGAGCGTGGGATTGCAAGACAATAACGTTTGGTTTGTGGCCGCGGATCAGCAACAGGGCTTGTGGCTGGCCTTGAATAACGGGTTAGCGCGCGCAGAAACGCCCGCGCCGCTCTCACGCTTTGATGAACGCTCCGGATTGCGCGGCATCGTGGAATCCACGCTGCGCCATCGCGGCCAGCTATACGTAGCAACGCATCAAGGTGTTTTTTATCTGCAGCCCGCTGCTCCCGACGCGGACGCGGCGGCAGCAATGCCCCCGGTGTTTCTGCCGGTGAGCGGCATTGCCGATCAAAGCTGGGCGCTGCTTTCGACCGGCGACGCGTTGCTGGCCGGGACGCGAGTAGGCGTTTATCAAATCGAAAATACACGCGCCCGCATGTTCCGGCCTTCCTCAGAACACTCTTATGCGCTGCATCGCTCGAAAAAAGACACCACACTGATTTATGTCGGGCTTGAAAGTGGCTTGGCGGCGTTGCGCTTTGATCCGCGCGAGAAAAAATGGCTTGAGGCCGGCACGATTGCAGGCGTTGCCGCGGAAGTGCGCGACCTTGCAGAATCAGCAAACGGCGTGTTGTGGCTGGGCACGCGCGCGGAAGGCTACGTGCGCGTCGATATGTCGAACGGTTTTAGCCTTAATCCGGCGGTTGAAATTTTGGATGCCCGTCACGGTTTGCCCGCGGATCCGCGTTGGGTCACCATCGTATCACTGGCCGGGCGCGAGGTATTCGTTACAAACAGAGGCCTCTTTCGTTTTGATGAGCGCGCACACAGATTTTTTCCAGACTCGACGTTTGGAGCTGCATATGCCGACAGCAGTCGCAGCACCGGCGAAGCCGCGGTTGATCGCGCGAATAACTTTTGGATGCAATTCGGAAGTGGCGCGAGTCAACAAATCGGTCGAGCCGTTCGGCAAAAAGACGGAACATACGTCTGGCAATACGCGCCTTTCGCGCGGCTTTCGAATTTCAACGTGTGGGATTTTTTCCTCGAGGCTGAAGAGACGGAGTCGGGCGCCGAGGTGGCCTGGTTCGGCGGGCCGGAAGGTTTGGTGCGCTATGACGGCACGGAACCAAAAAAATACGACGCGGCTTTCTCAGCTTTGATTCGGAGCGTGACCACGGCGAACGGGGATTCGATTATTTTTGGAGGCGCCGCTTCGGACAATAGAAGCGCGGCACGCTCGCCGCTGGCCTATGCCAACAACGCGCTGCGGTTCGAGTTTTCTGCAACCAGCTATGAAGGCGAGGCGGCCAATCAATTTCAGTATTTTTTGGAAGGATTCGACAAAGGCTGGTCCGCTTGGACGAAAGAAACGAAAAAAGATTACACCAACATTTCCGAAAGCTCTTATCTGTTCCACGTGCGCGCCAAAAACGTTTATAATCATGAAAGCGCAGAGGCGCTGTATGCGTTTCAAATTTTGCCGCCCTGGTATCGCACCTGGTGGGCGTATCTTTTTTATGTCGGGGCGCTGGGCTCTTTGGTTTATGGCGGCATCAAGCAACGCACGCGTCAGCTCGAGCAGCGCAGCCGCAAGCTCGAAGCAACCGTGCAGGAACGCACGGCGGAGCTGGCGCAGCAGAAGAACAACATTGAGCTGCTCAGCCAAATCGGAAAAGACCTCACCGCTTCGCTGGATTTTGACGTGATCTTTTACAAACTCTACGAGAGCATCAATCGACTCGCGGACGCCACCATTTTCGGCGTGGGCATTTATCATGCGGATAAGCATCAAATCGAATACCGGCTGGCTATTGAAAAAGGCAAGCGCTTCGCGCCCTACTTTCGCGAGACCGCCGACAAGAACCAATTCCCGGTATGGTGCATTGAAAACCGCAAGCCGGTCTTCATCAATGACGTGCGGCGCGAATACGCGCAGTACATCCGTGTTTATCAGGAGCCGGAGCTTGTGCTCGAAGACGGCACGCTTTCGGAAACGCCCACCTCGCTGATCTATTTGCCTCTGCTCGCGCAAGAACGCGTGCTGGGCGTCCTCACCGTGCAGAGTTATCGGCAAAACGCTTATACCGCGGACCATTTGAGGCTCCTGCAAAACCTCGCGGCGTATACAGCCATCGCGCTCGACAACGCCAACGCCTACAAGCAGCTTCACGCCACGCTCGAGCATCTAAAAACGACCCAACAGCAGCTCATCGTGCAGGAAAAACTGGCTTCGCTCGGGGCTTTGACCGCGGGCATCGCACATGAGATCAAGAACCCGTTGAACTTCGTGAACAACTTTGCAGCGCTTTCCATCGAGCTAGCCCATGAGCTGCGCGAAGAAATCGAAGCGCGCAAAACAAAGAGCGCGGGACAAGAAGACTTTGCGGACTTGGAGGAGATTCTCGCGATGCTGGTGCAAAACGCAGAGAAGATCAACCATCACGGCAAGCGCGCGGATAGCATCGTGAAAAGCATGATGGAGCATTCCCGCGGCAGCTCCGGCGAGCGGGTGCGCGTGCACATCAACGATTTGTTGGAGGAAGCCGTGAATCTCACTTATCACGGCTTGCGCGCGCAAAACATGGATTTCAACATCGCCATTGAAAAGAATTATGACCCCAACGCCGGCGAGATAGAAGTGATGGCGCAAGACGTCAGCCGCGTTTTTTTAAACATTCTCAACAACGCCTGTTATGCGGCATATGAAAAGAAGAACGCACTCAGCAAAACGCAAACTGACGGCGCCAAGAGCTTTGCGCCGACGCTTGCTGTGTCGACCAGAAGGCAGAACGGCAAGGTCGAGATTCACATTCGCGACAACGGCACCGGCATTCCTCCCAGTATTCGCGCACAAATCTTCAATCCCTTTTTCACCACTAAGCCCGCGGGCAAAGGCACGGGTTTGGGTTTGTCGATCAGTTATGACATCATTGTGCAGCAGCACCAGGGGATGATTGCCGTGGAGAGTGAAGAGGGGCAGTTTACGGAGTTTGTCATCACGCTGCCGAGGAAGATTGCCGGGACATAAAGCCCAACTTCGAATAATTTCTCAAAAAGATTTTGCATGAAGGGCATGGAGCACTGTGGAAGCGCTTCGTGCCGTCTTTATTTCCGCGCCTACGAGCTTTACTTTACCAATAAAAGCTTTTTCCTCTCTTCAAAGCTGCCGCTGCGCAAGCTATAGACATAAACGCCGCTTGCCAGCTCACCTGCATGCCACTGCAACGCATGCTCGCCCTCGGATTGGTTTTCATCAACCAGGTTTGCGACTTCCTGCCCGGCGAGATTGAAGACTTTCAGCGAAACATGGCCGGCTCGCGCGAGACTGTAGCGAATGGTCGTCGAAGGATTGAACGGGTTGGGATAGTTTTGCGTCAACGCATAGCGCGGCGCGTGACTCTGCACCTCTTCACTGATACGAGCCAGGCCGGCAGTTTGTGAATACTTGATCGTGGTTATGGTTCCGAGATTTTGACTATAGTCGTAGCGACTTCCCATCACATACACATCACCGGCCGGAGCCACCGCCATCGCATTTGTGGATAATGAGACATCGGGCGCGCCTCTGTAACACGCCTTCCATTCCTGCCCGCCTGTTGAGTTGTATTTCACCGTGACCATATCAAAATTCGTTGAAGGCGAACAGCTATTGAAGCCGGTGACGTAAACATTGCGCGCTTGATCCAGCGCCAGTTTTGCGCTTCGACTAAAATCTTTGTAGGCGGTCGGGAACTCTGCGCGCCATTGTTTTGCGCCGGCAGGGCCGTACTTGACGGTTTTGTAGATTATATCATGGCTGGTTTCGCGATCATGCCCATACCCCGTCACATATGCATTGCCGCCCTCATCCACGACCAAATCCGTTGCCGCATGATAAAATCGCGATCGTATGTCGTAATGATAAACGCTCCATTTCAGCTTGCCATTGTGATCGTATTTGATCAGCGTGTACTCGTCACCGCCCGGACCGATCACGTAAACGTTGCCGCGCGCATCGAGCGCAATGTCGTCACCGCGATCCCAAGTATCATAGGTGCGATTGTAACGCGCTAGCCACCGTTGCGCACCGTTGGCATCATATTTTATCGTAACGGCGTCCGTTCTATAGCTTGGGCCGATGCTCGAGCCGGTTACATATACATCCCCAGTGCGTGAGTCAACGGCCAGGGCGTTGGCAAAATCCTCTTTGCCCGCAGCATCATAATGCGCGACCCATTTTTGATTTCCCAAGGCGTCATATTTTGCGGTGAAGTAATTGAGATCTTGATATCTGGTCATCATCGTATACCCGGCGATATGAACATCGCCGGATTTGGTGACGACCATGGCTTTAAGATTGTCTCCTTGAGTATTTGGAGTAAGGAAATGCGCCGCCCATTTCTTTCTGCCATGGCTATCGTGTTTGATGATCACAGCAGTTTGCGAGCGGCCATTATCTGGATAGCAATTACCTGCCACATAAACATTGCTCGAATCATCCAAGGCGATCACAGCGGGATATTGATTGGAAGCTTCGGAACTGCGGTATCGCGTTAACCAGAGGCGCGTTCCGCTCGCGTCATATTTAAAGATCACAATATCCGTGCGTTCCTTCGCGTTCCCGTGATAGCCTGTGACATAGACATTGCCGGCGTGGTCTGCTGCAAGGGCAACACCGATAACGTTGGAGAAACGATGCGGTCCGTTGTAACGCGCGACCCATTTGCGCGCGCCGATGGAATTGTAGGTGAAGGTCATAAAATCAGAAGTGCCTCCAACGATCGGCCCATATCCCGCTACATGAACATTGCCGGCCTGGTCGACAAATAGATCATTGAGCCATTCGCTGGAAACATCGTCACGCCAAAGCTGCTGGCCGGAAGCATCGTACTTTGCCACGCCGCTCTCGCGCCACTTCCGCAAAAGGTAAATGTTGCCCGCACCATCGAGCGCAAGCATGGAAGCCGATTGGCTTATGAACCAAACTTGCGCGCCGCCCACGGAGTATTTCAATGTGCCGGCGCTGCCCGTGACATATACACTGCCTGCCTTATCGACACGCACGTCGTACGCAAAATCCGCATCAACCGTCATTGGGCCGTCATAACGCACAGCCCAAGCTTGTTTGCCGAAGGCATCGTACTTCACGGTGTGATAATCAACGTCGTCGGAGGCTCTGGGATTCGGATTAAATCTGTGATAGCCGGTGATATAAACGTTTCCGGAGTCATCCAGAGCAAAAGCCTCAGGCTGGCCGGTGTAAGCCGTGCTCCAAAGTTTTTTGCCGAAAGGGGTATACTTCGTAACGCCGGTTTCCAGAACATACACGTTGTTCGCGCGATCGACGGCGAGGCGCTTTCCGGAAATATTGGTTGACCATCTCGTATGGCCCTGCTGATCATATTTCACCGTGCCGCGATAGCCGGTGACAATGATGTGGCCGGCAGGCGTGATCACGATGTCATTCAAGCCTGCGTAGAAACTTGAGCCGCCCGAGCCTGGATAACGTGCAACCCATTGCTCCACTCCTGCGGCGTCATATTTAATCGTTGCATACTCATACGAGCCGTTCGCTCCCGCACTAGTGCCGACCACGTAAACATTTCCGCGCGCGTCCACCGCAATGGCATTGGCTTGATCATCGCCGTCGCTCGGGCCGTTGTAATGTGCGACCCATTGCTCCACACCGGCGCCGTTGTATTTGATGGTGGCGTAATCAAAGCGGGCGTTTGCGCCTCGGATTTTTCCGGTCACGTAAACGTTGCCGGAAGCGTCTCGCGCAAGCGCGGTGGCCTCGTCGTCGCTTTGACTTTTTCGCGCGGCGAAATTTTTAAGCCACGCTCTTTGCACGCCGCGGCCAGCGGTTTCTTCACAACCGCAATCTCGCGCGACCGTCTCGTCAAAAAAGATCGAAGTGTCGGCTTGAGTTGTGTTCATGCTTTCAGCTTGAGGTCGTGGGAAACCTGCGGCGAGTTGTACACTAAACAGGAAAACGGCGAAGAGAATTTTCATAAACCCTCCGGAGTGGCTGAAATTTCGAGGGACCCGATTTGTGAATTGGCTAGTGCAGAGGCGGCGTTCTTGGCTAAAATATACGGCGCGACCTATTCAAATGCAGAACGGTCGAAGCAGGGTCGGTAGATTTTACCGAAGCGGGGAAGAACTGAATCAGAACGATTTGTTGGTCGAAGCATTAAATCCGGTTTCAATTAAAAGGGCGCGCTGTACCGACGGCGCGCCCTTTTGCTTCAACTCGAACGAGACTCCCAGTCGGGCCGACTGAGTTACTTGATGAAGGACATTTTCTTTGTGATCACATACCCATTCACGCTGAGACGATACAAATAGACTCCGCTCGGCATGAATTGGCCGGCATCGTTTCTGCCGTCCCAAGTGACAAGATGATGGCCCGAGGCCTTCGTGCCGGAGAGCAACGTGCGCACTTTCTGGCCTTGCAAATTGTAAATCACCAACCGCACTTCGCCCGCCTCTTGCAAGTGGAATCCAATCTTCGTCGAGGGATTGAAGGGGTTCGGATAATTCTGCGCCAGCTCATAACCAGCTACCGGCGATTGCGCGTAAGCCGCGTCGTGCTCGTCACTCTTCAACAAGGCATGCGCCTTGGTCAAGTGCAACGTGGAGGAATGCGGCACAAAAATCACGTCTTCTTCCACGCTGATCGACTTTGCCACGACTGAGCCTTTGAAGCGGCAGTCTTCGTCGAAATGCACTTCGGCGCGCGGCGCGATGATCCAGCCCAAAATCAATGCATCTTCTTCGACGTCGACTTTGTTATGCTGCAACGTTGTAAACGTCACTTGATTGCTGGCCGCCTGCCCGAAGGGCGTAATGACAATCTCGATGTCCTCGTCGAAATCCAACTCATCGACGACGTTGATATACACCGGTCCGTTCGCGACATCAATCGAGAGCACGGATCTTTCGTCGGTATCAAGCTCATCAAAGAAATAATCGCCGCTGCGCAAGAACAACGTGCCGCCGGTTTTGACCTCCACGTCATCATAAGAACCCGGATCCAAATTGAGCGAGCCCCGCTTGGGCACGGTGAAATCTCTCTCTCCCGCTTTGAAGGAGGGCGCGGGCAAACCGAACGAAATGACAGCAGCTTTTTCCTGTGCGGTGCCGCTCACGCTGGCATTGCCGCGCAAAGAGAGATCGTCTCCCGCAAAGGCGTTGCCCGTAATGGCGTTCTTCGTTTCGATCTCGATGTCATCCACGGCCGTCAAGTCGCCGGTGTGCGTGCCCGGCGCGCCTTTGTCAAATTCGATATCGCCGTTGGAATGAATATCGCCTGCGGAAGCGACGTTGCGGTCGATCTTCACAAACTTGTCCGCAAGGAACACGAAACCGCGCGCAATCGTGAGGCGCGAGAACCCGCCGATGCCGCCTTTGGAAATCGTCTTTGAAGCGGAATTCACGGTGCCGCCGAGGAATTCCCACGTGGGCGCGGTATCCGCGGCGGCCATGGCCAAACCTTTTCCCAGCGCCGGTGCGCCATTATTGCCTTCCAAGCTGACGGCATCATGCGAGATGAATAGCGCAAGATCCGGTTCGGGCGCGCCCTCCAACTCCGATTCATCATAATGAAACTCGACGGTCGCTTCCAGGTTCGTGTCATTGGCCGGATCGACGTCGAAGAAGCGATGGCCGCTTTGTTTGCTGGGCGTCAATTGCTGCGGCACGTTGCCGCGCGCGATCGTGGTTTCACCCAGTTGCGCTGCGGTGATGATCTTCAATCCCAAATTGCCGAGGTTCTTTCCGTTGGTGAGATCGTTGAGCGTGCCCGTGATGGTAATGTTGCCGCCGCCGCCGATAATGATATTGCCCGGCGTTTCGATGAGCGTTGCGTTCTCGCCAAACGTGACGACGAAACCATTCAAATTGAAATCGCCGCTGAGGACGCTCAACACATTCGTGACGGTGATGTTCTTGCTCAACGTCACACCGCCGGAATTGTTGATGGTCAGATTGTGAACCACGTCCGGCAATTCCGCGCCCGTGACAATCGGCGTCGTGCCTTCATACAAAATATCGTCCGAGCGTGAAGAGGTGTAGCCGTCGCCGCTGCCGCCGGAATATTGCGCGAACCCAGTGTGCGCCAAACCGATAACTGCAGCGAGCAGGATCATATTCTGAAATTTTGTTTTCATTCTGTTTTTCTCCAAAATAGAGAAGCCGTTCTATATGGCAACCGCGATGGTGTGCGGAACAACGCAACTGCGGCTGCTGGCGTCCGTTGGCGTTGCTGCGCGGTTAAAACGTTTGTCGAAAAGACAAAAGCCGTTTCTAGTGTTCTGTTACCGTGCTTTCGTAGTCCTGCCCCTTGTGGGGCATTGTTGCAACCCGCGAATTTATTGGCTGCGACAGCAGGGGCGGGACTACAAAAATTAAAGTGACAGTCCACTAGATAGAATCGCCTTACGGCGCAGTACGCACGCAACGAAAGCCGTAGTGATTGACGCGTTGCGCATCCGGAGTTGCGGCGCACGCACGATCGGCAACCCGCAACAAATCGGCTTTATCACGCCAGGCGCCGCCGCGGAGGCCGGAGCCCAGAGCACTTGCGCCCGGCCAGCCGGTGGTATTGGCATTGCCCTCTGCACCCGGTGTGTTGGAGAGCTCGCCGTCGCCGTGCGCACCGGTGAAATTTCTCCCAGAGGGATTTGCCAACGTCACCACGTGTTCCCACACGTTGCCGCTCAATTCCATCACACCAAAGTACGAGGCCCCGGCCTGTGCGCGATCGCCGAGAGAGGCCGCGGCATAGATGCCGGCGCGCACCGGACCGTTGATGCCGGAATCAAAATTGGCATTGGCGCCCGCGGGCGTCGCGGTTTCCGCGCCGCTGCCGTCTGTGCCGCTGTGTCCGGTTTGCTGCGTAATCGTTGTGTTCGCCCAAGCATATTCGCCTTTGACCACGGTTAGATTGCCGCGGCAGGCTTTTTCGAATTCCAATTCGGTCATGGGACGCAAGCCAGCCCAATCGGCATAGGCCGCGCCATCCGACCACGAAAGAAAATTGCACGCGCGCTCATTTGCAGTTGCGGCGAGCAAAGGATGAGCGCCGGAGATGCTGCCACGAAAGCTTTGATAGGTGGCCTCACTTGCAATGTTGCGGCGCGCCGCTTGTGCGCTCGTCAACAAGTTTAGAAAATCCGCGTACTGGCCTTGCGTGATTTCTTGCTTCATGACATAAAAAGCCGCATGGCCTTTCGGAAAAGTTGCCGGCAGGGTTTTGCTGACGCTGTCTTTGAAGTCATCGGCGTGCGCCATGCCCTGTGCATTGTTGTTGCCCAAGCTGCCCGCACTGCCGCCGCCCAAGGTAAGCGCGCCTTCGCTCGTAATCTCGAGCGGATTGCCCGAGACTCCGTCTTCAAATTGCCCGTTGATGGGACTAGGGGATTGATCTCCAACAAAGAAATTGCCCGCGGGGACGTAAACCATCTCCAGTGCGATCACATTGACGATGGTTGTGCTCGTAATGCCGGTAACGCCGTCGGCGCTGTAATTCCACCGCAAGCGCACCTCATCCCAATCATTCGCACCGCTGCCGTTTTGCGCGCGGAAGATGAACACGCCTTTGCCGTCGGACACGGCTTGCATCGCCGCGGGCACGCCGTGGTCATTGCCCACGCTATGATCGGCGTCGCTGGCAGAAAGCGTCGCATGCTGCCAGGTCGCGCCGCCGTCCGTGCTGAATTTCACCAAGAGCCAGGCCGCATCGTAATTAAACGGCGCCGCTTGCCCGGCAGCGGCCAAATCGTTGCGCCACGAATTGTCCCAACTCACGTCGAGTTTGACCGTGACGTGGCTGCCGGCAATTTCGTTTTGCAAGGCGACGTGCTTAACCTCGAGGTCATTAGCGCGCGCGCTCATAATGAACAGGCTCAAGGCTATCGCCACCAGCCTGGAGAAAACTCTTTCTGTTTTGATCATTGTGACTGCTCCTTGATTTGAGGCGTGCAGGAGTGCTTTCAAAGATTGAAAAAAAACCGGTTGGCGCGAAATAGTAAATCGCGCGACAAAAAGCAACCCGAGATTGCGAGATAAAGAAGGTGTTTCAAATGCCTAACAGCCATGTGAGGCGCTTGCGAGAGGAATGCCAATACCGAAGAACGTGAGTTGGCATTGACTTGTATATATAGTCCAATCCGCAGGCTCTTGCGGAAAGCTTTTTTGCGCAAAAATATAGTTGGTGCTTGCAGAGCAACCATGCTCGGTTAGATTGTCAAGTTGCCATTTCGGCTTCGTTGCGCTCCAGCGCAATCGTCTTGCCCGAAATCGCCTTGCCTCCCCTCAAATACCCATCTCGCCACTTGACATTCGCCTCGGTATTCTGCACTTTAGAAAAAATTCTGGCACATCATTTCTCTGAAGAGGAAGAGCCATGAACTCGCTGCACGTGCGACGATGGGTGTTGTGCTTATTCATTTGCCTTTGCCACGCTGCTCTCTTTGCGCAAGCGCCAAGCGCGAAAGCCACGAGCAAACTGCGCATTGCTGTCTCTTTTCCCGCCGCGAAATCGCAAACCCCGCTCGACGGCCGCGTGCTGCTCATGTTCTCCACGGACAGCACGAACGAACCGCGCTTTCAAATTAGCGACGATCCCGAAACGCAGCAAATCTTCGGCGTGGATGTCGAAGGCCTCAAGCCGGCACAAGAAGCGATGTTCGATGCGAGCGTGTTTGGCTATCCTTTGAAAAGCCTCGCGGAACTACAGCCGCGCACATGCTGGGTGCAAGCGCTCTTGCACAAGTATGAGACGTTTCGCCGCAGCGATGGGCACGTGGTGAAATTGCCGATGGATCGCGGCGAAGGCCAGCAATGGAATCGCGCGCCCGGCAATCTTTATAGCACGCCGAAAAAGATTTGGGTTGATCCGCGCAGGAATGAAGTCGTGAAAATTTCGCTCGACCAAGAGATCCCGCCCATCGCGCCGCCCAAGGACACGAAGTACATCAAGCACGTGAAGCTGCAAAGCGAGTTGCTCACCAAGTTTTGGGGCAGGCCGATGGAATTGGGCGCGTGCGTGCTCTTGCCCGAAGGTTTTGATACGCATCCCGAGGCGCGTTATCCGCTCATGATTTTCCACGGACATTTTCCCCGCACCTTCGGCGGCTTCCGCGAAACGCCGCCCGACACGAATCTCAAACCGGATTACAGCAAGCGGTTCAATCTGCACGGCTACAACAAAATCGTGCAGGAGCATGCGTATCAATTTTATCAAGAATGGACCGGCCCGGATTTCCCGCGCTTCATCATCATCGAAATTCAGCATGCGAATCCATATTACGATGACTCGTATGCCGTGAACTCCGCGAACCTCGGGCCTTATGGCGACGCGATCACATATGAGTTGATTCCGTTCATCGAAAAGCAATTTCGCGGCATCGGCGCGGGCTGGGCGCGTTTTCTTTACGGCGGTTCCACCGGCGGCTGGGAAGCGCTCGCGGCGCAAGTGTTTTATCCCGAAGAATACAACGGCTGCTTTGCCGCGTGTCCCGATCCCATAGATTTTCGCGCGTACACGGTGGTGGATATTTATCGCCACAAAAATGCGTATTACGAAGAAGGTCCGTTCAAAAAAGTCGCGCGGCCAGGCAAGCGCAACTATCTCGGCGAAGTGAGCACGACATTGGAGCAATCGAATCATCTCGAACTCGTGCTCGGCACGAACAGTCGCTCCGGAGGGCAATGGGATATTTGGGAAGCAGTGTATTCGCCGGTGGGCGCGAACGGTTATCCGCAACCGATTTGGAATAAAATGACGGGCGAGATCGATCACAAAGTCGCGGAGCATTGGCGCGAGCATTACGACCTCGGCCACATTCTCAAACGCGATTGGGCGAAGATCGGGCCCAAGCTCGAAGGGAAGATTCACATTTATTGCGGGGACATGGACAATTACTATCTCAACAACGCCGTGTATCTCGTGGAAGAATTTTTAGAGAGCACGAAGAATCCGTATTATAACGGCGAAGTGGCTTACGGCGACCGCGCCGAGCATTGTTGGAACGGCGATCCCACGCGTCCGAATGCCACTTCGCGTCTGCGTTACAATCAAATGTACGTACCTAAAATCGTCGAACGTTTGCTGAAGACTGCGCCGGCGGGAGGGGACACGGCGAGTTGGCGATACTAGGAGGGCAAGGAGCCAAAAAAGATAAAGAGACAAAGAGCCAATGAAGAGAAGGAGCCAATGGTGGCCCTGCAAAATTTGCGGTTGATTTTGGAATGATTTCGCGTTATTCTTTCTTAGCAAAGCGATGATTAGGCCGCCATGTCGCGTATTGAAAAACTACTCAATCGAATCCGGCAGAACCGCAATCAAGTTCGATTCGAGGAAATAGACAAGGTCATGCAGCAGATGGGTTTTGAGGAGCGCCACAACGCTAGCCATTACGTCTATTCGCACCCTCGACTTGCCGGCGTTGTCACTATCGTTCGGCCGCATGGAAAGGGCGGAGCGCAATTCGTATCATCCATCTATGTGAAGAAGGCGTTGGAAGCTATTGATCGCTTGAAAGGAATGCAATTATGAAAACTGATTTTCAAAACAACCTTGCCTATTATCTCTCCCTGAACTACGAGATCACGCTTCGCAAAATGACGCGCGCGGAAGCCGGCTCCAATGAGCCGCGTTATCTTGCGCAAATCCCTTTGCTCGCCGGTGTGATGGCCGAAGGCAAAGAACCGCAAGAAGCCTTGGCCAATCTTGAACGAGTAAAGCGCATGGCTTTTGAATTGATGTTGGCGCAGGGTAAGAACATTCCCGAGCCTGCGTCGGATGAATTGCACACTGCGTTCGCATAGCATATTGCTCATTTGCCTTCGTGCTCTGCGATGATGGGATGTCCGATACTTCCACGTTACTTGACGCGCTCCACCTTGCTTTGGCTTTAACTTTCCCCAATTCATTTCTTCCCTTCACTCTTCATTTTAAGGAGAAGTACATGCGCAACACCGTCGCCAAATTGTTTCTCGTTGCTCTCGCGCTCGGCCTGATGGCGTGCGAGCAAAAAGCGCCCGCGGAAGATCCTGTGGCGCGCGGCAAGTACCTCGTGACTGTTGGCGGATGCCATGATTGCCATTCGCCGAAAACGTTTACCCCCGAGGGTATTCCGGTGCCGGATATGACGCGCGCGTTGTCGGGCCATATTGCAGATTCGCCCTATCCCACGTGGACGCCGGCGGATATGCAACGCAACATAATGTTCGTGGGCGAGCCGATGATGACCGGTTGGGCCGGACCGTGGGGCGTGAGCTTTGCGAGCAACATCACGCCTGATCTCGAAACCGGCATCGGTGAATGGAAGGAAGAAAACTTTATTCAAGCCATGCGCACGGGCAAACATCAAGGCCAGCCGAATGGCCGTGACATCTTGCCGCCCATGCCGTGGCCGAGTTTGAAGGAAATGACCGACGCGGATTTGAAAGCCGTGTGGGCGTATTTGCGCTCCGTGCCCGCAGTGAAGAATCAAGTGCCGCTGCCTATTCCGCCCAGCGCGCCACCGCAGGGTCAGTAATCTCGCAATCTAAACATCTTCTCGGATTGCACGCGTATCAAAAACTCACACAAAAGCGTTTTGGTCAGCTTGGCGTTTTTGATCCCTGTGGATTTTGAAATTTCCTCCTTCAATCGGATCAACGACGCGGACCGGAGGCTTTTTCCGCGTGCGTTTTTGATCGGTGTGTAATCCAAATTTTTTAAAACTCTTTTCGTTTATCCAACTATCGAGGAGACTCCCCCCATGTCCCACATGCCGCCGCACGCAGGACGCGTGGACACGACGACCGACTACAAACTCTGGCAAGTCATTCTCGCCTCTTCCGCGGGCACCATGATCGAGTGGTACGACTTCTATCTCTACGGCACGCTCGCGGTTTTCTTTTCCGATCTCTTCTTTCCCACCGGCAATTCCACTGCATCATTTCTCGCAAGCCTTGCCACGTTCGGCGCGGGCTTCGCGGTGCGTCCGTTCGGCGCGGTTTTTTTTGGAAGAGTCGGCGATTTGATTGGCCGCAAGTATGCGTTTCTCGTGACGCTCGCCATCATGGGCGGAGCAACCACGATTGTGGGCTTGCTTCCAACCTATGCGCAAATCGGAATCGCCGCGCCTATCATCCTCGTGCTCTTGCGTTTATTGCAAGGCCTTGCGCTCGGCGGCGAATACGGCGGCGCAGCGACGTATGTCGCGGAGCACGCGCCCGATCATCAACGCGGCTATTACACGAGCTTCATTCAAACCACGGCCACGCTCGGATTTTTTCTCGCGCTCGGTGTCGTGCTCGCCACGCGCCTTGGCGTCGGCGATGAAGCTTTCAAAGAATGGGGCTGGCGCGTGCCGTTTCTGCTCTCCGCGTTGCTTGTGGCGCTCTCGTTTTATATTCGCATCAAAATGCGCGAGTCGCCGCTCTTCAGCAAACTCAAAGATCAAGGCAAAACTTCCAAAGCCCCGCTCAAAGACAGCTTCGGCAACAAACGCAATTGGAAGCTCATCTTGCTCGCCCTCTTCGGCGCAACCGCGGGCCAAGCCGTGGTGTGGTACACCGGCCAATTCTACGCGCTCTTCTTTCTGCAAAAAATTTTGAACGTCGATTACGTCACCTCCTACATCATCGTCGCGATAGCGCTCGCGCTCGGCACGCCGTTCTTCATTGTGTTCGGCAAACTCTCCGACAATATCGGCCGCAAAAAAATTATGATGGCCGGCTGCCTCATCGCCGCACTTACGTATGTGCCGCTTTACATGGCCATGCACCACTTCGCGAACCCCATCAATCACGTCATGCTCACGCTGCTCGTGTTCGTGCAAGTGCTCTACGTCACGATGGTCTATGGCCCCATTGCCGCGTTCCTCGTCGAACTCTTTCCGGCGAAGATTCGCTACACTTCGATGTCGCTGCCGTATCATCTCGGCAATGGCGAGTTCGGCGGCTTCACGCCTCTCATCGCCACCGCCATCGTCGCGGCCACGGGAAATATCTACGCCGGCCTCGCATACCCCATCGCCATCGCGCTCATGACCTTCATCATCGGCTCGCTCTATCTGCCCGAAACGAATCATATTCGGATTTGGGATGAAGTGTGAGAAAAAATTCCCCCCTTGAGGGGGGCGAGGGGGGTGTCGCGCAGCATCGCAAAGAATTGCAGCGGTTTGAAACGATCAAAAATAGTTTTGCCAGCAATCGTTTTGCATTGGAAAACTCTTTCGGGCGCCTGCCGGGCTGTGAACTTTACCCTGAGCGTCAAATGCAAAGTAAACTCCTTTCACTGCAATCATGTCTGCTGCGCAATTCTGCCAAAAGCCTGCGCGCTCGTGTGCAATCGTAACCAAAAGCAAAAGAAGCACTCGCTTGCCGAAGCAACAGCGCGAGCCGCAGGAATTTGTGTTTGATTTGCCGCGCGGAGTTTTTATCATTATGCCAACGCACATGAGCCAAGACTATTCGACAAACATCCGTAGCATCTCCAAAGCGCGCACGCTCGAAGAGATCGGCGAGTTTTGGGATACACACAGTTTGGACGACTACTGGGATCAAACCCACGAAGTCGAGTTTGAAGTTCGAGCCAGGCAAAGACGGCGTGTCACGCTCGCGCCGGAAATTTACGAGCGGATTGCAAGCCAGGCCCAACTGCGCGGCCTCATGCCCGAGACCTTAGTGAATTTATGGCTCGCAGAAAGATTGCAGGCCGCGAGTTAGAAACAAATACTGCTTTGGGGTTGATTTGTAATTCTACACTTTGAAATGTCATCCTGGAAGGAACTTCCCCGGCACTCGGCACCTCTCTAAAAATAGAATTTTCGCCCCAGCGCTAGAGAAGATTCTTTCAGAATGACACATTAAGGGGAGCTACAAACCAACCCGCAACGAGTATAGTTGCCATGGCTAGGCCGTGGCTTGCGTTGATGCGATGATGAACGAATGCCACGGCCAAGCCCTGGCAGAGCAAACAGAAACACGAGCCTCAAAAATGATAACCCGCAATTTTCTCCTCGCACTCATTGCAACGAGCGCGCTCTTCGGCTGCGGCTCGCATGAATCCGCACCGGAAGCAAGCTCAATGCGGGTCATGAAATCGGCTCCCTCGCCTGAACGCATGCAAAGCGAGGACGATGCAGCAGGCAGCGCGGAGCAGGCTCTCCTTGCCAATGCCGGCATACTCAATCCCGTGGCACTCAGAGCGCAGAGCCTTCCCGCAACGCGCATCATCATCAAAAACGCAACGCTCGGTTTTGAAGTCGCGAGCTATGACGTTGCGCTCGCGCAGATTCAAAAAATCGCGGAGCAGAGTCGCGGGTTCGTCACTGCTTCCACGGCATATCTGCGCGATGACAACGTCAAATCCGGCAACGTGACGCTGCGCGTGCCTGCGGAGCACTTCGAAGCCGCGCTGCTCGAACTCAAAAAGCTCGCGCATAAAATCGAGAACGAAAGCCTTTCGGGCAACGACATCACCGAAGAGTTTTACGATCTCACCGCGCGTTTGGAGAATAAGAAACGCGCCGAAGCGCGCTATCAAGACATTTTGAAATCCGCGAAGACCGTCAAAGATATTTTGGAAGTCGAGCGCGCGCTCACGGACGTGCGCGAAGAGATCGAGCGTTTGGAAGGGCGAAAGCGTTATCTCAGCGATCAAGCCGCCATGTCCACGATCACGATCAACCTGCACGAAGCCTATCCGCTCATGGCGCAAGGCAGCAACAGTTTTGTGGCGCAAATCAAACGCGGCTTTGAAAACGGCGTGCGCGGCTTCGCGGAGGTCGTGAGCGTATGCATCACGTTTGCGATAGCGGGCCTGCCGTTGTTCGCGCTCGGCTTTGTTGCGATTTGGTTGCTGCGCAAACTTTTTCGAAGATCGAAGAAACGCCAAGCCGCGATGGCAACTCCTACCGCAGAGAAATTAGCTTGAAGAAAAAGCGCAGACAGAAAAATGTAGGGCAGAAAAATAAAGCTTCTTGTGCAATAGCCGGACGCAAACATTTTTCTGCCCTTCATCTTTCTGCCTTCCGATCTTTTTGAGGTCAATTATCGTCACCCGCTTTCGGAGACATGCAATTGAAAAATTACGCCGCTCGTTTTCTTCTCCTCCTTCTGCTCTACTCCTCTTCTTTCTCCCAACCCCGATTCGATCTCATCATCCAAAACGGACTCATCATCGACGGCAGCGGCAATCCCTGGTATCGCGGCGATGTCGGCATTCGCGGCGGCAAGATTGCGGCGATAGGCAAGCTTGATGCGAATGAAGCGCAGCGCGTGATCGATGCGAATGGTCTCGTGGTCGCGCCCGGCTTCATCGATGTTCACACGCATGTGGAAGACGGCATTCGCAAGCGGCCCACTGCCGAGAATTTTTTGTTCGACGGCGTGACCACGATCATCACCGGAAATTGCGGCGGCTCGGAAACGGATCTGCCGAAATTTTTCGACGAGCTGCGCACGAGCGGCATCTCGCTCAATCTCGCCACGCTTATCGGCCACAACAGCGTGAGGCGCGCGGTGATGAACACGGCGCAGCGCGATCCTTCGCCGACGGAGTTGGCGAAGATGGAAAACCTCGTCGCGCGCGCAATGCGCGCGGGCGCGGTCGGATTCTCAACCGGACTCATTTACATTCCCGGCACGTACTCGAAAACTGCTGAAGTGCTCGCGCTCGCGAAAGTGGCGGCGCAACACGGCGGCGTGTATGCCTCGCATATTCGCAACGAGGGCGACTCCGTGCTCTTTGCGATTCGCGAGGCGATTCACATTGGCCGCGAGGCGAATATGCCCGTGGAGATCTCCCATTTCAAAATTTCGAGCAAACGCATGTGGGATCGCAGCGAGGAGACGATTGCGCTCGTGGAACAGGCGCGCGCGGAGGGGCTTGATGTGTGCGTGGATCAATATCCCTACACCGCTTCGAGCACGAATCTCGGCGCGCTTTTGCCTTCGTGGGCGCTCGCGGATGGCGATTCGGCGATCAAAGCGCGATTGAGTAATCCGATGACGCGCAAACAGATCGCGCAGGAGATGAAGCATTTCATTCGCGAACGCGCGGGCCGCAACCGGCTTGACTATGCGATCGTCGCGCGCTGCCGCTGGGATTCGACGATGGAGGGGAAGAGCATTGCGGAGATCAATCAACGCATGCGACGCAAAACGAATCTCGAGAGTGAGATTGAAACCGTGCTCGATCTGATGCTCAAGGGCGGCGCGGCGATGATTTATCATTCGATGTTCGAAGATGATGTCGTGCGCATCATGCAATATCCCAATGCGATGATTGCGTCCGATGCGGGCGTGGCGGAGTTCGGGCGCGGCGCGCCGCATCCGCGAGCATACGGCACGAACGCGCGCGTGCTCGGGCGTTATGTGCGCGAGAAAAAAGTATTGCGCTTGGAAGAAGCAATTCGCAAAATGACGTCGCTGCCGGCGCAGCGTTTCGGTTTGCATGAGCGCGGTTTGCTGCGCACGGGCATGGCCGCGGATATTGTGCTGTTCGATGCGCAGCACGTGAAAGATCGCGCGACGTTTGATAAGCCGCATGCGTATTCGGAAGGTTTTCAATATGTGTTAGTGAATGGCGAGATGGTGATTGAGGCGGGCAAGCACACGGGCGCGAAGGCGGGAGAGGTTTTGTTTGGGGCGGGGAAGCACGACGATTAACAGGTCGCTTCTAAAAATAGAAACGGACGCAAAGCGCCCTTGCTGTATTCCCACGGAAACCGTGGGCACGAGAGGGAATCTTGTGCTTTTGCTCTTTGAAATCTGCGCAGCGCTTTAAGTCAGCTCGCTTGCAAAGATAAAGGTGAGATAAACAAGCAACGATGACACTGCGGTGGAGCAGCGACAAAACATAAAAAGCCGGTTTTGGTCAAAAAAGTTGATGACGCATATCTCATTCATCCTCAGAACGGAGTACCTCATGAGCAACACGCTTTGTCGAATGATAGCGGGAAGCAACGCCGGTGCAAAGGCTCGTGCTACACGAATGCACTGGCAAGCAGCAATTTTGCTCGTGCTAATGTTGGCAGCGCAATTAATCGCGCAAACGCAGCGGCCGCTGTATCCAAACTTTCCGAGTGAGACGCCGGAAAAACTCGAAGCGGTCACTGAAGAGTTCGACTACGTGCGGCGCGAGGTGATGATTCCCATGCGCGACGGGGTGAAGTTGCACACGGTCATCATCGTGCCCAAAGGCGCGAAAGCCGCGCCGATCTTGCTGACGCGCACGCCGTATGACGCCGCGGCGCTCACGAGTCACGCGGCGAGCAAACATCTCGGCAGCATTATGCAAGGCTATGACAACGCCACGGAACTGATCGTCGAAGACGGTTACATTCGCGTGGTGCAGGACATTCGCGGCAAGCACGGTTCGGAAGGAGATTACATCATCAATCGTCCGGTGCGCGGGCCGCAGAATCCCACGCCGGTCGATCATGCCACGGACACGTATGACACGATTGACTGGCTGGTGAAAAACATTCCGGAGAGCAACGGCAAAGTGGGCATTCACGGCATTTCGTACAACGGCTTTCTCACGTTGATGGCGTTGATCGATCCGCATCCCGCGCTCAAAGTTGCGGTGCCGATGAATCCGATGGTCGATGGTTGGATCGGCGATGATTGGTTTCACAACGGCGCGTTTCGGCAGCAGATGATGCCATTCATTTATCAACAAGGCGGCACGCGCCGCGTGGAGGCGAAGTGGTGGTCGAGCCATTTTGATGACTACGATATGTATATGTCCGCCGGGTCCGCGGGCGAGTTGGGGCGGCGGCGCGGCATGGAGCAAATCGGTTTTTGGAAGAAGCTGCTCGCGCATCCGAGTTATGATGCGTTTTGGCGCGAGCAAGCCGTGGATAAAATTCTCGGCGCGCTGCCGTTGAAAGTGCCGGTGATGCTTGTGCACAGTTTGTGGGATCAAGAAGATATTTACGGCGCGCCCGCGGTGTATGCCGCGCTGGAGCCGAAAGATACGAACAACGACAAAGTGTTTTTGGTGATGGGACCGTGGTATCACGGCCAAATGATCGAAGACGGCAGTGCGCTCGGCGCGTTGAAATTCAACAGCAACACGGCGCTCTATTTTCGCGAGGAAATTTTGCGGCCGTTTCTCGCGCAGTATCTCAAGGCCGGCGCGCCGCAAGCGAAGATCGCGCCGGTGTCGGCGTATGAAACCGGCACGAACACGTGGCGGCAATTGCCGGCGTGGCCCGCGGGCTGCGCGAGCGGTTGCTCCATCAAACCCACTCCGCTGTATCTTTCTTCGGGTATGAAATTGAGTTTCACTGCGCCGAAAGCCGGCGAAGCAACGTTTGCCGAATATGTCTCCGATCCCGCGAAGCCGGTGCCGTTTCGTTCGCGACCGAATCGGCCCGTGGGTTATTACGACGCCGGATTGACGTGGCCGCAATGGTTGGTGGATGATCAACGCGAGGCCTCGGGCCGCACCGACGTGCTCGTGTTTGTTTCGGACGTGCTCACCGCGCCGCTGAAAATTAGCGGACAGCCGATGGTGAATCTCATTGCGTCCACAAGCGGCACGGATGCGGATTGGGTGGTGAAGTTGATCGACGTTTATCCCGACGAATTTCCGGCGCAGCCGGAGATGGGCGGCTATCAATTGATGGTCGCTGCGGATATTTTTCGCGGGCGCTATCGCGAGAGTTTGGAAACGCCGAAAGCCCTCACGCCCGACAAGCCGCTGCTGTATCGTTTCGCGTTGCCCACGGCGAATCACGTTTTTCAAAAAGGCCATCGCATGATGGTGCAGGTGCAATCGAGCTGGTTCCCGTTGTATGATCGCAATCCGCAGAAGTTTGTGCCGAATATTTTTTGGGCGAAGCCGGAGGATTATCAAAAGGCGACGCAGCGCGTTTATCACGCGCCGCAACAAGCGAGCTTCATTGAGTTGCCGCTGGTGACCATGCCGTGAAAACTTCACGTCTGATTTTCAAACAAGCTCAAAGCCGAAACCCTGCGGGCGGCAAGGAAATTTTCCAACGGATAGAAACAACCCAACTGATAAAGAGCTTTTCATCCGCGGGGCTGTTTCCTTCCTTGGAGAAACGCTGGCTTTTGCTTTTGCTATGCTTTTTGAAATCTGCGATGCGCTTTAAGCCGCCCCGCTTGAAAGATAAAGGTGAGACAAACGAGCGAAGATGAAACGTTGGTGGAGCAGCGATCAAATATAAATGGGACTTTTGTTTGAATGGACAATGGCAAGCTCTCGAACATTCGCCGCGCGCTTTTGCAACTCTCACAGGAGTTGGGCAAGCCCGAACATCGCCTCGCGATTTTGGGCGAGGGCAATACTTCGGCGCGCGTTGATGAAGCCACGTTTCTAGTGAAGGCCAGCGGCAGCGAGTTGCGCAACCTGCAAAGCGAGCAGCTTGTGCAAGTGCGTTTTGATCGCGTTCTCGCTTTGCTCGAGCAAAGCCTTGACGATGCGGCGACGAACGAAGTTTTGCTCGCGGCGCGTGTTGATCAAGCCGCGCCGAAGCCCTCGGTGGAAACGAGTTTTCATGCGTGGCTGTTGCGGCAAGAGGGCGTCAACTTCGTCGGGCACACGCACTCCATCGAAGCAAATAAAATTCTTTGCTCGGATAAAGCGGAGTTGTTTGCAACACGACGCTTGTTTCCCGATGAGATTGTGTGCTGCGGGCCGAGGTCGTTGTTGATTGAGTATGTCGATCCTGGTACTTTGCTCGCGCTTGCGATTCGCAACGGTTGGAAGAAGTTCGTTGAGGAGAACGGCCTCGCGCCGCGACTCATTCTTTTGAAGAATCACGGCATAATTGCGGTGGGCGCGAGTGCGGGCGCGGTGCTCGCGACAACGTTCATGGCGATCAAAGCCGCGGAGATTTTCAACGGCGCATGCGCAAACGGCAAGCTCGTTTTCATGCCCGAGCATGAAGTGCAACGAATTTATAGCAGACAGGATGAGCATTATCGGCAGAGGATGTTGAAGTTGTCGTGAAGCGCGCCTCTTATCATTGTCATTTGGAAGAACCTTCCCTCGTACTCGGAGGAACTCGCGTACAAAAAAATGTGTCGCAAATTCTAGAGAAGTTCCTTCCAGGATGACAATTCTTTTGAAGTGCGCGCCTCCTTTCATTGTCATTCTGTAAGAATCTTCCCTCGCGCTCGGATGACTGCCAAGCGCGAGGGAAGGTCCTTACAGGATGACAAGTTTGAGAGATGAGCGCACAAGCTCGAATTGAAGTTCTCACGCGAACTCATCGATAAGAACACAGCATGAATCTCGTCTATCTCAAAGACCAATGGAACGCAACGCACGCGGCCACGCTTGATGGCGTGGAATTGTTGCGCTATCGCTCGAACCTGCTCGGCGCGGATTTGCGCATTACGAATTTCGGCGGCGGCAATACTTCTTCGAAGCTCATGCACAACGATCCGCTCACGGGCAAAGAGGTCGAAGTGATGTGGGTGAAAGGCAGCGGCGGTGATCTTGGCTCGATCAAACGCGACGGCTTTGCCGCGTTGTGCATGGACAAGTTTCTCGCGCTGAAAGAAAAATATCGCGGCGAGGCGTTTGAAGACGAGATGCTCGACTATTATCCGCTCTGCCGTTTTGGTTTGAACAATGTCGCGGCTTCGATCGACACGCCGCTGCACGGCTTGATTCCATACAAGCACGTGGATCACACGCATCCCGATTGGGCCATTGCGCTCGCAGCCTCGGCGAACGGGCAACGGCTCTTGCAACAGTTCAATGAGCAGTTTGGCTATCATCTCATTTGGTTGCCGTGGCAGCGGCCGGGTTATCATCTCGGCACCATGCTCGAAACCGCGCTGCAAAAAAATCCGCGCGCGGAAGGATTGATTCTCGCCTCGCATGGTTTGATCACGTGGGGCAATGAGCAATACGAATGCTATCGCAACTCGCTCGCGATTATCGATGCGCTCGGGCAATTTGTGCTGGCGCATTTGGAGAAGAAAGGGGAGAGGCTTTTCGGCGGCGCGAAGCTTCAAACACGCGAGGATCGTCACGAAATAGCAGCAGAAATTTTTCCATTCTTGCGCGGGCAAATTGGCAAGGCGCACGGCTTCATCGGCCACTTCAATGATCTGCCCGAAGTGCTCCGCTTTGTGAATAGCCACGACGGCGCGCGACTCGCATTTCAAGGCACGAGTTGTCCCGATCATTTCATTCGCACGAAGGTGCGGCCGCTGTATGTGAACTGGAATCCGCAGCGCGATGACGCAAAAGCTTTGCGTGTAGCGATTGAAAGCGGCCTTGCGCAATACAACCAAGACTACGCTGCGTATTATGAAGCGAACAAAGAGGCCGGCTCGCCCGCGATGCGCGGCACGAATCCCACGGTCGTGTTGATTCCCGGCATTGGCATGTTTAGTTCTGGCAAGAGCAAAAAGGAAGCGCGCATCACCGGCGAGTTTTATGTGAATGCCATTCATGTGATGGAAGGCGCGACCGCGATGCACGACGGCCGCGTGGATGAAGGCGTTGACGCGAGCCGCGTGGTCGATAACTATGTCGCGCTCGCGCCGCGCGAAGCGTTTCGCATCGAGTATTGGGCTCTTGAAGAAGCCAAGTTGCGCCGCCAGCCTGCGGAAAAAGAAATGGCGCGCAAAGTTGCGCTCGTTGTCGGCGCGGGCAGCGGCATCGGTCGCGAGTTTTGTTTCCGTCTCGCGCAAGAGGGGGCGCATGTTGTTGTTGCAGATCGTGAGCAGAAACTGGTTGACGAAGTGGCGGCGAAACTGAAAGCGCAATACGACGCGGAAGCTGTGCTTGCGCTCACACTCGATATTACCGCGCGCCAAACCGTGCGCGCCGCGCTGAAGAAAATCGCGCAGCACTTCGGCGGCGTGGATGTTTTGATCAACACGGCTGCGATTGTGATTCCTCCGGACAGGGGCGAGAGTTATACGGATGAAACCTGGGACAAAACGCTGCGCGTGAATGTGACCGGCAATTATATCATCACCGAAGAGTTTGCGGAAGTGATCAACACACAACAGAGTGAGGGCGCGGTGTTGCTCACGAGCTCGGCGAATGCGGTCGTGCCGAAGAGCGGCAGCGAGCCGTATGATGTGAGCAAAGCCGCGGTGAGCCATCTCATTCGCGAGCTGGCGATTCGTTTCGCGCCGCGCATTCGCGTGAACGGCATCAGTCCCGCAACCGTGGTGGAAGGCAGCGCCATGTTCCCGCGCGAGCGCGTGATTGCCAATCTCAAAAAGTATGCGCTTGCGTTTGATGAAAGCGAAGACACGGCGAGCTTGATCGACAAACTCGCGGCGTATTATGCGCAACGCACGCTCACGCACCGTCCCATCCGCCCGCGCGACGTCGTCGAAGCCGGATACTTTCTCGTGTCGCCGCGCGCCGATCGCACCACCGGCCATATCTTTCCGGTGGATGGCGGATTGAAAGAGGCGTTTTTGCGATGAGACCTCAATGCGAGCAGAGCAGATCGGCAAAACGATTGCAGGCAAAACCATTCAAAAGCCGTGACAGAAAGAGGGAAGACGGAAACATGTTTAAGTTCCGCTTGATCCGTCTCAGCGGCCATAATCCAAAAATTTAGGATGGAGAAATGTAGGGCAGAAAAATGAAGCTCTGATTCGGTTTTGTGAAAGCCGAGACGCCATATTATAGAAAACAACGAACATTTTTCTGCCTCCAACTTTCTGCCTTCTAAACGCTGCTGTCCTGCATTTTTCCGTCATTGCTTTCATCATTTAAGGCGGTGTGATGGAACACAAAAAACTCTACCTCGGCTTTGACCTCGGCGCGGAGAGCGGGCGCTGCATTGTCGGCGAATTGGAGAAAGGCCGGCTGGCATTGCACGAAGTGCATCGCTTCGCCACGCCTTCGCTTCACAGCGCGGGCCATTATTATTGGGACGTGCTCGCAATCTTTGTGGAAATGGAAAAAGCCTTGAAGCTCGCGGCGCAACAGTTCGGCGGCCATTTCGACGGCATCAGCCTCGACACCTGGGGCGTGGATTATGTGCTGCTCGACGGCGATGATCGCCTGCTCGGCTATCCTTATACCTATCGCGACAGCCGCACCGACGGCATGCTTGCCAAAGCTTTTCAAACCCTGCCGCAGCGCGATATTTTTGAATACACCGGCATCGCGTTTCATCAAATCAATACGCTCTATCAATTTCTCGCGGAGAAGCAGCAGGCCGTCAATCTGCTCGAGATCGCGGATTGTTTTCTGCTCATGCCGAATTATCTTTTGTTCCTGCTCTGCGGCGTCAAGAAAGCGGAATACACGATTGCTTCGACCACGCAACTTGCGAATCCCAACACGCGCGATTGGGCGTGGCCGGTGATTGAAGTGTTTTGGTTTCCCAAGCGGATCTTTCCGGATATGATCGAGCCCGGCACGTTTCTCGGCAAGCTGCTGCCGGAGATCGCGCACAAGTGCGGCTTGCGCGAAGGCATTCCGGTGATTGCCGGCCCCTCGCACGACACTGCGGCCGCGGTCGCTGCGGTGCCGGCAACGAACGGCAATTGGGCCTATCTCAGCTCGGGCACGTGGTCGTTGATGGGCGTGGAGCGCGACGCGCCGCTCATCACCGATGAAGCCATGCAATACAATTTCACCAACGAAGGCGGCGTGGCAAACACGATTCGTTTGTTGAAGAACATCATCGGATTGTGGCCGCTGCAAGAATGCCGGCGCTATTGGCGCGAGCATGGCCAGCCGTACTCATATGCCGAACTCGAAACACACGCGCGCGAGTGCGGGCCGGTGCGCGCATGGCTCAATCTCGAGGACGCGCGTTTCTTTAAGCCGGGCAACATGCCGGAGAAGATTGTGAGCTTCTTGCACGAGACCAATCAAACCGCGCAAGCCGATGCCGGTTGGATTGCGCGCTGCATTCTCGAAAGCCTCGCGTTCAAATATCGCGCGACGCTGCACGAGTTGGAAGCAATCACCGGACAGAGCCTCGAACGTTTGCACATTGTCGGCGGCGGCGCATATAATGAACTGCTCTGTCAATTAACCGCGGACGCCATTGGCCGCGAAGTCATTGCCGGCCCGGTGGAAGGCACGATTGCGGGCAATATCGGCATGCAAGCGCTTGCGACGGGAGAGCTCGCGGATCTTTCCGCGTTAAGACAAATGGTGCGCGAGTCGTTTGCGGTGAAGAAATATCAACCGCAAGAGAGGGAGTATTGGGAGGAGCATGAGGGAGCGTTTCGGGCGTTATCTGAGCGATGAAAACAATGCTATTTCTGGCAAAACAATTTCGGCAATGACGCTGTTATCGCAAAAGTGAGTCAACTTTCGTTTCGAAGGGCAAGGCGCAAGAAGTTTTCTCTTGAACGAGAGCGCAAGCGTGCTAAATTTTTTGCTGGAGACAAATCCACATGCGCATCGAAACCGCCGATTACGTCACCGCCGCGCTAGAGCGGTTGAGCAACGCGCGATTGCTCTATGAAGCCTCGCATTATTCCTTTGCGCTGTACGCCGCAGGTGTCGCGGTGGAGTCGTCGCTGCGGGCGTTCATTGTGCGGAAGGAGCCGGTGCTCGAAGCCGCGCATAATCTTTCCCTGCTTTTGGAGGCGAGCCAAATCAGTCTTCTGGTTGCGGAAGACGAAAACAGAAGAATCTATCGTGCCGTTGGCTTGCTCGCGAAGCGCTGGAAGAATGATTTGCGCTATACTTCGAATGACCGTCTTCGCCGCCGTATGAAGAAGCAAAAATTAGATCGCGGCATTCGCGGCGATTTCTTAAAAGAGAATTGCCGGATCGCGCTCGAAGCGGCTATCACAGTTTTAAAGATAGGAGTCCCAAAATGGAAACCGTAATCACACGTGCGCAAAAAGTTCTACAGAAAGAATTTTCTCCGCGTGAAATTCGCTTCAAACATGTGGGGCGGGGAAAGTATAGCGGCTGGATCATTTCCAAAGCGTTCGACAAGTTGGATGATGATGAGCGCTATGAAAAAGTTTGGAAGCTGATCGAAGCTGCCTTGCCGGAGAAAGATCGCAGCCGCATTTTGGGCTTCTTCCTGTTTACTCCGTTGGAGAAGAAAATGATCTTCGACGAGAATTTCGACATTCTCGCGAGCGACAGAAAGAAAAAAGCTTCTTCCGCTAAAAAGAAAACGGCGCCCGCGAAGCGCAAAAAAGCGCGATAGAAATTATCCAATCTCGGCAAATGATGAGCGAAAAGCGATGACGGCTCCTCCATACTCACGCTAACTTCCCCCCACACCTTTCGGAGCGTTTTTTCATGCTCAAAAAAATCTCAAGCTCAATCTCCAACTCCTCTCACAGCCCGATCATCGGCGTGTTCACGCCCTGTGATCCTCGCGTGGATCAACCCTCGCGCGAGCGCGCGGCGAACATTGTGCGTTTGGTGGCAGAGGCAGTTGCAGCAGAGGTGAAGCTGCCCAATGGCGAGCCCGTTCATGTGATTTATTCCGAAGACCTCGTTGATGGCGAAGCGCAAGCGGATCGCGTGGCGCGGCAATTCAAAGAGCACGGTGTGAACATTCTCATTGCCACGCCGGACACGTGGGCGTTTCCGCAACTCAGCCTCATCTCGCTGCTCGCGCATTTTCCCAAAGACACACCCCTCAATCTTACCTGCGGCAATAGCGGACCGAAGCCCGGTGTTGTGTTCACGCATGCGGCTTCCGGCGCGCTCTCGCAATATGGCGGTCTCGTTCACATCAACGTCGGCAATTGGCCGGACACGGGACAGCAGCCCGAAATGAGCGCGACGACCAAGACAGCATTGATTGATTGGGCGCACGCGGCAGTCACCTATCAAGGCTTGAAAGGGAGGAGGGTCGTCATCTTCGGCCACGACTCCATGGGCATGGAAACCGCGCTTGCGCACGTGCTCGCCACGCGCAACAGCTTTGGCTTGGAAATCTCGCGCCTCGATATGAAGCTGCTCGCGGACATGCTGCACAAGAAAGCGTATGATGAAAAAGAAGTGCAAGCACTGCGCGCGTGGCTCGATGGGCATGCGAAGCCGCGCATCGAACTCAAGAGCGAGCTTGATGATCATCGCCTCCATCAAAGCCTCGCGATGTATCTCATCGTGCGCGATGTCATGCGCGACCTCGATGCCGTGGGCGGCGGTTTCATGAGCCAGCTTGAATGGGGCTCGGATCGTCGCGGCGTGCCATTGCCGGTTGCAGACATCATGGAGTCGCTGTTCAATTCTTCGTTTGATCACACCGGCAAAAAAGCCGTGATGCCGTATGCAACCGAAGCGGACGCGCAAGGCTTGCTCACGATGTTGTTCATGACCTGGCTCTCTGCGGGCAATCCGCCTCTGTTCATGGATTTCAGAAAAGTGTGGGAGCCGTGGGAAATTCAAAAACTCGCGAAGGAGATTGGCATCGCGCTCAAAGGCGATACGCTGTGGGAGCAAAAAGGCATTGTTGATGGCGACAACTCCGGCTCGGCCTCGTTCGATTGGGCCGCGTTGCCCGGCGCCTCCGAAGCGGAGATTATGAAGAACATTTCGTTCCCGCTCGCGATTGAATATTATTTCCCCGGCATGGGCAACTCAGTCACATTCATCAGCCCCGGCGGCATTCACGGCATCGCGGCTCGCATGACGTACAGCTCGCTCTCCAACATGTTCGGCATGATTTGGGATGAGGCGGAAACCGTTGCGCTGCCCGACAAACTCGCGGCCGCCGTGTGCAACACTTCGAATCCCACGTGGCCGCACACGTTCGTCACGCCCAAGCACGCGACGATGATGGAATACAAACAATACGCGCCCGCGAATCATTTTCACATGACGTGGAATTTGCAAACGAGCCGCTTGCAATATTGGATGGACATGGCGAACGTGCTCTCCATCACGCCGTGGCAAGCATTGCCCGCGTTTCGCGAGGGCATTGATCGTCCCCAGCCGTTGCTGTATTTGATCAACGGCGGCGAGAATCAAACCAAGCTGTTGCGGAGGAGATGAAAAGCTTTTCCGCGTGCGTTTTTGATCCGCGTGTAGTTCAAAAAAACTTTCAGAATTTTATTCAGACTATGATTCTCTCATTCGCCTCTGTGCCCGTCAAAGCAAAGGAGCATGAAAGCATGGATCATTACCTCGAACGTGTGATTGATTTGACCGATGCTTCCTCGAATCGCATTTTGAACATGAGCCTTGTGGAAGCGCGAGCGCGCCTTCTCTCCGGCAAGCCCGAGGCCGTGCGCGAAATCGAAGGCTCGTTTGCGCTCGTGGCGCGCGCGGGCAAAACCGTGCGCCTCGCGCGCTCGCTTGATCGCCCCCTGCGCTACTTTCTCGCCAAGCAGAGCGCGGGCCCGGTGTTGGTGGTTGCGGATCGCATCGACGCGATCCATGATTGGCTCAAAGCCGAAGGACTCGCGGAGCAGTTTCATCCGAGCTACACGCGCATGGCGCCCGCGCACTACGTCGTCGAAATTGAACTCGTGGGTTGCCCCGATCCCGATCCGCGCTATTACAGGTTTTTTTCTCCCGCGCAGGAATCCCTGCCGCGCGACTTGGATGAAATCGGCGCGCGATATATCGCCGCGCTCGCAGATGAAATCGCCAAATGGCTCGAACACGTGCCGGAGCGCGCGCCGCTGGGAGTGAGTTTTTCCGGAGGCCTCGACAGCGGCGCGGTTTTTATCGTGACGTATCATCTCATGCGGAAAACGGGCATGAACCTCGCGCGCTTGAAAGCGTTCACGCTCGATTGCGGCCGCGGCCCGGATCTCGAACAGGCGCGGCGCTTTCTCGAAACGCTCGGGCTCGCGTTGTTTCATGAACCCATCACCGCGCGCGCCGAGGAGTTGAACGTGGGCGAGGCGATTCGCATTGTGGAAGATTACAAGCGCCTCGACATTGAAAGCGCGGTCATGGCGCTCGCGCTCTATCGCGGCATTCGCGGACGCTATCCCGATTGGCGCTACCTGCTCGACGGCGAAGGCGGCGATGAGAACCTCAAGGATTATCCGATAGAGGAGAATGCGGAGTTGACGATTCACAGCGTGATCAACAATCCCATGCTCTATCACGAAGGCTGGGGCGTGGGCAGGATCAAACACTCGCTCACGTATAGCGGCGGACTCAGCCGCTCTTACGCGCGCTCTTACGCGCCGGCCCGACATTATGGCTTTGAAAGTTTTAGTCCTTTCACGCGACCGGCAGTGATCGAAGTCGCGGAAGGCATTCCCTTCAAGGCGCTGACGGAATATAATATCGAACGCCTCTACGCTTTGAAAGGAGAGATCGTTTCGCGCGGCGTGCGCGCGCTCACGGGGCTCGAGCTGCCGGTGTTTCCCAAACGCCGTTTTCAACACGGCGCGCTGCCTGCCGCGGAATTGCAGCAACGCCTGCCAAGACGCGAAGCGGATTATCGCAAACAGTTTCTGGCCTTGTATCAATGAGCGCGCCCTATCCCCAAGGCTTGCGCGCGCGCGACCGTTGGATCCTCGCGCAACGCGCGAACGTGGCTCGCGCCGTGCTCGATCCGCAACGGCCGCACGCTTTTTTTGTGGAAGAAGAGCGCGCCGAAAACGGCGAGCTCGTGCCCGTTGCCACGGTCTTTCTCGTCAATCGCGAGTGCCCGTGGCGCTGCTTGATGTGCGACCTTTGGCGCAACACGCTGACCTATGCCGCGCCGCTCGGCGCGATTCCCGCGCAAATCGAGCATGCGCTCGCGCGCTTGCCCGCCGCGCGCCAAATCAAACTCTACAACAGCGGCAGCTTTTTCGATTCCAAAGCGATACCCGTTGCGGAGCATGCCGCGATTGCGCGCCGCGCGCGAAATTTCGAGCGTGTCATCGTGGAATGCCATCCCGCGCTCATCAACGCGCGCTGCGTGCGCTTTCGCGATTTGTTGCGCGGCGCCAAATTGGAAATCGCGATGGGCCTGGAGACCGCGCATGCGCGCGCGCTCGCGCAGCTTAACAAGCGCATGACGCTCGCGCAGTTTGCCGCGGCCGCAAGCTTTCTGCGCGCGCACGACATCGCGCTGCGCGTGTTCATTCTGCTCAAGCCGCCCTTTCTTGATGAAGAAGAAGCGCTTTATTGGGCGCAGCGTTCGCTCGATTTTGCCTTTGCTTGCGATGCGAGCGTTGCCGCGCTCATCCCCACGCGCTCGGGCAACGGCGCGCTCGAAGCTTTGGCGGAGCAGAAAAAATTTTCCCCGCCGAAGTTATCCACGCTCGAAGCCGCATTGGCTTACGGCCTTGCGCAAAACCGCGGCCGCGTGTTTGCCGATCTCTGGGATTTGGAGCGCCTGCGCTCGTGCCCGCATTGTTTTGTCGCGCGCGCGGCGCGTCTGCGCGAAATGAACTTGAAACAAACGCAGCCCGCGCGCATTGACTGCCCCTCTTGTGGAGGTGCAACTTGAGCAACACCTTCGATCTCGCGATTGTCGGCTCCGGCTTTGGCGGCTCATTGCTCGCCATGATTGCGCGCCGCCTGGGCCGCTCCGTGGTTTTGTTGGAAAAGAGCAAACACCCTCGTTTCGTCATCGGGGAATCTTCCACGCCGCTGGCCAATCTCTTGTTGGAAGAGCTTGCCGCGCGCTATGATTTGCCGCGGCTTTCGCCTTTGTGCAAATGGGGAAGCTGGCAGGCAACGTATCCGCAAATCGCTTGCGGCCTCAAACGCGGCTTCACTTTTTATCACCACGAGTTTGGGAAACGTTTTGCGGCAAAACCTGATCGCAGCGATCAACTGCTCGTGGCCGCAAGCCCGCATGATCGCATCGCAGACACGCATTGGTATCGCCCCGATTTCGATCACTTCTTCGCGCAAGAGGCGCAACGTTTGGGCGCGGAGTATTACGATGCAACCACGCTGCGCCGCGCGCAATGCAACGGCGAAACCGTCGAGCTTGCGGGCGAGCGCGAGGGCCAGGCGTGCTCATGGCGCGCGCGTTTCGTGGTGGATGCGAGCGGCCCGCGCGGCTTCTTGCACCGCGCGCTGCGCTTGCCGGAAATCGAGTACGCGAGCATGCCGCGCACACAGGGACTCTACACGCACTTTCGCAACGTGAAACGTGCGGCCGGCCTGGCCGCGTTTGCAACGCACGAAACCCCGCCGTATCCCGTTGACGACGCCGCGATGCACCACGTTTTCGCAGGCGGCTGGATTTGGGTTTTGCATTTCAACAACGGCCTCACCAGCGCGGGCGTGGCCGCGACTGATGCGCTTGCGCGCGAGTTGAATTTTGCCGAAGGCGTCGCGGCGTGGCAAAGGCTCATGAACAAACTCCCCTCCGTGGCGGAACAATTCGAACGCGCCGAGCCGCAATTCGAATTCATTCATGCGCCGCGACTGTCGTTTCGCAGCGCGGAGATTGTCGGCGCGCGTTGGGCTTTGATGCCGTATGCCGCGGGCTTCATCGACCCTTTGCTCTCCGCGGGCTTTCCGCTCACGCTGCTGGGCATTTCGCGCCTGGCCAAATTGCTCGAGCAAGATTGGCGGCGCGAACGCTTTGCCGAGCGCTTGCGAGACTACGCCGCGCATACGAACGCCGAGCTGCACGCGGCTTCCGAGTTGATCGCGGCGCTTTATGCGCGTATGACGGACTTTCCCTTGTTCGCGGCGCTCACGCTGCTCTACTTTGCCGCGGCCAGTTACAGCGAGAGCGCGCGCCGGCTCCGGCGCTTGGACTTGGCAAAATCTTTTTTGCTGCATGATGAGGCGCGCTTCGGGCCGCAACTGCTCGCGTGCGCCGCGCAGGCGCGTCGCCCTCTTTCCATGTCGCAGAGAGAAAAACTCTTCGAACAAATTTACGCTGCGATTGCGCCCATCGACGTCGCGGGCTTGTGCGACCGGCAACGCCGCAATTGGCATCCGGCCCGGGCTTCGGACTTGTTGAACGCCGCGCACAAACTCGGCGTTGCGAAAGAAGCGGTTGTCGAAATGCTCGACCGCTGCGGATTTTCGGAGCACGCTCGACACGCAACCTGAACGCGGCACAAAGCTCTGGCGCGCGCCGGTTGCTGACGCCGCTCCAATGACAAGGATCGAAAAGCGAAATCTAATTCTACTTCAACAGACTCGTTTTCCGACCACGAAACACGCGAATCACGCGAAAAGCTTTTTTCGTGTGTTTCGTGGGCGGAAATTTAAATCTGCCTATCACTACACGATAAGCTTTTCAAGCTTAGAAAGAAATTCTAACTTTTCTCCAACTGATAGAAGAACCCAACTGATAAGCATGCTTCATCAGTTGGGTTCTTTCATCGGCTGGAAAATTTTTGTGCTGCCCGAAGGGCCAAGTTCTCAGCTTGCCTGAAAACTTGCGTAGAACGTTAAGTTCTATTTGGTCCGCGTCAATAGCCTTAAAGCAAAAGCCTAAGACAGAAAAATGTAGGGCAGAAAAGTAAAGCTTGGGTTCAAACGAGTGAAGTTTATGTCGCCAAACGAAGGAAAAACGCTAACCTTTTTCTGCCCATCATCTTTCTGCCTTAAGGCTTTTTTAGGGTACGTGTTTGACTTAACGTTGTAGTACTATGTAGAACTGAAAAGTGCCGTTACAAACACACGAAGGAGTTTTCGCATGCGCGCTTTAACAAGACTCATCCTCTCATTTCTATTCTGCTCCCTCTTTTTCCTCTCCTGCACCCAACCCGATTCACAGAAAGAAACCACCATCGCCGTGATTCCCAAAGGCACGACGCACGTGTTTTGGCAATCCGTGCATGCGGGCGCAGTGAAAGCTTCGCGCGAGTTGGGCGTGAAGATTCATTGGGTCGGGCCGGAGAAAGAGGATGATCGCCAACAACAAATCGCCCTCATCGACAATCAAGTGATCAATGCCGTGTCGGGCATCGTGGTCGCGCCGCTCGATGCCACGGCGCTGCGACGCACCATTGAAGCAGCCTCGCGCAAGAACGTGCCCGTGGTGATTTTCGATTCCGCACTCGACAACGCCGAAGAGATCACGGTGAGCTTCGTTGCGACCGATAATCTCGAAGGAGGCCGCATCGCCGGCCGCAATCTCGCGAGCATGTTGAACGGCAAGGGCAAAGTGATTTTGCTGCGATATGCCGAAGGCTCCGCGAGCACTGAAGCGCGAGAAGCCGGCTTTCTCGAAGTGCTCAAAACTTTTCCTGAGATTCAAATTGTGAGCGACGAGCAATACGCGGGCGCGACCACGGCCTCGGCGCAGCAAGCGAGCGAGAATCTCATTCTGCGTTTTAAAGACGCGCAAGGCAAGCTCGCAGTGGACGGCATCTTCACGCCGAATGAGTCTTCAACCTATGGCATGTTGCAAGCACTGCGGCGCAACCAGCTCGCCGGGCAAGTGAAGTTCGTGGGTTTCGATGCGAGCGAGCCGTTGCTCGAAGGCTTGCAACAAAGCGAGATTCACGGTCTCGTCGTGCAGAATCCTTTCAAGATGGGTTATCTCGGCGTGAAGACGCTCGTGCAGCATCTGCGCGGCGAACAAGTCGAGAAGCGCGTCGATACCGGCGTCGCGTTCGTGACGTTGGAGAATATTAATTCGCCGGAGATGCAGGAAGTGATCAAACCGGATTTGAAGCAGTGGTTGGAGTGAAGGAATGGATTGGTGGAGTGTTGGATTGATGGATTGGTGGATTTGTGGATTGATGGATTGGTGGATTTGTGGATTG
>JBBILN010000044.1:0-68863 GCA_037444905.1 bacterium | reverse complement strand
AAAATCCCAAAATCCCAAAATCCCAAAATCCCAAAATCCCAAAATCCCAAAATCCACGCGCGCAATGAAAATTATGAACAAATTCGGCCCGCTCTTCGCGCTGGTGCTCGTTTATCTTTTCTTCACGCTGCTCAACGCGAAGATCACGAGCCTGACCGCGCTCGAAACCATGATGCAGCAAACCGTGATCGTGGGCGTGGCCGCCATCGGCATGACGCTCATCATCATCTCCGCGGGCATCGATCTTTCCGCAGGCTCGATCATCTCGCTCAGCTCGGTCGTGGTCGCGCAAGCGCTGAACGTGCTCGGCGCGAGTCCGTTGCTCGCAGCGTGCGCAGGCGTTGCAACGGGCATGATTTGCGGTTTGATGAACGGCGTGCTGATCACGCGACTCAAGCTCGTGCCGTTCATCATCACGCTCGGCAGCTTGCTCATCCTGCGCGGCTTTGCGAAAGGTTTTGCGAGCAGCATGCCCATCAATGTCGGACAAACATGGTTGAGTGACTTGCTCGCGATTCTTCCGCCGGAACGCAAGTGGATGCTCATTCCGCCCGGCGCGTGGCTCATGCTCGTGCTCGCGCTGCTCGTTTCTCTCATGCTCGCGCACACGCGCCTCGGGCGTTACATTTTTGCCGTCGGCTCGAATGAACAAACCGCGCGACTCAGCGGCATCGTTGTCGAGCGTGTGAAGACGATTGTGTATGGCCTCGGCGGCACGTTCGCGGGATTGTCGGGCCTCATGCTCATGTCGTATCAAGAGCAGGGCGATCCCACGGCCGCAGTTGGTTTGGAGTTGGATATCATCGCGGCAGTGGTGATTGGCGGAGGGAGTTTGAGCGGCGGCGAAGGCTCAATTGCCGGCAGCTTGATCGGCGCGATGATTATGACCGTGATTCGCACGGGCTGCCAACTCAACGGCTGGCCGCCGTGGGTGACGCAAGTGGTGACGGGCGTCGTGATCGTGATTGCAGTGGCGGTGGATCGGCTGCGCCATCGCGCGAGGGAATGAGGCTACGAGTGATGAAAGGCAGAAAATGGAACAAAGGCTCCGGCTAGAACCAGTCTATATCAATCGTGAAGCATCTTTGCCCTATCAACTGACCGTTGAGGAAGTCGAGGAAGCCGTTGCGGAAACATATCGTTTGTTCAATGGCTTGAATGATTATCTCACGAGCAGCGGCTTTCGCCCTCTTGAAGAACTCTTGCTCGGCAATTCATTGTCAGGCATTTTGTCGGAATTTTTAGTGAAGAACATTGCGCGTGTTTCCAACTCGTTGGTGGCCAATTTGAAAGTCGGCGGACATCCCGATCTTTTGCCGAAGGGATATTATTCATCCAATTTGATTTTGAAGGGCAAAGAAGGAATCGAGGTGAAGTCTTCGATTCAAAAAGGAGGGTGGCAGGGCCACAACCCTGAAGATTGCTGGTTGATGGTTTTTCGTTATATCGTCGGCGAACAGAAAAGCGGCGACATCGTGCCGCTTACGTTTGTTGAAATCCTTTGTGCGAAATTAACGAAGAAAGACTGGTCTTTTTCTGGTCGCAAAGGCGCTTCGCGACGCACGCCCACGGCTTTCATTACAACTTCGGGCGTAGAGAGGCTTCGCAACAATTTCCTATACAGACTGCCTGGTTTTGGCGTCGGACGACATCGCAAGATCTTGGCCGCGCGCAAATAAATCCTCTTGATTGACGACTTTGGCTGAAAGTGCAGTTGCTATGCGATTCTCATTATCGATTTGCAAGAGGGCGAGTTGCGGAATAGCTTCAACTGCGATGCGATAAAATTCTTCATCGGCTTCAATGCCGATGCTGCGATAGCCAACGGCGCAGGCGGCGGCTATCGTCGAACCGCCGCCCATGAACGGATCCAAAATAATTCCTTCTCCGAGCGGCAACGCGGCACGCACGATCTGCCTCATGAAAGCTTGCGGCTTCAAGGAAGGATGCGGCGCAAGCTCGCGTTCGTTTGCGCGCGTGGGCGAGCTTTTGATGACGTCGGCGAATGGTTGATCGAGCGAGACGCGGCGCAATCCGCCGGTCTTCCATTTGCGGAGATTGTCTTGCACGCGGCCCTCGCATGGTTTTCGAAACAACAACCACGGCTCCCAACACGAACGCGGCATCACGGTGACTTCACTAAATTCCTTGTGCGCGTTCTTAGGCCGGTCGCCGCCGCGAAGCGTTTGCACCAAACGAATGATTTCGCCGCGCTTTTCAAAGCCTGCACTCTCGATCGCATCCGCAACCAAATGTGAGAGCAACGGATTGCTCGCGATAAAAACATGTCCGCCCGGCACGAGCACACGAACAGCCTTCTCCGCCCACTGCACGAAAAAGCTTTTCAACTCGACTTTTTCCGCCGGCGTGAGCACCGTGAAACGCGGCAAAGGCCGGCGTTCATAACCATCCAACTTAGGAGGAATACGCCAAACGCCGCCGTGCTTGCTGCGCAGTTTGGTTTTCTCCGTTGCCGTATACTCTTTCAAGCCATACGGCGGATCCGTGACGATGGCGTGGATGCTGTTGCTCGCCCTCTCGCCCAGCCATGCCATGCAATCCGCTTGCACGAGTTCATAAAGCGCTTTTGGCTTTGTTAAAAAAGATCGCCCATTTGCCGCGCGCTGTTTCTTGATGGGCAGATCATACTCGCGAGCCTCCGTTGCCTTCATGCCGATTCCTTTACCGAAAAAAAGCCTTTCGTTTATCAACACCACGTGCCACATTAACGCGGTTCCAAAATAGCGATTCACGGCCATCATATCAAGCTTCAATTCACGGAATACGGACGAGTCGCAGCCCAACAGGAAAAAACTCTCCCCCGAGCTTCGCCGAAGTCACCGAGTGTCGCCGAAAAAATCTTTATGTTTCGGCGAATCTCGGTGGCTTCGGCATTGTTGTCGAGCGCGTGAAGCTCACGGTGTATGCGCTCGGCGGCGCGTTCGCGGGATTGTCGGGCCTCATGCTCATGTCCTATCAAGAGCAGGGCGATCCCACAGCCGCAGTTGGTTTGGAATTGGACATCATCGCCGCGGTGGTGATCGGCGGCGGCAGTTTGAGCGGCGGTGAAGGCTCGATTGCGGGAAGTTTGATCGGCGCGATGATCATGACCGTGATTCGCACGGGCTGTCAACTCAACGGCTGGCCGCCGTGGGTGACGCAAGTGGTGACGGGCGTTGTGATCGTGATTGCAGTGGCGGTGGATCGGCTGCGCCATCGCAGTGGTGAGTAAATATCGGATTGCGGGATCGTTGGATTTTTGGAAACAAATAAGGAGAAGACTTCATGATTTTTTTTCGCTCCTTTGCGAGCTGCACAGTTTGTATGCTCGGCGCCGTGTTCGCCCTCCTCTCTGCGCCATTGTTTGCTTCAGAAAAGGCCGGCCGTTTCAACCTCATTCCCGCGCCGGCGCATGTGCGCGCGAGCAGCGGCTCCTTCGAAATCACGGCGCAAACCCGCGTCTTCGTCACGGCAGGCAATGACACCGCCAAACGCGTCGCAGAACATTTTGTTGATGCGCTCAATCGCGTGACCGGCTTCGAGCTTTTCGTCGCGTTTTTCGAAGCGCGCCCCCAGCCGGCGAATAGCATCGCTTTTGTTTTATCAAACCGCAAAGCTTTCGGCGAGGAAGGCTACACGCTCTCCATCACAAAGAAGCGAGTCGTTATCAGCGCTTCTGGTGCGCATGGACTGTTCTATGGCGTGCAGACTTTATTGCAGCTTTTGCCGGCAGAAGCATTTGGAGATCCCGTGCTTGACGTGCGTTGGAAGATGCCTTGTGTGGAGATCGAGGATCAACCACGCTTTCGTTGGCGCGGCATGCACCTCGACGTTTCGCGCCATTTCTTCCCAAAAGAGTTTATCAAGCGCTATATCGATCTCATTGCGATGCACAAGATGAACGTGTTTCATTGGGATTTGACCAACGATAACGGCTGGCGCATCGAGGTCAAAAAACATCCCAAGCTCACGGAAGTGTGCGCATGGCGCGTGGATCGCGAGCAGCAGCACTGGCTGAGACGCGATCCGCCGCGTGAAGATGAAAAAGCGACCTACGGGGGGTTTTATACGCAAGAAGAGGTGAAAGAAATTCTCGCGTATGCCGCTGAACGTTTCGTGACGGTGCTGCCTGCCATCGAATTGCCCGGACATACGAGCGAAGTGTTCGCGGCCTATCCCGAGCTGTCTTGCCGCGGCGAGAAGCTGCCGGTGCAAGTCGGGAGCTACTGGCCGAACGTGGATATCTTTTGCGCGGGCAATGATTCGGTCTTCACTTTCATCGATGACGTGCTCACCGAGATTGCCGCGCTGTTTCCGAATCAATACATTCATATCGGCGGCGACGAAGCGGACAAAACCCGATGGCGCGCCTGCGCAAAATGCCAGGCCCGCATGAAGCAGGAAGGCCTGCAAAATGAGCATGAATTGCAAAGTTACTTCATCAAGCGCGTCGAGAAGATGCTGTCGGCAAAAGGGAAGAAGCTTATTGGTTGGGATGAAATTCTCGAGGGCGGGCTTGCGCCCGAAGCAACAGTCATGTCCTGGCGCGGCGCGGAAGGCGGCATTGCTGCGGCACAACAAGGCCACGATGCGGTCATGTCACCAGTGAGCCATTGCTATTTTGATTACTATCAAGCCAATCCCCAATTCGAGCCGGAAGCAATCGGCGGTTATACGACGCTGAAGAAAGTTTATTCATATGAACCGCTGCCGCAAGAGCTGACACCGGAAGAGGCCAAACACATTCTCGGCGCCCAGGGCAATGTCTGGACGGAATATATCGCTACGCCACAGCACGCGGAATACATGAGCGTGCCGCGCATGTCTGCGCTTGCGGAGGTGGTGTGGTCGCCAAAGGAAGGCCGCAACTGGAAAGATTTTCAGCAGCGCCTGCCGGCGCATTTCAGGCGTTTCGACGCAATGCGCGTGAATTACTCCAAAGGCTCCTTCACGGTGGCAGTGCAGACCGGGCTGGTGACGAACAAACGGCAAATGCGCGTGCAGTTGGAATCCGAGCAGCCGCATGCGGAGATTCGATACACCCTCGACGGCAGCGCGCCGACAATGCAGTCGCCGCTTTATCGCAAGCCGTTCGTGCTCAATCGCACCGCGACCATCCATGCCGCAATTTGTGGAGATGAAAAAATGCAAGAGGAAGTGACGCGGCAAGAAGTGTCCGTGCATCGCGCCTTGGGCGCAAAGGTAAGTTATGCGGTTCCGCCGAGCGCGAAATATTTCGGCGGCCGCGAGTTGGGTCTTGTAGATGGCTTACGGGGGAATTTGCAGGCGCGCAATGAAACATTGTGGCAGGGCTTCGAAGGCGAGGACGCGGAGGTGACGATTGATTTGGGCAAGCCTAGTGCGGTTGCAAAACTCTCAGCCACTTTTGGGCAGCAGCGCGCGTGGTGGATTTTTCTGCCCTCGTTCGTCGAATACTTCATTTCAAATGATGGAAAAAACTTTGAGTCGGTTGCAAAAGTCGAGCACGAAGTCTCAGTTGATCAGGAGGGCGCGCTCATTCACGATTTCACGACAACGCTCGCAGCCCCGAAGCATTGCCGCTATGTGCGCATGAAAGCCAAGAGCCTCGGCGTGTGCCCGCCCGGCCATCCCGGTGCGGGAGGGAAGGCGTGGGTGTTTGTCGATGAAATCGCTGTGGATTGATTGGAGTTTGATTATTGCAGCAGAAGCGAACGAGTGATCTCGCAATTTTCCTTTCAACATCAAAGGAGCGCTCATGACCAACTTCTCTTTCCTCGATGGCAGTATCGTGGGAATCTATTTGCTCGTCACCATGGCCGCGGGCATCATGGTGCGCAAGTACGTCGGCAAGGTCGAAGACTTTCTCGTTGCGGGCAGAGAGATGAATGTTTATCTTGGCATTGCTTCGCTCGCGGCCACGGAGTTCGGCATCGTCACCTGCATGTACACGGCGCAGAACGGCTTTGAAAAAGGTTTTGCCGGCGCGATCCCCGGCGTGCTCACGTTTCTCGCCATGTTCCTCGTGGGCTACACCGGCTTCTGCGTGAAGCCGCTGCGCGACTCCGGCGTGATGACGATTCCCGAGTTGTTCGAGAAAAAGTTCGGCGCGCGCATTCGTTGGGCTGCGGGCGTGGTCATTGTGCTCGGCGGCTTGCTCAACATGGGCGTGTTCCTGCGCACCGGCGGCGAGTTCCTCGTCAGCGTCACGGGCCTTGATGCGAACTATCTTGAGATCATGATGACTTCACTACTCGTGGGCGTGGCCGTATACACGATTCTCGGCGGCATGCTCTCGGTGCTTGTCACGGACTTTTTGCAATTCATCGTCATGAGTCTCGGGTTGATCGTGGTCACGTTGTTGATTCTCGATAGAGTCGGATGGAGCACGCTTGTCAGCACCGTGCAAACGCATTATGGCGAAGGCGGCTTCAATCCGCTGAAGAACGCGAGCATGGGATGGTCGTATGTGATTTTCAATGCGCTGCTCAACACCGCAGCGGTGCTCACGTGGCAAACGCAAATCTCGCGCGTGCTCGCCGCGAAAGACACGGCCACCGGGCGAAAAGTTTATACCGGCACTTCGTTCTTCTTCGTCGCGCGATTTCTCATTCCCGGCATTTGGGGCATAGCCGCGCTCGCGTTGCTCACGCCGGAACAAATCGGCGACAACACGCTGCTCGCCATGCCGAAGATGTTGAGCATCGTCGTGCCTGCTGGCCTCATGGGCATTCTCGTCGCTTCCATGCTCGCCGCGGACATGAGCACGGATTCATCGTACATGCTCACGTGGGGCAGTGTGATCTACAACGACATTATGGCCCCGTTTCGCAAAACGCCGTGGAGCGAAAAGAAAGGCCTGTTTTGGAATCGCACCATCGTTGCGATCATCGGCGTGTTCCTGCTCATTTATGGTTTGTGGTACAAGCTCGAAGGTGATCTCTGGACGTACCTCGGCATCACCGGCTCGATTTATCTTTCGAGCATGTCGGTGCTGCTCATCGCGTGTTGCTATTGGAAACGCGCGAACAGTTGGGGCGCAGCCGCTGCGATTGTTTGCGGCGCAGCGATTCCAGCGTTGACACTCGTGCTGCAAAAAGTCGGGCCTTACACGGAATGGTTCACGCAAAACGGCACCGTCTGCGGCGTGGCAACGTATGTGATCGTCGCGCTCGCGATGGTGGCGGGTTCGTTGTTGAAACCGGCAAAACGTTGAAACCTCCGCGCCTTCTCTTCTCGTTGTCATTCTGTAAGAACCTTCCCTCGCATATGGAAGAGAGCCGAATTCCAGGGAAGTTCCTTCCAGGATGACATTGAGGGAGGAGATGAGCACAATAAAAAATCATAATAGGAAATCGCCATGCTGAACGCCATTTCAAACATGCTCACCAATCACTGGTTTTGGGGCGCGCTCACGCTCGCGTGCCTCGTGTGGTATTCCACGATTACGATCTATGTTGCCGTCAAAGGCGCGGCGGACATTCGAGAGATGTTGCGGCGCTTGTCGCGCGGCAAACTCTAGCGCAAGCTCGTGCAATTGCAATTCGCGCTTTTGTTTTTATATTGCCGCGTTCAATCTTGAAGTGCAAAACGCCATGACCACCCTCGAACAAATCCAACAATTCGCCCAACGCCTCGGCGAAGAGTTTTCGCCGCACAAAGTGATTCTCTTCGGCTCCTATGCCTACGGCCAACCCACGCGCGATTCCGACGTGGATTTGCTGGTCATCATGCCGCTTCATAAAACCAGCGCGGTTGAGAAGTCGGTGGAGATTCGGCTCAAATTGAGGCCTCCGTTTCCTATGGACATACTCGTGCGCACGCCGGAGAAGGTGCGCGAGAGATTGGAAATCGGCGACGTCTTTATGCGCGAAGTTTTAGCGAAGGGAAAAATTTTATATGAAGCCCGGTACGCTTAAATGGATCGAAAAAGCCGAGGCGATTTTAGGATGATGGAACGCGAGGCTAGAGTCCGCAAACAGCCCAATTACGACGGCATTTGTTTTCATGCGCAGCAATGCGTTGAAAAATACCTCAAAGCGCGGCTCGCCGAGGCGAATATTGATTTTCCCAAAATCCATGACTTGCCCGCATTGCTTCATCTTGCATTATCGGTGGAGCCTTTGTGGGAAGCCTTTCGCGAACATTTGGGTTTCCTCACTGACTTCGCTGTCAACTATCGCTACCCGGGCGAATCTGCCGATCGCAAAACCGCATTGGATGCGCGCCGGCGCTGCCGTTTGTTTCGCAAAGTCGCGCGCGAAGCGCTTGGATTGTTCGCATAGCTTTTTTCGATTGCAATGGCCATGACCACTCTCGCTGAAATCCAACAATTCGCCCAACGCCTCGGCGAAGAGTTTTCGCCGCACAAAGTGATTCTCTTCGGCTCCTATGCCTACGGCCAACCCACGCGCGACTCCGACGTGGACTTGTTGGTCATCATGCCGCTCAACGGCAGCGCGGTTGAGAAGTCGGTGGAGATGCAATTAAAGCTTCGCGCCCCTTTTCCGCTGGAGCTGCTCGTGCGCACGCCTGAAAAAGTGCGCGAGCGTTTGGAGATGGGAGACATTTTTATGCGCGAGGTTTTGGCGAAAGGAAGAGTCTTGTATGAAGCCCGCCACGCTTGAATGGATCGAAAAAGCCGAAGGTGATTTCGCAACGATGGAGCGGGAGTATCGCGCACGAAAACGGCAGAATTATGACAGCCTCTGTTTTCATGCGCAGCAATGCGTCGAGAAGTATCTCAAAGCGCGAATGATTGAGGCCGGCATTGAATTTCCCAAAATTCACATACTGGCGAAACTGCTCGATCTCGTTTTACCGGTTGAGCCTTTGTGGGAAGCATATCGCGAGCATATAGTATTACTCCGAAAAAAATATCGCGACCGCGAGAATCTTATTCGGGCAGAACTTTACTAAACTTTTCAAGTTTAGTAAAGTTTTGGATGCGGCGACGCCGCCTTATGATTTATCTCACCAACTTCTCCGTGACATATCGCTACCCTGGTGAATCTGCGGACCGTAAAACCGCATTGGATGCGCGCCGGCGCCGCCGCTTATTTCGCCAAGTTGCGCGTGAAGCGCTTGGGTTGCCAGGATGAATCCCGCAGCACACATCCTGCGTTGCGTTTGATGATTTAGTTTTTATATTCACGCCATGAACAGAATGAGCCAAATAGAGATCCCTTGCGCGCAAATCGAAGCGATTTGCCGAAAGTATCATATTCGCAAGCTCGCGCTTTTTGGCTCGGCATTGCGCGATAATCTTCGCGCCGACAACGACCTTGATCTTCTGGTTGAGTTCGAGCCTGGACATACTCCCGGTTTGGAATTCATCCGCATTCAAAAAGAGCTTTCCGCTATTTTTGCCCGCCCGGTTGACCTCAATACATCCGCCTTTCTCAGTCGTCACTTCCGCAACCAGGTCCTGGAAGAAGCTGAGGTCATATATGGCTAAAAGCGCTGAAATTCGTCTTCGACATATGTTGGAAGCCGCGCAGGAGGCCGTGGCTTTTGTGCAAGCTGGGGCGCGCAATGACCTCGACGGCGATCGCATGCTGAGTTTGGCTCTCGTCAAATTAATCGAAACTATTGGAGAAGCGACAAACAGCATATCACCCGCTATTCGAGTGGCTTTCCCCCAAAATCCATGGCACGAGATAATCGGGATGCACCATCGGTTGATACATGGCTATTATGAGATTGACCTCGACATCGTTTGGGAGGTCATCTCGAACGACCTGCCGCCTTTAATCAATCAATTAAAGAAAATTCTCGCTGATTAAAATTTCGCCTGACCCTTCATCAAGCCGGACGTGCAGCTCTTGATCTGCAAGCATACGCATTTTTGCAAATTGCCTCGCACAAGACTTACTCTGTTGATATTCATCACTTCGCCGTTCCGTTCTCACCAACCATAGCCGGAGAAGAGAGCCATGCCATTCGATCAACAAACAAAATTGAACCGTCGCGACTTCGTGAAGCTCGGCGTGGCTGCGAGTCTCGGCGCGACGATGAGCGATTGGAATTTGTTTGAACAAAGCCCGGCCATCGCTCACACTTCCGAAAAACTTTTCTCTGCTCCGCCCATCGAACGCGTGCGTATCGGCTTTGTCGGCATTGGCGGCATGGGCTCGGTGCATGTGCAAAACCTTTTGAAGATCGAAGGCGCGGAGATTCGCGCGCTGTGCGACATCGTTCCCGAAAAAGTTGAGCGCGCGCAGAAGTGGGTGGAAGAGGCGGGACAGCCGAAGCCTGCGGCTTACACGCGCGGCACCACGGACTTCGTGCGCATGTGCGAGAATGAAGAACTCGATCTCGTGTATAACGCCACGCCGTGGGAATGGCACGTGCCCATTTGCGTTGCGGCCATGAAGAACGGCAAGCACGCAGCCACGGAAGTGCCCGCAGCTTACACGCTCGAAGATTGCTGGCAGCTTGTCGAGACCGCGGAGAAATTTAAAAAGCATTGCGTGCAAATGGAGAATTGCAACTATGATCGTTTCGAGCTGCTCACGTTTCATCTCGTGCGCAAAGGCTTGTTGGGTGAAGTGATGCACGCGGAGTGCGGCTATCTCCACGATCTGCGCGCGGTGAAATTCGATTACAACGGCGAAGGCCTGTGGCGGCGCGCGTATTCGATGAAGCACAATGCGAATCTCTATCCCACGCACGGCCTCGGGCCGGTGGCGCAGTGCATGGACATCAATCGCGGCGATGCGTTTGATTATCTCGTGTCGATGAGCAGCAACTCGCGCGGCTTGCAAGAGTACGTTGCGAAAACTTTTCCCGAGGGCGCGCCGGAGCGCAAAGAGAAGTACGTGCTCGGGGATGTGAATCTTAGTTTGATTAAAACGAAGAGCGGCCGCACCATCATGGTAAGCCACGACACGAACTTGCCGCGACCGTATAGCCGCATCAAAAAAGTGCAAGGCACGAAGGGCTTGGTTGAAGGTCATCCCGAACGCTTGCATATCGAAGGCCGCAGCCCCGCGCACAAATGGGAAGAGTCCGCGAAGTATTACGAAGAGTTCGATCATCCGTTGTGGAAAGCGCTCAATCAAAAAGGAGAGGGCGTGGGCCACGGCGGCATGGATTTCATCGAGGACTATCGCCTCATCGAATGTTTGCGCAAAGGCTTGCCCATGGACATGGATGTCTACGACGCCGCAGCGTTGAGCGCGGTCTTTCCATTGAGCGAACGCTCCGTTGCAAACAAAAGCCGCCCGATGGACTTTCCCGATTTCACGCGCGGACAATGGAAAACGCGGCCCGCGTTGGGGATTGTTGCAGGTTGAACTTTTTCTGCGCGACGTTCTTCCTCGTTGTCATCCTGTAAAGGACCTTCCCGCGTACTCGGACCGCATCTCGTTTTGAAGGTTGCACCGAGCACCAGGGAAGGTTCTTCCAGAATGACAAATGAGGAGAAGACGCGCGAGCATCATTCATGAAAGAACATTCATGAAAAGTTTGAACGCACCTTACTGGTCTCCTCCAAATAACTTCATCAAACTCTCCACTATTGACGCGCACACGGAAGGCGAGCCGTTGCGCGTAATCGTCGCGGGCTATCCCGAGTTGCGCGGCGACACGATTCTCGCGCGGCGGCGATATGCGAAGGAGCATCTTGATCATTTGCGCACGGCGTTGATGTTCGAGCCGCGTGGGCATGCAGATATGTATGGGTGCATCATCACGCCCGCAGTTTCGCCCGAAGCGGATTTCGGTGTGCTCTTCTTGCACAATGAAGGCTACAGTTCGATGTGCGGGCATGGCATCATTGCGGTGACGACCGTTGTGCTCGATACCGGAATGTTGCCGATGCTCTCGCCGATTACGACGATTAAGATCGATGCGCCCGCGGGATTGATCACGGCGCATGCGCGCATCGCGAATGGCCGCGTGCAAAGTGTCTACTTTCACAACGTGCCCTCGTTTGTCGTGGAACTCGATGCCGTGATTGACGTGCCGAGCTTGGGACGCGTGAAGTACGACTTGGCGTTCGGCGGCGCGTTCTATGCGTATGTGCAAGCGGCGCAACTCGGTTTGCAATGCACTCCGGAAAACTATCGCGTGTTGATTGAGAAGGGCATGGCGATCAAGCGCGCGATTATGCAGAGCCGCGTGATTGAACATCCTTTTGAAAATGATTTGAGTTTTCTCTACGGCACAATCTTCGTTGGCGCGCCGCACGACGCGCGTGCGCACAGCCGTAATGTGTGCATCTTTGCGGAAGGAGAAGTCGATCGCAGTCCCACGGGCACAGGCGTGAGCGGTCGCGTTGCGATTCATCACGCGCGCGGTGAGATTGGCGTAAAGCAGCCCATCGTCATCGAAAGCATTATTGGTTCGACGTTCAGAACAAGTGTTGCGCAGACCACAACGTTTGGGCCCTACGCCGCAGTCATTCCCGAAGTCGAAGGCCGCGCGTTTATCACGGGAAGGCATGAGTTTTTGTTAGATCCGGATGATCCGTTGAAGGAAGGATTTATTTTGAGGTGATAGCTTTCGTCGTTCTCTGCGATCAGTCATGAATGTAACGAGTAAAAGACTTCTACTGGAGGTTTGCACTGCTTCGCTGGAAGATTGCCTCACTGCGCAAGCCGGCGGTGCGGATCGCGTCGAGCTGAATGCAGCGTTGGCCTTGGGCGGGCTCACGCCTTCGGTCGGTCTTTTGCGTGAAGCGCGGCGCGCACTGCACATTCCGATTGTCGTCATGATACGCCCGCGCCCCGCGGGCTTTTGTTATAGCGCGAGCGATTTTCTTGTAATGCAACGCGATGTGGAAGTGGCGCTGGCAAACGGCGCGGATGGCATCGCCTTTGGTATCTTGTGCGAAAACGGTAGCATCGACCGCCCGCGCTGCGAACAAATCGTGCGACAAGCAGAGGGCCGAGAGGCGGTGTTCCATCGTGCCTTTGATGTCACACCGGAGCCGATCGCGGCGCTCGACCAGCTCATTGCACTAGGCGTGACGCGTGTGATGACCTCTGGGCAGCAGAGCGATGCCCATACTGGCGCGGAGAATATCGCTCGCTATATTCGGCATGCGGCCGGGCGAATACAAATTCTTCCGGCCGGAGGGATCAATCCTTTTACGCTTGCGGACGTTCTCGCACGCACAGGTTGCGTGCAAGTGCATGCGTCGTTGTCCACGAGGAAACGTGATGCTTCCACAAGTGCGCGCCCAAGCGTGGGCTTCGGCAGCGCCGCGGCTGCTTCCGAAGATTGTTACACCGCGACGAGCCTCGAAACCGTGCAGGCAATGCGGAAACTCTTGTCGCGGGCAGCCTCAGCGTGCATTTCAGCAGGATGACAGAGTGCGTAAAATTTTGCAGACGTGTTTGCAAAATGGGAAGGTTTTCGGTACATTTCTTTAATTAAATTTTAGGATTCATCTTTTCGATTGAGGAAAACTGGAATGAGTATCTTGCAACCCCCGGTTGTGAAAACCAACGCCGTTGCAGCCGAAAAAAAAACACATCTCGTGCGCCGGCTTTATGATTGGGTATTGCACTGGGCGCACACGCCCTATGGCACGCCCGCGCTTTCGGTGCTTGCCGTCGCGGAGTCCTCTTTCTTTCCGATTCCGCCCGATCCCTTGCTCATGGCGCTCGCGATGTCCCGACCGGAGCGCAGCCTGACTTATGCCTTCATCTGTTCGCTCTCTTCCAATATTGGCGGCGTGATTGGTTATCTCATCGGTTGGCAGTTGTGGAGTTTGATAGGCGATTTCTTTTTCGCGAACATCCCGGGCTTCACGCATGAGGTATTCGATCTCGTGAAGCAGAAGTATAACGAAAACGCTTTTCTTGCCGTGTTTACCGCGGCCTTCACCCCGATTCCGTATAAAGTCTTCACGATTGCAGGCGGCGTGTTTCAAGTGAACTTCATGGAGTTTATGCTCGCTTCGATCTTTGGGCGCTCCATGCGTTTCTTCCTGGTGGCCGGCATGATTTGGAAATTCGGCGCGGGCATCAAAGCCACGATCGATCGTTACTTTGATTGGTTCGCCGTCGGTTTCACGGTGTTGCTCATTTTGGGATTCGTGGTCGTCAAGTACGCGATGTGATTTTGCCTGGTTCAAAACATAAAAGCCGAGCCTGCATGAGCAAGCCCGGCTTTTTTATTGCGCAATCCTGCGGCTTAATTCAGGTTGATGCCGATCTCGCGGCTTTGCGTTTCTTTCGTCTTCGGCAGTGCGATTTCGAGCACACCGTCTTTGTAATCCGCTTTGATGTTTTGGCGATCGATATTGTCGCTTAAACGGAAGCTGCGCTCGAATTTGCCATAGAGCGTCTCGCGCAGATGAAAAGTCTTTTCCGCCTTCTCATCTTCATAACGCTTCTCGCCGGTCAACGTCAGTAGATTGTTTTCGAGCGTGATCTTCACTGCCTCTTTTTTCACGCCGGGCAATTCGGCTCGCACAATGAAGTGGTCTTTGCCCTCGATGATCTCGGCGCGCGGCACAAACATGCTGGCGGCTTGACGCGGCGCACAATCACTCAGCAAAGTCTGTTCGAGTTCAGAGAACAGCGACGGGATTGCGGGACTCCATCTGACTAACATGGCTATAGCTCCTTGATTATGGGTTGAAAGTTTTATTTGTTTTCGTGATTGCTTTCGTTCCTGCATTAGGCAACCGTTATGCCACTAGAGATTTCGGAAAGATTGGCCGAGGAACCTCGTGCTTGCAGACAAGCTTGCAAAGTGCTCCTGCCACGCTGGAAAGGCCTGGCAGATTGCGAGTGACAAGCGCGCAGATTATGGCGCAGCTTGGCAGAGTTGCTTTCTTTGCCGTAGTTCATTATAATGAGAAGCATTGATTCAAACTGGTCAAGTGAACATGCTGAAACTGAAAACTTCGCACCCACGTCACGGCGCATATGCGCAGATTTGAGCGTGATTCTCTGCGGAAATCAGCATGCAAGAGTTTCGGAATAGGCAATACCTGAATCTTGCTGCATGGAATTGGATCAACAAACAACCAAACAAACTTATGCTCCCCATCAATCTGGAAAAAGCCGATGCCCAAACCTTGAAGATCACCTGGGATGACGGCGAAGAATCTTTCTATCCTTTGAGTTTTTTGCGGCGGCAATGCCCTTGTGCAACCTGCCAAGAATCGAGAATGAAAGCGCAAGCGCCTGCGACAAATCCTTTTCGCATTTTGCAGCCGCACGAATTGGTTTCAAGCCAGCTTGATTTGAAAGAAGCGGAAGTGGTGGGACGTTACGCGCTCAATTTCAACTGGAGCGACGGCCATCATGAGGGAATTTATACTTTCGATTTCTTGCGAGAGTTGGGAGAAGCGGAAGAGTGCAAGGCTGCAAAGGCGCGTTTCGTGAAGGCTCGATAGGTACGCAGAACTGTTTATAGCGAAACAAAAATGCCATCGCGCAAGCTAGTGCGATGGCATTTTTGTTTTACAATTCTTGTCTCGCCCTCGTTCTATCGGCACACGAAAGCGGGATGACAGAACGTGCGAGGGGCTATTTGAGTAATTGCATATTGCCGGTCAACACATTCGGTCCGACTTGCAAGCGATAGAGATAGGTTCCCGAGGCCACTCGGACACCGTTTTCATCGCGTGCGTTCCAGCGGCGTTCGTGCGCGCCCGCAGGCAAATCATGATTCACCAGCGTGCGCACGAGCTGGCCGCTGAGATTGAAGATTTGCAGCTTCACTTGCGCCTGTTGCGGCAGCGTGAACTTAATCGCGGTGCGCGGGTTGAACGGGTTGGGATACACGCTCGCGGCCAGTTCGTACTTCTCGATATTGCCGGCGGCCGGCGTTTCGCGTTCGGCGGGCGCGCCGCTCTTCGCAAGCGGGGCCAGCGCGAGCACCTTAAACCACAACTGATTCTTCGTGTCGTTTTCCGCCACCAGCATGAGATTCGAGACGCTCGTGAAATTGTTCATCTGCAGCGAAATGTCGAAAAAATTATCCGGATGGTTGCAAAGCACGGTATCGAGAGGCGCGGTGAGCAGGCTGCCGTAATCGCCAAAAGCCACGCGCTTCATTTCGATCACTTTTGTGGCGCCCTCGCGAATGCCGAAAGCATAGAACACATTGTTGGTCACATCGAGCGCGCCCACCGGCCGCGTCCAACCATTGCCTTGAATGATGTCATAACGCGACCACGCGCCGCCGCTGCTGCGATGAAAGAGCGCGTTCTTTGTCACCGCACCGCTGCCGCCTTTGGTCTTCACAATCATGTAGACTTCGGCATTGTAAGCCATCATGTTGAGGTGATTGTCCGCGGAGGTGCCGCTGGGATGAATCGGCGCCAACTTCGTCGTCGTTTCATCGGTCCAAACGCTGTCGGGATCGCCGTCTTTATGATGAAGAAAACCATATTGCGCCAAGGAAGAGCTGCTGTTTTCCGCATAACCGAGGCCAATGCTGAAATTGCCGCTGATTTTGACCTGCACGGCATCCGTCAAGCCCGTCAACACGTTGAGATGTTTGATGCGCACTGCCGGAAACCACGTCTCACCTTCATCATCCGAGCGTTGCACCCACACACTGGAATCCGCAGTCCAGAAGACCCACAGATCACCGTCCTTCGCACGCGCTAGGTTCATTTCATCATTTTGCACGCTACTAACGGGTAACGGATAATCGGGATCGATACTCCACGCGCCGCCGCTGTAATTCAGCAGCAAAAGTTGCGTTGTTGCAGTGCCGGGCAACAGCACGTAGGCTTTGTTCTTCGCGCTTTCCAGCCAAACATCCGGACGGTCTTTCGAAAACTCGCTGATCTTTATGCCTTGCGTCCAACCGAAGCCGTCGAATTTCCACAAGTACCAGTCGTTGTCCGCTTGCGCTTGCGCGATCAACCACCACCAGCCGTCATGATAAAACGTTTTGCTCTGATTGCCGCGGGGGAAGTTGCCGGTTGTGCCGGGAATGGGTGTGCCGCAGGTATCCACCGCGCCGATTTCATACTGCTGCGAAGCGACTTTGCTGGTTTCCACGCTGGTGGAAACAAACAAAGTATAAAGCCCGGCGAGCGCCGGATTGGAAATCGAATTCGCCGACATCTGCAAGGTCACGGAATCGTTGTTGGCGAGTTGGGGGATGCTGACCGGCAAAACAATGCGCACCGCACGGTTGATGCTATCCCCCGTTGCGCTCGCGGTGGCGCTGTTTACCAACACGCCGGCAAGCGCGCCGTTGGAAACTTTGGTTTGTGCATTGAAGTGCACGCGGAAAGTATCCTGGCTGCCAAACATACGGCCGTGTTTACCCAAACGGAATCCGATCGTGTAAGCCGCGGGCGAACCCGGCAACGTCGGTTCCGGCGTGACCTTGGCCGCGGTAACCTTCGTATTGGCGCGAACCAATGTGAATGCCGGCGAATAAACCGGAATCGGTTGCGCACTCGTCCAAACTTGCAGAGAATCCAAGCCGATCTTTTGTTTATTTACAACGCCGGCGAGTGAATCAATCTCAATCGTGACGGCAGCATTGCCGGCGATGGTGTTGGCCGTCGTAATGAGTATCTCACGCGTCGCGGGCGTGGTGTTCACCGCAGCCGCAGCAACATTGTTGAGCTTCACAAAGCTCGGAGAAATACTTGCGGGCACGATCACCGTTGGAGAAAACCGAACGGCGATTTTACCGAAACCCGCCGTAAGCGTGCCGTCCGCGAGGTCGGTCAAAGTGATGGGGATGGTATAACGGCCATCGGCATTCACTTCATTGGAAACTACCGTAACGGGATTGACGATAATCGGCGACACGGGGTTATTGAAAAATACATTGAACCACGCTTTATTGGGAGTGGTGTTGCCGGCGGTGGCGAGCAAACCGTTTACGGCGTTAACCATATGCCGGGGAAAATTCAAGTCGTCAAAAGCTTCGGCGCCGTTTCGCAGCAGCACGCCGCGCGGAGCGCTCTGCAGCGTTGCTTCGCTGCCAATGGCCACAGCTTTGTATTCCGCAAACAAACTGTCCGAACGAATACCGCCAACGATGACGGAGCTATTCGAGGAGTCGATTGCAACTGCCGGCGAATGCCATTTGAAAAAATCTGAAACTAGATTGACGGGATAACGCGTCCATGTTTTCGTCGCGGTTCGCTTGTAGAGCGTGTTGCGTGCATTGCTCAAGCCGCCGCCGAAGTTGCGCGTGAACAAATAAACGTCGCCTTGGGGATCGGCTGCCAGGCTGATTTGATTGTTGCCTTTCTCGCTACCCGTGAGCTTGATGAAACTCGTTTCGTCAACCCACTTGGTAGGCGGGTCGGCATCACGATGGAACAGGAAGCCGTATTTGGTGTTGAGGCCCGTCGTTCCGACTTCGCCATAGGCCACGCCGATGAGATTATTGCCGAACTTCGAGAAGGTGATGGCATCGGTCGTGCCCTTCGCGGTGTTCAAGCCGGCCTTGATCGTGGCTTTGGGCAGCCATGTTGCGCCGCCGTCAATCGAACGCCGCGCCACGAGCGCGGAATCGAGAATTTGGAACATCCAAAACTCGCCGTTCTTGGCTTTGGTAAACGTGCAGGGGTTGTTGTTGTCGGGATTGCCGAAATTATACAAAACCGTGGAGACCGCAAGGCTCCACACGCCCGCGCTGTATGTGTAGCGATAAAACTTCACGTAGGTCGTATGCGAGCGCACGATCGCCAATTCGCCAAGCGCGGAATCCATGAATATGTCGTAGCGATTGAACGAGCCTTTTTCGAGCTTGGTGCTCATGCGCGTCCACAAGCCGCCGCCGTCATGGCGCCAAATGTAATCCGCGTTCTTGCTCGCGTCGGGCGCGATCGTCCACCATTTGCCGTCATGAAACCAGACTTTATTCTGATTCGATTTGGGATTGTTGGCCAGCGTGCTGCTATGCAGCAGCGCTCCGGTCTGCGCTTGCGCCGAGTTTGTGGCGCCGAGCACTAGAACGAGGAGCGCTCCGAGCAATGGCGCGAGCAAATTGTATAGGCGAGGTAAAGACAGTTTAGACATGTTTTACTCCTACAATTGACCTCAAATGATGTGAGCATCCTTCACTTCAACAAAAAGAGACGGCCGGTTTTGATTTTTGCCTCCACTTGCAGACGATACAAGTAGGTGCCGCTCGCCACGGGCTGGCCCTCGTGATTTGTGCCGCGCCACGTACGATAATGCGAGCCGCTCGGCAATTGTCCGTTAAACAAAGTGCGCACGAGCTGGCCGTTGAGACTGAAGATTTGCAGCTTTACTTGCGCCGGGGTTTGCAGATGAAATTCGATCTGCGTGCTCGGATTGAACGGATTCGGAAATGCCTGTACTTGAATTTCATCGGCAGGCGTATGCGCCGTTGCGCTCGTCGCCTCGAATTGCGGCTCGGCTTCGGCCTTCGCAACGCTGCCGCTCAGCGCGAGGTGCTGCGCCCACACTTCGTTCCGGGTTTCATTCGACGCGCACAAGAGCAGGCCAGTCGATCCGCCGACTACATGCGCGGGCGCGGAGAGATCCAGAAAATCGTCATTGCCGTTTTGCATCAATGTATCAAAGGCCGCGTTGGCGAGATTGTTGTAGCCGCCCGTGGTCAAGTTGACCTTTTTCATTTCCACGGTTTGCAAAACGCCCTCGCGCGAGCCGAAGACATACAGCTTGTTGTTCGTCGAGTCAATTGCGAGTGTGGGGCGCGTCCAGCCGTTATTCGCGATGATCGGATAAGCGTTCCAAACGCCGTTTGTCGCGCGATGCAGCAAACCGTTTTTGGTGGTATTGGCGCCGCCGCCACCTTCAGTCTTGACGGCCATGAATATTTGACCGAGATGCACCATCATGCTGAGGTGCTCGTCGGCATTTGTGCCGGCGAATTGTGGCAACGTTTCATTCGTCCACGTTGCGTCCGGGTCGCCGTCTTTGTGCCAGAGAAATCCAAAAACCGAGCCGGCTTGATTGTCTTCCGCGTAGCCTAATCCGACATACTTTGTGCCCGCGTTCGCAAACACAACGGCATCCGTCAATCCGATGAGCGTATTGAGATTGGCCTTCACCACGGTTGCAGCCGTCCAAGTATTGCCCTCGTTGGCGGAGCGCGTGGTGAAAATGGTGGAATCGGCGAACCAGAAGGCCCAGAGATAATTGTTTTTGGCGCGCACCAAGTGCATGTTTGATTCTTGCACGACCGCCACTTGCTTCGGATAGCCGCTATCCACGTTCCAACTGCCCGCGGCATAAGTCAAACGCGTGAGATAAGCAATGCTGCCGCCGGGAAGCAAAATATAAACGCGATTGTTGGCGGCGTCGAGCACACAGTCCGGACGAACTTTGCCGTCGTCAAAAATTTCCGTTGTTTTCGTCCACGTCGTATCCGTGCGTTTCCACAGGTGCCATTTGTTGGTGTTTTTGTCCTGCGCCGTCATCCACCACGAACCGCCGTGATAAAAGAGTTTGTTTTGATTTGCACGATCGAACTTCTTCGAAGTGCCGGCGACGCCGCGGCCGCGCTGGTGGTAAAAACTATTCGATACGATTTTCGCGGCCTCCACGCTGGTCGCGACTTCGAGATCGGCAGTCGTAGCATACTTGGGATTGCGCACCGCGGACCGAGGAATGAGTAACGTCACACTGTCGCTGTTGTTCACGGCGAGCGCGGGAGGAAGGGTGATAGTGATGAGGTCGTTTGTGCTATCGCCCGCGGCTGCGGCGCTGACTCCGTTAACCAATGCGCCCGTAAGCGTGCCTTGTGTCACACGCGCTTTGGCATCAAACCAAACTTGAAAAGTGCTCACACCGGGTTTCATGCGCCCGTTCGCGCCGACGCGGAAGCCAATGGTGTGCTGTGACGCACTGTCGGCATCGGTGGGCAGCAATTTCGCTTTCACGTTACTCACCGTCGTGGCAGCGTTGTTCAAGGTATATGTCGGGGAAGAGGCTGTGAGTGGTTGCGAGCTGGTCCACACTTCGGCGGTATAATTGCCGGCAATGCTCGCGCTAAGCAATCCGGCTGCGGCCGTCACCGTTACCGTGATGGTATCTTCATCTGCAACTGCCACGGGCGAGGTAATCGTGATCTCACGCGTCACGGCATTGGAAGAAACCACTGCAGCCGGAGTGCCGTCCACTTGAATTGTGGCTGCATTGATCACTGCCGGCACCAGTGTGTTATCCGGAAAACGCAAAAATATTTTGCCGATGCCGCTGGTCAACGAACCCCAGCCCACCGTGCGAATGGTGAAAGTGTATTGCGCGTTTGCATTGACTGTGTTGTCGCTCAACGCTAGGTTTTGCACGACCACTGGGACGTTTTCCGGAATCGGTATCGTTCTGAACCACGTGTCGTCCGTCGTCGTGTCGCCCGCCGTGAACATCAAACCGGTCGAGGGCTGCAATGGGCCAAGTGGCGCGCTGAGATTTTGGAAAGCGCCCGCGCCGGAAGCGAACAATTCTAAAATCGGCGCATTTGCCAGTGTATGCTCCTCGCCCATGCGGCAAATTTTATATTCGCCTTTGCCGGTGATGGTATTCGTACCCAACACGAACACTCTGCGATTCTCCCGGTCAATCGCGACCGCGGGCGAGCTCCAGCGCACGTTGGACGTCACGCTATTGACGATGTAGCGATTCCAGTGGCCGGCAGTGTCGCGTTTGTAGAGCGTGTTGCGGGGATTGGTCGGCCCGCCGCTGAAGGTGCGCACGAGCATGTAGATATTGCTCGAATCATCAACCGCGGCGCTCAACTCATTGTTGCCGCGCTCGCTGCCGAAGAAGCTGAGCGAGCTGGATTGATTGGTCCAAACCGTGGCAACGTTGTTATCGTTGTGATAGTGGAAGCCAAACCTGCTGTTGGATGCGCCTAATTCGCCATAGAGCACACCAACGTAATTATCCACGCCATCGCTAAACGCGACTGCTTCAGTCGTGCCTTTGGTTTGATTCAAGCTGTCTTTGATGGTGATGATTGGCTGCCAGGTGAGGCCGTCGTCGGTGGAATAGCGTGTCTGCAGCTTACCATTGTCGATGCGGAAAATCCATAGATAACCATTCTTCGCTTTGACCAGGCTCACCGGATTGTTGTTGTCTTGGTTCGGGAAATTGGACAAAGTAACGGGGAAGCCGGTATCTCGCACCCAGGCGCCGGCGACATATGAATAGCGTCGAAAGCGCGGCTGTGATTGGCGCGAGAAATAGAGATAGAGCTTATCCGTCGCAGAATCGACCACGACGTCGATCCAATTGTTCACGCCGGTTTGAATCGTATTTTTGCGTGTCCAGCTCGAAGTTGCGGCGTCGTATTTCCACAAAAACCATTCTGCGCGCGTTTCGTGAAAGGCCACGGCCCACCACGCGTTGTCGTAATAAAAAACTTTGCTCTGATTGGATTTTTTGTGATCGCTGGTTGTGGTTGTCGAAAGCACTGCACCATTTTGCGCGAGTGCGAAGTCGACCGCAAAAAGGCTGAACCCGAACACGAAAACCCAAGCCGCTCCCGTCAACAACCTGGCACAACACGAACGACGCAACATCATGTGTCTCCTTGTAAGATTCTGGCTACAACTGCCACCATTTAGGCACGTGTCGCAATCCAAAACAACGTTTAGTCGAGCCAGAGGGAGGTCTGCACACATGGAAGGCGCGGAACGAATAAATCGCAATCCCTGCCGGCATCGCTGCGAGGTCGAGCCTCACGCCTCGGATCGCCGTAGCTCCCTTGCCAAGAAAGATTCCAAGTAGCGTTTGCAGTAAGCGCACGTCGCGTCTTACTCCAAATCCGATAGGAGGTAGGAAATACCCAAAAACACTCATATATACCTCGCCCTGACGATGCTTGCGTAAGCCGATCGGGAAATGGCAAAAGAAGTGTGATGATTTCAGAGGAATTTTGTGCGAAAGGCCTGACACTTTTCGACTCACGGCTTCGAACACGTTCGCTGGGTGTAAAGATTTTAGGTAAACAAGCAGAGAACGCACCTCGGTGCAGCAACGACAAAGCACAAAAGGCCCACTAGGCGATGCGAGGAACCTCGGGGCTATTCAGAAAATGCCGCGCTGCTTTTTTATGATTAACGAAGGCATTGCTGCGCTTCCGACCTTTCCCTTGCAATTCCAGCGCGATTTTGTTATGTTGCGCGGCGTTGCAATAAACCAAACCCCTCGCGAGGTCATGACCAGTACCGCCACAACCCCGATTGCCACACCACCGCCTCACGCCGTCCCGCATGCAATTGCAGGGCGTGCGCTCGCGCCCGCCATCGAAAACTTTGTAATTCATTACCACGAAGTCGCGCTCAAAGGCAACAATCGCATTTATTTTGAACGCCGGCTACAGCGCAATATTCTCCGCGCCACCGCGTCTCTCGGTATGCGCTCGAGCACTCGGTTGTACGGGCGCTTGCTGTGCAAACTCGCCCCCGAAGCGGATATCGAAGCGATTTGTTCCGCGCTGCAAAAAATCTTCGGCATTGCCTATTTCGCGCCCGCATACAAACTCGAGCAGGACATCGAAAAGATGAGCGCGATGGCGCTCGCACTGCTCGCCAACAAACAGTTCACCAGCTTCAAAGTCGAAACCAAGCGTGCGCAAAAGCATTTTCACATGACCTCGCCGCAGATTAATGCGCACGTGGGCGAGGTCGTGCTACGGCATTTTAATGCTCGTGTCGATCTGCACGCGCCGGAAGTAACGGTGTGGATCGAGGTCGCGGACAACTATTGTTTGATGTACACCGATCGCATTCCCGGCCCCGGCGGACTGCCCGTGGGTTCGGCGGAACAAGCCGTGTGCTTGCTTTCCGGCGGCATCGATTCGCCCGTGGCCGCATACCGCATTTTGAAGCGCGGCGTGAATCTCATCTACGTGCATTTTCACAGCGCGCCGTTTACGACCAATGCCTCGCAAGCACTAGTTGAGCGTTTGGTGCAGCTCTTGACAGAATATCAGCAACAAGCATTGTTGTATTTCATTCCCTTTGCGGAAATTCAACAGCACATCGTCGCGCATAGCCCGCCGGGCCTGCGTGTGATTTTGTATCGCCGCGAAATGTTCCGGCTTGCGGAACGCGTCGCACACAAACATCGCGCGCTAGCCTTGCTCACGGGCGAAAACGTCTCGCAAGTGGCCAGCCAAACGTTGTCCAATTTGCGCGTGATCAACGACGCCACGAAGTTGCCCGTGCTGCGCCCGCTGGCCGGAGATGACAAGCAAGAGATCGTCAAACAAGCGCGACAAATCGGCACTTTCCCGATTTCCACCGAGCCGTTCGAAGATTGCTGCTCGCTCTTCGTTCCGGCCAATCCCGAAACACATGCGAAGCTCGAGCGCGTGCTGCAAGCCGAAGCCAAGCTTGAGTTGGAGCCGCTACGCCAAGCCGCGCTCACGCAAGCAGTGAAAAGAAAATTCAAGTACCCTTCTCAACATTCCCCCCTTGAGGGGGGCCAGGGGGGTGTTTTCGACGAAAATAAAATTCCTCGTGTTGCTGCGTACAATGATACCGAGCAACACCCCCCTAACCCCCCTCAAGGGGGGAATACCTAAATGAAAACGAAATGCCTAATGAAAAATCCCAGTCTGCCGTTTGCCGAAAATGACCCCGTGATTTTTTACGACCGCAAGCAGCGCGTTTATTACGACATGTTGCGAGCCGGGAAGAAGACCAACATTCGCGGCGATATGTTGCCACACGACGAAATCATTGGCAAGCACGAAGGCTTTTTGCTGCGCTCGCAGCGCGAGGTGAAGTATTGGGTGTTTCGCCCCACGCTCAATGATCATGTCGTGAACATGCCGCGCGGCGCCACGGTTATCTATCCCAAAGACCTCGGCGTGATTTTGCAATATGCGGATATCTATCCGGGCGCGAAGGTCGTGGAAGCGGGTTTGGGTTCCGGCGCGTTGGCAACGACGCTCTTGCGCATGGTTGGCCCGGAGGGTACTGTGATCAGTTACGAAGTCCGCCGCGATTTCATTGAGAATGCCAAGCGCAATATGCGCAACTTCATCGGCGAGACGCCCAATCATATTGTGCGCGAGGCGAACATTTACGAACAATTCGATGAAGAAAATGTCGATCGCCTCTTGCTCGATTTGCCCGAGCCGTGGCGTGTGGTGCATCTCGCGGCGCCCAAATTGCGGACCGGCGGCATTATTTGCAGCTATTCGCCGACGGTCTTTCAAGTCAAATCATTCGTCGAGTCGTTGCGCGTGACGCGAGGTTTCATGGCGGTCATGACTTTCGAAACCATGTTTCGCCGCTGGAATGTCGAGCCGATGTCGGTGCGGCCGGAATTGCGCATGATCGGCCACACCGGCTTTTTGACGATTGCGCGCAAAGTCGAGATTGGCGCGGCCGACGTTGAAGAGGCCGCTCCGGCGGAAGCCTCGAGCGAAGCAGAGAAACCCGAATAATATTCAGTGGAAGGAGCGCAGCGCCTCATGTCGCGATTACGAAGAATCTTGGTTGCCACGGATTTTTCTCCGGCAGGAAATGCCGCGATCAAACAAGCGCAAAGCTTGGCGGAGGCCAATCAGGCTAAATTGTGGGTGTGCACCGTCATTCCGGATCTTCCTCTCACCAATGAAGAGATGATGATGCTGCGCGTGAATCTCGACGAGGCGAGGAAGTACAATCAAAAAAAGCTCGACGAAGCTCGAATAAAATTGGAGCGCCAGATTCCTGCCGCAAAAAGAAAACGCAGCAACCTCGCATTCATCGTGCGCGACGGCAAGCCGGCGGCGGAAATCGTCAAGCTGGCGGAGGAGTTGAAGGCCGATCTCATCGTGCTCGCCAGCACCGGCCATCACGGCCTCGGTGGCTTGTTGCTCGGCTCGACCACCGATCGTGTCGTAAACAAAGCGCCGTGTTCCGTGCTCGTCGTGCGGCCCCCAAGCAACCCACTTGACTCCTTGAAAGGAAAATAGCATGCCCTCGCCCAGTCGCTTTCTTTCCGGTCGTAAAATTTTTCCGCAAGCCATCAAGCCGAACATGTCTGTTGCGGAGTTGATCGACCAAACTTTTTTTGCCTACAACGCCGCGCGCTTGAACGAAGCTTGCCGCCTCTTCACCGAAAAAATGCTCGCGCCGGATGTGACCATCGGCATGAGCCTCACCGGCGCGCTCTCACCCGCGGGCCTCGGCATGTCCGCGATCATTCCGCTCATTGAAAACGGCTTCGTGGATTGGATCGTCTCCACCGGAGCGAACCTGTATCACGACACGCATTTCGGTCTCGGGCTGAGCATGCATCAAGGCACGCATCAAGCCAACGATGTGGTCTTGCGCGAAGAAGGCGTGGTGCGCATCTATGACATCTTTTTTGATTATCACGTGCTGCTCGACACGGATGCGTTCTATCGTCAAATCATTCAAGCGCCCGAGTTTCAAAAGCCGATGAGCACCGCGGAGTTTCATTATCTCGCGGGCAAGTATGTCGCGGCGCGCGAGAAAGAGTTGAAGCGCAAACGCACCTCGATTCTCGCCGCGGCCTACGAGCATGCCGTGCCGATTTATACGTCCTCGCCCGGCGATTCTTCGATTGGCATGAACGTCGCCGCGCAAGCGCTCGCGGGCAACAAGCTCATGTATGATGTGAACGCGGACGTGAATGAGACCGCGGCCATCGTGCTCGACGCGAAACGCAACGAAGGCAAAAGCGCGGTGCTCATCTTCGGCGGCGGCTCGCCGAAAAATTTCATGCTCCAAACCGAGCCGCAATTGCAGGAGGTGATGCAAATCGCGGAGAAGGGGCACGATTACTTTTTGCAATTTACCGACGCGCGCCCGGACACCGGCGGCCTTTCCGGAGCCACGCCCGCGGAGGCTGTGAGTTGGGGCAAAGTCGATCCCGACAAACTGCCCGATACGGTCGTGTGCTATTGTGATTCGACGATTGCAATGCCGCTGCTCGTTGCGTATGCGCTCACCAAGCACGCGCCGCGCAAACCCAAGCGCTTGTTCGATCGCAGAGACGATTTAATGGCGCGCTTGCAAGCGGAATATGAAGCCGCGCAGGCGAACGCAAACTCTTAAAGCATACAAAAAAAGCAATCAGACAGAACGATGAAGGACAGAAAAATTCTGGTTCGGGTTATTTTTCTGGCCGCCATCTTTCTGTTATCTGCTTTTATTCAGGACTTTATTACGAAAGGACTCACTTGGAAAACAAAATCGCCGTCTTCATCGACCTCGAAAACCTCGTGTTGGGCGACCGCCAATCGGGCATCGCCTTTGACATGAACAAAGTGCTCGAACGCCTGCTCGAAAAAGGCAAGATCGTCGCAAAGAAAGCCTATTGCGATTGGGCCGCGTATGCGAAAGAGAAAGAAGCGCTGCATCAAGCTGCGATTGAGTTGATCGAAATTCCGCATCGCAAGATGACGGGCAAAAACTCCGCGGACATTCATCTCGTCGTGGACGTGATGGAAATGTGTTACGCGAAGGAGCACATTAACATCTTCGCCATCGTCTCCGGCGACTCGGATTTCAGCCCGCTCGTTTCCAAGCTCAAAGAGAACGGCAAAACCGTGATCGGCGTGGGGCGCAAGGAATCTTCCTCCGCGCTGCTCATCAGCAATTGCGACGAGTTTATCTTTTATGAAGACTTGTTCCGCCCGGCCGGCGATCCGCCCAAGATCAAAGGCCTGCCGCGCAAGAAAGCGCAAGTGTTCTATTGGCTGCTCGACGCCATTCAAGCTTTGATGCGCGAAAACAAAGAAGTCTTCTTTGCTTCGACGATCAAAGAGACGATCAAGCGCAAACGTCCCTCGTTCGATGAAGGCGAGTTCGGCTATCGCTCGTTTCAAGAACTGCTCGACGACGCGCGCGCGAACGGTCTCGTCACGCTCGCCAAGCATGAGAAGAGCGGCACGTATATCGTCACGGGCTTCGGCGCCGGAGGCGCATGAAAACCGGCTTGGAGTAGTGGCGGGTTGGATTTTTGGAGTATTGGTTTCTGCTTCGCAGCGCTGCTTCTTCGTTCTGTGGGATCGTATCTCAAAACTCTGGAGGTCAATATGATGCAGGCAGGGTTGCGTTTCATCCTTTTCTTGAGCATGGTGGGGTGGTTGGGAGATGCGCGTTTTTGCTTTTCGCAAGAGCAATTAACCATCACAGTCACCTCGCCCAAAACGCAGCGTCCCGAAATTGCTTATGAGCACTTGGAGCCTGGCAAACTCAAAGTCGTCGTAACGGACTCCGGCGTGCCCGTGGGCGGGTTGAGCGCGAATGATTTTACCGTGCGTTCGCCGTTGAGTCGTTATGAAATTCTCAACCTCTCGCCTTTGCTCCAAACCGAAGTCGCGAAAGTGTCGATCATTTTGTGCATCGACAACAGCCAATCCATGTTGGAGAATTTGGGCGTGCTCAAATCGACGTTGGAAGAATTGCTCGACAGCTTCGGCCCTTCGGTGAAAGTCGGCACGGTGTTCTTCGATATGGATTTTCCGGGAAGCACCGCGCCGGGGCGCGAGGCGTTGCCCAACATTCGCGCGTATGAGCTCACGCGCGATCATGGAGAAGTGCGCAAGCGTTTCGCGCAGCATCTGCGCGCCACGCGGCTCACGGACAAGACCTATTTGCTCGACGGCATTTATACCGGCATCCGCGTGGCGGAACAAGCGGCTGCCGCGAATGACAGCCGTTATGTGATCGTGCTCTCCGACGGCATGGATAACGCCAGCCGCAAGAACAAAGACGAGATCAGAAGTTTGGCGGCGAAGAATCCGGGCCTGGTGTTCTACACGATTGACTTTCTCACGCAAGACAATCCCTTTCTCGTGGAGTTGGCGCAAAGCTCGGGCGGCGGACATTCGCGCGCGAAAAAAGCGGAAGAATTGAGCGCGATCTTCCGGCAAATCTCGCAAGACCTGGTCACGCTCTCCGGCTATCTGGTTTCCTATCGTGTGCCGTTGGCGGTTCTCGCCGGGCGCGTGCAAGCAAAAGATCGTTGCGCGCCGCTGCCGAATGCGCAACTCATTTGCGCGCCGCTCAACAGTATGAGCGGGCAACAAACCGTGCGCGTCAACGAACGCGGTTTTTATCAAACCAAAGCCGCTTTGCCGCATCGTTGGCGCCTCACCGCGAGCGCGCCTGATTATCTTGCGGACAGCGTTGAGGTCGAGATTGCGAACGAAGAAGTTTACTTCGCAGACTTCGAACTGCGTCCCAATCTCATCGCCGTGCAAGGCCGTGTCACCGATGCCGGAACTTCGCCTTTGGCGGAAGCGCAAGTGACCATTACTGCGTTAGAAAGCGGCGCCACGCTGCTTGAAAGCTTCACTGATTCGCTCGGAACATATCGCGTCATGGCTTCGCCGAGCAGCCGTCTTCTCATTACCGCCACCAAGCCCGGCTATACATTTGGAACGCTGCAAGTCGATTCACTCTCTGCCGAAACTCCGCTCGCAGATATTGTGCTCGGCTTGACCGCGGAGGGCGTGGTTTCCGAGTTTCGTTTTCTGTTTGAATTTAATTCCGACAAGCTCAATCTCACCGACGTGGCGACACGCACGCAGTTGCAAGGCTGTCTTGCTTTCGTGCAGCGCGAATTGGAAAAAAGCCCGGAGCGCGCCGTGCGGTTGGTCGGATGGACGGACAACGTCGGCGCCGCGGATTATAATCAAAACTTGTCGCAGCGCCGCGCGCGCTATGTGCGCGATTATCTGGTGAAGCAAGGCGTCCCCGCGGAACGGATCTTCGCCGAAGGCCGCGGCATCAGCACGAAGTATGACAACGCCGATGAAGCCGCGCGCGCATTGAACCGCCGCACGGACGTGGTCTTTTTTGACCAACAAAAAGACGCCCGCGCCGCGAAATGAAAACTCCGTGGGACGCCGATTTCGAACTCTCTTCAGCGCAAGCGGCGCGGCTCATCGCGCGTCAGTTTCCGCAACTTGCGCCCGTGCGGCTGGAAGCATTAAGCGCAGGCTGGGACAATCTCGCCTTTCTCGTCAATGCGCGCTTTGTGTTTCGCTTTCCACGACGCGAGATTGCGGCGCCGCTGATCGCGCGCGAGGCCCGCGTGCTTCCGCTGCTCGCGCCACACCTGCCTTTGCGCGTTCCCGTGCCCGAGTACGTTGGAACGCCCGAGGCAGAATATCCGCATGCCTTCGCAGGTTATGCCATCATTCCGGGAGAGACCGCGTGTCGTTGTGAATGGTCGGAGCATGAGCGCGCCGCACAGGTTGCAACGCTGGCCGACTTTCTTCGTCTTCTTCACCGGATTCCAATTGATGAGGAAACCCGGCGCTGGGCGCCACGTGATGAATTTGCGCGCGCCGACTTGAAGCAGCGCGCTCCCAAATTGAAGGAAAGGCTCGCGAGTAAAACTGCCGCGTTGCGCCCGCGCGAGCTTGGCGCATTGCTGGAGTTGGTGGATGAGCTCGCTGCCGCAGCCCAACCGCTCGCGCAAGCCTGCTGGGTTCACGGCGATTTCTATGCGCGCCATTTGATTTGCGAAAACAAGCGTCTTGTGGGCGTCATCGATTGGGGCGACATTCATCTCGGCGACCCCGCTCTCGATCTTTCCATTGCCTTCAGCTTTCTGCCGCCTTCGGCAAGAAACGCGTTTCGCGAACGCTACGGCGGGTGCGACGAGGCAACGTGGCAACGCGCGCGCTTTCGGGCTTTGCATTACGGCGCGGCATTAACCGAATACGGCGCCGCCATTGGAGACGGAGCGATCAAAGCCGCGGGCGAATATGCGTTGCGAAACGCGCCGCGGTAAGCTTTTTAGATAAAGCTTTTTGCTCATAAAGCAACGATGTTGTTTCATGGCGACGAACAGCAAATCATTCGATTCCAAGAATCAAACAAGAGGAGGAGTTCAATGAAGCACCTGCGCCGGCATTCGATCTTTGCGTTTTTATTGTTCGTCTTTTCCGCGAGCGCGCAGCAGCAAGCGCAAACCGAGCGCGGGTTGTATGATTTTATGGCGCGCGAACGTTTGACCGTGACCACAGGACTGCGCGCGGTCGATTGGCTTCCCGACGGCAGCGGCTATTTTGTGAGCGAGGAGGACGCGGCAACGAAAGCCACGAATTTCTTCCGCGTTGATCCCGTCACGCAAAAACGTTCGCCGTTGTTTGATCAAACCACGCAACAAAACATTCTGCGCAGCTTCAACGTCGGTACACAAAAGCAGAGCACCGGTCTTCCTTTTAAAAGCTTCGAATACGTGCGTGAGGGCGCGGCCATGACTTTTTGGGGGGATAAAAAACATTTTCTGTATGATTTCAAATCCGCGAGCTTGCGCGAATTGAAACGCCCCGAGGTCACGCCGCAACCCGGCTCCAAAGATTTGATGCGCCGCATGTCCACGAGCCAATTGTGGAACGGCGAATACTCGCCCGACTTCTCGCACTTCGCGTATGTGAAAGACTACGATCTCTATCTCGTCAACACGAGCACGGGCGAAGAGAAGCGTCTCACCTTCGGCGGCAATGAAAATTTGTTGCACGGCCGGCCCGATTGGGTTTATCCCGAAGAGTTCGATCAACTCACCGCCTATTGGTGGTCGCCCGACGGACGCAAGCTCGCGTATTATCAGTTCGATGAAAGCGCGGTACACAAATATCCGCTCGTGCACGATCTCAAACCCGAAGCCGAGTTGGAGTTGCAGAGCTATCCCAAAGCGGGCGAGACGAATCCCACGGTGAAGCTTTTCATCATCGACATTGCGACCGGCAAGAACGTCGAGATTCCCACGAACAGTTCGAGCGAGGTCTATCTCATCAAACCGAAGTGGTTGCCCGACGGCAGCGGCTTCACGTTTCAGCGCATGAATCGCCGGCAAAATGAATTGGAATTGCTTGTGGCGAATCCCGAAACCGGCGCGACGCGTTCTTTGCTGGTTGAAAAAGAAGAAGCCTTCATCAATTTGCACGACGACTTCATCGTGCTGCAAGACGGCAAACATTTTTTGTGGAGCTCGGAACGCACAGGCTGGCGGCATCTTTATTTGTATGACATGCAGGGCAAGCTCGTGCGCCAAATTACCAAAGGCGAATGGCCGGTGGAAGGCATCGTGCAAGTGGATGAAAAGAACAAGTGGATCTATTTCACGGCGAGCACCAACAACGGCCTTGAAACGCAATTCTTTCGCGTGAATTTCGAGGGCACGAAGCAGCAACAGTTGACCAAAGCGCCCGGCACGCATCGCGTGAGCATGGATCCCGCAAACAAGTATTTCACGGATTCGTATTCCTCCTTCACCACGCCGCCGACGATGAACCTGCACGGCGCGGAGGGCAGGCTGCTCAACAATCTCATGAGCACGAACACCGCGCGGCTCGACTCGCTCAAACTCATCCCGCCGGAGTTGGTGATCGTCAAAGCCGCGGACGGCAAAACCGATTTGCACGGTTTGCTGTTCAAGCCGGTGAATTTTGATCCCAATAAAAAGTACCCGCTCTACGTCAGCGTGTACGGCGGGCCGCATTCGAAGAGCGTGCGCAACAGTTATCAAATGAGCAGCCAGTTGCAACGCATGGCGCAACTCGGTTTCATCGTGTGGACGCAGGACAATCGCGGCCTCGTCAATCGCGGGAAAAAATTTGAGACGGAAACGTATCTGAAGCTCGGGCAAGTTGATCTCGCGGATCAAACCGCGGGCGTGAAGCAGATTACACAACGACCTTATGTGGATGGCAGCCGCGTGGGCGTGTTCGGCTGGTCGTATGGCGGGTACATGACTTCGATCATGATGCTCAAAGAGCCGGAAGTTTTTCACGTGGGCATTGCGGGCGCACCGGTCACGGACTGGCGCAATTACGACACGATCTATACCGAGCGCTACATGCGCACGCCGCAAGAGAATCCCGAAGGCTACGATCTCGGCTCCGCGTTGCCGTATGCGAAAAATCTCAAAGGCAAGCTGCTCATTCTGCACGGCAGCGTGGATAACAACGTGCATCCCGGCAACACGATTCAGTTGATCGACGCGCTCATCAAGGCGCAGAAGAAGTTCGAGCTCACGTTTTATCCCGAATCACGCCACGGCGTGGGCGGCGCGGGCGCACAGCACGTGAACAGTTCGATGATTGATTTCCTGCTCGAACATTTGAAAGCGAGTGCGCCCGCCACGGCGTTGTGAGAATACATATGAAGAGCAGGACATGCGACTATTTTCCCCTTGAGGGGGGCGCAGGTGGGTGTGCTTTTCATTCATTCTTGCAAACAAAGCAAAAGCCTCCTCGCAAAGCCGCGGAGACGCAAAGGAAACACAAAGAAAAACTTTGCGGGTTCTTTGCGCCTTCGCGTCTCTGCGTGAGGCTTTTTCTTTTTGGTCTCGTCACATTCCCTTTCTCTGGCTGCGCCTCCACATCACCGGAACCATCTCCCCAAACCCGCTTCACTTTAAAGGTCAAAAACGAAACGAGCCGCCACGAACTCTTCAGTGCCTTTCTTCTTCCCAATGAAGAAACGGAGATTGAAGTGCTGCAAGCCGACGCTGAGGTCACTGCGACTGCAGAGGGCGGTTCACTGCGCGCATTGAGTCGCGATAAATGGCGCTATCGCGCGCCCGCAACAAGCGGCGATTACGTTGTGCAAATCAACTCATCGACAAAGAGCGCACGCCTCAACGTGTTCGTTATGGTTCCGTTCTCGGAAATCAAAGATGAATACTTGCACGGCTATCGCATCGGCGCTTATCCGGACAAGCCGCTGCGCGGGCAAAAGGCTTACGCAAATCCCACCGGCTTTATCAAAGTCACATCTTCCAACCAAGATGTTTTTCTCTCCCCACATTTTCAGCTCAAACAATTTTTGTGCAAGCAAGAAAGCGCATATCCGAAATTCGTGGTGCTGCACGAGCGTTTGCTGCTCGCGCTGGAATTTATTCTGCAGAGAGTGCAAGCCGAAGGTTATAAGATCAACACGTTCGGTTTCATCAGCGGCTATCGCACGCCGTATTACAACGCGACCATCGAAAACACGCCCAACAGCCGCCACGTATACGGCGATGCCGCGGACATTTTCATTGACGCGAATAACGACGGCAAGATGGACGACTTGAACCGCGACGGCCTGATCAACGAGCGCGACGTGCAGGTGATGTATGATTTGATCGACGCGCTTTCCGAAGACGCGGAGTTCCAACCGTTCCTCGGCGGCTTGGGATTCTACAAACGCACCAGCGCGCACGAGGGCTTCGTGCACGTGGATACGAGAGGGGTGAAGGTGGAGTGGTGATGAAATTTCGCAGCGCATGAACGTGTCAATGCCAAAATTGTTGTTGACTTCAGCAACGCGCTTGTTTAGTTTACTCATGCTAAATCGAACAGCGAAACACCCATGAAGAGCATAACATTTTTTCGAGTAAGCCATGACCACACAATTGGAAATCGACGCCGAGGTTTATCAAGCCTTGCAGGATTCTTTTGGCGAAGCTTCATTGAAGAGCAAGCTGCCGCAGCTCTTGATCGCCGCGTTAGAGAGCAGGCTTGAAAAATACCATCAAGAAATTCTACGGCTGGAAGCGAAGCACGGAGCCTCCTTTCGCGAGTTTGCTGAAATGTGGGAGAACGGCCGGATCGAGGATCGCCACAGTTACGAAGTTGAATCCGATTACATGGATTGGGAAATGTACGAGGCGGAGAAGAAGGAATTGATAACCGCGTTGCGACGCATTAAACTGGCAGCGCCATGACCGCGGGCACGCCGTATGAATTTCTGGCCGGAGTGGAATCAGCCTTGCAAACGCAGAGGCTCTCTTGCCGAGTAGAGGTCCTCATCCTTTCGGCCAAGTCACTCAAGGTGAATCTTCATTTCGGAGAAAGGCTGTTTCTCGCGGTGCGTTTCAACGCGCGCAATGGGAGAATCGACTTCGCCTTGATTCGGAATGAAAAAAGAATCTATGGATGCGACAACCTCGGGTCGTGGCACTACCACCCTTACGAAAATCCCGCTCAACACATTCCCTGCGAACCGCCCACGATAGACAGCTTTATACAAGATTTACACGCCCTGCTTGAACGCCTTCCTAACTGAACGTTGATGTTCAAAAAAATTGGCGGTGATTGTGACGACTCCATTTCCCACAAACCAATCTATCAAAATCCTCTTCCTCGCCGCGAACCCCGAGGACACGGCGCAGCTTCGCATCGACAAAGAAGTGCGCGAGATCAAACAAGCCCTCCTCCAATCCGAATTCCGCGACAAATTTGATATTGAGCAAGAATGGGCGGTTCGTGTGTCTGATTTGCAGGGCCATTTGCTGCGCCACAAACCAGACATCGTGCATTTCAGCGGGCACGGCAGCAATTCCAGCGAGATTATTTTAGAAGACAATTGGGGCGGCAGCCACAAAGTTTCGGAACAGGCATTGAGCCAATTGTTCGCCGTACTCAAAGACAACATTCGCTGCGTGGTACTCAATGCGTGTTATTCCGCGCAGCAGGCGCAGGCTATTGCGTAACACATTGATTGCGTCATTGGCATGTCCAAAGCCATCGGCGACGAGGCCGCGATTCGTTTCGCCATGGCTTTCTATCAAGCGCTCGGCTACGGCAAGGACGTGAAAACCGCCTTTGATTTAGGCTGCTTGCAAGTCCATTTGGAAAATTTGAACGAGCAGGATACGCCGAAATTGTTGAATCTCAAAAACAATGCACACGAGATAATTTTCGCACAACAAAACAAAATCGAGGGTTCTATGATTGATCTTACAACTCTCACTGCAATGGCAACCGCCGCGCTTTCTCCATTACTTGCGAAGGGTGCCGAAGAAGTGGCGAAAACCGCGTTCAAAGACGCTTACCAAGCCATTAAGGATCGTTTAACGAAAAAGCCGGAGGGCAAAACGGCTGTCGAGAAGTTTGAACAGAGCCCGAGTGCCGATGCGACTACGTTTCAAGCAGCACTCGCAAAGCATTTGGCAAATGATTCTGAACTCGTTCGTATGCTGGCCGAGGCCTTGGAAAAGTCTGGCGCCGCTGCGCCCGGGCAACTCGTTGGAACAATCAATGCGCAAAAAGTTGTCGTAGCAAACACGATTGACACTCTGAAGATGTAGCATGGCTGACTCTTCGCAAAAATCTCTCGTCGGCGAACTCAACGCACAAAAGGCCGTCATTGCCGATCGCATTGAGCACGTGGACCTCACTAATCGTGACCAATTGAGCGGGAAAACGGTTTTCATTGCTCAGCATGTTGAGCATGTCAATATCACGAACATCACTCGGGGTATTGATGAACTACCGCTCGCGACGCGCTACGATAGTCGCGTCCAAAATTTTCTCGAATACTATCTCGGTGCCAAAGATCATCCGGCGCCTTTCGGCGGAGGCGCCTCCGATTTAGCCGCGCTCGATGCCTGGCTGGATGATCCGGCGGCGCCAGCCTCGCCCCGCGTTGGTCAGCCATGTGCCGTTCAACCCAAAGAACTGAGTTTGAAGAACTGTCGGCAACGTTGCGGACCTTTGCACGCACCAAGCGGCCACAACTTCTCCAAGCCATTCACCCCGTTGGATAGTCTCGGCCAAGGGCAGTTATCACGCAGAATGGCTTTATCCAACGGGGTAAAGCGCTGCTCCCCGTCATTGCCGAGCAAGGCGGCGAGCCAGCCCTGCGCGAAACCGCCCGTGCTATTGTCGATACCGCCAAGTGGTGGCCTTAGAGCAACAAAGATAAAAAGAGAAAAAAGAAAAGGAGCCAAAGAGAGGGAAGCAGAGAGCGACGCGGAAAGCTGGCAACGTTGCAAAGCGCATAAAATTCTTTTTCATGCGCGGGATCGTTCGCTTAACTTTTCCATATAGAAATTGCTTCCAGTCAATGTGATTTTTTTGGAAAAACAACTATGGATACCATTACCCATCAAATCGTTCAGCAAGTGAGCGCGCTTCCCCTTGCCGAAAGAAAAGCGCTGTTTGAATTGTTGAAACAAGAGCATGCCCCGGCAATGAACTCACCCCAGCCCGAACAGGAGAGTTGGAGGGCGCAGCTTCTTTCCGCCTCCGTTTGGAGCGATGCTGAAATCAATGCCTTGCAAGAAGCCAGAAAGTTCATTAACCAATGGCAGCCGAAACCATTCTAATTGACACCTCGATTCTGATTGATTTCTTCCGCAAGCAGGAGAAATCCAAATCCGTTCTCGTGCAAAGGATAAAAAGAGAAAAAAGATAAAGAGCCAAAGAGGCGTAGGCGAATAGCGCGGCGTCACAACTTTGGCAGCAACGCTTCAATCTCTCGAATCAACTCGGGCAAATTGGGTTCTTCGAAATGCAACATGGGAGCGGGAATGCGATGGTGTTTGATGTCGGGCGGGATATGTTTGTGGTGTGGGAAAGTTGAAGTGAGCGAAGGATCGTCTGGATGCGGCCAACAGTCATACCAATAGAGCTTTTCCGTGCCTTGATGGACCTCATAACCGTAATCAACAATTCTCCCTCTGCGAAAATTGATTGACTCAAAAATGCGAAGAAAGACGCCTTTATCAAAAATGATCTTGCCGCTGACTTGCGCCGTGTGCGGACTTGTGCGCTTGACCACCAATGTTGAAAATTTGATCGCTCCAAATTGCGCCGGCAATGAATAGATCAAATTTTCATATTCCATCAGCGAAGGCATCATGCCGCGAGTGTCCCCATTTTGAAGAAGCCTTTTTCTATCGGTTTGGCAAGCTGCAACAACGGGGAAGGAGATTTCAATAACTCCAAATACGTCTCATAAAAATCCAACCACAGCTTGTAAAGCCCCAGCCACTCGTGCAGCTCGAAACTTTCTTCTAAGATTCCGGCCATCACGAGCTTGTAGAACTCCGCGGATTTGATGCTGTATTTCCACTCGAACTTTTGCATGTGCTGCTCAAGCTCGTTCATTTCGCGAACCACTTCATCAAGCGTCATTTCCATGGCGAACCTCGCCTAAAAATTGTTCATCGGGGTTTTGCTTTATTATAAACGTAAAAAGTTCGCGCTAAACAATCAACAAGAGTTTTTTTGTAGCAAATATTATGATGAGAGCTTTGTGTCATCGTGAAGAGAGCATCGCCGTGTTGTTTCTCCTTGCCCCGCGCTGGTCAGCCGTGTGCCGTTCAACCCAAAGAACCGCGTTTGAAGAACCGTCGGCAACGTTGCGCGCCTTTGCACGCACCAAGCGGCCACAATTTCTCCAAGCCATTCACCCCGTTGGATAGTCTCGGCCAAGGGCAGTTATCACGCAGAATGGCTTTATCCAACGGGGTAAAGCGCTGCTCCCCGTCATTGCCGAACAAGGCGGCACACCCGCCCTGCGCGAAACCGCCCGCGCCATCGTCGATGCCGCCAAGTGGTGGCCGTGAGCATTGCGCCTGCACATGTTTCTTTGAAAAGTGCCATTGCTTCCCTATCTTATTTTGTCGGTTGTAGCGTAAAAAATGTTTTGAGCCAAGAGCAACCTCCCCATGAGCAATACCGTTTATTCAGTCAATCATGTTCCCATTCGCTTGACCGATGAAAGATGGCGGCACATTGTTGCAAACCACAATGACCTGGCGAGCTATTACTTCGAAGTTTTAGAAACCGTCGCTCAACCGGAATTTATTTTCGAAGGCGATGAGGGAGAGTTGTGGGCGGCGCAACGATTCACACACCGAAAGATGCTATTGGTCATCTATCGCGAGTTTGCCGCGCAAAACGACGGATTCATCATCACCGCATTTTTCACAACGAAGATGAAGAAACTCTTGCAACGGAGAATCATATGGCAACGGCAACCCTAATCAACGAGCTGTTCAAAGCGCTGCCGCATTTAAGAAAGGTTGGGGCAAAGAATCTATGGTTTGATTTCGATGACGAAGCCGATGTTTTATACATCAGCTTGGAGCGGCCTCAAAACGCGACGGACACGGATATACTCGAAGACGGCGTTCTGCTCCGAACGCGCGGAAAAAAAGTGGTGGGCATAACGATCACAAATTTCAGTCACAAGTTTCGCGAATAATCCCATCGATTATAACCCCGCCCCGCGCTGGTCAGCCGTGTGCCGTTCAACCCAAAGAACCGCGTTTGAAGAACCGTCGGCAACGTTGCGGACCTTTGCACGCACCAAGCGGCCGCAACTTCTCCAAGCCATCCAAAAGTTGCTCCCCGGTATTGCCGAACAAGACCCGCAAGGGTGAGCCTGCACCATCTTCGATACCGCCAAGCGGCGGTCATGAATCATTGCACCCCTCAAAAAGCCTCTTGTGAAAATAGTCGCTGATTGTATATCTTGCTTCCTCGGCTGTAGTCCAAAAGTAGAAAGGAGCGATGCGCGCCGAGCTTCGAACAGATCGCTCTCAATGTATCAACTCACTTGGAGAAAACTAGATGCACAAAACTTTCACGCTGACATCGTTGCTTTTCGTGTTCGCGACGGTTGCAAGCTTTGCCGGTTGGATGGTGAATCAACCCGCAAAGAAACTCATTGGCGGGGAGGGGCAATACTTTATGAACCCGCGTTGGTCACCGGATGGAACCAAGCTTGCGTTCACGGAAACACGCTATCAAGGCTTATGGGTGATGAACAGCGATGGCAGCAGCGTGCGCCAAGTAAGCGACGAGGCGGCTGCGGGCTTCGGTTTCGAATGGTCTTCGGATTCGCAAGTGCTGCTCAGTCGCGTGGCTAAGTTTGAAGATAAGTATCGTTACAACGCGGTGAAGCTTTTTGATCTCGTCACGAACGAAAGCAAGTTACTCACGGATTATCGCACGTTCATGCCCGGCTTGCCGCATTGGTCTGCTTCGAATGACAAAGTCTATATGTTCAATCGCGATCGCATTGAGGTGTTCGACACCGGCAAGGCTGCGCCGGCTTTGGCGAGCGCGAATGCACGAGCGCCGATTCACTTCCTTAAAGAAGGCCGCATCGCGATTGGCAATCTCGCGGAGGCGCAATTTCAAACTTTCGCGCCGCTGCCCGAACAGGAATATCTCAATCTTGTGCTCTCACCCGATCGCACCAAAGTTGCTTTCGAAGTGAAGGGCGGCAACCTGCACGTGATGAATATTGACGGCACGGGTCTCGTCGATCTCGGACCGGGCAATCGTCCGCAATGGTCGCCGGATAGCGAGTATCTCGCATACATGATCGCAGGCGACGACGGCCATCAGTTCCTGGCCTCGGATATTTACGTGATCAAAATTGACGGCAGTGAGAAAATCAATCTCACCAATACCGATGATCAAATGGAGATGAACCCTTCATGGGGTGCGGGCAATCGCATCGCGTTCGACGTGATGGATGAAGGCGGTATTTATGTGATGGAGATTGCGCAGTGAGTTTGTAGTAGCCTATTGAGAGACTTGAAACTTGGAATCCGTGCGCTTGAAGGCGCGACAATGAGCTTTGAACATAAGGAAACGAAGCATGAAAGCGATTTGGAGAAAGAACGAAATTCAACAACTGCGCACACAACCAACAACACCCCTCGGGCCCTCCGCAAGGGGGGAATATGGTGTTAAGCGATTCGAGCAGGCTGTGCGAATCAACCAAGCTTGGCTCTTTCTCTTCTTTATCTTTTCTGGCTCCTTGCTTCACGCCCAAGTCACCGGCCTCTCCGGCTGGAATATCTACATCGACCCCGGCCACAGCCAGCGCGAGAATATGGGGATCTACGGCTATTCCGAAGCAGAAAAAGTATTGCGCGTGGGTTTGAATCTGCGTGAACTGCTTTTGAGCACGACCGACATCGACACGGTTTATATTTCGCGCACGAACGACCAAATGTCAGTCAGTCTTACGCAGCGCACGGACGAAGCGAACACTCTCGCCGCGGCGTGGTATCACTCCATTCATAGCGATGCCGGCGGCCCGGATGCAAATAGCACGCTGCTTTTGTGGGGGCAATATCGCGATGGCCGCGAGAAAATTCCCAACGGCGGCAAGCGTATGAGCGACGTAATGGTCGATCTGCTCACGCGCGGTTATCGCACGGGCACGCGCGGCTCCATCGGCGATTGCTCTTTCTATGGTTGCACTTCCAACGGTCCGTACCTGCATGTGAATCGCCAAAGCACGATGCCTTCGGAGTTAAGCGAAGCCGGCTTTCACACCAATCCCGTGCAGAACCAGCGCAACATGAACGCAGAGTGGAAGCGCCTCGAGGCGAAGACTTTTTATTGGAGTATTCTTGCGGACCATAAACTCGCGCGACCGCCGGTAGGAACGTACGTTGGTTTTGTCACGGATCTGGAATCCGGCACGCCGATCAATGGCGCGCAGATCACGCTCAACGGTCAAACCTATACGACGGACACGTATCAATCGCTTTTCTACAAATACAGCTCCGATCCCAACCTGCTGCACAACGGTTTTTTCTATTTCGAAAATCTGCCGCTCGACACGTTGGAGCTGATCATCTCCGCGCCCGGCTATTTCGTTGACACGACGCGCGTGGTCGTGAGCGATTCCTTTTTCACATTTCAAGATCCGGTGATGGTCTCCACTGCGGCCCCATTTGTGCAAACGACAACGCCGGCACAAGGCGATACGAATCTCGCTGCGTGGGCTGATATCATAATAAACTTTAGCCGTCGTATGAACCGCGCCACCGTCGAACCCGCGATCACGCTCACACCTGCAAGCAATACTCTGTATTTTTGGTCGAACAACAACACACGCTTGACCTTGCGGCACGACAGTTTGCACGTGGAAACGAATTACACGCTGCGCATTGCGGGCAGTGCGCAAGGACAATTCGGACAATTGCTCGATGGCAACCGTGACGGCGTGGGCGGTGACGATTTCGTGCTGAATTTCAAAACCGGCCCGCTCGATATGCGCGCCCCGAATCTACTCACGGTCTATCCGCCGAATCGCGGCTCGAATACTGATTTGCAGCCGATCATCAACATGTATTTTGATGAAGCGTTGTCACCGAATTCGATTACGTCGAATCGCTTTGAATTGCGCCGCAACCCAGATAACGTACTGGCTGCGGGAGGATTGCAACATTACGTCGTCAACAACCGCAGCATCGTGTGTTTTTTTCCCAGCCAGCCGCTGACTTCGAACACGATGTACAATGCCAAACTGCTTCCCGGACTGCGCGACGTCTTTGGCAATGCCATCACTGCAGAAAAGAATTTCAGTTTTACCACCGGCGCGACCGGCTTCGATATTACCAAGCTTGATGACTTCGAATCAAATCTCACGAGCAATTGGTGGGAGCCGCAGCAGAGCGGCACTACGACCGGCATCATCTCCGAGCAGACCAGTCGCGCGAGCAACGCGACGTTCATCAATCTCCTCACCAACAGCACCGCCGCAATGGAAATAAGATACGGTTGGGACGTGAGTGCAAGCGAATACTTAATGCGCGTGTTTCTGGACGGCGGCGCGCCGCAGCAAGTGTTGTTCGATAGCAGCTATCTGCTGCAAGTCTACGTCTTCGGCGACGGCAGCGGCAATCAATTCCGTTTTGCGGTGGATGACAACTATCCCGTCATTGCAGCCGCGAATCATGAAGTCAGCCCGTGGTTCACGGTGAATTGGACCGGTTGGCGGCTCGTCACGTGGGACATGACGAACGACGGCACGGGCACGTGGATCGGCGACGGTTCGCTCGACGGCACGTTGCGTTTCGATAGCATACAACTCACGCATGTTCCCGGCAAAGCCGCCAGCGGCGCGTTTTATTTTGATGATCTGCGCATTGCGAAGAAAGTGACAGTGAGCGTTACGCAACCGGAAGCGCGCGCGCCGGAGGCGTTCAATCTCGCGCAAAATTATCCGAATCCCTTCAACCCCTCGACTGCGATCAGCTATCGGCTCTCGGCGCCAAAGCAGCACGTCGCGTTGGTGATTTTCGATCTGCTCGGCCAGCGCATTCGAACTTTGGTGGAACAGGAGCAAAGCGCGGGAGAGTATGTCGTGCAATGGGATGGCAGGGATGATCTCGGCCAGCAAGTGACGAGCGGAAGCTACCTCTACACGTTGAAAACTGATTCCTTCACGGAAACGCGACGCATGCTGCTGCTGCGTTAATTGGAGTGGTGGATTGATGGAGTTTTGGAGTGAGGTTTTTCCAGAACTCCACCAATCCCATGCTCCATCACTCCAAACAATTCCCATGGACGTCTCACACATACAAGAAGTGTTGGACGGCGCCGTTGCGCTGGCGCGTTTGAACAGCGAAGGCGCGCCTGCGGATTATATCCCCGAGCTTGCGCATGCGCCGCTCGAAATGACGAGTGCAGCGCTAACGTTGCGCACCGGCGCATGCCTCGTTGCCGGCGATGCCACGCAACATCGTTGCACCATGCAGAGCGTGGCGAAAGTGATTCTGCTCGCCGGCATGCTCGAAGAAAAGGGCGAGCAACAAATCTTTTCGTGGATCAACGCCGAGCCTTCGGGTTTGCCGTTTTCTTCCGCAGCGCAGCTCGATATCTTCGGACCCACGCCCTCCAATCCGCTCGTGAATGCCGGTGCGATTGTGCTATGCAGTCATTTGGAAGGAGAGAGGCCAGCCCGCCTCGCGTGGCTGGAACATTGGGCGGAAAAACTTTTAGGCAGCCGCGTGCATATCAATGCGCGCGTGTTTTATTCGGAACTGCAAACCGGCGATCGCAATCGGGCGCTCGCGTATCTCATGAAGAGCAATGGCGTGATCACCGGCGACATCACCGAAATTTTACACACATATTTTTATCTCTGCTCACTTGAAACCGGCGTGGAGCAAGCGAGCCGCATGGCCATGTTGTTGGCAAACGGCGGCCGTGATCACAGCGGCGCGCAAATTTTATCGGCACGCACGGTGGCCATTGTCACTGCGATTATGGCCACGAGCGGATTGTACGACGAATCCGGCATGCATCTCGTGCGCACCGGCTTGCCCGCAAAGAGCGGCGTTTCGGGATTGATTATCGCTGTCGCATTGGGCCGCGCCGGCATCGCGGTCGCAAGTCCACGCATCAATGAAAAGGGAGGAAGTGTGCGCGGGCATATTATGCTCGAACACATTTCCCGCGCATTGGGTTGGCATTTTGCGCTGCGGCGAGAGCCACAACTTTCCTAAACTTTTCAAGTTTAGGAAGGCTGCGTATTGCTCACCCCTCAAACACCGCCACCGCGCGCACGGGCGAGCCGGTGCCGCCGCGAATTTTGAGCGGCAAACCGATAAAGCGAAATCGTCCGCGACCGACAAGTAGCTGCAAGTTGATCATGTTCTCGTAATGCGTGAAGCCCAGCTCTCCGCAAATGTGATGCACTTCTTTGTTTGAAACGTGCCGCACGCCCGGCGACGCGGTTTCCACGCCGAATGCCGCGATCTTTTGCTCGCCCAACCAACGCGCTGATGCAACGCTCACGCCCGGCCCGTTGTGCCAATCCTCCGTTCCAAACGCGCGGCGATAATGATCCGTGTGCAAGAGCACCGTGTCACCCGGTTTGATTGCAAGCTTCGCACTTGCGAGCGCGTGCTGCAAATCCTCCGGCTCAATCAACTCGCGCAGCGTTTTGTGCGACAAATCCAAACATATGCCCTCGGTATAGAACATCGTGAGCGGCATCTTGTCGATGGACTGCCCGCGATACTCGCGCGCCATGTGATTGATCGCATCGACGTGTGTGCCCGTGTGCTCGCTTATCTTGAGCCGATGCACCGCGGGCGAAACGATATGGCTATCATTTATACCTTCCCACTCTTCGTGCGAAGCATGCACGGTTATCTCCACTTCCGGCAAACCCGGAAACACCGGCATGCCGGCGAAGAGTTCTTGTGTGAGGTCGATGATTTCGAGCATGGAGGATGTCATCGTGGATTTGAAATCAACAGGAGGCAGCACACGGATCAAAAACGCACACGGCAATGCGTATTTCTCCGCGTGAGTTTTTGATCTGTGCGGTTCAGTAAAAGAGTCGGAACCTTACTCAGAACAAAAACGCACGCTGAAAATCCAATTGTTTTTCAGCGTGCGCTTTTGATCCGTGTGTAGCGAAACAACTTTCAGAATTTGGCTCTTACTCAATTGACGGCCAAATCACCGTGCGGTCCATGAGATACACCGGCATGCCCAACGCATGCAACCGCGGCAGGAATTTTTTCATCACCTCCTCCACGTCCGCGTCATCAACGACCAGGCCGCACAAATGCTCCGGCGCGATGCGGTCGCGCACGTAAACTTCATCCTGCGACAACATCGCCCAATGTTTGCCCATGTCTTGCGGCGTGAGATAGGGCACGCTCGGATCGATCAGCACGGTGAAATGCCCGGGCCGAGGGAACAAATAAATGCCGGAGATGTCTTTGAAGCGGTGCAAAAAGACCAGGCTATCGTAAGGCACCGGCGCGCCGATCACGTTAATGTTGAGATCCGAACGCACTGAGCCGTCCGTGCTCGATGCCGGCGCGATCAAGCCGTGTTCGAGTATCCGCGCGAGGCGATCCACTTTCTTAAGCTCCGGTCGATGAGAGTAGCGCGCGAAATTATGAAACAAGTCGCCGTGCTGCCAAAGCTTTTTGACTCTCGAGCGCGCGAGCGCCTCGCCGGTGAGTTCAGGAGTCGCGGCGTTCGCGGTTGGAGAAGCCCGCTGTGTGGGTTGAGAGAGGTTGGTGGGCATGATGAATGAGTGAAAAGATGAGCAGATGCGTTTCGATTTTCAAATTCTGTATTCACCTCTATGGCGTGTCATTCAGAAGGAATCTTTTTCAGCGCTGGGGATAGACTTCGGTGCTCAAAAAGATTCCTTAGAAAAAGCCGTCGCCGCTTGAGTTTCGCGCAAGCAAGCTTCGAGTTCTTTCTTCTCCATCTCCAACATCTCCCAGTCGAATTTCTCTTTCAGCGCGGCCTCGCCGAATGATTGCCGCAGCGCGCCGTAAATTTTTGAGTCGATTTCTACGGTTGTCGTCATTGTTGATTTCATTGAGTGCGGTGTCTATCTGTGTGCCGCGAATATAGTGATCGCAACCTTGTCTGTCAACCGCTGCGCTCGCACCGCCAACATTCTTTCTTCCGCAACTCGACTTCGCTCCGCCTCCTCAAAATTCTCATTGCCACTCTCCGCCTCACTTGATACATTGAAACGAGCAACGAAATATTTCATCAACCCAAAAGCTTTTTGTAAGCGGATTTAACGAATATAGCGGATGCGGCCGTTGCTTTATCCGCTATATTCGCAAAATCCGCTTACGGAAAAAAATCAGCACGGTCACGCCAAACGGAGAGAGAAAAATGCGCGCCGTCATTTTGTTCATCGGAATCCTTGCCTCGTTCGCTTTTCTCGGTTGCACTTCTTCAAATCAACAAACTCCCGAAACCATTTACACGAACGCTTCCATTTGGACCGGCGTGCCGAACGCAGCCCGCGCGCAAGCACTCGCCGTGCGCAATGGCGAGATTGTGGCTGTGGGCAGCAATGAAGCGATTGCCAAGCTGCGCAACGACAGTACTCGCGTAGTCGATCTCAACGGCGCGTTCGTTGTGCCTGGGTTCATGGACAGCCACACGCATTTCATGAGTGGAGGTTTTCAACTCGCCAGCGTGGATTTGCGCGACGCAAAATCACCCGAGGAGTTTGCGCAACGCATCGCGGATTTTGCGAAGAATTTGCCCGAAGGCCGATGGCTCACCGGCGGCGATTGGGATCACGAAATGTGGGGCGGCGAGTTGCCGCGTCGCGAATGGATCGATCAACTCACGCACAATCATCCCGTGTTCGTCAATCGCCTCGACGGCCACATGGCGCTCGCCAATTCGAAAACGTTGGCGCTCGCGGGCATTGATCGTAACACGCCCGATCCCGAGGGCGGCACCATTGTGCGCGATCCGAAAACGAAAGAACCGACCGGCATTCTCAAAGACGAAGCCATGGCGCTCGTGTATCGCATCATGCCCGAACCGAGTGAGGCCGAGCAAGACGAAGCGTTCGCGCGTGCCTCCGCGCATGCGCTCGCGCGCGGCGTCACGCAAGTGCATGACATGGGCGGTTGGAGCGATCTCGCCACGTATCGTCGCGCGCAAGCACGCGGCGATCTCAAGCTGCGCATTTATTCCGTTGTGCCGCTCGCGACGTGGGCAAAGCTCGCGGAGTATGTGAAGCAAAACGGTAGAGGAGATGAATGGCTGCGTTGGGGCGGCCTCAAAGGTTTTGTCGATGGCTCGCTCGGCTCCACCACCGCGTGGTTCTATCAACCCTATGAAGACGCGCCCGAAACTTCGGGCTTGATGACGACCGACACGACTGCGCTGCGCAAATGGATCATTGCCGCGGACTCGGCGGGCTTGCACGTGATTGTGCATGCGATTGGCGAAGCTGCGAATGATTGGTTGCTAAATGTGTATGCCGAGGCCGCAAACAAAAATGGCACACGCGACCGCCGCTTTCGCATCGAGCATGCGCAACATCTCACGCGAGCCGCAATCACTCGCTTCGCGGAGCTTGGCGTGATTGCTTCGATGCAACCGTATCACGCGATTGATGACGGTCGCTGGGCGGTAAAACGCATCGGCACCGAGCGCATCAAAACCACGTATGCGTTTCGTTCTTTGATTGACAGCAAAGCCGCGCTCGCGTTCGGCTCGGATTGGACCGTCGCGCCGATCGAGCCGCTACTCGGCATTTACGCCGCAGTCACGCGCCGCACCACGGACGGCGCAAATCCCGAAGGCTGGGTGCCCGAACAAAAGATCACGGTGGAAGAAGCATTGCGCGCATACACGACCGGCGATGCGTATGCGGGCTTTCAAGAAAAGCGTTTGGGCACATTAGAGCCGAAGAAGCTTGCAGACTTCGTTGTGCTCTCGGAAGATTTGTTTGCGATTGATCCGGTGAATATTCCGAGCGTGCGCGTGCTGAGGACGGTTGTGGGAGGAAAAGACAGCTTTGTTTATGAGTGAAGCATCGCTCCTTAACTTGTCATTCTGCAAGAAACCTCCCTCGCACTGGGAAGATAGCCGAGCGCTAGAGAAGTTCCTTCCAGGATGACAACGCAGAGGAAGCGCGCTACAGAATCGTCTGGAATTGAAGCCGCTCTCCCTTTTGTCATTCTGTAAGAAACTTCCCTCGCGCTGGGAAGAGCGTCGAGCCCTAGAGAAGGTCCTTACAGGATGACAATACAGATAAGAGCGCTGCCTCATCAATGAAATTGATCTTTCGTGCGAATCAAAAGTACATGTCTTCATACTTCATTCCACAATCAACCACCGAGATAAATTCCGTTGCGCACAGCGAAATCGCGTTCGTCTTGCGCCTCGGGCGCGCGTTGCATCAATACGGCTATCCCGCGCATCGTGTCGAGGCTGTGATGCAGCGCGCGACGCAGCAATTCGAGTTGGAAGGACAATTCTTCACCACGCCGACCTCGATCTTCGCTGCATTTGGCGCGCTCGAAGAGCAACGCACGTTTCTCATGCGCGTCGAGCCCGGCGAATCCAATCTCGGCAAACTCGCCGCGCTCGATGAAGTCACGCGACAAGTGCTGCGCGGAAAAATTTCTCCAGCGCGAGGGGCGCAGCGTATCGATGAAATTCTCGCGGCGCCTGCGCCCTATGGTTGGACGCTCACGATTGCAGCATTCGGCTTGGCCTCCGCCGCGGCCTCGCGCTTTCTCGGCGGAGGAGAAAGAGAAGTGCTCGTCGCCGGTTTGTTGGGATTGATGATCGGCATGCTCGCCTTTCTCACGAGCAAATGGCAGGCACTCGGCCGCGTGTTTGAATTGGTTGCCGCATTCGCCGTGTCTTCATGCGCGACGATTATTGCCACGCAATTCGGCTCGCGCTCCGTGGCGAATGATATTCTCGCGGGATTGATTGTGCTCATGCCCGGCCTCACGCTCACGAATGCGATGACCGAGCTTTCCACGCGGCATTTGGTTGCGGGCACGGCGCGATTGAGCGCGGCATTCGTGATCTTTCTCGAACTCGGTTTCGGCGTTGCCGTCGGCGGCATTTTGATGCGCTCATGGTTGGGCGAGCCAATTTCACTCACACTTGTTCCACTTCCAGCATGGACGCTCTGGCTCGCGTTGCTCGTTGCGCCGCTCGCTTTCACCGTTTTGCTGCGCGCTCAGCCGCGCGATGCCATATGGATCGTGATCGCCGGCATTCTCGCATTCATCGGCAGTCAATTTGGTGCAGGCTGGCTTGGCCCGGAGTTGGGCGTGTTCATCGGCGCACTCACGGTGAGCATTGCGAGCAATCTTTATTCGCGCCTCAAAGACCGGCCCTCGACCATTACACTCGTGCCCGGCATTCTCCTGCTTGTGCCCGGCAGCGTCGGCTTTCGTAGCCTCGCCGCATTGATGGATAAAGAAGTGATCCCCGGCATTGAGACTGCTTTCAAAATGATCCTCATTGCCATCGCGCTGGCCGCAGGAATTTTGGTGGGAAAGAATGTCGCGCCCTCGCGGGGGATTTGAAAGGTTGGAGTGGTGGAGTTTGGGATTGATGGGGACGACCGTCTGTTTGGATAACGGCGCGCCCGTTTACGATGTTATTCTGCAAGAATCTTTTTGAGCACTTGGAACGAAACTTCGTGATGCTAAAATTTTTGGAGGAACTCTTATGAGCAGTCGTGAAAACCATGAAAAAAACAACCCTCGCAGCGTTCACTACGACTCCTCGTGGGATGATGACATCGAGGAGGATGAAGAGGAACGAGAAGACGATGAAGAAATGGAAGATCCGCTGGATCGTAAGATGCAACAGTGGGACAAACGCAATTGGCACAAGTGGCTGATGACGTATTTGACCTTTCCCTTCACAGCGATTCGCAAAGAAGACATGGAAGAGCCGCCCTTTGCTACGAAAAGACGAAAGCCATTTGCTGTGGATACAAAGATGACGGTTTCCAGCATTCACTATGACGAGTTCCACGATGCGATTTTCGCGCATGCTAAGCAAGGAAACGAGGAAGATTCGATCCCATTGGCGGATTTGGAAGTCACACCCAAAAGCGATCCCAACTATTGGCCCGTGCGAGAGTATGTGGTATGGTTTGCGAATCGATGAGGAATAGACATGAACAAGAAACGCAATGAAAAGAATAAAGAGCGAGGCACGCAATCCCGTAAGCCGCTTCGTTCGAACACGAAGTACTCCTTTCATCCCGACATTGAGAAGTTCGCCGGTATGATTCCGAAGGAGGTCGAAGTTCGCAAAGAGTATTACGAGCATCTTGAGCAGAAGCATAAATAATGATGACTGCTCTCGTATCTAAAAAATCGAAGCCAAAAGTCTCGCGCAAAGACGCGGAGCCGCAAAGGTTTCGCAGAGAAAAGCTTTGCGGTTTCTCTGCGCCTTCGCGTCTTTGCGTGCGCTTTTGATTTTTTTGGAGGCTGCGGCTTGTCCTTGTGTTCTGTCTTTCAGAAAGAATCCTTTTGAGCACGGGCATGTGTCTCCAGAACTGAAAAAGATTCCTTCTGAATGACAAGCTTGGGGGAAAAACTCTTCTGGCTACCCGAATAACTTTTCTCACGGTGACGTCATGCTCATCATCGGCTCTCTTTTCGTTCTCATCGCGCTGGCGTTCGCGATTGCGTATCTCGTGCGAAACGCAAGTACGGCACAATTCGCGCGACGCCGACGTTTTCCGTCGAGCAATTGCAGTCGCTCTCGGATGATCTCGCGCGTCGCGGCGAGAGCGGCTCGTTGCGCTTTCTCACCGAAGTCAAAGGCCGCGTGGGCTGCTTGATTACCGAATTGACGGAGACGGAATGCGTGTATTATCGCATGAAAGTCGAATGGGAGTACCTGAATTTTGCACGGCGGGTGTCCATTCTGCTCAGTCGGATGATTCTGAAGTCTGATCACAGCCGAACCACAAAACCCCGGCTCAGTCGAGGTTGGAACACTGCACATTTAGGGCTTCACAATAACAAGCCTTGAGAATATGGCTTGCTGAATTTATATTGCCGGCGTTGAAAAATACGCAGCAGCAATCATTCTGTGGAGTCGTTTATGGTCTTCGACCAGAAACTAAAAACCGATGAAATTACGCCGGAGTTGATCGACTACGTCGTCGCGAAAATCGTTCGGGAGTTTCAGCCGGAAAAGATCATTCTCTATGGCTCCTTTGCGCGCGGTGATTTTCACAAAGACAGCGACCTGGATTTGTTCATCATTAAAGAGAGCGACGAACCCAATCGTTTGTTGCGCCGCAAAGTCGACGAGTTATTGGCGGGAAGATTGTTTCCGGTCGACATTCGCGTGCGCAAACCTGCGGAGGTGGAATGGAATTTTCGCGCTCAAAATCCTTTCTATCTTCATCACATTTTCAAAGACGGCAAGGTGCTCTATGACAAAAACGCCGAACCTGAGCAAGCTCGTCGATGAGTGGTTGGTCTTTGCACGCGAAAGTTTGATGTCGGCAAAAGCGCTCATTCAGGCCGACTTCGCTCCATACCACATTGTTTGCTTTCTGTGCCAGGGCAGCGCAGAAAAATATCTCAAAGCCTATTTGATTTCAAAGGGGTGGAAACTCAGAAAGATTCACGACCTGGCGGATCTTGTGGGAGACGCAATGGGCTATGACGAAAGCTTTGCAGCACTGTTGCCGCAAGCATGGGCTTTGAATGATTATACCGAGGCCGGCCGTTATCCCAGCGACCTTGCCTTTGAAAGCATCACCGAGAAACAGAAGCTCAAGAAGCCATTGCAGCCGCCGATGAGGTTGCAGGGTTCGTGTTGGGAAAATTTCAATTATAGGTGGCGGCCACCATGCTCATCATCGGCTCTCTTTTCGTTCTCATCGCGTTCGCGTTCGTGATTGCGTATCTCGTGCAGAAGCGCAAGTACGGCACAATTCGCGCGACGCCGACGTTCTCTGTCGAGCAATTGCAGGCGCTCGCGGATGACCTCGCGCATCGCGGCGAGGCCGGCTCGTTGCGCTTTCTCACTGAAGTCAAAGGCCGTGTGGGTTGCGATTCGCCTTTGATTGCGGAATTGACGGAAACGGAATGCGTGTATTATCGCATGAAAGTCGAATGGGAGTACGATGAAATTTTTTATGAAGAAGAGGGCGATGAAAGGCGCGAGCACAAACGCGAAGAGGAAGAAGTTTTGGCGGAACGTAAAGAGGCGGTTCAGTTTTGGATCGAAGATGCTACCGGTCGTATCGCCATCGACCCCGAAGGCGCGGAGGTGATTGCGAAGCAAACGCTCTCACGCACGGAAGACGACGAAGGCTTGCCCGATGAAGAAATTCGCATGGGCCGTTTCGCAATGGAGGCACCGTGGAAAACGAGCGACGAAGAGCGACGGCCCAAAGAGTATCGTTTCGAAGAAGAAGCCATTCCCGTAGGGCAGGAAGTTTATGTGCTCGGCGAAGCCGTGGATAGCGACGGCGTGCTGCGCATGCAAAAGCCCGTGCGCGGCAGGTTCATCATCAGCACGCGCCGCGAAGAGTCGCTGCTACGCGAAGGCAAGCTCACGATGATCGGCTTGCTGTTCGGCGCGATCGTGTTCGGGCTGGTGGGATTGGCGATGATCGTCATGGCGCTGGGCGCAGCCGGGCAGTAGCGAAAAATCCCCTTGTTTCTTTCTGCTCCGCCCGTTACCATAAATATACTTTCAAGTATAATACTCCAAAGTATACTTTTTGACGGAGCCGGAATTGCCTTTCTACAATCGTGAACACGAGCTGGGCTTTTTGCACGAGAAGCATCGCGCTCGTGAGGCGCAGCTCATCGTCATTTACGGCAAACGCCGCGTGGGAAAAACCGAGCTTGCCAAACACTTCTTTCACGACAAACCCCATCTCTATTATCTCGCGGACAAGCTGCCGGAGGCGAATCAACTCTCCGATCTGGCCCGCAAGCTGGGCGAGCATTTCAACGACTCCTTCCTAATCGAACGCGGCTTCGGGCGTTGGGAGCAAGTCTTCGCGTATCTGCGCGATAAAACCAAAAACGAAAGATTGATTTTCGTCGTCGATGAGTTTCCCTATCTCACTGACAGCAATCCCGCAATCCCTTCGCTCTTTCAAAAAGGCTGGGACGAGTATCTCAAAGACACGCGCGTGTTTCTCATCCTGCTCGGTTCGAGCGTTGCCATGATGGAGAGCCAGGTGCTCGGCCAGAAAGCGCCGCTTTACGGCCGCCGCACCGGACAAATAAACGTGCAGCCCTTTGCGTTTGGCGAGTTGGACGCGATGTTTCCGAAGAAGGGCTTCGCAGAGCGGCTGTCGTATTGGGCCGCGCTCGACGGCACGCCGCTCTACTTGCTCAAGTTCGATCCGCAACTGCGCTTCTTTGACAACGTTCGACGCTTCATGCTGAGCAAAGGCGAGTTGCTTTATGAAGAAGTCGAATTTATTTTGCGGCAAGAGTTGAAGGAGCCGCGCAACTATTTTTCGATTTTGCGCGCCATCTCGTTGGGCAAACGCAAAATGTCCGAGATCGCAAACGAAACGGGCCTGCCGCAAAACGTGCTCACGAAATATCTCGCGGTGCTGCGCGACCTGCGCATCGTCGGCAAAGAAATCCCCGTCACGGAAATGCAGCCCGAGAAGAGCAAGCAGGGGCTTTACTTCATCACGGATAATTTTTTCAAGTTCTGGTTCCGTTTTGTTTTTTTGAATAAAAGCCTGCTCGAAGAAGGACGAGTCGATGTGGTGCTCAAAAAAGTGCAGACGGAGTTTCCGCAATTCCTGGCCGGAGCTTATGAAGAAATTTTGCCTGAGCTTTTGCAGCGCGCGCTGCGGCGGATGAAATCACCGTTGGAGTTTCAATATGCCGGACGCTGGTGGCTTGCGAATCAAGAGATCGATCTTGTGGCTTTGCATCCCGAACAAAAAACGATTCTCTTGGGCGAAGCCAAATGGTCGAACAAGCCTGTGGGCACAAACGTTTTCGAAGATTTGGTTGCGAAGGCGGAATGGGTGGAATGGCAAAAGAAGAAGCGCCAAACGTTCTTTGCTTTATTCAGCAAAAGCGGCTTCACGCCGGCGATGATCAAATTGGCGAAAGAGAAAAACGTCATGCTGTTTCGTGGCGAAGAGTTGCTCTAGCGTTATTGGTGCTTTAAAATCCGCCCAATGTCATCACGACAAAGCGCTCTCACCGAAATTCACCGAAGTCACTGAGTGTCGCCGAAAAGAGCTTTGGCAGAATGATTCGACGGCAGAATGATTTCAAAGCCTGCTGCCTTATCCGCTCTATTCGTAAAATCCGCTTACCGCAAAGCCTTTGCTTGATAAACAAACGCCCTTTCAATTGGCCAAATGGAGAGGAAGGACATGTCGCAATTCACTCGCATCGTGCTCGCGTTATTCTGTCTCATTTGCTTCTGCGCTTGTTCGCCGACTGTTGAATATGACCTCGTCATCCGCAACGCAAAAATTTACGACGGCTCGGGCAGCGCGCCGCAGCACGGCATTGTCGCCATCAATGCCGACACGATTGCGGCAGTCGGAGATTTGAAGAACGTGAAAGGCCGCAGCGAAATTGACGCGCAAGGCAAGGCCGTTGCGCCCGGCTTCATCAACATGTTGAGTTGGGCCACGGAAACGTTGATCGAAGACGGCCGCTCGCAAAGCGACATTCGACAAGGCGTCACGCTCGAAGTGTTCGGCGAGGGTTGGTCCATGGGCCCGCTCAATGACAAGATGAAACAAGAAATACTCGAACAGCAGGGCGACATCAAATTCGAAGTGAATTGGACCACGCTCGGCGAGTATATGGACGCGCTCACGCAGCGCGGCATTTCGACGAACATCGCTTCATTTGTGGGCGCGACGACCGTGCGCATTCACACCGTTGGTTATGAAAATCGCCCGCCGAGTGCGGGAGAGTTGGAAGAGATGCGCCGTCTCGTGCGGCAAGCGATGGAAGAAGGCGCGCTCGGCCTCGGCTCTTCGCTCATCTACGCGCCCGCGTTTTATGCGAAGACCGATGAGTTGATCGAAATGTGCAAAGTCGCAGCGGAATACGGCGGCATGTACATCTCGCACATGCGCAGCGAGGGCAATCGTTTGCTCGAAGCGGTGGATGAGTTGCTCTATATTGCGCGCGCCGCGAAAATCCCCGCGGAGATTTATCATCTCAAAGCCGCCGGGCAGAACAATTGGAACAAGCTCGATGAAGTGATTGCAAAAGTCGAAGCCGCACGCGCGGAGGGCTTGCGCATCACTGCGGACATGTACACGTATCCTGCGGGCGCAACGGGCCTCGATGCTTCAATGCCGCCGTGGGTGCAGGAGGGAGGCTTCAAAGCCTGGAAGGCACGCTTGCAAGATGCCGCGATTCGCAAGAAGGTCGCGCAGGAAATGGCTACGCCGACGGATGAGTGGGAGAATTTTTTCGTCGCTGCCGGGCCGGAAAAAATTTTGCTCGTGGGCTTTCGTTCGGAAGCATTGAAGCCGCTCACGGGCAAGTCGCTCGCGGAGGTGGCGGCGATGCGCGGCCAAACGCCGGCTGAGACGGCGATGGATTTGGTGATTGAAGACGACAGCCGCGTGGAGAGCGTTTACTTTCTCATGTCGGAAGAAAATCTCGTGAAGCAAATCAAATTGCCGTGGGTGAGCTTCTGCTCCGATGCGGAATCGCTCGCGCCCGAAGGCGTGTTCATGAAACGCAATCCGCACCCGCGCGCGTATGGCACGTTCGCGCGCTTGCTTGGCAAATACGTGCGCGAGGAGCAGGTGATCTCATTGGAAGAAGCCGTGCGCCGGCTCACCTCACTGCCCGCGCAAAATCTCGGCCTCACGAAACGCGGCGCGCTCGCCGTGGGCAAGTATGCTGATGTTGTTGTGTTCGACCCTGCAACGATTCAAGATCATGCCACGTTTGATCAGCCGCATCAATTTTCCACCGGCGTGTTGCACGTGTGGGTGAATGGCGTGCAGGTGTTGCAAGACGGCGAGCACACGGGCGCGAAGCCGGGGCGGGTGGTGAGGAGAGGAAGAAGGTAATCGCATTGTTTTTGGCTCCGAGTTTTTCTATATACGGCGCGAGAGAAAAACTGAACTAAAAGAGGTATTGTGATGGCTCGTCCATACCTAAGACAGATTCAAATCCGCCACTTCAAAAACATCGCGGAAACCGTCGTCAATCTCCAATCCGGCTTGACGGTTTTAGTTGGGCCGAACGGCGCCGGCAAAAGCAATTTTGTTGATGCGCTTTCGTTTGTTGCCGATTGCCTCAATTATTCGATTCAATTGGCTTTCAACAATCGCGGCGGTGTTGCGGCTGTAAGACATAAATCTGATCGGCGACCGACGAATCTCGGTTTGCGTTTCATTATGAACTTCGATGAACTGAAAGTAGCTGACTATGCTTTCGACCTCGCAGCGCGTCCTGGCGGGACGTTTGAGGTTGCACGCGAGCGTTGCGTCGTCACATCCGTGCTCGGCCCGTGTTATGAGTTTGAGGTCAAAAATGGTTCGTTTACGAAAGAAGTTTCAGGCATACGGCCGCGACTTGAATCTGATCGCCTCGCGTTGACCATCGTTTCCGCCGCCGAGGAATTTCGTCCGGTTTTTGATTTTCTAGCAGGCATCCGGCGTTACACTCTACATCCGGAGAGCATTCGACAACTGCAAGATCCCGACTTGGGGGAAGGAATGAGGTTATTGCCCGACGGCAAAAACGCTGCTGCGGTTTTAAGGCGAATCATGGAGGGCAGCGGAGAGAACGGCCATTACTATGAGCGCATTTGTAATCTTTTAGGGAAAGTCGTTCCTGGCGTTGTAAGTGTCGAGCCGCTTCCGTTTGGTCAGAAAGAAACACTAAAATTTTTTCAGAAGGTCGCAGACAAAAAGGAGTGGGATTTTGAGGCACTAAATATGTCCGACGGAACCTTGCGCGCGTTGGGGATTCTGTTGGCGGTTTATCAACCGCAAGCGCCCTCTTTGATTGTGATTGAAGAACCGGAGTCTACAATTCATCCAGGCGCAACCGAAATTTTGACGGATATTCTCCTGGATGGCGCAAATCGTTCTCAAGTTGTCATTACCACGCATAGTCCCGATGTGCTGGACAATAAAAAGATATTAGACCATCAGATTCTTGTTGTGGAAGCAACGGATGGGATTGCGCAGATTACGCCACTGCCCTACGACGCACGAGAGGCAATTCGGCAAAAGCTCTATTCTGCCGGAGAATTATTGCGCAATGGCGAGGTGTTTGTTGATCGTGAGCTTGCCAGAGAGCTTTCTAAACAAGTGGATTTGTTTGGCAACGTGGAAGGAAATTAAACGTGCCTACACTTGTGCCGATTGTTGAAGGCGTCTCCGAAGTTGAAGCTGTGCCTGTGCTTTTAAGAAGACTCTTGGAACAGGAGCAGCGCTTCGACATTCGAGTCGCGCGCCCCCTTCGAATTGGCCGTTACAGGATCGTGCGCCCCGGAGAGCTTGAAAATGCACTACAGAAAGCCCGTCTCCGTTCGGAGGGATGTGACGCTATTCTGCTATTGCTTGATGCAGATGATGATTTGCCTTGTGAGTTAGGACCGCGCCTGTTCGCGCAAGCGCAACAAGTGTCGAGTGACTTGCCTTGTAGAGTTGTAATAGCAAATAGGGAATTTGAAAGTTGGTTTCTCGGCAGCATTGAATCTCTGCGCGGACACCGAGGTATAGCGCTTGACGCTGTAGCGCTCGAACATCCGGAATTGCCTCGAGATGCAAAAGGGTATTTGACGCGAATGATGACCGGCGGTCGCACGTATAATCAATCTGACGATCTACCTGCTCTCACCGCGAAATTTGACCTGCTCGCCGCCCGTAATAACTGCCCATCCTTTGATAAGCTTGTCCGCGACATACAATCATTGCTGGCAATGCTTTAGAACTTTCTAATACTCTCCAACGGATCTTTTAACCACACAGGAGTGCGCTTTATGGCAGACGTAATCGACTACAAAATTTTCGGCGACGACATGCAGCTTGTGGAAATCGAGCTCGACCACGGCGAGGGCGTGCGCGCGGAGGCGGGCGCGTTGATGTACATGGAAAACGGCATCGAAATGCAAACCTCCACCGGCGGCGGCTTGTTCAAAGGCTTCAAGCGCATGCTCACCGGCGAAAGTTTTTTTATCACGACATTCATGCACAACGGGCCCGGCAAAGGTCACGTTGCGTTCGGCGCGCCGTATCCCGGCCGCATTATTCCGCTGGAGTTGGATAAACTCGGCGGCACGTTCTTTTGTCAGAAGGATTCGTTCCTCTGCGCGGCGCGCGGCATTGAAATCGAGTTGGCTTTCACGAAAAGACTCGGCGCGGGCATTTTCGGCGGCGAGGGTTTTATCTTGCAGCGTCTTGAAGGGCACGGCAGAATTTTTCTGCACGCGGGCGGCGCGATTTTGCAGCGCGAACTCGCGCACGGCGAAACCTTGCGCGTGGACACCGGCTGTCTCGTCGCGTTCGCGCCCACGGTCGATTATGATATTCAATTCATCGGCGGTTTTAAAAACGCGCTCTTCGGCGGCGAGGGTTTGTTCATGGCGAAGCTCACCGGGCCGGGCAGAGTTTATTTGCAGAGCCTGCCGTTCTCGCGTTTGGCCGATCGCATCATCGCGGCCTCGCGCGGCGGCAGGGAAGAGAGCCGCGCGTTTGCCGGTTTCGGCGCGGGCTTGCTCGGCGGCATGATCAGCGGCGACAGCGAGTGAAGTTGTGCTTGCTTCGCGCGCGTTTCGTTTGTACCATCTTGTGTGAAGTTGAACTTGCGCAAAAAGAGGTTCTATGCTTGCAATCATTCTCCCGCGCAAGTTCGAGTTCGTTTGATGTAAGGTTTCATGCGATTCTCCGACAGTTTAGAAGACCACGAGCAAGGCGCTTTGCTTGTGACCCTCATTCAAACGAATAAACTGCAAGGAGACTTCAAATGGAATTGACCAAAGCCCAAACCGTTATCAGTTGGATTCTGCAAATCATCTCCGCGGTGATTCTGTTTCAAACGCTGTTCTTCAAATTCTCCGGCGCGCAGGAATCCGTGTACATCTTCACCACGCTCGGCATCGAGCCGTGGGGCCGCATCGGCTCCGGCGTTGTCGAGTTGATCGCCGTGGTGCTGTTGCTGATTCCGAGCACGGTCACGCTTGGCGCGCTGCTCGCGCTCGGCACGATCACGGTCGCGATTCTGAGCCACTTGACCAAACTCGGCATCGCCCTTCCCGCGGTGAACGATCGCGGCGAGTTGTTTGCATTGGCAGTGGTCGTGTTCGTGTGCAGTCTCGCGGTCTTGATCATTCGCCGGCAACAAATTCCCATCATCGGACCTAGTTTCGCATAACTTTCGTCATGGCGCTCGCGGAAACTCTGCTCATTGTGATCGCAATCTATTTCAGCCTCGGCGCGCTCTTCGCGCTTGCCTTCGTGCTGAAGGGTGTAGGCGTTGTTGATCCCGCGGCGCGCACCGGCACGTTCGGTTTTCGCTTGTTGATTTTTCCGGGCGCGACGGCGCTGTGGCCGTGGCTGGCAATGCGCTGGCTGAAAGGCGGCGCCTCTCCGGCGGAAAAGAATCCCCATCGCCGCGCCGCGCGAGGAAACTGAGTGCGCACTTCGTCCTCGAAGCAATCTAAAAATTTCAACCACGCATTTGCAGGGAGCAAAAGCTCTCGAAAATACGTGGTTGTTTTTTATTATAGCCGCGAGCGCGCTTGCAGCCAAAGCGCCTTCGCGTTTCAATACACGTTTTCATGGAGCAGCAACACAAATCATGATACGCCCTCTGCGCCAACGCCATCGCATGATCATTTCTCTGCTCGCCCTCGTGTTGCCCGTGGCATTCATTTTCGCGCTGGCTGCGCGCAAAAAGGTTCCGCGCCTGCAAGACGTTCCCGCAAGCTTGCGCGGGAACGATGCGACTCTGCCGCAGACTTTGTTTGAAAGAGAAGACCTGTGGCCCGATCTGAGCATAACGACACGGCTGCTTGCCGATCAACATCAACCGGCGAAGCTTGCAGTAGAATTGCATCCGCAGGAAGAGCTCGCAGCGCCGGACATTTTGGTTTATTGGAGGCCGCGCGACGTGGAAGCAAGCGCTGCATCGCTCGCGCAAGCTTATTTGCTGGGTACGTTGGGAGGAAGGCAAAAACGCAGTTGGTATTTGCCTGAAGCCGCTCGCACAACCGAAGGCGAGCTGATCTTGTATAGTTTGGGACATCAAACCATATTGGCCACGGCGCCGTTGGCAATACCGCAAGGAGGGCGAACACAATGAGCGTGGGCTATCACGCCGTCGGTTGGAATCGGCAAAAGAAAATCTATGATGCAATTTTGCTCGCCGGTGTTGCGCTTTATCTCGCCGTGTTCGTCATCGCCGGTTTGATTTGGCACCCGAATATCACCGCCGAGACCCTGCTCATCCGCGCACTGGGCACGTGCGCCCTGGTGCTCTTGCACATTGTCTTGATCATCGGGCCGCTGTGCCGCCTGGACGATCGTTTTCTGCCGTTGCTTTATAATCGCCGGCACATGGGCGTGACCATGTTCGTGCTCGCGCTCGCGCACGGCGCGCTCTCTCTCTTTCAATATCACGCTTTGGGAAATGTCAATCCGCTGCTCAGCGTTTTGACGAGCAACACGCAGTATACGAGCCTCGCCAATTTTCCGTTTGAAGTGCTCGGCCTCATTGCGCTGCTTATTCTCTTTTTAATGGCGGCAACGAGCCACGACTTCTGGCTCGTGAATCTTACCGCGCCGGTGTGGAAGGCGCTGCACATGATGGTCTATCTTGCCTATGCGTTGATCATCATGCACGTCGCGCTCGGCTTTTTGCAGGCAGAGACGAGTTTTGTTCTCACCGTGCTCATGGCTGCAGGCATGATTGCCGTGCTTGGCCTGCACCTGCTCGCAGCGCAAAAGGAACGCAGACTCGATCAAGACGAGCGCGCAGCGACAAAAGAAGAATTCGTTGAAGTCTGCGGCGTTGATGACATTCCCGAATATTGCGCGCAGGTTGTGACCCTCGCGGGCGAGCGCGTGGCGATTTTCAAGTATGAGGACAAAATCTCCGCGGTCTCGAATGTCTGCCAACATCAAAACGGCCCGCTCGGCGAAGGCATGATCATCAACGGTTGCATCACGTGCCCGTGGCACGGTTATCAATACCTGCCGGAGAACGGTTCTTCGCCGCCGCCGTTCACGGAAAAAATTCCGACGTTCAATGTGAAAGTGGAAAACGGTCGCGTCTTCGTGCGCAGCCGTCCCAATCCGCCGGGAACGTTCGTCGAACCGGCTAGAATTAACAGTAATCAGTGACCAGTGACCAGTGATCAGTGATCAGTGATCAGTGATCAGTGTTGAGTTATCAGTCTCCTGATCACTGCTCGCTGCCCAAACGGAGCCTGTCTTGTCTCATCAAAAAAAGGCGGAAGAGTTCTACATCGGTTATTTGCCGCACGCGCCCGGTCACGTAGCCGCGCATTTGCGCAAATTCATTTTGGCGTTGCTGGCATTGGGCGTTGCGGCCGCATTGCTCTTCGTTGTCGGGCAAAAAAAATTTGCGTTCAGTGTCTTTGAATTTTTGCAACCGCGCAGTTTCGAAGGCGTGATCAGCACGGAGCCTTATCCAACGTTGTCCGTGATGCGGCCCGGAAAGAGCGGAGACTTGCCGGCGTTTTCGCGTTACCTGCTGGTGGCAGAAGGCAAGCATGGCGCGTTGCCGGAGGTTGCACCGTTCGAGGGCAAGCGCGTGAAGCTCGAAGGCACGCTGATTTATCGCGACGATCAAGCCATGATCGAACTTGTGCCGAATACCATCACGTTGCAAGTCGAGGCCGGAATGATTTCAGCCTCGCAGCCGCAAGCGCTCGGCACATTCACGCTCACCGGAGAAATCGTGGACAGCAAATGCTTTCTCGGCGTGATGAATCCCGGCGAATTGAAAACGCACCAAGCCTGTGCCGTGCGCTGCATTGCCGGCGGCAGCCCGCCGGTGCTCATCGTGCGCAACGAACAAAACGAGGTCAGTTATGTTTTGCTCGTTTCGAGCGAGGGTCACGCCGTCAATCAAGAGATACTCGAAATGGTTGCGAGGCCGGTTGAAATTTCCGGCGAGGTTTGGCAACACGACAACCTTCTAGTCTTGCGTGCCGATCCGAAGACTTATCGCGTCTTGGAGTAAAGCATTTTTTTAAATTTTAAATTGGAAATTTTCAATTTTAAATTTAAAATGCTCTGCAAACAGTCGCGCTAGGTTACGGAGGAAGGAAAGAGGTCACACCATGAGCAATTCGGAAGGCGAGTCATATCCCCGCTTCGCTACATACCTTCCCAATCTTGAAATTTCCGAAGGCAAATATTTGTTGCGCTTCGCGCAAAACCGTGCCGAGCTGGATACCATTCTCAAGTTGCGCTTTGACATCTTCAATTTGGAGCTGGGGGAAGGCTTGGATTCGTCGTATGCTTCCGGTCGCGATGAGGATGAGTTTGACGCCAATTGTCATCATATCATCGTATGGAACACCGCAGCGAACGAAGCCATTGGCACGTACCGCATGCAAACTTTGGAAATGGCCGGAGGCGTCGAGCATTTCTATTCTGCCAGCGAATTTGATCTCTCGCTTTTGCCCGCAGAAGTCGTGCAGCAATCCGTGGAGCTCGGGCGCGCGTGCGTGGCGCAGGAGTATCGCAACATTCAAGTGCTCTATCTTTTATGGCGCGGTTTGGCGCAGTATCTCGCGCACAATCGCAAGCGCTATCTGTTCGGCTGCTGTTCATTGACGAGCCAGGATCCGGCAGAGGGGAAGCGCGTGATGGACTATTTGGTGGCGCAACGGCACATTCACCCCGAGTATAAAATCGTTCCGCAGCCGCAATACCTTTGCTATGATGAAAACTTCCGCGCGAGCGGAACGCAAGAAGCAAAGATTCCGCGTTTGATGAAAATCTATTTGATGATCGGCGCGAAAATTTGCGGCCCGCCCGCGCTCGATCGCCGCTTCAAGACGATCGATTACTTGACCATCTTCGATGTGCAAGCCATGGACGAAAAAACCCTGAGCTATTTTTTTAGATGAAAACGTTGCGCGCTCTTCGCAAATTGCTGTTGCTGGCGCTCGGGACTTTGGGCTACTATCTCCTGTGGCAAATCGGGCGTGGCTTTCATGTTTTGGCGAGGCGCCGCGACAATAAGTGGCGCACGTGGAATTTCCGCAATTGGTCGCGCACGATAGCACGCATCATGGGGATGAAGATCGAAGTGCGAGGCAGCGCGCCGCAGCCGCCGTTTTTTCTGGTCACGAACCATTTGAGTTACATCGACGTCTTACTGCTGGCCACGCAGCTCGATTGCCTGTTCGTCTCACGCAACGACATCGGCTCATGGCCGGTCATCGGACATCTCGTCACGAGCATGAAGACGATTTACATCAATCGCACCAGCCGCAAAGACGTTGTGCGCGTGAATCGCTTGCTGGAGGAAGCGCTCGCAGAGGGTGAAGGCATCGTAGTGTTTCCCGAGGGCACCAGTTCCCTCGGCGCACGCGTGCTTCCGTTTAAACCCTCGCTCTTGGAATTGGCCGTGCAACGCCGACAGCCGGTCGCATACGCCAGTATCGGTTATCGCACGCCGCCTGAAGAAGCGCCGGCTCATCTTTCCGTGTGTTGGTGGGCCGACATGACGTTTGGCGCGCATCTCTTCAATCTGCTGAAACTCGCGAGCTTTCACGCCTCGCTCGTTTTTGGCGAGACCATGGTGCTCGCAAGCGACCGCAAAATACTGGCGGATAAATTACACGCATTGATTACAAAACAATTCACGCCCGTCGTTAAAATGGAAGAACTATGACTTATCGCGAGAGTCTTATTGACGACAACATCGGTTATTTGCAACAAGCATTGGCGCTGCTGCAACAGATGAATGACGATTTGTATGGCAAGATCATTCCACTGGCCTTCGGCAGCGGCGTGGGACAACATCTCCGCCATTGCTTGGATCATTATGAAAGCTTTCTTGCCGGCTGGCAAACCGGCAAGATCGATTATGATGCGCGTACGCGCGACGTGCGCATGGAAACCGATCGGCAATATGCGCTCGCTCACCTTGCCACGATCATCGCAGCACTGCGCCAACTCGAGGAAAAAGATGAAGACCGTCACGTGCAAGTGAAGCAGGACAGCAGCCCGGCTCATGAAACGGTGCCGGTGTGGAGCGCCACCACCGTGCGGCGCGAATTGCAGTTCCTCGTGAGCCACACAGTGCACCATTACGCCCTCATCGCCATGATCCTGCGTCTGCACGGTTTCGAGCCGCATCCGGATTTCGGCGTCGCGCCTTCCACCCTCAAACATCGCCAAACTTTGCAAGCATGTGCACAGTGACGTGGCTGCAAAATGCAGACGGCTATGAAGTCTTCTGCAACCGCGATGAGTTGAAAACTCGCAAACCGGCATTGCCGCCCGCTTATGCCGAACGCAACGGCGTGCGTTATCTCGCGCCCATCGACCTCGACGGCGGCGGCTCGTGGTTTGGTGTGAATGAGTTCGGCGTGACGTTGTGCTTGGTGAATCATTATCCGCACGCAAATCTTGTCGCCCACTTGAGTGATGAGATTATTCCCCCTTTGAGGGCGGCCAGGGGGGTGTCGCTAGATCATGAAACGCTCTCGAAACTAAGCGCTGTTGTTGCGAGGAAGAACACCCCCCTAACCCCCCTCAAGGGGGGAATTGATGGAAAAGATTTTCGCAGTCGCGGCTTGTTGCTTACGGAATTGATGAACTGCGCCTCAACAGAGGTGTTCGAGCAACGCTTGCGAAACGAACCCCTCGAACAATATCGCCCCTTCGTTCTGCTCGCGTTCGAATGGCGCGGAGGCTTTCGCATGGCAGAGTGGAACGGCGCGAGTTTGCAAGCGCGACGACTGGCGCATGCGGATCTGCCCGTGACTTCTTCTTCATTCGCCACGAATGAAGTCATCGCTTCGCGCAAAGCGAGTTTTGCCAAGCTCACACCGGCCCGTGCGAAGCGCGATCGCGCAACCCTTGCCCAATTTCATCGCAGCCATATTCCGGAGCGCGGCGCTTATTCGGTTTGCATGCATCGCCACGATGCGGAGACGGTAAGCTTCAGTCACGTTCGTGTTACCAATACCGAAGCCGTGTTTCGATATGTTTCTGCTTCGCCCTGCACCGCGGCAGAGCCGGAGTGTTTGAGCTTGCGCCTCACGCAAGCTGCATCTGCCGAAAGCTTTTCTGCAAAATGAGCAAAACTCTTTTCATCCTTTATCTCACTCTCCTCGCGCTCTCTCATCTCGTGCGCTGGCAGAGTCCCACTGCTCGTCCGCGCCCGAATCAACGCACCGCCACACTCAAAGTCATCAAAAATGGCGAAGTTCTCGGCGACACGATCCAACTCGCCTATCGCGATCTGCAACCGGAAGGCCGCGAGCATCCGCCGGTCGTATTGCTCTTGCACGGGACGCCGGTGGCATCCGAAACCTTCAATGCGGCAGCGCCGATTCTCGCCAAAACTTGCCGCGTGCTCCTTCCCGATTTGCCCGGCTTTCGCGGCTCCACGTGGAATATTCCGGATTACTCCGTGCGCGCGCATGCTGCTTATCTGCTGCAGCTTCTCGAGCAGTTGCAGATCGAGCGGGTGCACATTGTCGGGTACAGCATGGGAGGGGGAGTGGGATTGGAATTAATCGCGCAAGCGCCGCAACGCGTGCAATCACTCTGTTTGCTGTCTGCCATTGGCGTGCAAGAGTTGGAGCTGTTCGGCAATTATCAGCTTAATCATTTGATTCACGGCGTGCAGCTTGGCGGTCTGTGGTTGCTGCAGGAGGGTTTTCCGCATTTTGGTTACATGGATGATGCTTATCTCAATGTTGCGTATGCGCGCAATTTTTATGATACCGATCAACGCCCGCTCCGAAACATTTTGCAGAGTTATAGCGGCCCGGCGCTCATCATTCATGGAAAAGATGACGGCCTTGTGCCGGTGGCCGCGGCATTGGAGCACGAACGCCTTCTGCCGCAAAGCGAAATGCTTCTTTATGAAAACGGCGGCCACGGCTTGATCTTCAGCGAACCGCAAGAGATCATGCGCGCCATCGCTGCCTTCGTGCAGAAAGCCGAGCACGGGCAGGCGCTCACTCGCGCGCAGGCGGAGGCGCAAAAAATCGCGCGCAGCCTCGCACCGTTTGATCCGAATACCGTCCCAAAGCCGCACGGCATCACGCTCTTCGTGCTTGTGCTTTTGCTCGCCTTTGCCACGCTGGTGAGCGAGGATTTGACCTGCATTGGCGCGGGTTTGCTCGTGGCCCAAGGCACGATGAGTTTTCTCTCTGCAACGCTGGCTTGTTTGTTCGGCATCTATTTCGGCGACTTGTTGTTGTTTCTTGCAGGCAGATATTTGCGTGAGCCCGTACTAACACGCGCACCGTTTACGTGGATCATCAAACCGCAAGCGCTCGCGCGAGGCGAGCAGTGGTTCGAACGCGAAGGCGTGAAGGCCATACTGCTCAGTCGTTTCTTGCCCGGCAGCCGCTTACCCACTTATGTTGCGGCAGGCCTAATGAGCGCGAGCTTCTGGAAGTTTGCATTTTATTTTTTGATCGCCGCCGCTTTGTGGACGCCGCTCTTGGTGGGTTTGGCAACCCTGCTGGGAAGCCAAATGATGGATTATCTCACCGCTTATTCGAATTATGCTTTGCTCACCTTTGGCGTTTTCGCGCTCGGCTTTTGGCTCATGCTCAAGCTCATTCTGCCGCTGTTCAGTTTTCGCGGGCGAAGATTGTTGCTCTCTTCGTGGCGGCGCAAAACGCGGTGGGAGTTTTGGCCAATGTGGATGTTCTATCCTCCCGTCATTCTTTACGTGATCTATTTGGCGATCAAGCATCGCTCGCTCACACTCTTCACCGTGACCAATCCCGGCATCTATGCGAGCGGATTTATCGGTGAATCCAAAGCCGAAATCTTACGCAATCTCTCTGCAGCCGACGGGTATGTCGCGCGACACGTGTTGCTCGAGGCGCCAAACTTCGAGCAACGCTTGGCCGCGGCGCGCCGCTTTATATCCGACCACAATCTTTCCTTCCCCATCGTGCTCAAGCCGAATGCCGGGCAACGCGGCGAAGGCGTGGCGATCATTCGCTCCGAGACACAGCTCGAAGGCTATCTGCGCCAGGCCGATCATCCGGTCATCGCGCAGGAGTATGCCTATGGCCATGAGTTCGGCGTGTTTTATTATCGCTATCCGGCGCAAGCGGAAGGAGACATTTATGCGATCACGGACAAACGCTTTCCTTCTGTCATTGGCGATGGCAAAAGCACACTGGAAGAATTGATACTCAAAGACGAGCGCGCGGTGTGCATGGCGCCATTTTATTTGAACAAACACAAAGAACGCCTCTACGAAATTCCCCAAGAGGGGGAAACTGTGCAACTCGTCGAGATCGGCACGCATTGTCGCGGCGCCATGTTTTTAGAGGGAGCAGAAGTAAAGACCCCGGAGCTGCGCGCGGCGCTCGATCAGATCAGCAAAAAGTTTTCCGGCTTCTATTTCGGCCGCTATGATATTCGCACGCCTTCGGTGGAAGATTTCAAGCAAGGCCGGAATTTCAAAATCGTTGAGCTGAACGGCGTCACTTCCGAAGCCACGAACATTTACGATCCCCGCAACGGCCTCTTCACAGCCTATCGCGTGTTGATGAAGCAATGGCGCATCGCGTTTGAGATTGCCGCGGAAAATCGCCGGCGTGGCGCCCAGCCGGTTGCGCTGCGCGAGCTGTTGCGTTTGCTGCGCGAGCACGAGGCCTCGAAGCTGTGACCAGAAGAAGTGCTTGCGGAAATCTTGTTCTAGGTGTAGATTGCCTCCGCGTTCAGCAAGCATTGCGCAGTGACGATAAGTTGCGACATTCTGTTGCACGAAATTCTTGCCCTGTCACACCTTCACAAATGTTAAAGGCAAAGCAGCCATGCCTAAAGCAGAAGACTTTCAAAGCACATTCAAACGCCTCAAGGGGATTCTCAAAGAATACGAAAAACGTATGGTGCTCAAAGCAAACGCACCGGAGAATTATTATTTGAACACGCCCCACACCGAGAAGTATCAAAAAGAGTTGTTCTTCGCCGCGGTGCAGATCAAAAAGAACTACGTCAGTTACCACCTGATGCCCGTGTACATGTTCCCGGAGCTGTTGAAGGACGTTTCAATCATGCTCAAAAAACGCATGCAGGGCAAGTCGTGCTTCAACTTCAAAACGCTTGACGATGATTTGCTGCGCGAGCTGGCGGTTTTGACCAAGAAGAGCTTTGAGCGCTTGAAGAAGGAAAAGCTTATCTAGCTGTGCGGCGCGTTTTCAAAGTGCGGCGCACAGATTTTCAAGCCGGCGGCACGCTGCGCAACGAGTCGCGCCTCCCGCAGGCGGTTCGGAGCATTTTCCCGATGCCATTGCAACGCGAGAAAGAGTGAGCAATGCTGCGCACTTTTGGAGCGACTGTGCTGGGAGGAATTATCTTTTTCATTGCAGGGTTGTATGTCTATAGACTCGGCATTGCGCCGCACCTACTACACAGCGATGGTCTTCTGCGCGCAGTGGCCGCGGTGTTGCTCGTCGGTGTGTATACGTTTTGCGGATGGGCCACGGGGTTGCTGCTTTCGCTCTCCGGCGCCATCCTGCGCAAAGCGGGGGATTTGGAAAAACGTGTGCAGGAGTTTTTGGCGCCGCGCATGGCCCGGCTCATCGCCAAAATTCCGCTAGGGCAGGAGGGCATGTCGATCGTCGAATTCAAAAAGCTCTTAACCAATGAAAGCTTGCCACAGACCACGGAACACGAACAAAGTTCTTCCAAGCTCTTTTCGTCCATCAAAATCATCTCACGTTATTTGATGCACAGAGTTCTGCAAGCCACGAATTTAATTTTCCTAAACGACTTCTTCGATGATCTCCAAGCGCAGGGGCGCACTCGTGTGAATGCTGCAACGGTCGAACAGTTTGGGCGTGAAAAACTTGTGAGCCTGGCGCTCGAATATCTGCGCGCACCGGTGAGCCTGGTTCGCATCGTGACGCTAATCGTTGCAGCAATTCTATTGTTGCTTCCTATCCTGCTGCGCATATATTCCTAGCCCAACTTCCGCAGTTGTCAGGGTTAAGCTTTGTGTTTTCAATGAAAATT
>JBBILN010000043.1:0-70917 GCA_037444905.1 bacterium | reverse complement strand
CTGTTGTCTGTTATAGCAAATTGAAAGCGTGCATCCGCCTGCTGTTTTGGTTAAAGGCTAATTGCATTGTCGCGCAGAAACTGCGGCGTGCTATTCTCAAAACGTAGTTCGAACTTACGCTGCACAGTCGTGCGGCTTTTGCCGATTTTTGGGGCCGTATAATGACTATTGGAGATCAAACATGAAGACAACAGCTTTTATCCTGACGATGCTCCTGGCGGCCGTCGTATCAGCGCAGCAAAAACCAACGACGGGCTACGCGCCGGTCAACGGGCTCAAAATGTACTACGAAGTCCACGGCAGCGGCGATCCGGTGGTGCTGCTCCACGGCGCGTTCATGACCATCACCAACAATTGGACTGGGTGGATCGGCGAGCTCTCCAAAACGCGGAAAGTGATTGCCGTCGAAATGCAGGGCCATGGGCGCACGGCGGACATCCCACGCGACATCACTGACGAAAACCTCGCCGACGATGTGGCAGCGCTGCTCGATCACCTCAAAATCCCACGCGCGGACCTCATCGGTTACAGCATGGGCGGCGGCGTCGCGATGCACTGCGCGATCCGTCATCCGGACAAAGTGCGAAAGGTGGTCGTCATATCGTCCATGTTCCGCCGTGACGGCGCGGTCAAGGAAGGGCTCGACGCGCTCGCGAATCTCACCGCGGACGTCTTCAAAGGCTCGCCCCTTGAAGACGACTACAAGAAGCTCAGCCCGACTCCAGAGGACTTTCCGAAGCTCGTCGAGCGACTCATCGCCTCGTCTTCGAAAGGGCAAGACCTCAGCGCCGACCAACTGAAGGCCAGCACGGCGCCGATGTTCTTCATCCACGGCGACGCCGACGGAGTAAGGCTCGACCACATCGCGGAAATGTACCGCCTGAAAGGCGGCGACCTTCACGGCGACATTCGGCCGCACCCGGAATCCAGATTGGCCATCCTTCCCGACGCAACTCACGTCACGCTGATGGACCGCATGGCGATCATCGTCCCAATGATAAATGACTTTCTCGACGCCAAGCCGCCAAAGTGATAAGGCGCGGCCTAACCCAACGCGGACGAGCCGCAACCAAAAAGAAAGTCTCTAACGGAAGAAAAAAACAACGGATGCAAGAAGCGTGATCAGTTGGGTTCTTCTATTCGTTGGAAAAGTCTTTGCTTTTTTTGCGCTGATTTGGCTCTTGAGATAATAGTTTCGACGCTTTGGAGAGACCAATGCCAACGATTCGACTTGCAACACTTTCCGATGCCGCGCGACTCGCCGAGCTCGCGGAGCGAACCTTTCGAGAAACGTTTGGCGGCGCGAATACGATTGAGGACATGAATCTTCATTGCAAGACCAACTATGGCGAATCGCTGCAAGCCGCGGAAATTTCAAATCCCGAAATAGTCACGCTGGTGTGCGAAGAGAGCGGGAATCTTATCGCGTTTGCGCAGCTTCGTTACGGCCACGCTCCGAACTGTATCTCGGCGAATCGCGCTGGAGAGATTCAAAGATTCTATGTGGCAAACCCGTGGCAGGGCAAAGGCATTGCGCAAGATTTGATGTCCGCGTGCATTGCGCAAATGGAGCAGCGCCAAGTCGAGGTGGTGTGGCTCGGCGTGTGGGAGAAAAATCCCAGAGCAATTTCGTTTTATAAAAAACTCGGGTTCATGGAAGTGGGCGAGCACATTTTCCAATTGGGGCTTGATCTGCAGCGAGACATTGTGATGGCACGTTCAGTTCGCAGTACAACACCAAACGCCTAACCAGGAGCTGCAATGCATCCCGACACAGTTCAATACAACAAGTCACTGGCTCCGGCGGATCGCGAGATTTGCGATCTGCTTGCCGAAACCATCGACAAAAATCTTCCGGAGGCGGAAAATAAAATATGGCACGCTCATCCCGTTTGGTTTCTGGATGGCAATCCCGTTGTCGGTTATAGCAAATTGAAATCGTGCGTCCGTCTGTTGTTTTGGAGCGGCCAGTCGTTTGAAGAGAAAGAATTGCAGAACGAAGGCAGCTTCAAAGCCGCGGAAGCGCGATATACAGACGCGCGCCAGATCGATCTCAAGGCGCTCAAGCGCTGGCTCAAAAAAGCGCGCGACATTCAGTGGGACTATAAGAACATCGTGCGCCGCAAAGGCAAGCTGGTGCGGCTGAAATGATCCTGTGTGCAGGTGCAGTCATGCGTTACGACTGAGGAGCAGAAAGTCACAGCAATCTTTGTTTGAGAGCAATGACACAATACGAACCAGTCGCAGCCCAAAAGAAAGTTTCCAGCGGATGGAAAAACCCAACGGATGCAAGGAGCGTGATCAGTTGGGTTCTTCTATCCGTTGGAAAAATCTTTGCTCTTTTTGCACTGAATTGACTGTCGAGATACTAAAGGCGTTTAGAAAACAGAAAGGCAAAAACTGAAATGCCAAAACCAAAAGCCCTCAACGCAAAACAACGCGAAGAACTCCTCAGCGCGTTGCAAGCCCGTTTTGAGAGAAACATGAACCGCCACGAAGGGCTTAAATGGGCGGTAGTACAAACCAAGCTGGAAGCGAATGCGGAAAAACTCTGGTCGCTCCATGAAATGGAAAGAACCGGCGGAGAGCCGGATGTTGTGGGCTACGACAAGAATACCGGCGAATACATTCTTTATGATTGTGCCGCGGAAAGTCCTGCAGGCCGCAGAAGTGTTTGCTACGACCATGAAGCGTTGAAGGCACGGAAGGAACATAAACCCAAAGATAGCGCGATGAATATGGCGGCTGACATGGGCATTGAAATCTTATCGGAAGAACAATATCGCGAGCTGCAGCAGCTTGGCGAGTTCGACACGAAAACCTCAAGCTGGATAAAAACGCCGGCTGCGATTCGAAAACTCGGCGGTGCGCTCTTTTGTGATCGCCGCTACGATCACGTCTTCGTGTATCACAACGGCGCAGAGTCTTACTATGCCGCAAGGGCGTTCCGTGGTGCGCTCAGGGTCTAAGCAAGTTTTTTCATATGCGCTGAAAACTTGGCCCTTCGAGCAGTAAAAAGATTTTCAACGGATAGAAACAACCCAACTGATAAAGAGCTTTTCATCCGTTGGGTTGTTTCTATCCGTTGGAAAAAAGTTAGATTTTTTTTCTGAGCTTGATGGACTATACCGTGTAAATCTATGACAGAAAAAGTGCTCCTCAAAGACCTTCTCTTCAACCAATCAAAAGTCGAGCAGATCGCCGGAGAAATCCGGCGCGTGTATTCGTCATTCAACACGGACGAGTTTGTGCGCAACGTGGTGGCGAAATTTCCCGAGCTTGAACTAAAGGCGCGAATTACGTGGATCGCGGATCGCTTCAGACAATTCCTGCCGGACGATTACGAGCAGGCGGTGCGCCTAATGCTTCGCGCTCTGCCGCCGCCGAACAATCCGGAGCTCTCCGATGACGATTTCGGAGATTTCATCTATGCCGCGTATGGGGAATACGTCGCGCGCTACGGCTGCACGGAAAAACATCTGCACTTCTCGCTCGAAGCATTGCGCGAAATAACACAACGCTTCTCCGCGGAAGATGCGATTCGATATTTCCTTAATGCGTTTCCCCAAGAGACGCTGAAGGCGCTCCTAAATTGGAGCAAAGCTTCCCACTATCACGTGCGCCGGCTCGCCAGCGAAGGCACGCGGCCCAAACTTCCGTGGGCGCAGAAAGTCAACATTCCGATCACGGCGCCGCTGCCGATACTCGACAATTTGTTTTTTGATCGAACGCGGTTTGTCACGCGCTCGGTCGCGAATCATATCAACGATATCTCAAAAATCGATCCCGAGCTGGCGCTGCTCACGCTCGCCAAATGGAAGAAATCTAACAAACAAAGACCCGAAGAAATGGATTTTGTCATCCGTCATGCGCTCCGCACGCTCGTCAAGCAGGGCAACCCGAAAGCCATGCGCATGCTCGGATTTTCCCACGAGCCGCAAGTGCGCGTGTCAAAGTTTCTCGTGCCGAAAGAAGTCAAAATGAACACGGCGCTGGAGTTTTCATTCACGATCACCTCGCGCGAAGAGGCGAACGTTATCATTGACTACATTCTCTATTTCCAAAACAAAGCGGGAAAACTGAACAGCAAAAAGGTTTTTAAACTCGTCAAGCTCACGCTCGCAAAAAATCAGCCCGTTCCCATTTCGAAACGCCACATGCTGCGCGAACGCATGACAACGCGCACGCTGTATCCGGGGAAACACGAGATCGAAATCCAAGTCAACGGGAAAAAATTGGCAAAGAAGGCATTTGTATTGAAGTAACGAGACACACCATGAAGATCAATGTTGAAACCACCGTCGCAGCGCCCATCAAGAAAGTCTGGCGCGCATACACGACACCTGAAGACATCAAGATGAAATACAGTTCGTCGGGTAATACCTCAGTTACGGGTGGAGTAGCGCAGGCTTCCTGCCTGCAGACAAGATGTCTGCGCTACGTTTTCCACCAATAACTGAGGCATTACCTCGCCGGCGGTAATCGGAAAGAATCATGAACAATCTCTATGCGAGAAGTGTTTTTTTCGTCAACGATGCTGAGGCCGCATTGCGCTTCTACACGGAGCAGCTTGGCTTCTCGGTGGATTGGAAATCTCCACAAGAGAGTCCGACCTTTGTGTTTCAGGCCAGTCTGTTCGGCTTCGAGTTGATCCTCAATCAAATTGACGAACGGACCCAAAACCGGGCCGGCCATGGACGAGTCTATATCGGCCTTGAGGACGATCAAATTGCGCCATTACGTCAACACATTGCGGCAAAAAGTATCCAAACCGAGCGCGTCCATTGGGGACAACCGACGCTGGTAGTCAGGGACCTGGACGCCAACGAGCTTTTCTTTTGGGACTGGCCGGATAAAGCGACGCCTACGCGTGAGCCGCGCGAAATTACAGAAGCCATGAAGTGAGAAGTCGCAGCTTCTGCATTGTGGTATAGACCATCACTCGAACCTTAGGAGGCACGCGATGATCGTTGAAGCACAGGTAACCATCAACGGATCCAAATCGGCGATCTGGGCCGCAATCACCAATATCGAGAACGCCGCGGCAATCATCAGCGGCATCGAGAAGATTGAGGTTCTCGAAAAACCGGCCAACGGGCTTGTCGGACTCAGGTGGCGAGAGACCCGAATGTATTTCGGGAAACCCGCTACCGTGGAAAAGTGGATCACTGACGCTGCTGAGAACGAGTTCTACAAAACCAGAGCTGAAAGTGATGGCTTTGTATTCATCACCACCAATCGTATTTCAGAGAGCGATCGCGGCATGACATTGACGAGTTCTCATGAAACCAAGGCTCAAGGCATCGGTGCAAAGTTACGGTCGAGTCCGATGTTTCTGTTCAAGGGGGTGTTGAAAAAGGCCATCCTGCAAGACCTAAACGATATTAAGGCCGCGGTTGAGCGGGCATGATCGCTTGCGGCTAATATTTTTTGCTGCAGAGGGCGCAGCCGTGACTTCAACTTCACAAGTGATGAATTTGCGAGGCTGTGCCCGTCCTATTGTTTCACATCATCGAACATGCGAGTCCGTATGCGGCGATTCATCGCGAGTAGTGATACACAAAGCTCTTTTCGCACCTCTAAAACGAAGCCCGCATCTCCATCTTCCCCAAATGCGCGATCTGTTCGCGATCCGCTTCTTTCCGGCCCAAATACGACAGCGAGAAATTGACGTTGCCAGTCACGCGATATTCGAACGCGAGATTCCATCGCAACGTCGTGCCTTCGCGATTGCCACGCGCGAGTTCGTAGGGCAACACTTCACCAGCGGGTGAAGCATTCACTTGCACCCATTCGATCTCACTGCTCAATCTTCCTTTGCCGCGCAGCGAATACGTTACGCGCGGACGCATGGAAAGCGCAAGCACGGAGAGTTGCGGCCGCGTTGTGGTTTGATACAAATCGCGGTCATAAATCACCGCGGCGGCATTGGCAAACTCCAGCATGGGGCGCGGGCGATACGATAACTCAAACTCGGCGGAGCGGCTGCGCACGAAACGGCTCGTGCGGCCGGCAATATTCACGCGCACGTTTTCATTGTTCAATTTCAATTCGGTTTGGCTGCTGAGTTTCGGCGAGAGCGCAAGGGTGAGACGCAATTCGTGCTGCGACTGCTCGCGGCGCGAGCCCCCCTCGACAAGCTGGCGATTCAATTCGCGTAGCGCAGTGAAACGATAGCGCACGGACTTGTCGCGCTGGTTCTCCCACACGTGCAAATCCTGCTGCAAGCTTTGCACGCCGAAGAGCGTCGTCGCCTCGTTTTGAAAGCGCGAAAGATTGAGACGATAGATTTCCCACACCTCCGGCTCTTGCGTGCGTTCTTCCAAACGCAAAAAGGTTTCGGTGGAAAGTTTTGCGAGTGATCGTCGCCACCACTCCCGGCGACGCGGCGGCGTTTCGGCTTTGGGCTTCTCTCCTTCCAACAACTGCGCGAGCTTCAAACGAATCTTGCTGCGCACGCGCACTTCCACCACGGGCACGAACTCTTCGGTGTTGAGCACACGCAAAATATAATCGCCGAACACCGGATCGGGAATGTAGTCGTTCAAGTCGGGATCGAAACGATAATTGCCCTCGCCGCGATTCACTTTGATGAACACGCGCTCCTGCTTCGCGGCCTGCGTGTTGGTGATTTGATAATGCAAATCGGTGGTCAACGCGCGCCGCCACGGCGAGAACAGCGCCTGCAAATCCGCGAGGTCCGTGCGCGTGTCATTGCCGAAGCGCGAATCTGCAAACTCTCTTTCGCGATGCGTGTAGCTCAATCCCAAAGAAAGATTTTTCCATTGTTCCAAATTGAAGCCATAGCTTTGCGTGTTTGCGAGCGACTTGCGCAGAATGCCCGAGGCCGTGCGCGTATCGTCACGGCGTTCGTTTTGTGAGAAAGAAAAATTGAGACCGCGCCGCACTTGCACGCCCATGCCTGCAGTGATGCTCTCGAAACGAAATCCACCGGTCGAATCAACCACGGCGTCTTCGCGATCTTCCTTTTCATAACCGAGTTGCGGCCGCAATTTCCACAATGACCAATTCACATTGCCGCGCTGGCGCAGCCACTTTGAATTGATCGTGCTCGTTTCTTCCCGCGCGATGTTTTCGATTTGATATCGCAACTCCGGCCAACGTGTGCGATTGAGCGTCGTGCTGACTTCCCAACGCGAAGAGTTTTGCGCCGCGCCGCGTTGCAGCGAACCGAGACTGCCGCTCCATCGCCAGCCAACAATGGGAGAATAATTGACGACCGACTCCAAAATCTCTTCGCGCGTGTTTGTTTGCACAGAAGAAAGATTCCAGCGGCGATTAAATTCCACCACGTCGCTGCGGTCAATGTCGCGATAACGCTCGGCCTTGTTGCGATAGCGCAGTTGCAAATCGATTTCGCCGAGAGCTTTTCCTCTCCAATGCAGCTTTTGTTTATCAACCTGCAAAGCCGCAAGCCAAGCCTGGCCGGAATTGTTGTCGTCATTCAAACTCGAATATTGATTGAGATCGAGACGACTAATCGCCAACTCGCTGATCAACGACACGCCGCGCGTTGGTTTGAATTCGAAACGATTGTCGAGCACTTCATGTTGGCGAGCGGGCGTGAGCAAAACGATGGGGAGATAGCGCGCTTGGCGCTTGCCGACAAATTCAAAGTGACCGAAGCCGCGATAACGATAATCGCCGTTGCCTTCGCCGACATCTGAAAAACGCACGTCGTAATCGCCCGAGTCTTTGCCCGCATAAACCCAAATCGAATCGCTGCGCACATAGTCGCCGCGCTCCGGCGGAGTGACGCGCACCGCGCCGTCGCGAAACGCGAGACTATCGCCCGCACGCGCCAACGCTGCGGCATCATCTTCGGAAAGAGTGAAGCCGAGCGGATTGTCTTTGTCATCGCCTTCGCGCAAGAGCGTGGTTTGCCAATTGATTTTGCGCCGCCACGTGGAAGCATGCGTCTGTGCGCTGTACAGATTGCGGCGAAAGCGCTCATCGGAAAATTGAAAGTCGATAGTGATGCGCGAGTCCGCTGTAATGAGCCGCTTGCGCGTGAAAGTGATTTGGCCGTTGCCGTATTCGATGACGTAGTCGTTGTTTTCGCCGCGGCTCATCGGCTCGCCGTCGATCCACACGCGCTCCGTGCCCGCGAGAATGATGATGTCGATTTGCCCGCGCTCACCGCGCAATTGATACGGGCCTTGATTGCCTTCGATGCCGTTGAACTCGTTCGTCGTATATTGTCCGCGCGAGGTTGCGCCCGAAATGGTGAAGTCAAATTGTGAAGAAGAATCCGCGCTTGTTTCATTCGGATTTTTTCTTCCCACTTCGAGCCGCGCACCTTGCAGTTTGCGATTGTAACGCGCGAACTCGCTGTTGCCATAGGCCAATTCGAAATCCCCGAGCGTGGCATTGAAACGCGCGCTTTTGATCTGCACAAAAACTTTGTCAATCTCTTGCAGCGTTTGCGTGTTGCCCTCGGGTTGAATGGGGGTGTTTTGATCCGTGAGCGAGGCGAGCACTTCCACGCCTTCGGCCACGTTGCCGGAAATTTGCATGCGCAAACCGGAATCGACTTTCAACGCTTGCTCGGAGCCGAGACTCAAGCCGCGCGTGAGACTGCCGCGCGTGGAAAGATTCGCGCCCGGCAAACGCGAAGCGAAACTTGCGCGCGAAGCTTGCAATGTGCGGCTCGAGCTTGGGGTCGTTGCTGTTGCGCTGTCACTACGCAGCGGCTTTAATTCAAACAAAGCGAGCCGGCGCGGCAAACGCACGGGAAGAATGCGATAGGTCAAACGCAAGCTGTCGCACGTCGTCGCGCCGCCGAACCAAGTGACTTGCGCGCGGCCATAGTCAATCGCATAATCGCGGCCGCGCACAAACATCGTCGTATCGCAACGCAGCGTTTCAGAGTTGGAGATGATGAAGCTATCGGGCAATGCGCGCGTGAGTGTGTCGCGTGAGGCGATGAACGCGAAGTGGCGTTCGTTGAGAATGAGAGGAAAGGGGCGAGAGAGGAGGCTTTGCGCGTGCAGTGAAGTGAAGAGACAAAAGAGTATGATTAAAAAAAAACAAAAGCCCTCACGCAAAGGGGCAGAGACGCAAAGAATCCGCAAAGAAAAGCTTTGCGATGCCTTAGCGTCTTCGCGCCTTTGCGTGTGCTCTTTTTCTTTTTGATTGCGACGCGGCCATGTGGTTTGATTACGGTTCACAAATGCAAATCTCAAACGTAGGCTCACGCTTTTTTTCTGGGGGGATCGAAGAACGGCGTTTTCACGACAGTGGCGGGCGCGTGCCGGCGCGTGAACTCGACGGTGATTTCCATGTTGACTTGCGCGCCGAGGGCGGCGTAGCGGCTTTCAATCGTGCCGATGGCAATGTACTTTTTGAGAATGGGGGAGAACGTGCTGCTCGTGGCTTGACCGATTTGCCGGCCGCTTTTGTAAATTGGAACCGCGACGCGCGAGGCCCGGCCCGCAACGCGCACGGGCAAATCATGCTCGCCGAATAATTCTTCCATCGCTTCCCAACTCACTTCGAGGCCGGCGAATTTCCACTGCGAGCCGCGCTGCTTTTCCGCGCGCAGGGCTTTGCGGCCGATGAAATCCGCTTTGTCCAATTTCACGGCCCATTCCAATCCTACTTCGAGCGGCGAAGATTTGCGCGCTTCAGTGAGCGCTTTGTGGCAAGAGACGTAATCGATATCCGCAAGCAATAGCGCGGCTTCCACACGCGCAATATCCATAGCCACCATGCCCACGGGCATGAGGCCATAGCCTTTGCCTTTCTCCATCAACACGTCCCACAGTTTCTCGCCATGTTGGGGAGCGCTCCAAATTTCGTAGCCGAGATCGCCGGTGTAGCCCGTGCGCGTGATGGTGACGGGAACGCCCGCAATCTCTGCATGCGTCAAGCGAAAATATTTGAGCGACTCCAGGTCGGTTCCATTCGCGGCGTGTTGCAGAATTTTGCGGGCGCTCGGGCCTTGCAAAGAGAGCGCGGCGAGCTCGTCGGAAACGTCAACGACTTCTGCGCGCAAGCCATAGCCGCAATCTTGAAACCAACGCAGATTCGGATCAGCCGAGGTCAAACGAAAATGATTTTCCGCGAGGCGCGAGACGGTGCCGTCGTCGATGAGTTTGCCATGCTCGTCGCACCACGGCGTGTACATGACTTGACCGATTGCGCACTTCGTCGCATCGCGAGTGATGATGCGATCGACAAGTCGCAATGCCTCCGGTCCGCTGATTTCATATTTGAAAAGCGGCGACACGTCGATCAATGCCGCGCTATTGCGAATGGCGTAATACTCGCGCTCATGTGAAGGTTCGTAGACGCTGGCGGCGAGATAGCCGGCCCAATTGCGCCAATCATAACTTCGGCAAAGCGGCGCGGTGCGGGAATGGAAAGCGGTGGGGAGGGGCATGGGGAAAGTTCTCGTGAAAATCATTTGGGATGGATTTCAAAAGCTTGTTGTGTGCGAAAGAAGCAGGCATCGAATGCCATAAAGAAATTCACTTGACCCAAAATCACAGGAATGTTCTCTGCTTGCGACAAGGCAAACGCCAAACGCACAGAATCAAAATGACCAACCTGCGCCGAAACAACTAAAGGTTGCGCATCATACGTGGCGAGGTTACCGGTCAATCGCAATGCTTCCGCATTGGGATCCCATGTTGCGCCCAACTCGACGCCGATATGAAACGGCAGAACATTCACGGATGCTCCCGTATCGAGGAGGCCCAAGGCAGAAGAGGTTCGCTGATGATAAGTGATCGAGAACGGCAACAAAGGCATCATGCTGGCCGCACCCAATGCGGCATCCATGGCCAAATACGGAAACCTCAGCGCGTTATGCATGTGCTTCCTCCTCTTCTTTCAAAACGTGAAGCAATTTATCCGCTGCCTCGAAGGCGTAATGAGGCGACCACACCGGAGATGCGGTGTTCGGTTTGAGCAAAAGCTCTTCTTCCGCCAATTCGGAAATTAGGAATTGCATGACGCGCCATTTTTCCTCGCGATTCAATTGCTTGATCGCCGGCATGAGCTCAATGACTGACATGTGAGTATTCTCCTTCGCTGCAAATAGGTTTTGATTGAACTCTACTCATCACGCAAAAAACTCGCGCCTCTTTGCTATGAACACTAGCGGCGAGATAGCCGGCCCAATTGCGCCAATCATAACTTCGGCAAAGCGGCGCGGTGCGGGAATGGAAGGCGGTGGGGAGGGGCATGGTTCGTTCGTCTTTTAATCGTTACGTTTCATTAGCTTCTCGCAAGGCAAACGCTATGACGTGATTGCTCAACCATATGCCCTGTTCTTTCATGCGTTCGATAGCATCGCGGAGTTTAATCGGCAGCCCCTCCTTTTTGCGCGCAGTAATATTCCGATGGAACCCGTTATTTGAAGATGGCTCAACTTTGCGATGCGACGCCCGGCCGTTTCGTCGATGCAGACGGTTTCGAGGTTTTGATTTAGTGCCAACTGAATAACTGATGCCTGTCCTCGATCAAGAGAATTTCGGAGCAACGGCGCAATCTCTAAATGATGAGGCCATCGTTGCAGCCAAACCGCTTGTTCAAAGGATTCAATTCCCAATCCTTCCGCGCCACCGGCGTGTATTTCTTCGCAAACTTCGAACGGCACGAGAAGGTTCTTGTAAAGGGCTCAAAGAATTTCAAGATCGCCCATTGCCGCCATGATCGCGATGAGCGGGCCTGTGTTGATTACGATCTCTTCGGTTTTAGGCATGTTCTAAATCCGACTTCAATTCCTCTTCACGCAAAGCGATCATGGGGGCGCCGTAACGTTGCAGATTGAGTAAAAAAGTGACGCGGCTAACGCCCGCCAACTCTGCCGCCATGCCGGAAGAGAGCCTTTTCAACTCAAACAACTTGACGGCCATTGCCATTTTAGCTTCCTCTTCAAACTCGGCTTTGGTTTTTTGCAAAGCTTCCGGCAGCATTGCGGGATAGTCAATCACAAGAGATATTGCCATGCTCATGTTCTCCAAAACGCTTTCACTTTTCAAGCAAAAAACTCGCGCAGCTTCGCCGTGAAAATTTGCGGCGGACGCACGGGGCGGCCTTCGGCGTTGATGAACGTGTGCGTGGTGTAGCCTTCGGCCAAAAGTTGATCGGCTTCGTCGAAGACTTCATAATCGATGCGCAGGCTGGCGCGTGGCTTTTCTTTGAGGCGGCTCACCACGCGCAGCATTTGATCATACCGCGCGGCCTTGCGGTATTTGCAATGCGCCTCCAAAACCGGCAGTGCGACGTTCTCTTTTTCGATCTCCGCATAGGGCAGGCCGATGGCGCGCAGCATTTCCGTGCGACCCACTTCGAACCACACGAGGTAATTGGCATAATAGGCAAAGCCCATTTGATCGGTATCGGCATAACGCACGCGAATGCGGGTGGTGTTTTCAATCATGCGAGAAAGGATGTGAGATTGGCGAAGCCAGAGTCGTGATCAAACACGCGGCAAGCATAATAGAATTTCAAAAAAGAAGCAAGGCGATTGTTGAAATTGCGCCGGCAATGAGAGGAAAGAAGGCGCGGAGCAACTATCGCATGGCAGAAATTAGGAAGGAGCGCGGACTGTTGTGCGAACATATCCGCGCATGCGTATTATCCGAGTGAAAGCTTCATCAAAAGCGGCACGTCAGCGACCAGGCATGCCTGCTGACGGCGCCTTCGTATGCCGGCATCGTGAGGAGGGCGTAATCCAAAATCAACGCGCGAAATTGCACGCCGAAGCCGAGGTCCATTTCGCCGTTGTGAAACCCCATGCGCAGCGTGGGAAGCCAGCGATGCGAGTATTCGATTCCAAAACGGCTTTGCACTTCCGTGCCGGAGTCTTCCCTCTTTTCGTGCGCGCCGAGGTTTGCCACGGCCAATAAGCGGTGCTCGCCGCGCTGAACGCTCTTCTCCAAAATCAACCGATACTCTCGCGGCAAATATTCGCGTGTCTTGTTGAGGTTCAATGCCGGTTGCATAAGATTGTCGATCGCAAAACCGAAGGCGTGATCGCGCGTGAGCGCATGCTTTGCAGGCGCGCGATAAATCACCCCCAAGTCGATGCCCACGTTCTCCGGCCCGCTGGCAAATTTCGGAGGGAGGGATTGCCATACGAATTTTGCATTGGCTCCGATGGTCAAGGAGCGCGAAAGCTCGCGGCCATAGGTTAAGAGCAAATGCTCTTGTTTGAAAGTGGTTTTTCCTATGAAGCTGCCGCTTTCATCAGATAAAGAAATATCGGGATTGATCAAGCGAAAATAGCTCACGCCCCATGTCCCAAACCGCCGAAAAGGAAGCACCGTGCCGAGACCATAGAGATCAGCTCTGGCTGCAAGCCCCACATGCGCAAACGTTGTTGTGAACCTTTCCATACTGGAAGCACTGGCGGGGTTCCAAGCCGTGGCGAGCGCATCGCGCGTAGAAGCCATGGCGCTCTGCCCCAAAGCCAGTCCACGAGCGCCATAAGCGAATTCGGGCAGCGAGCCAGTTTGCCCACGGCTCTCAAACGCAATGAGCAAGAGAGCGAAAGTTAAAAAAGTTTGAAGCTTCATATTTCGGTTCTCCCTATACAAATGCCACGCACTTGGGAAGCGCGTGGCACTTACTGAGAGATCATTTCACAATCACAAGCTTGCGTTTCTCAATATAGCTGCCGGCGCGCAAGCGATAATGATACGAGCCTGCGGGCGCCATTGCACCCGCGTCATCGCGACCATCCCACGTGAGCGTATATGCGCCCGGCGCTTGTTGCCCGGAGTAGAGGCGTTTGACGACTTGACCTTGAAGATTGTAAATCACCACTTCGACTTTCGCACTGCCGGCTGGAAGCGTCGCGGGCAAGTCATATTGAATCGCGGTTCCGCTCGCGGCATTGAGCAGTTGCAACGGATTGGGATAGTTTTGATAGAGCTTGAATTGCCGCGGCGTCTTGCTCACTTGCGTCGCTGTGAGCGCGGAAGTAAAAGTTGCGTTGGCGAAATCGTCCGTCAAATTGGCGATCGCAAAAGTGGAGTTATCGATCGCGGCGCCGGAGCTTACAAAGATGGCTTCAAAAATGGTGGTGGGAGTTTCAGCGGAGAGCGCGCTGAGATTGAAGCCCCCGATGACCGCCATGCCGGGCAAATATTCTTGCCCATCGAGCGCGAACCAGTTTTGCGTAGCTGCCGTGCGGCGCACGCCTACAAACTTCAGATCACGCGCGGGATACTGGAGCAACAAGCCGAAGGCATGCAATGCTTGCGGCCGCATGATTCGCATTTGCACGCGTAATGTGTCTGAACTCGTCGCGTTGCCGTTGATCAACTGCAATTGCAGGGGCGCAGTGGACTTTCCTGCAAAACCCAACGCGGGCTTGGCAAAGCATTCGCTCGGCGGCAGACCTTGCAGCGCGCGTGTGAAGATCTCCAACGCATCGCGCGAAGTCACGGCGTTGTCGCAGTTCACGTCCGCTGCGATCAGTTCACATGCGAATGCGGGCAGATCGCAACTTGCCGAAAGAATGCCGCCGTTCAGAAAAATTTCAAATGCGCACAGCGCGTCGCCGGGAGAAAGCGCCTTGTCGGTATTGAGATCGCCGTCGTGATCACAGGGCGCACATGCAAATAAATTGCAGCACGGCTGCAAGCCTGCAATGTCGTCGGTCAAATCGGTGACTTCGAGCTCCGTTGAATCGCCGACGTTGCATTGCACGCCAAAGGTGAATTGCAGCAGGGCGCCTTGACTGTTGGCCGGAATCGGGGTGGCGCCGAAACCGGCGCACACCAACGTTCCGGGCGCGAGCTCTTTAGCCGTCGAGGCAATGAAGTTGTTCGTGAGCGCGCCGCGCAAAGCTCTTCCAAAAGAAAGCACATTCGGGTCGTATTGCAATCGGAAACCATAAGCCGAAACGGCTTGCGGGTTGCTCTTGATACGCACCTCGAAGCGCACCGAATCGCCGTTTTGTTCGGTTAATTTCTCGCCGAGGTTTTTGCCGGCCTGCGCAATGTAAATAGCTGCGCCGGGACAGTTCGCCGGCTCGCAGCCTTTGCAGATGAAACTCGTGTTACAAGCTTGCACGCCCGCGAAGTCTTTTGCCAATGTGCTCAGCGTGAGGGCGCTGGTGTCGCCCACCGTGCACTGTGCTAGAAAAGTTATTTCAAACAGCGTTCCCGTGCTCCGCGCCGGAATCGCGATGTTGTTCGCGCCGCTGCAAGTCAAAGTGCCCGACAAGATTTCACGACATTCTTTCTGCAAAAAATTGCCGAGCAGATTGCCCGAGGCCGCCTTCACAAATTTCAACGCGGCGGAATCAAAGTTGATCGCGAAACTGAACGAGTCCACCGGCTGGGGAATGTCTTTGATGCCAACCGTGAGCGTGAACGTATCACCTGACTTGGCAGCCACGGGTGTGCCGATCGCTGCGCCGCTTTGGGTTAAATACAGCGCCGCACCACTGCACGGCTCCTGCACTGGATTGGTGCAAACTACGCGATTGCAGCAGGCGGCCATGGTTTGCAAATCATCGAGCAAGTTGGTCACCACGATGTTGCTGCTGTCAACGGAAACGCCGGGCGGAGACGTCACCACAAAACACAGCGTCGCCAGCACGCCCGAAGAATTGGCAAGAATCACGGCGTCGTCGAAGCCGGAACAAACTACCGTGCCCGGACTTGGTTGATTGCAGTCCGCGACCAAAAACTCGCTCACCAAACCACCGCTTTGAATGCTTTGCAAAGTCAGGCGTGTGGGATCGTATTGCACCGTATAGCCATATGCGTCGATGGGGACCGCGCTGTTTTCCATGCGAATGTCCACGCACACCACGTCGCCGCTTTCAACTCGAATGGGCACGCCTTTTTGGCCGCCCTGCAAAATGGGAAAGACCGAGCGGAAGCCACAGGCTTGCGGGTCACAAAAATTGCCTTGCGCGTGCAGCATTAAAGGTGATAGCGCGGAAAACATAAACACGAGACCAAACCAAAATGTGCAACGCTGCGCACATGACGACAACGGACGGAAGAAGTTGGAAGGGTTCATGCCTGCCTCCAAAGAAAACCTGAGGAGCGAACCGGCCTGGCGTGATTTCAGCTTCCTGCCGAGAACTTCACTGTTGGCTGCGCAAGTTTTGGAATACGTTCAAAATTGATCGACCGTGAAACGTCTTGTTTCAACCTGAAGCACGCTCAAGTCCTTGAGCCTGCAGCTAGGAAGATTTTGGGTAGGATAAAGAGTAGCAAGTTGATAAAAAAACACTCTCACTCACGCAGCCAAGTGTGAGCACGCGCTCAATTCAAGCAAGGATTAGGCCGCCCGTGCAGCAATTCATCGCAGCGATTTTTTGGGGGAAATGATGCCACTATCCGGCGCGGCGTTAAGAGAGGGAGAAGAATTGCGCGCAAAACAAGAGGCCGGACTTTGCCCTTGCAGATAGCGTTGGAAAATCGCCAACGCATCGCCTGGCGTCACCGCGCCGTCACAATTGACATCCGCAATAAGATTTGCGCATGCCAGCGAGGCCGTTGGGCATTCAATCGGGCCGGCGCCGTTTGTCAGATAAAGCGTGAACGCACACAAGGCATCGCCCGGCGTGAGCGCCGCATCGCGGTTGATATCGCCATCGCTGGCACAACTCACTTGCATTGCCAGCGCGCGGGTGTTGTTGGTAGAAACGGATTCCTTCACACTGTCCTCGTCATCGACAATCATGCCGAGAAAATATTTTCCGGGCGCAATCGCGGCGGGGAGCAGCAACGAGAGGTTGGCGGAATCTATGGCTCCGATATTCAAACCCGAAAGTGACCGGCTCCCAAGCAGAGTATCGGCCAGCGTCATCACGCTGTCTGTGGAAAGATAGAAACCAATACGAAAACTTCCGGCGTTTGCCTTTCCGAGATTTTGCACGGCGTGCGCAACGTTGAAATTCTGTCCGGGTTCGAGGTTCGAAGCGGCTGCGAGTGCCACGGGCGCAAGGTCGGCGCGCGCCAATGTGTTGAGTGCGGCCATCGCATCCACACGGCCGAAGCCATAAATCGGATCGTAGCCACTCGCGCCGAGATCGATCGCGGAGCCGCGCATGTCAGCACTAATTTCAAGCGCAGACTTCTCCGGCGCAATCTCGCGCGCGAGCGCAGCAATTGCGGCGGCATGCGGCGCAGCAGCAGAGGTACCGAAAAAAGGATTGGGGAAGAATCCGGCTTGCCCGACTTTCGTGTGCACGCCGTCAATCGCGATGACATCCGGTTTGGAACGCTCGCTGAACGCAATGGGATTGCCGTTATTGTCATATGAGTAAATGCGCGCCGGCCCGTGTGCGCTGAAAAGCTCGATGGTGTCGTTCCCCGGATCGCTCGCATCAATCGCGCCGATGGCGAGCGCGTGCTCCGCGGCCGCGTGTCCATAAATCGCGCCTTGCGGCAAGCCGGCATATTGCGTGGGCGTGACGCCGTTGCCCAGAGTATAGAGCTTGAAGCGGCGATTTGCGCCGCTCACTTTCGTCACTGCGATTTGCACCACGCGCGGCAAAAAGAACGAATTGCGATACTCAAGATACTCGAGCGGATCGTCGTCGCCGTTTTGCACGTCCGTGCTGCGCGCGAGGATGCTGGAAAAGTTCGAATCGTAAATGAACACGTCATAATTATCCGCGGCGCGACCGAAGGCATTGTTCCACTGCAGCACCAGCAGAATCGTGCTGCCGGCGGAAATCGTGACGTTCATCGACTCATCCAATGGCGCATTGCTGAAATCATGAAACCCATCGCCATCGTTTGAAACGAACTCCGCTTCATAGTGATCAAGCTCATGATTGCCCGCGGCGGAAACATAAATCACATCGTCGTGCGCAACCACTTGCGCCACGGTTTGCGCAATCATGCCGTCCTCATACGCCGGCTCGAGCAGATAGAGCACGTCATCACAAATGACTCTCGCACCGGCGTCGCGCAACAGTAGAATGTTATTGGCAAAGTCCGCGGCGCTCAAGCCGTTGTCGGCAAACGCAAGCGCCGCGCCGGGCGCGAGATCATGAATGATTTCGAGCAACGCCGTGCCCTCCTCGCCGCCCACGCGATGGTTGAGCACTTGCACACTCGCCGGCAAATCTTGGCTCGCTTGCGCCGCACTCAAATGATTCACGCCGTCCGATAACACGCCCACCTTCTGCCCGGCGCCACTCACATTGAAAGTTGTGCGACCCGCATTCGCGCCGAGAATGGCGTCGCCCGCGGTCAGCACTTCTCCGGTTTGCGTGAGCGGCCGATCAACCGGGCGCAGGTGAAAAATTTCCGGCAACGCCGCGACGGTTTTGATTTGGTCAAACGGCAACCATCCCGTAACGAGTTGGTGTGCGCGCGAGATATTCAAAGTCTGCGTCGTCGCTTCGATTTCAAAGCCGAGCGCGTGCAATGTGGCAAGCAGCGCGGCGTTGATTTCATGCACACGCAGTGCGAGCCGCAAGCGGCCGCGCGTATCGACCTGCACCCACGCAGTTGAAAACGAATCAGCCGCGGCATGCGTTGCGCTCGTATATCCCTGCGACGCCATCGTCGCCATGACTTGCAGCACGTTGGAGTTGATTTTCAACTCCGCTTCTGTGCGCACAGCAGCTTGTGCTGTTTGCGTTCTTTCTGCAAGCTCCGCGGGAACATCTTGCGCAAACAGCACCCGAGGCAGGAGCGCAAAAAGCCCAAAGCAAAATTCTTTTTTGATAAGCATGGCCGTCGCAAGGAAAGGTTCAAGCGAATTTTATTGGAGGCCGGCAAAGGTAGGATTTGAAGAACAGATAGGCAAGGCGAAATCCGTGAAGCGCGTAATGCCTCAGTTATTGGTGAGGAATCGTAACCCTGTCGGCCCGACGGGCGTTTTTACAGACCGGCGGTCTGTGTTACCACCAATAACTGAGGCGCTTACCGAAGCGCTTTAGTTCTAATGAGTCCAATCTGTGCAAAAAAAGCAAAGACTTTTACACGGAGAAAACGGAGTAAACAGAGATCAAAAAGTCAAAGAGAATTTCCCAATCATTGTCTCCTCTGTTTGCTTTGTTTTCTTCTGTGGGACTTTGGGGTTGCGGTTGGTCCTCTATGTTGCGCCGGTTCGCTTGCAAAGATTTCCAGGGTAAACTAAGGAGAGGATATTCAAGACCGCAGCGACAGGGCAAAAAAGCGTGGCTGAAATTATTGCGGTATGGCAACGAACCCGAACAAGTATCACACGTGGCGGAGGCACGCCCGTTTTTATCGAACTAAGACTTGACAAGTTAAATTGGCTTTGCTATCTTGGCCGCAAATTTCAAGTCACCTCCTCGCGATTTATCACCTCGCAATAAAACTACGCGAATTATTATTGCATTCGTTGCCGTGAAACCTGTTGCTCCAAATCCTTCCAACCTCTGCCCAAATTTTTCAGAAGACCGGTGAGTTATGAAAGACCTGACGAAAATCGAGCAGAAGCAATTGCGTCATTTGCTGCAGGAGCGCAAGGCGCGTTTGCGGCTGGGGCGAGAGGAAGAGCGTGAGGAAGAAGCTAGTGCGGAAGCGGAAGTTGTGAGCTTGCGGGAGTCCTTGCTGCGCCAAATCGCAAAGGGCGTGTCGCAGCTTGTGATTGTCGGAGCATTCGATTCTCCGCCCTTGGCTTTTCCCACCCTTGACCGCCTCTTGATTTTGGCGCAGCTCGAAGAGTTGGAAACTTTGTTGTGCTTGAACAAAATCGACCTGCTCAAAAACCGCGCGGACGCGGACAAGATTGCGCGGGTCTATCGCAAACTGGATTATCCGGTGATGACCACTTCCGCGGCGACGGGCGAGGGCTTTGCCGAGCTTCGACATAAGCTGGAGCAAAAGCGCTCAATGTTAGTGGGCGATTGCGGCGTGGGCAAAACTGCGCTGCTCAAAGCAGTCGACCCCAACTACGAACAAAAACGAACGACACGCGATCTGATTTTATCCGTGAACAGCGGCGATCAGCTTAAATGCTCCGTTCATGATTACAAGTTAGTCAATGCCACGGAAGTGCTCGAAGTCAACGGCGTGCTTCTGCACGAGCATTTGCACCTGCCGCATGAAGAAGTGCACCGTTATTTTCCGGAGTTTTTCGCGCCAAGCCGCGAGTGCATGGCTGACGACTGCCTGCACCTGCATGAAGCAGACTGCGGCGTGAAGCAGGCTGTAGAGGACGGCGTGATTGCAAAGCATCGGCACGATTCGTACATGAAAATCGTCGAGGCGCTGCGCTAAAGCCATTGGGGCTTGGCGACGATGTGCGCTTTGCAAACACGTGAAGAAATATTTCGCGGGCGAAAAAAATATTGCCTTTCCAAAATAAATTGCTAATATTGCCGCGTCATTTTTGAAGAAGAGGAGAGGAAAATGACGACGCTTGCTTTTATTATTAGCAAAATGGTTACAATTCTTAGGCGTGTCAGCTTAGGCTGAAACGCCTTTTTTGTTGCGGCATATGTGGGAGAGCATTCCCAATTTAATCTTTTCCTAAGCGTCTTCTAATCTTGCTTTAATATGTGCTTCTTAATCTTTCCTCGATAACTTGAAATCGGTTTCTGCAGTTGAACAAATCCACTCAACCTATCAACTAAACCTACGGAGGGTTTCAGGATGCATCGCAACGAATCCAAAGTCTTTAGGCAGAGCCCCGGTCTCTGGGTTTGCCTCTCCGCTTTCGCGGTGCTGCTCGTCTTCGGTGTGACGAGCTTAGCGCACGCGCAAGGCGTGACCAATTCCGCATTGAATGGAACGGTGATGGACAGTAAAGGTCAACCCCTGCCTGGGGCCAACGTCATCGCCGTGCACGAGCCGAGCGGATCGACCTTTGGAGCAGCCGCACGCAACGATGGTCGTTTCAATATTCCCGGCATGCGTGTTGGCGGGCCATACACCGTTACCGTCACGTATATCGGCTATCAAAGCCAGAAACGGGAAAATGTTTATCTCACTTTGGGCCAGGACTTGAAAATTGGTTTTGTGTTGGTGGAAGAGGCCCTGACCGCGGGCGAAGTCGTGGTTACGGCGGAACAGGATGCGATCATGAGCGCCTCGCGCACCGGCGCTGCAACAAACGTGGTGCGCGCCCAGATTGACCGGCTCCCTACGATCAGCCGCAGTTTCCAGGACTATTATAAGCTCTCGCCGTATTTTACCGGCGTTGGCAGCCAAGCCGCGGGGCGAAATAATAGGTATAACAATATTCAGGTGGATGGAGCAAACTTCAATGATTTGTTTGGTCTTGGAGCAACGGGTACGCCTGGCGGTCAAGGGAGTACAGTCCCGATCAGCCTTGAGGCTATCGAAGAATTCCAGATTGTCGTTTCTCCGTTCGACGTTCGTCAATCAAACTTCACGGGTGCAGGCATCAATGCAATCACCCGTAGTGGCACCAACGCATTCAGCGGCTCGGCTTTCTACAATACGCGCAACGAAGACTTGTCAGGCAAGAGCCCGGATGCACTGGAGACCAAACTCCCGTCATTTACCAACAAGTCGTATGGTTTCCGTTTTGGCGGGCCGATCATTGAGAATCAGCTTTTCTTTTTCGCAAGCGCGGAATTGGCTCGAGCTGACACCCCCTTCGACCGTACCTTCAACCAAGCGGCGTTCGGGACAAATGCATATACCGCACTCGAAGATTCCCTGAACATGTTGTCGGATTTTCTCAGAACTCGATACGGGTATGAGACCGGTTCTTGGAAATCAATCAAGCGCCCCGATGAAAGCGACAAGCTGTTTGCGCGATTGGACTACAATCTCAGCCAAAGCCACAAACTGACGGCGCGCTGGAACTACCTGAATTCCAGCACCAACAACTCCCCTTCACGTTTCCGTAATCAGCCGGACATCTATTCGGCGAATGCAGATTATGACTTGAAGAACAAGACGCATTCCTTTGCCTTGCAATTGACCAGCGTCTTGAGCAGCAAGGCCTCGAATGAATTAAGCGTCGGCTACAATAACCAACTCGACCAGCCCGTATTTAGGGGGCAGGCATTTCCGACGGTAGACATCACGACATACGGGGCAGGCGGAACACGTAACCGGTTGGCAGTCGGTTCCGAGGAATTTCGTCATAGAAACGAGTTGGAGCAGAAGGTGCTCGAAGTCACCAATAACTTCTCCTACTATCTTCCGGCTCACAAGATTACAGTTGGCGGAAAATTGGACGTCATCAATTTCCGCAATCTGTTTATTCCCGACAATTTTGGATGGTATCAATACAATTCTGTCGCCGCATTTTTGGCAGGAGCTCGCCCGAATGGTTACGCTCACCGTTACTCGGCGACCGACGACCCGTTGCAAGAAGCAAACTGGGGCTATCAACAGTTTGGATTCTACGCTCAGGACGAATGGACGATAAGCCCGAGGTTCAATCTTGTCGGCGGCGTTCGTTTCGACATCCCCAGCTATACCGACAAACCAAACAACAATGATGCGTTTGAGTCGGTATTTGGTTTGAAGACGAGTGAGCCACCCAAAACCTCCGTTGCTATTTCTCCCCGCCTTGGTTTTAACCTGGCAGTCGACGAAGATCGCAACACACAGGTTCGAGGAGGCATCGGCATTTTCTATGGCAGATTCCCGGCAGTGTGGGTCTCCAATCAGTACAGCAATACCGGCGTGGATTTCTTTACGATGACCGCCAGCACCCCCGGAGCACCGACGACATTCAACCCCGACCCCTTCAACCAGCCGAAAACTGCAACAGGACTTCCAACGGCGGAAGTGAACATTACCGATCGGAATTTCAAGGCGCCCTCGATCTTGCGTTACAATTTGGCGATTGATCACCGACTGCCTTTCAACCTCATCGCCTCGGTTGAAGGAATTTTTTCCGAGTCCCAAAATGAAGTCTATTATCAAAACATCAACCTGGCAGGATTGAAAGAAAACAACGGCATTACCCTTGGTGGCAAGCTCGTGCGTGAGAACCGTGAGGTCTGGAGTAACATCGATCCAGCAACCGGAACCTACGTTCGAGACACTAATGCCAATCCCAATGCCTCTGGAAGACGAGTCGACACGAGGTTCACGGCCGCTTATCTCGTGAAGAACACGCATAAGGGTTCAAATGCCAACCTCATCGTCCAACTCCAGCGTCAAAGTCTTCGCGATGGCTTTTACGGAAATGTCGGGTACGTGTGGGGAAAGGCGAAGGACATCGGCGGCACTAACAGCACGACGGCAAGTTCGGGATGGCGTTTCAATCCGACGCAGGGTAATCCCAACAATCCGGAGCTTACCTACGCCGATAGCGATAGACGCCACAGGGTCTTTGGCACCGTTTCCTATCGTTATGATTGGGGCAAGGCTGGATTGGGAACGACGATCGGCCTCTTCTTTAACGGGATCTCCGGCCGCCCGTTTTCCTATACGGTCAACGGTGACGTTAATGGCGACGGGTTATCCGACAATGATCTCGCGTATATTCCTCGCGACCAAAGCGACATCATTCTCGTCACTTCCGCGGGCGCCGCAGCACCACAGAGCGACTATGACGCCCTCTTTGCTTTCATTAACAATGATGAGTACCTGAGCAAAAACAAAGGCAAAATCGCTGAGCGGAACGGCGCTCGTTCTGCATGGTCAAGTCAGATCGACCTGCGGATTACCCAAGAAGTTGGGACCATCATGGGACAAAAGGTTGAGCTCACGTTCGATGTTACGAACTTCGGCAACTTGCTCAACCACGATTGGGGCTGGGTCCGGCAAGCAAGTGAACAGGTCGCATTGATGAATTTCCACAGCATTCAAACAACTGGACCCGATGCCGGCAAGCCGCGATACCGCTGGTCGTCACTGAACGATCCTCGGATCGCGAACAACACTTTATCGCGTTGGACGGCGCAATTCGGGGCGCGTTACACGTTTTGAGTGAGTTTTGCAAGCCTCAAGCCCTTTTGGAATTTTCCAAAAGGGCTTTTTTTATGATTTGTTTCAGATGATGAAAGAGAGCGTGTCTGAACTACAATGCGCGGCGTTAAAGAATTTTTTTAGTCCAAAAATGTGTTTCCTCTTCCAGTCCCGTAGAGAGCGTACATTTATAAGTCTCTAAGTGATTTCTGTAAGAGGGCCGGCGAATATTTGGAGTATGAAGTCAGAGTTTCTGCTTTTTCTTTCCGCCCTCGCCCTTGCTTTCTGAACAAGTTTTTTGTAGCTTGCCTTAACATGTGAGGGGTCACTCGAAGTCAAAAAATAAATCACTCCAAAGCCTCGGAGCACATTCATGACCCATCGTTTCTGTTCTGCCGTCCTGCCGTTTCTTTTCTTCGCTACTGTCGCTTTCCCACAAGCACCTCCTTACGGCCTCACCCAGCGCGTGCCCAACACTTCCTTCAAGATTTCCACTTCGGGAAGCAGCCTGGCAAGCATGCAACTTCGCCGCGTCTTTGGCGGCCTCGCTTTCACCAAGCCGATTTTGCTCACGCATGCCGGCGACAACAGCGATCGCATCTTTGTGGTGGAGCAAGGCGGCGTCATCAAAATTTTTCCGAATCAAGATAACGTTGCGGGTGCGAAGACCTTTTTGGATATTCGCTCGCGCGTGAATGCCAGCCCCAACGAAGCCGGATTGCTAGGACTCGCGTTTCATCCGCAATATGCGAGCAACGGCAAGTTTTACGTTTACTACACGCGCGGCAATCTCTACTCGCGCTTCTCAGAGTTTCAAGTTTCGAGCAGCGATCCCGACGCTGCCAATCCCAACAGCGAGCGCATTCTTTTCGAAGTGCAACAGCCTGCTTCGAATCATAACGGCGGCATGATGGCGTTCGGCCCGGACAATTACCTTTACATTGCATTGGGTGATGGCGGCGGCGGCGGCGATCCCTTTCGCACCGGCCAGGATCGCAGAAGCTTGCTCGCAAAAATTCTGCGCATCGACGTGGATAGCCGCAGCGGCAATCTCGCTTATGGCATCCCGCCGGACAATCCTTATGTCGGCAACACCAACGGCTGGCGCGAAGAAGTATGGGCGTGGGGCTTTCGCAATCCGTGGCGTTTCAGTTTCGATCGCGTGACTGGTGATCTCTGGTGTGGTGACGTGGGACAAGATGCATGGGAAGAGGTCGATCTTGTCGTCAAAGGCGGTAACTACGGCTGGAGCATTATGGAAGGCATGCACTGCTACAATGCTTCGTCCTGTAATCAGAGTGGATTGATTTTGCCGGTAGTAGAATACAGTCACAATGAAGGTTTCTCGATCACGGGCGGCTACGTATACCACGGCCCGCGCTTGCCCAAGCTTGCGGGCGTTTATCTCTATGCTGATTATGTGACGCGCAAAATTTGGGGCTTACGATATGCAAACGGCAGCGTCCTCGCAAACCAATTCCTCGTGGATTGCCCCGCGAATATTTCCAGCTTCGGTGAAGATCAAGCCGGCGAAGTGTATGTCGTTGGGCACGACGGTCGTATTTATCTCTTCGAGGAAAAAGCGGGCAGTGATCCGCCGGGCAACATTCCAAAAACTATTTCGGCCTCCGGACTGTTCACGAACGTGGCGCAGCAAACGCCCGCGCCGGGCCTCATTCCTTACACGGTGAATTCGCAATTGTGGTCCGACGGCGCATACAAAACCAGATTGCTCGCGCTGCCGGACACGACGAAGATCGATTTCTCGCAGGACGGTTTTTGGGGATTTCCACCGAATGCCGTGCTTGTGAAAAATTTTTATTTGGAATTGGAAGCCGGCAACGCGAATAGCCGCAAGATTGTTGAAACGCGCTTTCTCGTCAAGCGCACGAGTGGCGAGCAATGGGACGGCTTCAGCTACATGTGGAATGACGCGGCTACGGATGCGAATCTGCTCGAAACCAGCGCCACAAAAACTTTCACGATCAGAGATGCGAGCGTGCCGGGCGGGCAATTTGAGCAATCGTATTACTTCCCCAGCCGCACGGATTGCATCACGTGCCATGCTCCGGCCGCGGGCTACGTGCTCGGCGTGCGCACCGCGCAACTCAACAAGCAGCATCAATACGACGCCGTTGCCGACAATCAATTGCGCAGCTACAATCACATTCTTTTGTTCACGACCGATATCGGCGAGGACTATGCAAACTTTCCCAAGCTGCCCGATCCTCTCGACGCGCAAGTGAGTCGCGAAAATCGCAGCCGGTCTTATTTGGATGCGAATTGCAGCCAATGCCATCGCCCCGGCGGATCCGGGCGCGGGGACATGGATTTGCGTTTCATCACTCCGTTGCTGGCGACCAATCTGCTCAACGTGGCGCCCGCGATTGGCGACTTGGGCATTGCGGGCGCAAAGCTCGTGAAGCCGGGGGCGCCGGATAGTTCGATTGTTTATCTGCGCATGTTGAATCGCGCGCAATTTCGCATGCCGCCGCTGGCGACTTCGCTGGTTGATAAAGCAGGTAGCGAAGTGATCCGTCAATGGATTGCGAGCATGCCGCGCACCGGCATTGATGATACCGCGCAAGAGCCGCCGGCGGTTTTTGCTTTGCAACCGGCGTATCCGAATCCGTTTGTGCGCGGCAAACTAGCAGCGACGACGATTGACTATCAACTTGCGGAAGCTGCGCGAGTGGAGATCGCCATCTTCGATATGCTCGGTCGCAAAATCAAAACGCTTGTGGATCATCTCCAAACTGCGGGTGCTCACACGGCCTTTTGGGATGCTTCCGACGAGCAGGGCAATCTTGTGAACAGCGGCATTTATTTCTATCGCATGCGCTCCGGCGCGTTTACGCTCACGCGCAAGGTTTTGCTGATGCGCTAGTGGACGGTTACCTTGATTTTTGCAGTCTCGCCCGCTTGTGGGGCGCTCTCGGAGCCAACAAATTCGAGGGTCGCATCAATGCCCCACAAGAGGGCAGGACTACGGAATCAAGGTAACAGTCCACTGGTTGGATGAGTGTGGCCTTGAAAGTTTGTTAAGCTACACCGGTGCATTGTAGTCCGTTGTGCAGCGAGATATAACCGGTGATGCACTTCACCAAGGAGGTTCCCGATGAAGACCTCAACTCAAATGGCGCTTACAGTCGTTGTTATTGCACTAGGTATCGTGTTGATGATTGGCGGGATTATGACTGCCAAACATGGTGCTACGGTCGTTGGCGTCATTATTTCCGGCGTGGCCGCTCAAAGCCTCATCGCGTTGCGAAAGAAGAGCGGTCACAGCGCCGGCCAGTAGAGGGCGGCGCAATCTGCTGTTGCACTTTCTGCTTCCTGCACAACTGATTGGTTGCCGGTCCGGCCAATCGGCAGCGCAGCGGGCGCGGTCGGGGCGCGGCATAAATTTCAAAGACGGTGCTCGAAATGGCCGCGCCGCCGAGCTGCGTGATGATCGTACGCTGCAATGTTCGGCCACGGTTCAGCCGTGGCCGAACAATAACTCTTCCCATTGCCGCAAGTGCACCCCTTTGCCGGTACAGAACAAGTCCGAAGAACTCATCTAAAAGTCTACTTCGTTCATTTACCATTTTCTAAGGACGGACTTATCATGGCATCTGTCACGAAGCTCGTATTCGCCAGCCTTGTGCTTATTATGCTCGCCGCTTGCGGCAGCAGCAAAAAACTCAGTGATCCAAAAATTCTGGAGCCGTGGGTAGGCTCTTGGCGCGGCCAGGGCTTGCGCGACAATCGCACCGATCCGCTGCAACAATGGACCCTGCAACTCGAGCTTAAGGACGGCAAGCTCACCGGTGTGATGAACGACGCGTTGGGCGAGATGCGCGACATCAAATTGAAAGAAGTCTACGTTTCCGACGGTGAGCTTTTTTTTCAGTTGAGCTACGAATCCAGTCGCGGCTTGCACGTGCTCTATCGCCATCAAGCGCGCATGCAGGGAGACAAGCTGTTGAGCTTGTTCGAAGGCAAGGAAGGCGGAAAATCATTCGCGGGCAAATGGGAGGCGAAACGGCTCTATGAAGACGATGCGGCGAAGAAATAGAGAGCCTGCCGCCGAGCAAGACATTACACATAACTCGGACAGGCCGGAATTAAAATTTTGGCATTTTGTTCCGAGTGTGATTCTTCATCCCGCGAACTATTCTCCCCTCATCCACACCAGCATCTCGCCCGGCGTACGGTTAGCCCATGCGAAGTAGGGAATTGCTTTAATGGAGACTTCCTCATAGCGAGGCGGCGTGCTCCGGTATAGAGTGTCCTCGTAATCCGCGGCCATGCGACGCTGCGCCATTCCGCTAATCGTGACCACACCGTTGAGCAGGTTTTCTTCAAATTTTGTTGCCAACTTCGCGTTGCGTGGCAGGAAAAGATCATGCAGATTTTTTCCGTTGTCTGCTTCCTCCAAACAATAAACCACAGGCCCAACCTGCAATGCCACACGCCCACGATTCGCGGCGACTTCGGGATGTGCGTACACGCGCTCAACGGGCATCGGCAAGCGCAATTCCACAACGTCACGCGCTTCCCATAAACGCCGCACACATACATAGCCTCGGTGCAATGCCGCATACAGCGGAACCGTTTCGCCATTGATTTTCAACTCGGCCGCACGGCACCAAGTCGGAATGCGCAAGGCCAGGGTGAATTCCGCGGGCGCTTCCATGTGAAAAAGCAGCCGGACATGCTCGTCCCAAGGATACTTGGTTTCCTGGTTGAGCGTAACGGCGTGCTCTTCCAGTTTGAAATAGGCGCGGCTCGCCGCATAAAGATGAACGTAAAGCTCATCCTCCCTCTGCGAATAAATGAACTGGCCGAAGGCAGCGAGCAAACGCGCGATATTGGGCGGGCAACACGAGCAGTGATGCCAATGCCAACGATGATGATCGCCGCGACTCGCCAGCGGATTCTCATAAAAAAATGTATTGCCTGCCAACGCCACGCCGCTGAGCACACCATTGAATAAAGCACGCTCGAGGACGTCGGCATATACGCCCTCCGCCTCGATTTGCAGCATACGATGCGCGAACAAACACAGTGCGATCGCCGCGCAAGTTTCCGCGTAAGCGATTTCGTTCGGCAAATCGTAATCCGAAGTATAACCTTCATTCGACCGCGACGAACCGAGGCCGCCGGTGAGGTACATGCGTTTCTCGGTCACGTGTCGAAAAAGCCGGCGGCACACCGCGAGCAGCTCATGGTCATCATATTCTGCTGCGAGGTCGGCCATTGCGCAATACAAATACATGCCGCGCACCGCATGACCAACAGGCACGCGCTGCTCGCGCACGGGCAGATGCGCTTGCGTATACTCGTGCGTTTTCGCCCAATAATCATGCGGGTTTTCGCCGCGCGCCACGGCTTCGAGATCGAAATAATGCGGCTGCCGTCCGCGTTCCTCCACAAAATACTTTGCCAATTCGAGATAGCGTTGCGCGCCGGTCGCGCGCGACAATTTCACCAGCGCTAGTTCAATCTCCGCGTGCCCGCAATAGCCGCGCATTTGTCCCTCACCGGTTCCGAATACTTTTGCGAGGTAGTCCGCATACCGGCACACGACGTGCAAGAAATGCTCTCGCCCGGTTGCTTGAAAATGCGCTACTGCCGCTTCGATCAAGTGGCCGGCGCAATACAACTCGTGCCCATCACGCAGATTTGCCCAACGCAAATGCGGCCGCACTACGGTGAAATGCGTATTGAGATAGCCGTCGGGTTGCTGCGCGCGCGCGATGAGTGCAATGAGGTCTTCAATCCGTTGTTCGATCTCCGCATTGGGATGCGTGATCAAGCTGTAGGCCGCGGCTTCGAGCCACTTCGCCACATCCGAATCCCAAAAGACGTGCGGCTCATTCGGCATGCCCGGTTTCCAATCCAGTTTCCAAGCAGCGAGACGCCCGGTCTCCTCGCAACGCTGGTAGACCGTTGGAATCGTGACGCGCGCATTTATCAGTTGGCGTTCATACCAGAAGCCACTGGTGAGCTGCACGTGTTGCCAGGCGAGCGGAGTGATGGTGTGCATAAAAGAACTCGAAAGCCAGCCTCATAAAAAAAGTTGGACACGAAACGTAACGACACACGAAAATTTTTCACTATCCTGCTTCGTTTCCGTGTGCGAGCATTCTTTGCGGCCACGACTCATTCGTGCTGTGGGTTGTTATGAAAGCCGCATCGTGATAATACTGTATGAAGTGGTGCGGCGCAATTGAAAACTGCTCGGCGCAAAAAACCTGTTGTAATCCGGTTCATCGCATAGTATCTTTTTTGCAGGAACAAATCCCCTCGTTCAGGATGGTGCTTGCATTTTGCTTTCTAACGCGCATGCGCCATTCACGAACCCATCAAACATGCGTTGCCATCCATTCCCCTTGTTTGCGCGAAGTCTTTTTCTATCGTGAAAGCACAGAACATGGCCGACACCCCCACTCTTATTGAGCGTCTCGATCACTTGTATGAATTTGATCGCGAGCCGGTTTCGGAAAACAAACTGCAAGGCGCGAGCAATTTTATCGGCGTGTATTCGGGCGAGCACATTGCGGGCACGGAGTTCGTCATCGGGCCGCTCTTCGTTGCGCACGGCGTTTCAGCATTCGAGCTCTTCACTGGGCTTTTGGTCGGCAACCTGCTCGCGGTGTTGAGTTGGGCGTTCGTCGTTGCGCCGATCGCAGTCAAAACGCGCTTGAATCAATACTGGCTGCTGCGCAAAATCGTTGGGCCACATCTCCTCTTTGCGTATAACATGGTCAACGCGCTCATGTTTTGTTTTCTCGCGGGCTCGATGATTTCGGTTTCAGCCACGGCCGTCGGCTTGCCGTTCGATATGACCATGCCGAGCTTGAGCGACATGTATCCGAATAGCGTCACGTGGGTTGTGGTGGTGCTGGGTATTGGCGCAATCGTGACGCTCGTTGCCATTCTTGGCTTCGAGAAGCTCGCGCACTTTTCCAAAATTGCGGCGCCGTGGATGTTGCTCGTATTCATCGCTGCGGCGCTTGCGGTATTGCCGCAATTGGGCGTCACGAGTCTCGCAGATTTTTGGCGCGTGGCCAACGAGAAAATTTGGACCGGTGTGCCGCTCGCAGGACAAACCAAATTCACGTTTTGGCACATCATGTTCTTCGCGTGGTTTTGCAACATGGCCATGCACCTTGGCATGGCCGATCTCACGTTGTTGCGTTACGCCCGCAAATGGCAATACGGTTTTGCGAGCGCGTTCGGCATGTATCTCGGGCATTACGTGGCATGGATCAGCTCCGGCATTTTGTGCGCAGCAGCGTTGGGAAACGTTGCACCTGGCCCCATTGCCTATCTCGGCGCGGGGATTTCCGGCGCAATCTGCGTGGTCATTGCGGGATGGACCACTGCGAATCCAACTTTGTACCGCGCGGGTCTCGCGCTGCAAACCGCCACGCCGAATTGGAAACGCTGGAAAGTGACGCTCGCCGCGGGCGTTGCAACCACGCTCGCCGCACTCTTTCCTGCTCTCATGATGAAGCTGCTCGACTTCGTGGCGTTGTATGGCTTGCTGCTCATGCCCGTGGGCGCGGTTATCTTTGCGGATTATTGGCTGATGCCGAAATTACGATTGCAGCAAAATTTTGCGGAGTTGCAGAATCTGTCATTCAGTTGGCCCGCGGCATTGGCGTGGGGCTTGACTTTGCTGCTCGCATTTGCACTGCCGCTGGAAATTTTTTTCAAAGGCTTACCCGCTTGGTTCTTCGCCGTGGCGCTGTATCTCGGCTTCAGTTTTGTTCAACAAAAAAGCTTTGCGGGAGGGAAGGCATGAAGAAGACAATGTTCGTGCTTTCGCTGATTGGGCTCGTGTTGACCGCGATGCCCGCGGTGCTCGTTTTTCTGAATCTTTTGAGCTGGCAAACGCACGCGAATCTCATGCTGCTCGGCACGGTGCTGTGGTTTGTTGCAGCGCCGTGGTGGATGCGCGAGGTGGAAAAATGACGGAAGGCTCCCTAACCAAAACGCTTTTCAAGCACCGAAAGCATTTGTGAGACGCGGACGATTTTCACGTTTTGGAATTGTTTGAGGGGAAAGTGTTTGATGTTTTTAGTCACGAGATAATCTGCGTTACCAACAACCGCAGTTTCTAGGAAAACATTATCGGCAGGATCCTTGCAAGCGGCGAGAGCTTCTGAGATTTGTACAAAATCAGAGAGATTGATCAAGCTATCGAGAAAGTTCCCGGCTCTTTCATTGGGAACGAGAGGATGGTTGAGCAGGATTTTTGTGTATTCGGCAAAGATCGGATTCGAGACCATCAGATCAAATTGCCCCAGCAGCCAGCGATCAATGAGCTTTGCGGGAGCGCCGCTCGGATTGCCCAAGCCGGAAACCAAGATATTTGTATCGATGACGACCTTCAAAGATCGTCTCCCAATTACTTGCGAGGATAAGCCGCTTTGCGATATGCCCGAATTCTTTTGTTTAAATCTTTCTCGTCGATGCCGCCTCGCGCAACGACTTCCGTGCGAATCTCTTGCACGAGTTGTTTCAGTTTCTCACGTTCCGTTTGTTTGGAAAACAAATAAGATTCGAGCGCGGCTTCCATGACCGCAGTCACGTTTCCCGCGAAACGTTTATTCGCGATTTCTTGCAGCGGCTCGGAAAGTTGGGATGGAACTTTTACAGTAATCTCGATCATGTTGAGCTCCATGAATTTATAACGGCGGCATTGTAAAAAAAAAACGGATGACAATCAATATGAAGTTCGTGACTCCCTTTCTCTGTTTCATTGGTTCGCTGGCTTTCTCCGCTTCTGCATTTGCGCAAGAGCCGCAAACCCTCGGCACGTTGCGATTCGAAATTCGCGATCGCGATTCGAATGAGTTATTGCCCGGCAAACTCGTGTTCTTGCGTGCAGGCAAACCCTTTGAACTCGGCGTGAAATCCGAAGGACTGCTTGCGAGCAGGCAGAGCACGATTTACACCGGCGAGGGCAAGGGCACGGTGAAAATTCCCGTGGGCGAATATGAAGTGTGGGCCGGCCGCGGCCTCGAATATTCCGCGGATGTACATCACGTGAAGATCACGCCGGAAGGAGAAGTGCAACTCACCGCGCGTTTGCGCCGCGAAGTCGAGACGCGCGGCTATGTGGGCGGCGACATGCACTTGCACACGCTCACCCACTCCGGCCACGGCGATTCCAACGTAGAAGAACGCATCATTTCGTGCATTGCCGAGGGCCTCGAATGGGCGGTGGCGACCGATCACAATCATCACGCCGATTACGCGCCCGCGAGCCAAAAGCTCGGACTCACCGCGCACATGGCCACGACCATCGGCAATGAAGTGAGCACGCCCATCGGCCATTTCAACGCCTATCCCGTGCCCGTGCTCGATCCACCCATTAAGCATGATCTGAAAAACGCGAACGAACTTTTCAAAATCATTCGCGCATTGCCCGGCGAGCGCGTGATTCAACTCAATCATCCGCGCTGGCCCGGCGCCGCGTATTTCACCGAAGTCGGCCTTGATGAAAATTTTGCGACCAGTTCGAATCCGAATTGGAGTTGGGATTTCGATGCGCTCGAAATTCTCAATGAGAATCGCGGCCTCGGATGGATTGCGGAGGAAGAGAACCCGATCTCCGTGAAACAGGATTGGTTCAACTTGCTCAACAACGGGCAACGCTTCACCGGGGTGGGCAATTCCGACAGCCATCACGTCATGGAATATCTCGCGGGCGTGCCGCGCAATTACATCGCGAGCACGAGCGACGAACCTGCGCATCTGAACGAAGCCGAACTCGTGCAGAGCATCAAACAAAAAAATGTTTCGGTCAATCGCGGCCTGTATGTGGAATTTTCCGCGAACGGCAATGCGCCCATCGGTTCGCAAGTCGCGACGCGAGACGGCAAAGTGGATTTTCATATTCGCGTGCAAGCGCCGCGCTGGATTGCATGCGACACGGTGCAGCTTGTCGGCAACGGCGAAGTGCTCGAAACGTTCGCCGTGAATGAAACGGATAGTGTCGTGCGCTTCAACCGCACGATCACAGTCAGGCCGCAAGTTGACACGTGGTATCTCGTCGTTGCGAGCGGATCGAAATCCATGGCGCCGCTCATTCACGATGCGCCCGTGCCCATCACGCCGCTGGGATTTACCAATCCCATTTGGGTGGATGCCGAGGGCGACGGCAAATTTACTTCGGTGTATGAGCGCGCAGTCGCGGCTGTGCAGTCGCATGCCACGCAACCCGCGGAACTCGCGGCTGTGCTCGCTTCGCAACCGGCGATGATGAAAGCCGCGATCGGTTACATGAATCAAAATGCCGTCGCGCACAAAACCGAAGTTCTCACGCAACTGCTCGCGCATGCAGACTTGAGTTTGCGCCTGGCGATTTATCAACAACTCGCTCGCGCCAAAGAGCCGCAAGCAAAGACGGCGTTGCAAAGCGCCGCGGCCCGCGCGCAAACACCGCTCGAAAAGATGAGCCTCGCGCTCGCGCGCGTGGCGCAAGGCGAAAGAGCGCAATGGCAAACCGCGTTGCAGAACGCCGCGCAGGTGAAAGATCGCCGCTATCTCAACGCCGCATTCCGCCATCATCCGCGCAAGAAGCCGCTGCTCAATTGGCAAGTGCTCGGGCCGTTTCCTTACAAGGGCGAGCACGGTTTGAGCGTCGCGCATCACGTGGAAAAAAGCATCATCGTCGGCGCGATGTATTTGAACAGCGCGGGCAAGAGAATTCGTTGGCAGAATTTCACCGCGCCCGCCAATGGCGCGATCGATCTCAAAAAAGTTTTTGGCGCGCAGGAAAAAGCCAATGCCTATGCTCTCGCCGAATTTACTTCGCTCGCCGGCGGCGAAATGCTCTTCCTGCTCGGCAGCGATGACGGCGTCGCCATGTGGCTCAACGACAAAGAAGTGCATCGCCACGACGCGCATCGCGCCCTCACGCCCGGTGCGGATATCGTCATCGCCCCGGTGCAAAAGGGCGTGAATAAATTATTGCTCAAAATCGAAAACGCGGGCGGAGATTGGGGATTCGTGTTTGAGATCGTCGATGCAAGAGGGTGGATTAGATAAGCAAACGACACGAGGTGACCCATGCCACACGAAGTCTTCACCGCCCCATGGCTTGCAGCCTGGGCGCAGCGCATCAATCAACACGCCGCGTACAAACAAGCCGCGCGGCAGTGGGAATGGCCGCTGCTTTTAATTTTGGAAAAGGACGCGGACGCCGGTCTCGCGCACGAGCGCCGCGTCTATCTCGATCTCTCTCACGGCGAATGCCGTATAGCACGCGAGGCTGCGCCGCAGGATTTTGATCATGTGCCCTATGCCCTCAGCGCCTCGCTTGCAAATTGGCGCGCAGTTTTGAGCGGCGAGCTTGATCCGCTCCTCGCCATTGCGCGCGGCAAATTGCGTTTGCAAAAAGGCAGCCTCTTCGCGCTCGCGCGCCACAGCGCCGCGGCAAAGCAATTGGTCGCCACCGCGCGCGAAGTCGATACGCTTTTTCCCGGCGAAGCTGCATCGCAAATTATTCAACCGGCGAAGAACGGCGGCTTCACTGCTTCACGCGAAGCGTTCATCACCACGAGCACGCGCGGCTTGCGCCACGACATTCTGCCCATGCGCCTTTATCACAAAGCCAAAAAGCTCGGCGTGTGGGATCCGCGCGACATCGACTTCACCCGCGATCGCGCCGACTGGCAAAAACTCAACGACGGCGAGCGCACCGTTGTGCTCCATCTCACTACCCTCTTTCAAACCGGCGAAGAGTCAGTCACGCTCGACTTGCTGCCCGCGCTTCTCATTATGGCAAAAGAAAATCGTTTGGAAGAGGAAATGTATCTCTCCACTTTCTTATTCGAAGAAGCCAAGCACACGGAATTTTGCCGCCGCTTTCTCGATGAAGTCACCGGCGCGCAGCACGATCTCACGCACTTTCACACGCCCGCATATCGCCAACTTTTTTATGAAGAGCTGCCCTCCGCCATGCAAGCGTTGCTGCACGACTCATCTCCCGCTGCGCAAATTCGCGCCGCAGCCACTTACAACATGATGATCGAAGGCACGCTCGCCGAAACCGGCTATTACGCCTACTACGCCATGCTCGAGCGCAACAACCTTATGCCCGGCTTGCGGCATGGCATCGGTTTGCTCAAACGTGACGAGTCACGGCACATTGCGTATGGGATCTATTGGCTCTCGCGTTTGCTCGCCGCAAACGCTGCGCTGTGGCACGTGCTCGAACAACGCATGGCGATTTTGCTCGAGCTTGGTCTGCAAAGCATCAACGAAGTTTTCGATCTCTACAACCCCATGCCTTTCGGGTTGCAACGTGAAGAGTTCATGACCTACGCGTTGCAACAATTCAACGCGCGCATGGCGCGTCTCGAACGCGCGAAATCGCAAACCGTGACGGAGATTGAACAAGAAGGTGAAGAAGAAATTTGAGCATTTTTTTATGGCTTGTCGCTGCTTCACCCAGGGTTCATCTTTGCTTGTTTATCTCGCCTTTATTTTTTCAAGCTAGCTGACGTCAAAGCGACGGCATCCCGCTGCCTAACGCTTATTTTCGAAATCAGTTTTTTTTAAAGGATGCTCATGACTATGCCTCGAGGTTGTCACAATCAAAATCAACCGAGACGCAACCATTCGGTTTGCCGCTAAACATGCTTTTTATAAAAGCAACTGATCCATTTAGAAGAGACTCATTTTGAAAGCATCTATGAAGCTCCGTCTCGCTCTTGTCACCGTTTCACTCATTCTCAGCTTCTTCATCGGCCTCACGGTATCAATGGGCAATCGCTCAACTGCCAATACCGAAGCGGAAAGCGCTGATCAACTCCTCATCGGCCTTTCGATGGACACATTGAAAGAGGCGCGCTGGCAACGCGACCGCGACATTTTTGTGGCGAAGGCCGAGTCGCTCGGCGCGAAGGTGCTCGTGCAATCCGCGAACAGCGACGATACGCGGCAGATGCAGGACGTGCAAGCCTTGTTGAGCAACAATATCGACGTGCTCGTGCTCATCGCGCACAATGCCGAAGCCATGGCTAGAGCCGTCGAATTGGCGCACGAGGCAGAGGTGCCAGTGTTGGCTTATGAGCGTATGATTACGAATTGTGAGGTCGATCTTTTCATCTCATTCGACAATGTGCATATCGGCGAATTGCAGGCGCAATTCGTGGTCGATCATCTTCCCAAGAATCGTCCGGGCCGGATCGTGCGCATCTTCGGCGCGAAGACCGATCAAGCCGCGCTCATGTTCAAACAAGGGCAGGACAATGTGCTCGCGCCGTTCCTCGCGCGCGGTGCGATTGAAATCATTCACGAAGATTGGGCAGAAAATTGGCAACCCGAGAATGCGAAGAAGATTGCAAATGCGGCGCTCACACAGCACGGCGCCAACTTCGACGCAATTCTCGCTTCGAACGACGGTACTGCTTCCGGCGCGATTCAAGCTTTGCTGGAAGAAGGTCTGGCCGGAAAAATTTTAGTGACCGGACAAGATGCGGAGTTGGTCGCGTGCCAACGCATTGCCGCCGGAACGCAAACCATGACGATTTACAAGCCGATACGACGCCTGGCAACACAAGCCGCGGAGTTGGCCGTGAAACTCGCGCGAGGCCAGGCCGTGATCGCGAGGCAGAGCGTCAACAATGGCAAAATGGAGGTGCCGGCTGTGCGATTGGAAGTAGTGACGGTGACGAAAGAAAATTTGGAGAGGACCGTGATTGCGGATGGATTTCATCGACGTGAGGAGGTGTATCGTAGTTCGTCTGTTCAGCAGTAAAGAGGTCACAATCGAAGAACCCCAAGCCGGCGAGAAACTTTTAGATTTTGGGCCGGGCGCAAATGCACTTGCGGGAGGTTCCATTGGCGGCGTCGCCGGGTTCGTGATTGGCGGAGCCGTGGGTGCGTCTTCCAAAAAAGAAAAAGTGTATGACTTTTCTCAACAAACACGTGAGCAAAAAATAACCGCGTTGCATGGGCTTATAACCGAATAGTTTTCCATGAAAATCCGCATCATTCTCGTGCTTGCGTTTTTTAGTTTGAGTCTGTTGATTGGCTTAACCCGGCTCCGTCACGCTCCAACGCATGCTGTGTCTTCCGTCGACGAGCAACTCGTGATCGGCCTTTCTATGGACACATTGAAAGAAGAACGCTGGCAGCGCGACCGTGATATTTTTGTTGCGCAGGCTGAAGCGCTGGGCGCAAAAGTGCTCGTGCAATCCGCGAACAGCGATGATACGCGACAGATGCAGGATGTGCAAGCGCTGCTGAGCAACAATATCGATGTGCTCGTGGTCGTGCCGCACAATGGCGACGCGATGGCCAAGGCCGTGCAGCTTGCGCACGAAGCCGGCGTGCCGGTGATGGCCTATGACCGCATCATCAATAATTGCGCTCTCGATCTTTATATTTGTTTTGACAATGTGCGCGTGGGGGAATTGCAGGCGCAATATCTCGTCGAACGGCTTCCACAAAACCGGCCGGCGCGGCTCATTCGCATTCTCGGCGCGAAGACGGATCCGTGCTCGTTTCAATACAAAGAAGGGCAGGACAATGTTCTCACGCCGTATATCGAACGCGGCGCGCTGGAGATCATTCACGAAGACTGGGCGGAGAATTGGAAACCGGAGAATGCGAAGAAGATTACCAACGCGGCGCTCACGCAACACGGCGCTTCTTTCGACGCGGTTCTCGCTTCCAACGACGGCACTGCCGGCGGCGCGATTCAAGCGCTCATGGAAGAGGGTCTGGCTGGGAAGATTGCGGTGACCGGGCAAGACGCGGAATTGGTTGCGTGCCAGCGTCTCGTTGCGGGCACACAAGCGATGACGATTTATCTGCCGATTCAAAAACTTGCCGCGCGCGCGGCGGAGCTTGCGGTGCGGCTTGGCAGACGCAAGCCAGTCATCACGCGCGCGGGCACGCACAACGGCGCGATGGAAGTGCCGACGGTGCTTTTGGAAGTGATCACGGTGACGAGAGAGAATTTGAAGGAGACGGTGATCGCAGACGGTTTTCACTCTGCGCGTGAGGTGTTTGGGGAAGAGGAGTAAAATTTGCCGGTCGCTTGTCTCTTTACTTGCCATCCTGGTAAGGACCTTCCCTCGCATTTGAGACACGGTCCATTTTAAGAGGCGTGCCGAGCGCGAGGGAAGTTTCTTTCAAATGACTAATGAGAGAAGAAAGATTCGGCTTCAGAATTTTCTCTGCTTGATTCATTCTGTCACCAGCAACGAGCAACCAGCAACCAACTACTGAGTCTCTTTATGACCACACCATTGGCTTCCTCTCGCAAACTGCTCTCCGTCCAAAATCTGACCAAGCGTTTTCCCGGCGTCATTGCGTTAAAAAATGTTTCGTTCGATTTGCACGAAGGCGAAGTGCACGCGCTCTGCGGCGAAAACGGCGCGGGCAAATCGACGCTCATCAAAACACTTTCGGGCATTCATCCGTTTGGCAGTTACGAAGGCACGATTCAAGTGTACGATCGGGCCGCGGAATTTCGCAGCATTGCGGACGCGGAGAAGGCGGGAATAGCAGTGATCTATCAAGAGCTGGCGTTGATTCGTGAGATGACCGTGGCCGAGAATATTTTTCTCGGCGCGGAACCGACGAAAGGCATTCGTATCGATTGGAATCGGCTTTACGCTGATACGAAAAAACTCATGACGCAATACGGCCTGAATCTCGATCCCGCTACGCGCGTCGGCGATTTGGGCATCGGCCAGCAACAGATGGTCGAAATTCTCAAAGCGCTCTCGAAGAATTCCAAAATCCTTTTGCTTGATGAACCCACGGCGGCGCTCACGGAAAAGGAAGTGGAGATCTTGCTCGGCATCATTCGCGGCTTGCGGGAAAAAGGGCTGACGTGCGTTTATATCTCGCACAAGCTCGACGAGGTGTTCGCGATTGCGGATCGCATCACCGTGCTGCGCGATGGCGAGTCCGTGGTGACATTGGAGCGCGCGCAAACCAACAAGAGTGAAGTCATTCGCCACATGGTGGGTCGCGAGATCAGAGAGCTTTTCCCGCGCCGGCAAACGCATCTCGGCGCGCCGCTGCTCAAAGTGGAAAACTTGCGTGTGAGTGAACCGGGAAAGAGCAAGCCCGTGCTGGAGGACATCAGCTTCGAGCTGCGCGCGGGCGAAGTGCTCGGCTTCGGCGGCTTGATGGGCGCGGGCCGCACGGAGCTATTGATGCACCTTTTCGGTGCGTATGGCCGGCGCCTGGCGGGAAAAATTTTGATTGCTGGAAAGGAGTTGTTGAGCCGCTCACCGACCGAAGCGATTGCGCACGGCCTCGTGTTGGTGAGCGAAGATCGCAAACGCTACGGCCTGCTTTTGAAAAAATCCATCGGCTTTAATCTCTCGCTCGCCGCGCTGAAGCAATTCTCGCGCAACGGGCTGATTGATCATCCGCGTGAGATTAAGAGCAACCAAACCTATTTTGATTCGCTCGGCATCAAAGCGCCCGGACAGGAAACGTTCGTCGAAACGCTTTCCGGCGGCAATCAACAAAAAGTCGTGCTGGGCAAGGCGCTCATGACGAAACCGCGCGTGGTTTTTCTTGACGAGCCGACGCGCGGCATCGATGTAGGCGCGAAGATCGAAGTTTATGAAATCATCAACAAGCTTACGGAAGAGGGCAAGGCCGTGGTTTTGGTTTCGAGCGAGCTGCCGGAGCTTATGAGCATGAGTGATCGCATCATCATTTTGAGCAACGGCCGCATCGGCGGCACGTTTGCGCGGGAGGAAGCGACGCAGGAGGGGATATTGACTGCGGCGATGAAGTTTCATTAGCTCCAGACCATTTGATTAGCAAGGTCTCCACTAAATTGTCATGCCGCAGGAATTCTTTTACTCGCTGAAGAAATCTTTATTTGAAGGCTTAATCCAGTACTAGAAAAGATTCTTTCAGAATAACAGTTGCAGGAACGTGACCCAATAAGCAGCCGCTATCTAAAACGTGAGGAGGAAACCATCACCACTAAAATCTCCCTCCGCGATTTTTCCATCGGCATTGCACTCGTGCTAATTTGGATCTTCTTCGCGTTGACCTCGGACAAGTTTCTCGGGCCGCGCAATCTCTCATTGTTGTCTATTGAGCTGGCCGTGACTGCGACGCTTGCGCTGGGCATGCTGCTCGTGTTGTTGCCGGGTTTGATCGATCTCTCCGTGGGCAGCGGCGTGGGGCTCATTGGCGGCATTGCGAGTGTGTTGGTGTTTCACCACCACTGGCCTTCGCCGCTCGCGATGCTGCTCGGACTCGTGTTCGGTATTCTAGTTTGGGCGCTGATGGGCAAGATCATCATCACGCAAAAGATTCCCGCGTTTATCATCACGCTCGGCGGCTTGCTGGTGTTCAAAGGCGCGTTTTGGTTGGTGATTCAAAACTCGACCGTGCCCGTAACTGAAGGCAACACGGTCAATCTTTATGCGCTGCTCACGACTTATTACTTCCCGGCATGGGCGGGCTATGTGCTCGCCGCACTTATTGGCGCAGCGTTGATTATTTCAAAACTGCGTGCACGCAAGCAGCGTTTGCAACACGGCTTCGAAGTGGAAGACAAGGAAGTGATGTTTCTAAAAGTGTTCATCAGCCTGCAGGCGCTTTTGCTTGTAGTGATTTTGATGAATCAGTTTCGCGGCGTGCCGCTCGCGGTGGTCCTTCTTGCAGCGCTCGCGTTTGTGGTGTATGTGATCACGCAGCACACGCCGTTTGGCCGTTATCTTTATGCGATTGGCGACAACGAAGAAGCCGCGATTCTTTCCGGCATTCCGGTGCAGAAAGTGATCGTCGGCGCGTATGCGTTGCTCGGCGGCATCGTCGCGCTCACCGGATATATGCAAACTGCATATGCCGGTGCTTCCACTACGACGGTGGGCGATTTGATGGAGTTGGATGCGATTGCCGCATGCGTGATCGGCGGCACAAGCTTGAAAGGCGGCCGCGGCGCCGTGCTCGGCGTGCTCTTCGGCGCATTGATTATGACGAGCCTGCTCAACGGCATGACGCTGCTCGCGGTCTCGCCCGAAATGAAATTCATCACGCGCGGCATTGTGTTGATACTTGCAGTGTGGATGGACGTGGCGCTGAGCAAAAAGGTAGGGTGAGATCGTGCGCGAATGAGTTTTTGTTAACTTCTCTCGCCTCGCAGTGTCATTCTGCAAGAATCTTCCCTTGAACTGGGAAGAGAACCGAGCACTAAAGACAAAACGATTGTGGGCAAGACTATTCAAAAGCGAAAACGAAAAAAAATGATTCTGCCGATAAATTATCCTGCCAAAGTTTTTTTTAGGGGGTAGGGGTACTTTTTTTCGCCGCAATCTTGCTCATTGCCCGCTCGGTCAATGCCATAATCGTGAGCGAAGGATTGACCCCGGGATTGGCGGAGATCATGGAGCCGTCGCACACGTACATGTTTTCATAGCCGAACACGCGATTGTCTTTGTCGATCACGCCCTCCGAACGATCTCTGCCCATCACCGCGCCGCCGAGAATGTGCGCCGTTGTGGGAATGCCGAGCAAGGTTTCCGTTGCGAGCGCCGTGGTTTTGCCGTTCACGATTTTTGCGTAATGCTCCGCCAGCTTTTTCGCCTCGGGAATGAATGCGGTCGGCGCGGCGCCGGCTTCGAGGGTGGACTTCATTCCAACCCTCCCGCGCGAGAAACGCAGCGTGCTGTTGATCGTTTGCATGAACAATAAAATTTGCGTGCGCTTCGACCAATCATCCACAAAAAATGCTTTGAGATTTTCCCGCGGATGTTTGATGAAATCGCCGAGCACTTTCGCCATTCTTGCCAGCGCATTGCTTCCTTGCACAAGCGGCGACATCAACAAACGCCATGCACCCGAACCTGCCGAGTAACGCACCGGCTCGAGATGGCTGTGCTCATCCGTGTGCAAGATGGAGCCAATCGCAACGCCCTCCGAAAACACTTTTTGCCTATCGAAAGTGGTCACGCCAATCAAACTCTCCGAGTTGGTGCGAATGCCTGCGCCGAGTTTCTCGGAAAGGTGCGGCAACGAAGTGCGCTGCAATTGCAACAACAACGGCACCGTGCCCATCACGCCGCCGGCGAAGACGACGCCGCGCGCCGTGTATTCGCCGTGCGTTTCATGCAGCGAGGTTGAAGCGCGCCATTTGATGCGATATCCGTGTGCGCCGTTGGATGCAGCCAAAGGCATAACCTCGTAAACCTCGGCCTCTGCTTGCACGCGCGCGCCATTCTTTTGCGCGAAGTAAAGATAGTTTTTGTCGAGCGTGTTTTTGGAATTGAAACGGCAGCCGAGCATACACCCGCCGCAAAAATTGCAGCCTGTGCGCGACGGGCCTTGTCCGTTGAAATAGGGATCGGGTTCGGTTACGCCCGGTTTGCCGAAGTACACCGCAACGTTCGTCGGTTGGAAGCTATCGGCTTTGCCGATTTCTTTCGCCAGTTGTTGCAGCGCCAAATCGCCCGTTTCCAAACGCGGATTGGTGGCAGCGCCCATCATCGTGAGCGCGGTTTGATAGAAGGGCTTCAGCTCACTCTCCCAATCGGCCAAATGCGCCCACGTTTCTGCGTGAAAGAAGTTTGCCTTCGGCACGGGCAGAGTATTCGCATAAACCAGCGAGCCGCCGCCCACGCCCACGCCGGAGAGCACGGCCACGTGGCGAAAGAACGTGAGCTTGAACAATCCGAAGAAGCGCAGCGTTGGCAGCCACAACCATTTTTTCAAGTTCCAATTCGTCTTCGGAAAATCTTTTGCGGTGAGCCACTTGCCTTTTTCCAGCACCAAAACTTTGTAGCCCTTTTCCGAAAGCCGCAACGCCGATACCGACCCGCCAAAGCCCGAGCCGATGACGACGTAGTCGAAATCGTAGTTCACATGCTCTTCAGCCATAATGCCCTCACGCCACAAGTTATTCAAATCAGGCAAAGTTGTTTTGCACACAAAAGCAATGCTAATTCTCTCACCGAGATAAGATAGCCAAAAAAGTTTTGAAAATCCATGTGCCTGATAAAGACTTCGGGGCGCAGCTTGACAATGTGCAAAATCCTTGTAAGTTGGGGATCAAAAAAATCTGCTGCCCTGCAAAGGATTGTATCGCAAATTATGTCCTCCCTCATCAGCGTTTTCGATCTCTTCAAAATCGGCATCGGCCCTTCCAGCTCGCACACCGTCGGCCCCATGAAAGCCGCGCGCACCTTCGTGGAGAGGCTGCGCAATGACGGTGCGTTGTTGCAAACCTCCTCTGTCATTGTGGAACTGTTCGGCTCGCTCGCGCTCACGGGCAAGGGGCACGGCACCGATCGCGCCATCATGCTCGGACTCGCCGGCGAGAGGCCGGAGGAGATCAACCCCGATCTTATTGACACGCTCCTAGCTGAAATCAACGACACCAAAACGCTTGTGCTCGCACAAATACAACGGATTCCATTTCTGCGCGAGCACCATTTCATTTTTCATTACACGCAATCGTTGCCGCTGCATCCCAACGGCATGCGCTTTTCTGCGATTAACGTGGACTCGCAGCCGCTTGAGCAACAGGTTTATTACTCCGTTGGCGGCGGCTTCGTCGTGCAAGAAAACGAAACCCCTGATGCGCAATCTGCACGCAACGGCAACGCGATTCCTTTTCCCTTTCAAAGCGGAGCGGAATTGTTGCGCCTCGCGCGTGAGCACGGCTTGAGTCTCGCACAGCTTGAGTTGGAGAATGAAAAAAGCTGGCGCGCGGAGAATGATATTCGCGCGGGCTTGCTCAAAATTTGGAACGTGATGCAAGGCTGCGTGCAGCGCGGCTTGACGCGCGAAGGATTGCTGCCCGGCGGATTGCAAGTGCGCCGCCGCGCGCCGCTGCTCTATCGCGAGTTGATTTCACAACCCGAGCGCGCGTTGCGCGATCCGCTCACGATTATGGATTGGGTCAATCTCTATGCGCTCGCAGTGAACGAAGAAAATGCCGCGGGCGGCCGCGTCGTCACTGCGCCCACGAATGGCGCGGCCGGAATCATTCCCGCGGTGTTGCATTATTATGAGCGCTTCTCCGGCAATCCCACGGAAGAAGGCATCATTCGCTTCTTTCTCGTGGCTGGCGCGATCGGCAAGCTCTACAAAGAGAACGCTTCGATTTCCGGCGCAGAAGTCGGTTGCCAAGGCGAAGTCGGCGTTGCGTGCTCGATGGCCGCGGCCGGGCTTGTTGCTGCGCTCGAAGGCACGAATGAGCAAATCGAAAACGCCGCGGAGATCGGCATGGAACACAATCTCGGTTTGACGTGCGATCCGGTGATGGGCCTCGTGCAGATTCCGTGCATCGAGCGCAATGCCATGGGCGCAGTGAAAGCCATCAATGCCGCGCGCATGGCCATGAAGAGCGACGGATTGCACAAAGTTTCGCTCGATCAAGTCATTGCCACCATGCGTCAAACCGGCCTCGATATGAAGAGCCACTACAAAGAAACCTCGCAGGGCGGCCTCGCCGTCAATGTGATTGAATGTTAGGCATGGAGTGGTGGAGTTTTGGATTGATGGATTGGTGGGAAGCAAGGCTCCATCAATCCAAAACTCCATTAATCCAACGCTCCCACGCTTCGCCACTTCAATAAACTTCAGCTCGGAGTCTCTGTGACCACAGAAGCCAAAAACAGAGTTACGATTATTCTCGCGTGGCTGTCGCTTTGCGTGATTTGGGGATCAACATGGTTAGTGATTAAAATCGGCTTGCAAGATTTGCCGCCGCTCACCTATGCCGGCCTGCGTTTTCTGATATCCGCCTCGATACTCACTGCAATTATTTTGCTGCGTGGCATTCGCTTGCCGCATGCGCGCAATGAATGGCAGCTCTTGGTTGTGGTCGGTGTGCTCGGCGTTGCGGTGAACTACGGCTTGTTGTTTTGGGGCGAACAGCACATTTCTTCCGGCTTGGCGTCCTTGCTGCACGCCACGATCCCGCTCATCGGCATGGGCTTCGCTCATCGCTTGTTGCCTGCGGAACGCATCACTTGGCCAAAATTGGTGGGAGTGATACTCGGCCTCGCCGGGCTGACGTTAATCTTCATCAATCAATTGCAGTTGAAAAGCGCGCTCGCGCCGATCGCGACGCTCGGCATTCTGCTTGGCGGCGCTGCGATTGCTTATTGCAACGTGCTCATCAAAGTGCACGGACAAAGGATCAATACCTTTGTGCTGGCTGCGGGACAAATGGCTTTCGGCTTTCCCCTGTTGCTTGGCCTCGGCCTTGCGACTGAAGGCAATCCCATGCGTTTTACCTGGACGCCGTTGGCTTGGTTCTGTCTTTTGTATCTCGCGCTTGTCGGTTCGTGCACCGCCTTTTTGCTCTATTTCTGGTTGGTGAAAAAAATTGCGGTGACCAAATCCATGCTGATCATGTTGGTCACGCCGCTGCTTGCGGTCTCCTTGGGCGCTGCAATCAACCACGAGGAAGTAAATTGGCGCATTATTGTGGGCGGGGTGTGCATCATTGCGGGCGTCGGCATGAATTTTTTGTTGAAGAAAGAGTGAAGACGTTTGGTCCTGTGAAGCGCAAGTCACTTCTGTCCCGCAATTTCTTCCAAAATTTTTTGCACGGCTTGGCCGTTGGCGGGCCGCTTTTGCGGCGGCTTGGCAAGCATGGACATGAGCAATTCCGACAGAGCGTGGGGCAAGGTTGGATGTACGGATTCCGGTTGGGGCGGATTTTCATTGATGATGCTGTACGCGAGCGCCAATTCATTCTGCGCGGTAAAAGCCGGCTTGCCGGTGAAGAGCTCATAGAGCACGACGCCGAAGGAAAAGACGTCGCTGCGCGCATCTGCTTCCAAGTTGCTCGCTTGTTCCGGCGACATATATGCGAGCGTGCCGAGCATTTGGCCGGTGCGGGTGAGTCGCGTCGCCGCGGTAAGTTTGCGCGCGATACCGAAATCGAGGAGCTTGGCCGCGCCGTCTTTGCGCACCATGATGTTGCTTGGCTTGAGATCGCGATGGATGAGGCCGACCGCGTGCGCCGCGGCGAGTGCCGAGGCGATCTGCTGCGCGAGCGTGAGTTTCTGTGCGAAAGTGAGGTGCGCTTGCTTGGCCCATTGCTCCAAACGTTGCCCCTCGACGTGCTCCATGCACAAACACGGCGTCCCGTTTTTGAACTCTATCGCATAAATCGTAGCCACGTGCGGATGCTGAAACTGCGCCGCCGCGCGCGCTTCCGAAAGAAAACGCGCGCGATGCTGCTCGTCACCGAGCAAATCTGCGTGCAAAACCTTTACGGCTGCCAAGCGCTGCAAATGCACGTCGCGCGCGCAATAGACGATGCCCATGCCGCCGCGCGCGATCTCGTGCAGAATCTCGTAGGGCCCCACCCGCTCCCCCGGCTTCATTTCTTCCGTATGAAAAATAGTTTTCTGCGCGGCCGGTGGTGATTGGCGCTGCAGCCAATCTTGAAATAGCGGCAGGCGCATCCGCAAATGGTCGTTTTGCTCGGCGAGCAAACCCAACGCGAGCAAAGTTTGCAGAGCGACACGCGCCTCGGTGTTGCTTGTGCCCCGCAAGCCGAGGCCGTCGCCCTGTGCGCATTGTTGCAGCAGTGATTTTTCCGCGGGCTGCAGTGTGTTGAAATCAACTGTAAAAAAATTGTGCAGCGTTTCATCATGCTGCAAATGTTGATACGCCTCTGCCAGGTCGCCGTATTCGAGCGTGCGCTTGGCAAGCAGTTGCAATAGAAAAGGGTGGCCGCCGCTGCGTTGGAATAGTTCTTTCCGGGTTTCGAGAGAGAAGCCCGCCTGCGTGAGCAATGGTTGAATTTCCGCTTCACGCCAGGGCGGAAGATAAAGTGGCGGCACGAAACCTTGCAGAAAAGGAGAAGTGCCGGATTCATCAAACGTTTCCAGTGCTGTAAGGCGGCGCGTGGCCGTGAGTACGCAGCGTACGTTTTCGCTTTGCAGGGCGCGGCGCAAGCGCGCGAGCAAATGCGAATCGTTCTGCGCCACCGTGAGCAGCGCCTCGGCCTCATCACAAAGCAAAAGTACCGCACGCCGCCGTGATTTTGTTTCTTGTTGAATCTTGCGCAAGACCTCGGGTGTGGAAAGCTTCTCCCAACTCGCGTTCACGTGCAATCCGCTCGCCGATTCCTCCACTGCGGCCAGCAAGCTCTCGCGCAAAGTGACATCGTTAATCACGCCCTCGAGATCCCAATAGAGCGGAAGAAAATTGGTCTCCGCACTTTGTAGAACACGACGCTCGACCTCGCGCAACAAAGAGGTTTTGCCCATGCGCCGCAGCGCCGCCACCCACACGGCCTGGCGCGGCCCAAAGAGCAATTCCGCAATGATCTCTTCGCGCCCGAAGAATTTTTCGCCGCGCACCCATTGCCCCACCACAAAAGGATTGTTTGTGCTCGATGTGTTCATTTAAAAACTCACCACCGCGGAGCCGATCGCTTCCACACTGGTGGCTGCAAAATCGAGGCTCATTTCAAAGCGAAAATTTTTGATGATGACGCCCGTGCCGCCGGTAACATGCCAGCGCTTGCCGGGCTTGGGATATTCGCGACGAAGATTGGCATCGTTCGCGCTCGCATGCAAGCCGAAAACAGGTTCGTTATAAATTCCCACACGCAGCGGCATCTTCGCTTGCGACCAAAGCAACACATGCTCCACGCCGGCATGCACGGAAAATAGCTCCTCAGACTCAAGATCAACGCGATTGTCCGGATCGATGTAATCGCCCGTTTGCGTGATGATATCGTCTTGCGTGAGCATTTGCGCAGCGCCTCGCAGCAAGTTGCGGCTGCGATGAAAGACCACATCGAGAGCAACGAGATTGTTGCCGCCGGCTTTCCACGACAGCCCGAGGCCCCAGTTGTCGGGCAAATCGAGTTGGAAAGGTGTGTGCACTTCTTCGGCTTGAAACTGCAACGCCTCGTCGCGGCCATCATTCGGGATGCGATCCGGCAAGCCATACGCGGGCAAAATACGCAAATGGTCGATGGTATAACTAGGCAAGCGATGATAGACCGCGCCCAAGGTGAGCCGCTTATCCAGCTCGTATAACAAGCCGAGATTCCACGCCGCGCGAAATTCGTCGCGCTGTGCATGATAGATGCGATACAAGCCGTTCGCGCGCTTTGGCCCGACTGTGCCGATGCTGAATTCGGATTGCAGCCAAAGCTCGGGCGCGAAGTAATGCTGCTCTTGGAGATTGAGGCGAAGTTGCGTGCTGCGCAGCGCAGCGCCGAGGCGCAAACGGCGCTTGAGGGTTTTGGCGATGACGAAAGCGTCTTGCCAAACTTCAAAGAAAAACTCGCTGCGCATGCCGGGAAAATTCCCCGCAGCGCCGAGCTGTTCGTGCAAAGTGAGCGGGCGCGAAGCTGCGAAAGCCAAAAACTGTTCGCGCTCGAATTGGAATTGCGAACGGAAAGCGAGCTGATGATACAACGCAAACGTGAAGCCTTTGAAGGGATAAATGATATTGACGAGTGTGCCGTTGAAGCGCAGGGAAGATGCACTCTTATTCGAAGTCGCGTTGTCAGGAAAATCGCGCGTGCTGCGGCCCCACGCCTGGCTCAAGCTGATTTCCGGACGCGCTAAAAACGCCACGCCCGCGGGATTGATTGCCGCCGCGGTGGCATCGTTCGCCACGCCGATAAAAGCGCCGCCGAACCCCGCCGGCCGCGCCGCCGGATTGATCGGCGCGAAGCGCAATTGCGCCAGCGAGAATTGCGGCGCAGGTGGGCGCTTCGCAGACTGGCCGTACGCGAAAACTGCAAGGCAACCAAGCAGTACCACGCAATGCTTCCCCAAGCGTTGGAGACCCGCGGCTTTGTTTATTGCAGTACTCATATCGTTACGAAATGCTGCTCGCAATTGATCGTCACATTGCGGTATTGCTTCACGCTTTTTTTGTTTTGTCGCTGCTCGTTCTTGCGTGTCATCTGCACTTGTTTGCCGAGGGCTAGTGCACCGAGGTGACTTATTACTCCGAGCGATATATAGGTTACACTTCCCTTCTTCGCTCTGTCAGGAGGAATCTTTTTTAGCTTAACCACGATGGTTTGACTGAAAAGAGACCAATCATTGCGCCGTGATTAAAATTTCCCGCCGAATGAATTCTCCGAAATTGCCGGCTGGAAATTGAATTTCGATTTGATCACTAGAGCGTCGTGCGCCAACCACCGTCGCAATCCGCTCGGCATTGCGCACTGGCAGCGAATATTTCTCTCCCGCCAAGCCTTCGACCACGAGCTTCATCTTCCGGCCCTGCCAATCCGTTGAAATAATTTTCAGGCCTTTGTTGGTTTCGCCGGTCATGCTGGCATATACTGGCGGCAACAACTCAAACGTCGGTTCGAAGCCCACCTTAATGGTGGTCAGGCCGGCTAGCGCGCAAGAGACTAACGGCTGGGTCGTTTGCACAGAGGTCTTGATTTCAAACTTCACCGGCTTGCCGTTCACGAGCACGGTTTTTACTTCGCTACCAATGCCCAACGCCGGCGCGAACTGCAAAGCGTACGGCGCGCCATTTTTGCTGCTCACTTCCACGAACAATTCTTTTTGTGCCCGCTGGTAATTGAACGCAAAAACTTCTTTGCCGATTTGATAATTCTCAATTGTCACCTTCTCCCAATCTGCGGGGAAGTGCGGCGCAAAAGTGATCGTCTTGTTGATCGCATCGCCTTCAAGCCCGAGCAAGCCGCGCACGAGCGGCAGCACTACGCCGGCGGAACAAAAGCCTTGATGCGCCACGGCTTCCTGCGGCCAGAGATTTTGATAGCCGGAAAAAACTTCCGTCACATATCCCAGCCCATTGTCGAACGTATGCCGCGCGCTCGCTTTCAGCGAGATGAAGCCCTGCAACGCGAGATGGTGCTTGTATTGTGCGGTTGCAACCCAGCTCGTGATGAACGGCCACACTGCGCCATAGTTGTAGTTCAATGCCTCAAAACGCGCGCTTTTGATGGAGATGCTGCGCGTGCCCCAGTCCGTCGCCAACTCCGAGGAGTTTAGCTTCTCCAATGACCGCACGCTGCGCTCAGGCTCGCCCAATTCCCACATCAACCCCACCGCGCTCCACGGCGTCACTTCTTGCACGTGCTCGCCTTTCGCATTGAACGCGTAAGAATAATGCTCGTGCGCTTCATCCCAAAACCTTTGTTGAAAGGCTGCACGTGCGCGCTCGAACCGTTGTCCCGCTTGCTCCACGATCGTCTTTTCTTCGGCTACCAACGCGAGTTGCTGCATGCAATAAGCCGCGCGCACCCACACCGCGGCGAGATAAACGTCGGTTTGAATGTCGGTCAATGCGCCGAACTCCAGCGCGCCGAGGCCGGCCTTTTTGTTGTCCATCAATCCGTCGCCGTCTTCGTCCGTGGTCAAACACCACGCATACGCGCGCTGCAACGAGCTCCAACTGCTGCGGATAAATTCGAGATCGCCGGTCATCTTGTAATAGTCGTACATCGCTGTGAGATAAAACGGGCTAGTGTCGCCATGAATGTAGCCATAAGGATAATCTTTGAACCAATTGATATACCCGGCGGCTTGCGAAAGCTCGTGCGCCATCTTGCCGTCTTCGCGTTGCCACTTCTGTGTAAACGCGAGCGCCTGTTTCGCCGTGGCGAATGCGCCCATGCTGTTCAAGCTGAACGCATTGATAAAAGCATCGCCGCCAAAGAACCAGCCAAAGCCCGGCCGTCCGCTCGTTCCCGATGCGGCCAAGCCGGCAATGAGTCCAAGCCCAAGGTCGGGGTTTTCAACGAGCAAATTATCATACGCAACCTTCGCCCATTCGAATGCGAGATTAAGTTCACGATCCGGCGTTTCCACTTGCAAGGTGCTCTCACGCAGCTTGCGATAGTATTCACAATTTTGCTGATAGAATTGTTCGGGATTCGCGGCGAGCTTTTTGTAAACCGACTTCACCTCGTCACGATCGCCTTTGCCGCCCGCGAGAATAATGGGAATGAACTTTCCCCGCGTATAGGCTGGTTCTTTGATCTCGATGCGAAATTGATTGGGCACGTCCGAAAGCATGTGCGCGGGCGTGTATGACATGCCCCTAGCCGCGGGCGAGCCGGCGTAGCCGTGGTTCTTGCGCGAGGATTCCGAAATCAAATACGCCTTCATATCGTTGTCCCACCACGCATACTGCCCGCCCAAGCCCGCAGGCCACATCGGTTGCAAGACTGGTAGAAAACTGCAAACGATGGTGAGCGGTTCGGTGGTATTAATGTCGAGCAAAATGAGTGCGCCCGGTTCATTGACAGGGGTCACGTAGATTGCGCGCACAGTGAAAGATTGAAAAGTATAAGTGATGGTCGTGGCTTCGGGAGTGGCGGAGATGTAGCGAACTAGGTCGCGACCACGAATCGGCTCAGTCGAGCTGCCGATAAAAAAAGAGAACTCGAAGTTGCGGAGCAGCTTCACAGGATAGGCCCATGCTTCAAACGCGCCGCTTTCGACGCCGAGCATGGCGAACTTGCGTCCCACTTTGTCGAAGTAAGTTGCGGGCTGCGCCAGACGTGTAAGCTCAAGATCGTTGGTTTGCAGTTTGAAAGCCGGAATCGCGCCTTCTTGCGCTTGCGCCTGCCAAGCCATAAGCACCGACATAAACGCCATCCACAAACAAAAATATTTCTGCATGATTGCTCCCTCTGCCACGAAATTTTGCCGCCAACGTTCACGCCGAGCACTGTTTCCGTGCAATCAGCTTTATGCGCTTAATTTTTTTGTATGCAGATTGAACGGAGGCAGCGGATAAAGCACGGTGGTGTCGAACCGCGGCAATATGCGCAAATGAAAGTATTTGTGCAAATGCTATCATGGCATCTTTGCAGCAAATAGGCCGTATGAAATTCGCCGCGGCCGGCAAGCAGGTTTTTCATTTAAGCCAAAAGCACATGGTGCGTCGTCATATAGGTAACCAGCTTGCGAAACAATGTACACATATATTCACTTTTAGGAGGTTTCAAATGCTCAAGCAGAACAAGTATTCCGCATGGATATTTTTGGTGATCGGCATCGTGGTGGGAGCGCTGGCGTTTTCACATTTCAATGAAGGCTCACAACCCAAAGTGTATAGCTCGCCTTCGGAAACAGCGCCAGCGAGTGTGACGCCTTCGCGCGACCGGCCGGTGACTTCGTTGCGCGATCTCAACAATGCTTTTGTCGATCTCGCCGAGGCGGTGAATCCCACGGTGGTGACGGTGTTCACAGAAAAGGTGACGCGCTTCCGGCAAATGCAAAATCCGTTTTCCTTCTTCGGCGATCCGTTTCGCGATTTCTTCGGCGATGATTTTGGCGGCAATCCTCGCAATCGTCAACGCAATGCGCCGGAGCGTGAGTTCCGCCAGCAGGGCTTAGGTTCCGGAGTTATCGTGAAGAGTGATGGTTATATTCTCACCAACAATCACGTGGTGGACGAAGCCGACAGCATTTACATTCGCACGATCGACGAACGCACGTTTCCGGCGAAAGTGATCGGCACTGATCCGCGTACCGACCTCGCCGTCATCAAAGTCGATGCAAAGAATCTCACGCCCATCAAGCTTGGCGACAGCGATCAATTGCGCGTGGGCGAATGGGTGCTCGCGATTGGCAGCCCATTAAGCCCGGATTTGGCGCACTCGGTTACGCAAGGCATCGTAAGTGCGAAAGGCCGTTCCGAAGTCGGGCTGGCAGTGTATGAAGATTTTATTCAAACCGATGCCGCCATCAACCCCGGCAATTCCGGCGGCGCGCTGGTGAATCTCGATGGCGAACTGGTTGGTATCAACACTGCGATTGCCTCGCGCAACGGCGGTTTTCAGGGTATCGGCTTCGCCGTGCCCATCAACATGGCGCGCAACGTGACGGAATCGTTGATCAAACATGGCAAAGTGGTGCGCGGATATTTGGGCGTGCAGCCGCAAGATATCGACGAAAAGATTGCGCAGAGCATGGACTTGGAAGGCACTGCGGGCGCGCTGGTCGCGAATGTTTATCGCAATACGCCTGCAGACAAGGCCGGCGTGCAAGAAGGCGATGTCATACTCGCGCTTGACGGTCAAAAGATCAAAAACAGCACGCAGCTTCGCAGCGAGATTGCGGCGAAAGCGCCCGGCACGAACGTGGAATTGCAGATCGTGCGCGAAGGCAAGAATAAGAATGTAACGGTGACGCTGGCCGAGTTACCGGCAGAGGGCAGCAACCCCGAGCTAAAGGAAGATGGCAGCCCGGAAGAGAATTTGCAATTCAGCGTGTCAACAATGAACAACAGTCTGGCCAGCCGTTATGATTTGGAACCGGAGCTCACGGGCGTGGTCGTGACGGAGATTGAGCAGAGCAGCCGTGCGTATCGTGCGGGTTTGCGAGAAGGTGATTTGATTCGCTCGGTCAATCGTCAGCGCATTCAAAATGTGAGTGAGTTCAAACAACAGGTGCGCGATTTGAAACGCGGCGACAACGTTCTGCTGCAAGTGGTGCGGAGATCCGGCAGTTTGTTTTTAGCTTTTGAGGTGTAACATTTTTCCGCGAAAAAAAACTGTGTGAGTATATTTAAGGACGTGTTCAGACGCGTTCAGCGAGCGCCTTCAGCAATGCCTCAAGATACGGCGTACGATATGCGCGTGCACTTCCTGGCAGTTTTCGACAACGAACGATTGGGCATAGATTGCAAGACCACCTCCACGCTCCGCTACGGCCGGGGAGGTGGTTTTGTTTTTTGGGGCAAGGTTTTTCGAATGCGAACCTGAACACTGTTTGCCTCACCTCTTGGATTCTGTTGTGCTGGCGTTAAGCCGGCTATCACATTGTGCCACTGCCCATTTTGTGATGCTCTTAGCGCGAATGCTTACGGCGGAGGAGCAAACCGCAGGCGCGGAGCGGCTCATGGCCGCATTTCAAACTCCCTTGCGGCCGGGTATGCGAGGGCAATGGCGTCAATCTTCACCTCAATGATTCTCAACCCCACAAGCGCGAGTTTCGCCTACAAAATTCCCCCCACTTTAGGCATGAAGTGATCACTTTCAAATGCAGGGAAGAAAGTCGAGTCGATGGATAAGTGAGGAGTATCTACTATGTCAATACGGGATATCGACGATGCTCAGAATTTTAAGATCGATCTTTCTGCACGCGCCGGCCGTCAAGTCGACGAGCTGCAGAGCCTGCAACAAATGATCTCCGTGCAACACCGCCAGCGCTTCGTCCGCAAAATTTTTAACGGGAATAGTAATGAGTTTGAACGTTTGATTGCGCAACTCGAGGACATCCCCAATTGGGCGGAAGCGCATCAAACAATGAAGGATTATTTCAGCGCCCATTACCTCAATCCGTATCAAGAAGAAGCAATTTGCTTGACCGACATCGTTTACAAACGCTACTTCCCATTGGACTTCTACATTCAACCGCAATTTTGATCAAACGCGGCGGCGTTACATAGCATTGCCAGAAGCTGGCTGAGCCAGAACTAAAAAGTAAGCGGAGCAAGCGAAAAATTGTGCAGCAGTGCGGCGGTTTGCGTCACAAAAAACACTGTCATTGACTCCGTTTGCTCCGCTTACTCTAATTTATTCGATCGGCTTTTCTTCGCGCACCCCACCACAACAATAGCAGCGCAATCGTCACCGCAACAATGCTGATCAGCAAGAGGTTCTCAAAAGCGAGAGCGAAATTCTCGCCCCACATGCGCCGACTCGCCCATCCCGACCACCCGGAAATACTCGCGGGAAAAATTTCTCCCCCTTTTACGCCATAGGTCGCGCCGTTGGTTATAAGTGCAATGACCGGATTGCAAAGCGGAATCAGCACATAAAAGAGGGCATCTTCGACGAAACCCAACAGGAGCACGACGAGCGCGAGGATCTGTATCTTGCTCTTCGTGTAAAAATAAAGCCAGAGCAGGGTGGCGACCGTGACGATGCCATAACCGAGTTGATAGACTTCATTGATGCGTTGATCCGTTGCAGTGAAACCCTCGATCTGCAGCAACGCCGCAATCGCTCCGCCGATTAACACGTCGAAAAGCACGAGCACGAGAAAGGTGAGCAACGGTACGCTCCAATATTGCAGCCGGCTGCCGAAAGTGCTGCGCACAGGCGGGGAATAACGCACGCGCTTGGCCATGTGAAAAGTTCTCCAAAGTTATGGCAAGATACTGCCCCGATTTTTTGTATGCACAATCAAGGTACTAGCGCTCGCGATCGGAAGCAAGCTTGCTTCTTCGTATGTGATTTGGTATGTTGAGCCGCGTGCAGTATACCATTAACGATTCTCACCAAGAAAGGCTCAAAACCTCATGTCACTCACGAACAAAGTTGCACTGATCACCGGCGCCTCCAGCGGCATCGGCAGAGCCACAGCGTTGTTGTTTGCCCGCGAGCAGGCGCAGGTTGCGCTAGTCGGCAGAAAAAGAGAGGCGTTGCAAGCCGTGCAAGATGAAATTCAGAAGGCCAATGGCAGGAGTTTTATCGCGCTAGCCGACGTGTCGCACGAAGAGCAATGTCAACGCGTGGTGCACCAAACGGTCGAGCATTTTGGCGGGCTGGACATACTCGTCAATGCTGCCGGGGTGTTTGCGTCCGGCTCGCTCATGGCCACGACGCCGGAGAAGTGGAACGTGATGATGAACGTCAATTTGAATTCCGTTTTTTATATGATGCTGCCCGCGGTGCCGCATCTGCAAAAACGCAAAGGCAACATCGTCAACATTTCGAGCGTGACCGGCACGCGCTCTTTTCCCAATGTGCTCGCATATTGCGTGAGCAAAGCGGGTGTGGATCAACTCACGCGCTGTGCCGCACTTGATTTGGCCTCCTCGGGTGTGCGGGTGAATGCGGTCAATCCCGGCGTGGTCGTCACCAACTTGCACCGCCGCAGCGGGATGGAGGAAACGGCATACGCGGCGTTTTTGGAACATAGCAAGACCACGCATCCCATGGGGCGCGTAGGCACCGCGGAAGAAATCGCCGAGGCAGTTCTGTTTCTCGCTTCCGGCCGTGCGGGTTGGATTACGGGAGTGACGCTCAGTGTCGATGGTGGGCGGCAACTGACTTGCGCGCGCTAGTAAATGGGAGTGATGGAGTTTGAGGATTAAAGGAGTATTGAAAAATCAGGCAATGACAAGCGTGCGAGAAATGAATCAGGAATTTGCAGAGAGCAATGGCGAAGAATTCGCAAAGAGCTTTTGAGAAAGTTTTAAAAATAAAAAAGGAGCTGCGACTCTTTTGGAATCACAACTCCTCAGCTCGTCGGGGCGAGAGGATTTGAACCTCCGACCCCTTGACCCCCAGTCAAGTGCGCTAACCGGTCTGCGCCACGCCCCGAGCTTTTTACGACGCGGCTAATATAAGCAACAAACCTTCTGCGATGCAAGGGCTTTTTCCAGGTAATTGCGCACGCAAAGAGAATCGAACGTGTCTATCCCACGTGCGCCGGAATGATCTCCGCGGAAACCACATTAATCGCGACGATTTGCAGATTCGCACCAATCCACTTGCTCGGCACTTCCTTGGTCTCGCCGTTGTAGATATGTGACTCCTCGAAGCGCAGCTCGCCCTCGCCGACGCCGATACACTTGAACAAAACGTTGAAAAGCGCTCCGTCACCGTTTTGAGGCTGACTCTCCCCCAACTTGCTCAACCCCAAAACCAATGTGCCCGGCTTGTCATCTTCTAAGTTTGCGTTCAACATTATGGCGTCGCGGCTGCCGTTGGAAAAGAAGCTGCCCAATTGCGCTTTCACGCCGCCGTTTTCATCCAACACGGCCTCCAAAAGCTGCGGGGGATATGCAATCCGGCATTCTATGCCACAAACCTCTTTCGCGCTTTGGATTTTGGCGCTGAACCAAAACTGATCGTACAGATTGAGATTCATCTTCTCGCCTCCCGTGCTCCTCTCACGCCTGCAACGTCACGCCGATTTCTCGCCGAACGATACTGCGTGGCACGATGTCAACGGAGACAATGTTGATGCCGGTCACTTGCACGCTCACCGCAGTCCATTGGCTGGGCTTGGCTTTGATCGCCGCATCGTAAATATGCGATTGCGCAAAACGAATGTCGCCTTGCCCGACGCCGACGCAGCGGAACAAAACATCGAACAGCGAACCGGCGCCTGCGCTCTCCGTCGCCTCTCCCAGCTTATTCAATCCGATGATAATCTTGCCGGGCTTGTCATCTTCCAATCTCGCATTCAGCATCGCCAGCGAATTGTTTTGCGACAGGAAAGTGCCCATTTGTGTTTTCACCGTGCCATCCTCTTCCAGAACTGCTTCCAGAATGTCGGGAGGGTAAACGATTTGACATTCCACGCCATACACACCCTTGGCGCTTTGAATTTTCACCTTGAACCAAAATTCATCATAGAGATTGAGATTCATACAGCCTCCTTACTTGCAATTCTTGCTGAAGAGAAGCTGATCCTGGCCGTCGATTTTGCAATCGCCGTTGAAATCCGCTTTGTTATTGTAGCGCGCACCGGCGCAAGTGGAGCCAAAGGCGCGACTGAATATTTGCATATCGAGCGCATCGCACTTGCCGTCGCCGTTCAAATCACTATTGGCCAAAATCATGGCGGGTTGCACCTGCGCGACGATCTCCGGCGAAAGCGCGCTTTGGTTGCGCGCCGTATCATAGGCTGCGACCGCAAAATAATATGTATACCCCGCATCGACATCAAACAGATGAGACGTGCTGTCTTTGCCGATCGTGATGGGCGTGAGATATTTCCCCGGTTGCAGGCCGTAATAGATTTTGTATCCCGCCAAATCCGCTTCACGATTAGGATTCCAAATGAGCGAGAGTTGTCGGCCTTTGACGACGAAGGTATCGCTCGCCGCCGTGGAGGTAAAAACGGCTTGCCGGATTTTGAGATTCACGTCCGCGTTGCGCGCGGCATCAAAGTAGTCATTCGTAAAAACAAAATAGATGGAGGCGTGCCCGGTGGGGTTGAACGTTCCGAAGTCATACGTTTGAAAAGCCGCGCTTGAAATTTCCACTTCTTTTACAATGCGAATGGTGTCGTCAAAAGCAATGCCGATTTTCGGCCACGGCGCGGCTCCAGTGACGTCGCCTGCGGCTTCGACGTGCAGTTGAAATTCTCGAAAAGGCAAAGCACTGAGCCGGTAATAAACATAGGTTTTGAGGGTTTGCTTACCGTAAATGAAGACGTGATCCCCGCGATCGAAAACTTCCGCGGAGCGCAGCATGCTCGTGGCGGGTACGGAAAGGGGATTGCCCATCTGCGCATATAGCCTCGCGCCGCCATCAACTGTAAATGTGACGCGCAATACTAGAATCGTCCACAAGGCAATTGCGACAGGTTTCACTAAAGACCTTTGCGCATGCATGGCGTGCTCCCTTGGCGAGACATTCGGGTTCCGTAAAACGTGAGTTCTGGTTTGGGCTTGTAAGCTTAGAGACACCGCGGGTTTGAAATATTTCTCAAAACTTTTATGGGGAAAGAGAGGCGCTCGCAATGCTGTGAGCAGTGAGGTGATGATGCGGCGTTCTTCATGCCTTGCCGCACCCGCTCTTCATGGAGACCGCTTACCGCGAATCCGAAGTTGGCACGCAGACTATAACACCCCCGACATCCCGATGGCGAGGCCGGCAGCGGAAATTAATACAATACCCAACGCCCAGCTATACCAATGCTTGGTATTTTTGCCCTCATGCCACGATTCGGCGAGGGTCGTATTGCGCAACCAGTCTTCCGTGACGAAGCGCACGAGATCGATGGGAAGCGCTTCGCCATTTTCTTGGCCGCGTGAGATCGCAATGCCAATCACTCTGCCGTGCCGATCAACGAGAGGGCCGCCGTTTTGGCCGGGAGAAATCGCGAAATTCAGTGTGATCTTTGCGGCAGTGTTGCGAACGATTTCGCCGGCATTTTGCGAGAGAAAAGAAGTTTGCGGAAAGCCCAACACCGCGGCCTCGTCGCCTGCCGCAAGTTGATCCGAGCGTCCATAGTCCAATGCCGGAGCGCCGGGCAAACGCGCGCGTGTTGCGAGCAAAACCAAATCGCGGTTGCGCCACTTCGGTGTGATAATTTGTGCCGGTGTCGCCGTGGTTTGATTTTCGAGCTGCACACTGAGTTGATTCTCGAAACCGGTGACGAGCGAGTTGGTGGTGAGAATGACCGAGGCGCCATTGCGTGTTCTGCCAATGATAATACCGGCGCCGGCATGTTGTTGATCACCGGCAATGACTTTTACAATCGCGAGGGCGGCGCGACGATGAAGCTGTTCCGGAATTTTGGTGATCGTACCCGGCAACGATTGCGCATGGGCAAAGGGAATACCCGCGGCAACGAGGAAAGCGAAGCTGAGGTGTTTTTTCATGAAAGAAATTTGCCATGAGGAGGCAAGAAAGTCAATAGGGATTTTTGCGCTTCGACTGAAAACCGCGATTCCGTCTAATCTAGCGAAATCCTAAATCCGATTTTGCCCTCCGAAGTGTTCACATAAAGCGGCGGCAAACGACCTTCCGCATATTTGGCAAGCACGCCAAATTTGTGCGAGAGAGGGCGCTCCAACCAAAGCTGGAAGAAGGAGTTGAATTCGCGATTCGCTATTTTGAAATCCGCTGGCGCGTCGAAAAGATATTGCGCCTCCCACGTGGTTCGCAAAACGATCTCATCTAAGAGCAGCGTCTTCCAAGCGGCTTCTAAACGCGCGCGTGGATAGCCGCGGATTTCAGTTTCCGGCTTTTTGCTATCGCCTTTGCGCTTTGCCACGTAATCCACCCCCAAGTACACGCGCACGGGTTGAGGCTTGAAGCCCGGATAGCGTGGGCCTAAGGCTTCAGCCAGAATATCGAGCAAATCGTGCAACAGAGGCGCCTCTCCAGCAAGCGCAACTCCCACCACGTGCTGCTTGACGGATAGGTCTTGCGTGGTTTCGTAGCGATAATGCGCGTCATAAGAAAAGTACCGGCGATTATTCCGCAACTTTGCAGCTAGTCCTTTCAAATCGCTCTCCTCGGCCGCGGTGAGGGAGTCCCCCTTGCCATCACGCTCGAACAATTCTCCATAACGCACTTGTTGAAAAGGATCGAGCGGCTTCAAACCGGCCCGATAATATCGTCCAGACAAAACGGCCTCCGCTCTCATGTGATCGAATTCTTCGACCGCACGGTCGAAATCCTGAAAGCCCGTCGCAGAGAGATTGAAATTAAAGTGATGGCCTTGCGGACTTTGGATTTTGGACTGACGCGCCACCTCGTAGCGCAGATCAAAATCAACACCGAGAATGTCGCCCTTTTCTGCGGCTTCTCGCAGTTCAAGGGTGTATGAAAAAATTCGTGTGACCGTGTCTTGCGAGGCTCGCGGTTGCGCAATTGCAACGCAATAGCCGCATAAGAGCATGAGGAAAAGGCGTGACCGGCTCATGTCTTTTACTCCTTTTGATTTTCAAAGCACCATTGCGCAAGCTCGCCCAATGTGAAATTGGCGGCCCTCAGGCGTTCCAAGGGCGAGGGGATTACCGCTCCGAGCGCGACAAAGAAGAAATTTTGCAGGTCAAGGGCAATTCTACGCTTCTGCAAATGAGGGTCGCCCGGCAAAGGCGGATCGTCCATTTGCAGGTCTTGCATTGAGACGGATGGCCAAGTTCGTTTGGGCGTTCCCACGGGCAACCATCCGGCATTCAAAAAGTACCGATAGATAATGCCGCGGCATTGGTTTAGAGATAATTTTCCAGGCATGGCGTTCTCCTTTTGATTTTGATTCATGGAGCCTTCATAAATTATACTATCAGCCAGCACTGCACCTCACCGGTGCCGTGGGAGAGAATGCTTGATGGACATCAAGCACTCTCATTTCTGTTTCGTGAAATTCATGTCTTTGCATCATTGCTCTATGTATTGGCCGGTCGTGCCGTAGACTTCCTACCGGCTTGCGCAGTGAGGCGCGATATTCCAGTGATGGTATCGTACCAAAACGGCGCGCCGAGAAATCCTGCGAAAAAGGCCGTCAGTATGATACCGAGTAGCCACATCATCCAATCACCTTTGGTGTCACTTTTCTCGTCACCTTTGGTGCCAATTTTCTCGTCACTCTTGGAGGTCTTGCCCTTTATAATAGAGTGAGGAAAGTTGGACCAGCCGATGGGAAAGCCGGCACTCTTTAGCAAGTTGATCTGCTCTTTACTGTCGCCAACCGCTTGCTTAAGAGGCGCTACGGTGCTATCACTCACAGAGTCTTTGAGCGACGCGACTTGAACATCATATTTCGTTACTATAGCGTCCATCTGTGCGATAACGCCCTCGCGCAGGCTCGCATTCCTAATATAAGAATTTGCGATATGGATGCTGTCGATGTTGACCACGAGCGCGAGGACGAGCGCCACACCGGTCGCCCACCACCTCGAGTGCTTCCGAAATGACTCCGTGAACTTGTCGCCGACCACTTCGTATCGTCGCCCCAACTCATCAAATATTGTTTGTGCCTCGTCACCCAATGCACTGAACAGTTTTGCTCCGAACTCGGAACGTTTCAACCGTTCCGTGAGCTCTGCAGTAGACACCTCTATGAGCGAGGTCAATTCTTCTTTTTCAAACAACCCGAGGTTGTCGTCGTTGGAAGTTTTAGACAAGTTCGCGCTAACTGCGCTAGCGGCTCCTTTTTTTAGTCTGTTAAACTCCCGCGTGACAACTGGCTGCAAATCATTATTGAAGTATTCAACGAGCATTTTTTGCAGTTCTTTGTTGCGCAATCTAGCGACATGTTGTAGGATGCGGACGATCTGCGCGATGCATGTGGCTGCCACAAACATCGTCAGGGCGAATGCGAGTGCGGCATCAAGAAAAGGCATAGCAACCTCCAATTTTTTGGTGAAATGCATTGAGTGGGGCAAGTCACGTATTCTTCCCCGTGGTGGCCTCGGGTCACAAGGCGGCATGCTGTGGCTATGAGAAGAAGCGTCAGTTTAATAGTCTGAAATAGCACTATTAAGTGCTTTATAAATTCTCTGACACTTGAAGAAGTAATTTTCTCACAGGAAATTTTTGGAACAGCACAGGATGGGCTAGTAGACGAAGAAGATTAAAAAACGAAATATTGGAGGATGCAGCTTAAAAGTAATCTTATACGGCTTGCACGATCGGCTTTGCGACTTCCACGCGATTTCTCCCATTCGCTTTGGCGGCATACAGGGCGTGATCGGCAAGTGCCAGCAGCTTGTTACCCTCGGCTGCGTCTTCGGGGAAAGCGGCGAGGCCGAACGAGGCGGTGAGATGTCCCAACGGCTGGCTTTCTTCTTTGGGGAAATGCGTGAGCTCAATGGCGCGACGGAGTTTCTCGGCGACCTGGCAGCCGTGCTCTTTGTCGATTTCCGGCAAGACGACGATAAATTCTTCACCGCCGAAACGCGCGAGAATATCCGCCTTGCGGATGTTCTCTTCGAGAATTTTGGCGGTCATCTTTAAAACTTTATCGCCCACAAGGTGACCGTGCTCATCGTTGAACTTCTTGAAATGATCGATGTCGATCACTAGCACGGCGAGTGGTCGGCCATACCGTGCCGCGCGCATGAATTCGATTCCATACCGTTCGTTGAAGTAGCGGCGATTATATAGCCCGGTCAACGCATCGGTGATGGAAAGTGCGCGCGTTTGATGATAAAGCGCGATCTTGTCGAGCACTTTGCCGAGCTGCACGGCGATTTTTTGCAGCAGCTTGATTTCTACTGCAGTGAAACTGTTCGGCTTCTCGCGATAAAGGCTCATGATGCCCAAGCTGCGTTGTGCATTCACATACAGCGGCGCCGCCACAAAGTCTCCGCGACGCACAGGGGTTTTCCAATGCGCCAGTAGTGGTGAAGCGGTGAGGGCAAGATCGGGAACATGAACCGGGTGTTTGCGCCGGAGCGCAGTCTGCCAATGCCGATTTTCTTCGAGGGCCAGTAACTCTGCACGCGGGCGGGCAAAACCGAAACGGCTCTTTAAGCGCAGGCCCTGGCTTTTTTCCTCCCATAACAACAAAGCATATTCTTGGGGATGAAAAAACTCGCTCACGATTTTTTTGACTTCGCGGATCGGACGCTCAGCCTCCATTTTGTCCGTCAAAGTCGCAGCAATGCGATAGAGGAGATAATACTCGTGAAAGAGTTCGTTGTCACTAGCGCGCGAAATTGTGCGGGCTTTGTTCGCAGGATGGGAATTATTGCTAAAGGATTGACGTCGCACCAAGACGTGATTGGCATTCCTAGCCATCTTATGAAAGCTCCGAGTTGGATTCGAGTGATGCGGATCAGGCCGTCATCAAATCAGTCTCGGGCGCGTGTGACAAGGTCTTGAAGCAGTGAAGGTACTTAAGCAGGCTGTCGTACTTCAAATCCAAGCTGTGCTGAGCGGCCACACGCACCTGAAAATTGTACAAAAAATCCCGTTGGGGATGCTGCAATGCCACGCGCAGCTTGGCGTCGCTCACCTGGCACAAACAGGCGGCGACCAGATCGAAATCTTCGTGCAAGTCGATCACCAAATCGAAGTGACGGTCGCGCACTGCGTCTTGCAGTTTCTTTTTGGGCAGACCGTGGAAGGCGAGGTCCTCTTCCTTTGCAAAGGCAATCAACTGCAAGTTCTCCCCGGCGGAAAAACGGGCAGCGTAGCTTTTTTCCAATAGCACGGAAAAGTGCGTTTCCGGGAAAAGCTCTTGGAGTTCTTCGATCAGCCGTAAGATGGCTCGCGATTCTTGCGGAAGCGCGGGCACAAGAATCAACGCGGTGAGCGTCTGCGCCAGACAATCGGAAAAATCGAGCATCTCGTTGGGACAACGCGCACGCGCATACGACAGGTAAATTCTTTCCGTGAATTTTTGAATCAGTCTTTTCATCACTTCGCTCAGGTGCAGCCGCTCAAAAAATTTCGCGCAATATAAGCTTCAACCTAAAGCTTGTCAACTACAATTTCGCCGGTGTGAGGGGGTCTTCGCACCGTAATAAGAATGGCTTCGAGCGACTGCCGGACTTGTGCGCTCACCTGAGCGTCCAATCAAGCTGCAGTCCCCAGGTAAAACTCGCGCGCGCCGCCGTGTTGAAAAAATCCGGCTGGCCACCGGAGATTTTGCCGGTCACGCTGAGATTGGGGTGCAATGTTAGACACCAATAGATATACCTTCGAATGCCGCGTTCGCGGAGAGCAACACTGGTGAAGCTGCCGGGTAAATCACGTTCATACTGGTAAATCGGCAGAATGGAGTCAAAGTGGCTTTGGCGAAAATTTAGCGAGAAACGCGCAGAGAACTGATAGGACACCTCGATTGCCAATGCCGTGCCGGGGCGTTGCGAGTCCGTGTTGGAAGGCGCCGCGTTGGACCTCGCCGGACGTGCGCGCACCAAATCGAAGCGTGGCTTGAACACGAGCCGCGTGGCGAGCCGGTGCTCAAGCTCACAGCGAAATCGTTCGATGCCGCTCGTGGTTTGCAGCGTTTGTACTAAACCCTCGCTCCCTGCAAAGGAGTAACGCAGACGTAAGCGCAGATCTGCAGCGGCCCGCCATTCCAAATGCATCCCGGTGCGGCTTGCGTGCGGCGGTAAAGGCAGTGCCTGAGTGCGCCAAAGCTTTTGTTCGCGTTGATAGTAAATCTCCACGTACAGATTATTGCGCGGCTGCAAGTTTAACCCGGCAGAATATCCTGACTCGCCCTGTGGCGGGTCATCGCTGCTTGCCAGGCTGCGTCCTTGCGGGCTATGAAAATCGCGATCGGCATGAAAGAGCGCAATCGTCGCGTGCAACCAGCCTTCTTCCAGAGAGAACACGAAAGCTGCGGCCTTGCCGTGGCTGCGGCTTTGCGCAATTTCAAAATTGATCGCGTGCTTCGCCCACTGCCAGTTTCCGGCCAGGCTCAATAGCTCATTTTGCGTTCCAGTGAAATTAAAAAAATCCGAAGCGGGATTTGCGGCTTGCCAAGCCCGATTGAAACGCGTCAAATGAAACAGCGCTCCGATCTCACGCCCACGACCGAAGCGATATTGCAGCGCGCCGCCGCCGGCTCTCTCGCGCAGATTGTCGCGTTGCGCCATCTCGCTCGCAGTGCGATGATAACCACTCGTGCGAAAATTGACGACGGATTGTGTCTCGTCCAATGTGACGTCGCGTTTAATGGTGCTGGCGAACACAAACGCAGCCCAGTGCTTCCACACTTGCGAGACTGCAAATCCTTCATACATGGCGCTTTCATTGGAACTGAGGAACGGCGTAACGCCGCGCCCAGCGCGTCGTGCTGCTGCCCGTACATCCGAAGCAATAGTCGCAGCGTATGGCCCCCATTGCGCCAATCCCAAGCCCCATTCTGTTTGAAAATTGCCGAAGAGCACGTGCCCGCGCGGAAGCCGCCACTCCAAGTTCCATGCGCGATGATCATCCCAGCGTACTTCGCCGGGGTCGCGTTCCGTTAATACCCCGAAATGGAAAGCGCCATACCGCATTCTGATGCGATTATACCAACGATATTTCGCGCCCAGCCAGTTTGGTTCAACCGTCGCTGGCACGCCGGAGCGCGAGCGTAGTGCAAAATCGAAGGTCTTGCGGGAACGCAAAGTGGGTGGGAGGAAGACGGTGAAAATGGTTCGGCAAAACGTCAAAGTATCGCCGTGCACTTGCAACGCGAGCAACGCGTGTTCGAGATTGGCGAAGTAAACTTCGCGGTCGCGTTGCGCAAGGAAAGCGATGATTTGCGATTGCGTGAGGAAGGGCAGGCGTTGCAACTCGGGAGCCTCGACGCGATTCAAGTCCCACGGGGCTGCGAGCAGTTCCTGCAGCCAGCTTTCGGAGGCGTCATTGTACTCTTGTTCCGGCTGCAAAAAACTTTCGAGCAGATCTTCCTGCGCGAAGCCGGAGGTCGCGAGTGCGGCGGCCAGTGTCGCAAGCCCAAATGATCTGCGAAACGAGCACATCCCCATCACCCCACTAGCGAATTAGTTCATTGCGCGCGGATTTAGGGCGAAACGAGTTCCGACAAAACTATTTCCAAACGGGCGTCGTGTTCTTCGGCATCGCATATTGGGTGTGGCGATACACCCAAATTCCGCAAAGGATCATACCCAGAGAGAGCAATTGTCCTTGCGTGGGCCATGCGCCGAAGATCGAAGCAAGCTCAGCAGAGGTTTCGCGGAAGAATTCGGTGCCAATGCGCAACACCGCGTAGCCTATTAAAAAAACCGCGGTGTGAAAGCCGCGCTTGAAACGTGTGCGCGGCACGACGAACCATAGCAGTAAAAATAGAATCAAACCTTCGGTGAGCGCTTGATAGATTTGCACAGGATGGCGCGGCGCCATGCCGGCCTCGGGATTGCCTGCGAAGATTACGGCCCACGGCACGTCGGTTACTTTGCCGGGCATCTCGCCGTTGATGAAATTGCCGAAACGGCCGAAGAACAATCCCGGCGTGGCAGCGAGCGCGGCACTGTCGCATAATGCCAAAAACGGCACGCGCTGTTTGCGGCTGAACCACCACAGGCCGAGCACCAAGCCCAAGATGCCGCCGTGACTCGCCATGCCGCCATGCCAAACGGCGAGAATCTCAAAAGGATGGGAGAGATAGTAGGCAGGATTATAAAACAAGACATGCCCCAAGCGCCCTCCTAACACGGCGCCGGCGATGCAATAGGTCAACAAATCTTGCGTGAGCGCCGAGCTTTTGAGTGGAAGAAACTCATGGCGCCGCAAATACTCCAACAAAAAGTAGCCCGCCGTGAAGCCGAGCACATACATCAAGCCATACCACGAGATGCCCTGCAACGGCCCGAGCTGAAACTTAACAGCGAACGGGCTCCAATTGTGAACGTAATAATGTTCCACTCACCCTCACTCTTTGGCTAAAATTGCGCGCGCCGAAATCGCTCGCCCGTTACGGCAGAGGAATACCCTGTTCAATCACGAGGATGGGAATGCCGTCATCAATGCGGTAAACCGTCTTGTGGTCGCGCGTAATCAAAGCCTCGGATAACGGCTTTTTGACCACTGCGCCATCGACTTGCTTGATCTTCCCGGCGCTGATTTCGCGGTTGAGTTGAGCGATTTCTTCAGCGGCCAGCAATTCCAATGGTGCTTGGGTTTTCGGGCAACGCAGAATTTTCAAAAATTCCTGATCCATTAAAGCCTCCTAATTGTTTTGGTTGGGCACAAAAATAATACGGTGCGAACGCAAAAGCTGCGAACGCACCGTTCATTAAAAAATCGTCTTGCACGTTTCTGCGCGGACGCAAAACGGCAAGCTGCCCTCACGCGGCTGCGGCTTGCGCCTCTGCGGCGATTTCCGTGCGCGCACGTTTGGCCGCGACTGCCGTATTATCTTTCTTCGGGCTGCCGTAACGCAGCTTCTCGCCGCGTTTGCGCAGATCGCGCAGCACCGCCGCAATGCCCAACTTGTCGATCACTTTCATGCCGTGAGTGGAAACCGTGAGCGTCACGAAGCGATTCTCTTCCGGCACAAAGTATTTTTTCTTTTTTAGATTGGGCAGAAAACGCCTCTTGCTGACATTGTGCGCATGGCTAATCTTGCTGCCGTAGCCCGGCTTCTTGCCTGTCACTTGACAACGACGTGCCATCTTATAACGCCTTTCCAATAAAATTCATTGTCGAATTGTCTAGCTCGCGCTGCTCACTTGATTTTGTCAAGTTCATCCAAACTGGGCACGCGCACGATGCGTTCATTGAACTTCCAGCCGGTGCCGTTTTCGTTCTTTTTGGATTCGATCAGCTTGATTACGACGCCCGCTTCGGCGAGCTTGGCCTTCTGCTTGGCGACCTTTTCACCAAATGATTGTTGCTTGGCCATCTGATACTCCTTGCTTTTTCATGGGGCTATTCTGGAGCTTTTACAAAAGCGGGCAGCAATCTAAGCCACGAACGCTAAAGATGCAAGCCAAATTTTGCCCAGCCCGAGGCGCGCATTGCCGCTTCTTTTGCCGCCATGTTCCGATTATTGGGCGCGCAAATTGACCTAGAGACGTTCCGCTGGAACGAGTTGGTTACGAAGTATCGCTCAAGAAAACGGCATTGATGCGCACCCCGTTACGCATAGCGGCGCCCCGTTTTCGAACTTGCGACATCACGTTCTGGCCACGTTTTTTGTTTTGTCGCTGCGCGTTCTTGAGTGTGGCGTTTTTCACATCTCGTAATGCCTCAGTTATTGGTGGAAAACGTAGCGCAGACATCCTTGTCTGCAGGCGGGGACGCCTGCGCTACTCCACCGGTAACTGAGGCATTACACATCTCGGATTTTCGGGCTTGACTTTCTGCGAAAATATCCTATCATGCTCCCCGTCTGCTGGTTAAAAACGCCGTCTCTCGCGAAAGGCGGCGCGATTAATCAACTGAAGCTTCTGGCGCTTTATCACGAAGGGAAGGCCGGGGATGATGGGTTTCTTCATTCGCCATACTTTGGGCGAAGCGCGCTGCTATTCTCATTCCGCCTCCCACGCACCCACACACACTCAGTCTAATCCCCATTCCGATTCAATCAAACTCTAAGGAGAGTGCTCATGCGATCTCTACGAGGCATCTTTGTGCTCGGATTTCTGTTGCTCTGCGCCGCGCTGCCGGCATTTGGACAGAGCGACCATTTGCTCATCAGCGAGTTCGCGGTGACGCCGACCGACGGCGAGTTCATCGAGATTTTCAATCCCACTGCGGCCACGGTCGATTTGTCGCATTACTATCTCACCGACGACATCACGTCCAACAACAATGATTATGTCAAAGTCGTGAACGGCGCCGGGGCGCTGGCAGTCTCCTCGGGAGATTTTCTCGTAAAATTTCCGAACGGGGCGAGCATTGCTCCGGGTGAAGTGCAGACTATTGCCTTTGCTGACACCGACTTTGTCCCCATCTATGGCAAATCGGCGAACTATGAAGTCTTGAAGAGCAACCCCGCGGTTCCCGATATGGACTCCGTTTCAGTTAAGCGAGCCACGGGCTTCTTGACGAACGGCAGCGAAACCATCGTGCTGTTCACATGGGACGGCGCGAGCGATCTCGTGCATGACGTCGACTATGTGGTGTGGGGCAACAAAAGCACGGCCGTAAACAAGTCCGGCGTGAAGATCGACGGCCCGGATGCCGATACCGACTCGAGCACTTATCAAAATGATACTCAAGTCGCGAGTCAAGCCGTGGTCAATGCGGACAACGACGCCGATCTCGATCCGCATGATTCTGGCGATAGCGCGCAACGCCTCACGCTCGAAGCGGGCGAAACTTTGGCCGGCGGCAATGGCATTACCGGACACGATGAGACCAGCGAGAATCTCAGTTTCGCCGGCGGGAGTTGGGCGAGCAGCGATGCGCCCACGCCCGGCACGGTGCCGGAGGGTCTCATCAAAAAAGAGCCGGCGTATTTCATGGCAACTTTGAACGGCCAACAAGAAGTGCCGAGCGTGAGCACGCCGGCAGTGGGCGGCGGTTATTTTATTTTGAACGCCGAACAAGATGAATTGCAGTTTTATCTCACCGTCACGGGTTTGAGCGGGCCGATTGCTGCAGCGCATTTTCATAATGCCGCGGCCGGCGCGAATGGCGGCGTGGTGCGCACGCTCACAGCAGATTTTCAAGGCGAGATTGCGAGCGGCGATTGGAAGAGCACGGACGCGGAGCCGTTGACGCCGGCGCTTGTAGCCGAGTTGCTCGCGGGAAATATCTACGTCAACATTCACACCGCCGCGAATCCCGGCGGCGAGATTCGCGGGCAGGTTTTGTTGGGCAGCGCGAAAAAATTCGTGGCCACGCTCAACGGCGCGCAGGAAAATCCGCCGGTCAACACGACCGCGAGCGGCGCGGGCACATTCACGCTCGATGCCACCGGCGAAAATTTAGACTACGAAGTGAATGTCAACGGCCTCAGCGGCCCGATTGCGGCCGCGCATTTTCACAACGCGCCCGCAGGCGTGAACGGGGGCGTGGTGCGCGACATTTTCGCGACTTTCGTAGGCAATACCGCAAGCGGCACTTGGTCTCGCTCTGATGCCTCGCAGCCGTTGACACCGGCATTGGTCGCGGAGTTGTTGGCCACGAAGCTTTACGTCAATATCCACACCGCGGCGAACCCCGGCGGAGAAATTCGCGGGCAGGTGTTGCAAGGGGCCGCCGTGGTTTTTCTGGCGGTGCTCGATGGCAGCCAAGAGAATCCGCCGATTGCGACGAGTGCGGGCGGCG
>JBBILN010000042.1:0-71172 GCA_037444905.1 bacterium | reverse complement strand
CCGCGATTTTAAAGCGTTCTTTACGGTTTTTTGATTTTTCAGGAGTCCCTATTTAACTCGCAACCGAAATCTCTTGTTTGGCTCGTCATCTATTCAGACTAGTATGCTGAAAGCTGTTTACAAGACCCCCCTCATTTGCTTGCTCGCTAGCGCCGCTCTGTGTCTCGAAGGCAGGTCGCTTTTCGGGCAAGCCTTTTTTGCAAACGATGGCCACACTTTGCGCGCACTCGGCTTGGGCGGCGCACATCTTATCGCCGCACCCGATCCTTTGGCCTCCTCATGGAATCCCGCCAGTCTCGCGGCTTTGCGGGAGGCTCAGATTGTCATCAATCCCAATTATGATTATCGCATTTCGACCGTCGGCCTTGCCGGGTTCTGGCCGCAAGCCGGCGGTTGGGGTGTTACGCTCATGCGATTGCCCTCGGGCAGTCAGCGCCTCGATCGTTTGAGTCTAGCATGGGGAAAGGCGCTCGCTCCCTTCTTCTCTTTGGGCATGGCGGTACACGGCAATCATTTCGTGGATAAAAAGGAAGATGATTTTGCCACGATGACGATCGGTTTTTTGCTGCATCCAGTGGGCGGGCGCGTGCCGGTGCCGTATGAGCAAGCCGCCTCGCAACATTTCAACGCCCCGGTTTCGCCTTATCGTCTGGCCTTTGGATTTCAGGCCAGTGATTTTTCTTCCAAAGAACAACCATTACAGGCTTATTATAAAGCCAGCGCGGCAGTACGTTTGGGCAAAAGGCTGCCTTCGCTCTTTGCCACACACGAATGGCGCGGCCATGAAGCGATCACGCAGCTCGGACTGTCCTTCATCGCGTTCAAGCATCTCGCCCTTTTTTCCGGCGTGAAGGATTTGAATGATCCACAAGCCGCGTTGGGCGCGACGCTCATGAACGAAGGCTATGCGTTCGACTTCGTGTATTCCGTGAAAGAAGAGCGCCTGCTCGCGGGCTTGAGCCTGCGCTTGGGTTCAAGCCCGGCGACGCGCATGCAACATCATTTGGCGCGCGGAAAAGAATTTGCCAAAGCCAAGGACTATCGCGCGGCTTTGCGCGAGTTCCAGCAGCAGCGCGTGTACGATCCCGACAATCGCAAAACCTCCGAATTAATCAAGGAGCTCGAAGCGCGCGTGGCCGCGGAAGATCAGCGCGTCGTGGAATTGCTCGCCGAAGCCGCGGCCTTCGAGCGCAAATACGAATACATTAGCGCTGCGTTGAATTACCTGCAAGTGCTTAAGCTCAACCGCCAACATCGCGAAGCGGGCCTGCGCTTGGAGCGGCTTGAGCCGCACATCAACGTTTACACCACGCAGCTCTATCGTCGCGGCGTGCAAGCCTTCGAAGAGGGCAACTATGATGAAGCCAATCGCGCGTTCGAAAACATTCTTTTGGTGCGCAAGAATCATTCGGACGCGGAAGAATACATGGCGCGCCTGGCCGAATATCGCGGCAAGCAGGCGCAGGAAGCTTTTTTGAAAGGCCTGGGCTATTACAGCCAGGGAAATTATCAACGGGCGCTGCAAGCTTTCGAAGAGACGCTGCGACTGGAGCCGCAACATGCGGAGGCGCTGCGTTATATGGAAAAAACGCAGACCGATTTGGATTTGCAAAAAACTCAAATCGCCGGCATGATCAGCCGCGCGCAAACCTTCGAGCGCCGGAAGCAATACCTCAATGCTTATAAAATCTACCGCGAGGTTCTGAGTCTCGATCCGGGACATGACCTCGCGCGCCAGCAACTCAAAGTTTTGCAGACGAACCTCGACGGCTATGTGACGCAGAAAATGCAGGCCGGCGAAGCAGCATTTCAGCGCGGCGACTTGGAGCGCGCAGACCGCGAGTTCCAGGCCTTGCTTACCATGTCGCCGAATCATCGCGAAGCGCTGAACTATCGCCAGCGCATTCAAGAAAAAATCCGCACCAATATTGATGAGCTCATGCGCAGCGGCATGCGCTGGCTCGAAGCCCGCGATTGGGAAAAAGCCGCGGATGCTTTCGAGCGCGTGTTGGCCATGGAGCCTTCCAACAAACTCGCCAGCAGCAAACGCAATGAGGCGCTCTCGGTGCTCGGATTGAAGGGGCAGTTCGAGCGCGGCGAAGAGCACTTCCGCCGCGGGGAATTCGTGCTGGCTATGGAAATGTTCGACAAAGTGCTGGCCAAAGACCCCGAGAACTCGCGCGCGCGCAAATATCTCGACGATGCGCAACGCCAACTCAATCTCAGAATCGAGCAATATTTCAACAACGGCTTGAGCTATTACGCGAACGACGATTATGACAAAGCCATCGTGGAATGGCGGCAAGCGCTCGCGCTCAATCCGAAGCATGCGCAATCGTTGGAGTTCATCGAAAAAGCTCGTCTGAAATTAGAGGCGTTGGAGAAGCTCGCCAATCCTTAATTTTAACACAAAGAGAAGTTGTCATTCAGGAGAATCCTTTTAAGCACAAGCACGGTGTTTTGTATTGAACAAGATTCCTCCGAGATGACCTGATACGCATTCACGCTCATGCCGAATCGCGCTACTCCTCCTTCCCCCAAAACTCCTGCCCTTCCATCTCGCCTCTTGCGACAGCTTCGCCTAGGCGATTATATTGTCGCAGCTCTGTTTCTTGCACTAGGTGTGGCTAGCGTGAGTTTGCAGCGCTTGAGCGCGGCACACCAGAAAGCCACGCAAGCAAATGTGCTCGTTCGCAATAAAATCATTGCCGAGCTTGCTTTGCAGAGCGTAGACACGGTAACGGTTCGGGGCACGCTCGGTCTCGTCACCCTGGCAATCGCCGAGGGCGAGATTCGCGTGCTCGCAAGCTCTTGTCCGAACCAATACTGTGTCAAACAAGGCGCGATTTCCAGTCCGCAAAACATGCTCATCTGTGCGCCCAATCATCTCGCGGTGTTGCTCGTGAGCAAAAAAGAGAACGAGGTCGATGCGATCACTTTTTGAAGCAGCGACTCCATCGCAACGCATGACGCGCACGGCTCTGTTGGCCGCGTTCGGACTTGTGATGTTTCTTTTTGAGGCGGCCTTGCCGCGCCCTCTACCATGGGCCAAGCCGGGGCTTGCGAATCTCGCTACGTTGCTCGCGCTGTATGCACTCGGCTCGCGCAGCGCTTGGGCGGTGACCGTTATTCGCGTCTGCGTCGGCAGCTTCGTGCTTGGCACATTTTTCAGCCCGGGATTTTGGCTCTCACTCGGCGGCGGCGTGTTGAGCTGCAGCGCCATGATCGCATTGCGAAGATACGCACCTCGCCGGTTTAGCGTGATCGGCCTCAGCCTCGCCGGCGCACTCGCACACGTGCTTGCGCAAATCACACTCGCCGGAATACTCATTGTACGGCGCATCGAAATTTTGTATCTTTTGCCGCTCATGTTGTGGCCTGCGTTGGCGGCGGGATTACTGGTTGGAGTTGTCGCGTTTCTCCTGCTGGAAAGATTCTCGATCTCGTATTAAAAAAGGCCGCGGCACGGGTGGGGAACCCCACAAGGCTATGTAGAGTAGGCCACTGGGCGCTAAGACGAAGCATTAAAACCGCATTGAATAAGCGTAATGCAAAAGAAGCATCACAAAATTTTACAAGAAATTTTCGATGAACCCGTTCGCTCCAATATTCTTTGGTCTGCTATTGAAAACTTGCTCCAAGCCATCGGTGCGGAAATCTACGAGGGCGAGGGTCCAGGGTTCGAATTGTTTTAAACAATACTCGCGCCGTTTTTCATCGCCCCCATCCTAGAAAAGAAACTGATAAAGGCGCAGTGAAATCGATGCGGCGTTTCTTGATTGAAGCGGGAGTTGAGCCATGATGGAATACAAGGGTTATTTGGCGCATGTGGAATTCGACGGCGATGCAGCCATTTTTCACGGCGAAGTCAAGAACACTCGCGATGTGATTACTTTCCAGGGACGATCCGTCGAAGAGCTCAAAAAGGCTTTTGAAGATTCCGTGGAAGACTATTTGGCTTTTTGTGCGGAAAGAGGGGAAGCACCGGATCAACCTTTTAACGGGCGATTGACGATTAGGCTTTCTCCTGATCAACATAAGCAAGTTGTTCTCGCCGCCGAGAAGGTTGGGAAAAATGTTGACGCCTGGATAGCAGAAGCGCTATTGCAAGCCGTAAATTGAAGTGATCAGCTCCAATTTTTGTAATGCCTCAGTTACGGGTGGAGTAGCGCAGGCGTCCCCGCCTGCAGACAAGGATGTCTGCGCTACGTTTTTCACCAATAACTGAGGCAATACCAATTTTTGTAATACCTCAGTTACCGGTGGAGTAGCGCAGGCGTCCCCGCCTGCAGACAAGGATGTCTGCGCTACGTTTTTCACCAATAACTGAGGCAATACCAATTTTTAAAACAACCTCTTGACTTTGTACAAGTTCTCCTCCAAACTCCTTGGGCTTTTAGATCGCTCCGCCCACGTCGCCGTGCTCACCGGCGCGGGCATTTCAGCCGAAAGCGGCTTGCCCACGTTTCGCGGTGCGGGCGGATTGTGGCGCACGTATCGCGCGGAAGAATTGGCGACGCCCGAAGCTTTCGCGCGCAATCCGCAACTGGTGTGGGAATGGTATAATCATCGTCGCGAGCTGGTGCGCAGCCATCAACCCAACGCCGGACATTACGCGCTTGCGCAACTGCGCCGCCTGGTCGGAGAACTCATTCTCATCACGCAATGTGTCGATGGCTATCATCAACAAGCCGGTAGTGATGATGCCATAGAATTACACGGCAACCTCCTTGTGAGCCGTTGCCTCAAATGTGGGAAAGAAGGGGAAGTCGAAAATTGGCGAGAGGGCTTGCCGTACTGCGCGTGCGGCGGCTTGCAGCGTCCGGGCGTGGTTTGGTTTGGAGAGAGTTTGCCCACGGCCGCGCTCGCACGAGCAAATTCCGCGGCTGCAACGTGTTCGGTGTTTATCGCGATCGGCACCTCGGCGTTGGTCTATCCCGCGGCGCAATTGCCGCACCTCGCGGGCGCGCGCGGCGCATATGTTGTCGAAGTCAATCCGCAAGAGACCGCGTTGACGCCGTACGCTGACGAGTTTCTGCAAGGCCCATCCGGCGAGATTTTGCCCCAATTGATTCATGCATTAGAAAAGGTACCATCATGAAGTTGCGTTTTGCCCTCGTTGTGCTTGCCGCCCTTTTCGCGCTGCAAGGCTGCGCCTATTTCAACACCTATTACAACACCAAAAAGCTTTACAAAGAAGCGCTGGAAGAAAACAAGCGCCGCAAGGACGAGAAGCCCACCTCCTCCGAAATTCAGAAGTATGACAAGACCATCGAGAAGGCCTCGAAGATTCTCCAATTCCATTCCGGCTCGAAATACGTCGACGATGCGCTGCTCATGATCGGGGAGTGCTTCTTTTATAAGCAAGACTACCTCAAAGCGCTGCGCAAGTTCGACGAGCTGACCGCGAATTACCCCAAAAGCGCGCTCGTGCCGCAAGCCGAGCTTTGGAAAGCGCGCACCCACATCGAGCGGCAGGATTTCACCAGCGCCATTCGCGTGTTGGAAGCTTTGCTGAGCGCCAAGAAAAAAGGCGAAGTGGTCGATCAAGCGCAATACTATCTCGGCGAATTGTACTTCCGCCAAAAAGACTATGCGAAAGCCCAGGACCTTTACGAGCGCGCGGCCAAAAAACTTTCCAGCGAAAAAATGCGCGCCGCCGCGTACATGCGCCTGGGTGATTGCCGTTACCAATTGCAGCAATTCACCGGAGCCGCAAAAGCATACGAGCAAGCCGCCAAACAAAGCCGGGAAATCGATTTCAAATTCAAGGCCAATCTTGCGATGGGACGCGCTTTGAAAGAAGACCAGCGTTACGATCTCGCCACGCGCAAGTTCAATCACATGTGGAACGAGTACAGCACGCACGCGGACGTCGCGTGGGTGAAGTTCGAATTAGCGGACTGCGCGCTGCGCAAAGGCGAGCATGACGACGCCGCGACCCAGCTCGCCTCGCTCACGGTGAATTACAAACGCACGGAGGCCTCGGCCGCAGCATATTTCAAGCTGGGCGAAATTTTTCAGCGTTATCGCCACAACTATGAAAAGGCCAAGGAGAATTACGATAAAGTGCGCAGCGAAAGCGCACGCACGGAGTATGCCCAGCGCGCGCAAGAACGCGCCAAGGCCGTCGACGAATTTATAAAACTCCGAAACGCGCTCAAAGTGCTCGAGCTGCAACGCGTCTCTTTGGAAAGCGGTGTGAACGCAGCCGCGGCGCAGGCGCAAGCCAATGCGACGGAAGCTTCCGCCAAGAAAAGCAAGAACCGCAACACTTCCATTCGGCGCTACCCCTCCAAAACTTTGACGGTGTCCAACGATCCGAAAAAACTGGCAAACGACCTCGCCAGCCACAAAATCAATTTGGCCGAGCTATATTTCTATCAACTCGACATGCCGGATTCGGCGCTGTGGCAGTACCGCGAGGTGATCACGCAATTCGGTGATACGCCATCCGCGCCGCGCGCCATGTATGCGCTGGCTTTTTTGCTGGCGGAAAAAAATCCGCAAGCGGCCGCGCAGCGCGACAGCTTATTGCAGATCGTCGCCACACGGCATCCTTATACTCCTCATGGCATTGCGGCACGCAAGCATTTGGGGCTGCCGCTGCTCGCAGATACGAGCGTCGCGGTCAACGACGACAAATTCCTGCAAGCCGAGGAGCTTTGGACTACACACAACAATCCTCGTGAAGCGTTGCGCCTATACCAGGAATATATGGCCACGCAGACCGACGCCGAGCGCTCTTCGAAATCGCTTTATGCGATTGGTTGGCTTTATGAGCACGAATTGAAAGACGGCGAGCAGGCTTATCAAACCTACAAGCAGTTGCTCGAAAAATATCCGAATTCTGCTTATTCAAAAAAGATCGGCAAAAAAGTTACGGCTTACGCGCAAAAGGACAAAGCTGCGGCGCAAACCGCGCCGGCGCCGGCGCCCGCGCTGCCCACGGCGGTTAGTGTTGCGCCTGATTCTGCCAAGGCCTCTTTAGAGCAAGAAGAACGTGAAGTGCGCGAAAGCTTGCAACGGCGCATTGAAGAAGACCGCAAGAAAGAGCTTGATGAGCGTGAACCGCCGCCTCGGAAAAATGTCGAAGAAGAGCTTGAAGAGCAGAACGACGACGAACCGCCTCCTGCAGAGGAGCCGCCGCGGTTTTAAAATCGCCATATCTTTAGAACACCGTTTCCTGCATCTCAGATTTTTGCAACTGCCTTGCACTTGTGCTGAAGGTATTTTTGCATGGCCTCGAAGATCGTTCCGACACAAACCAAAGGCCTCTACGATTGCCGCGTGCTCTCGAATGACGAAGTCGCGCGCGGCATTTTCTTGATGCGCCTGCACGCGCCGGAAATCGCCGCACGCGTGCAGCCCGGCCAGTTTGTGAATATCAAAACCCAGCCACACGATTCCGATGAAATCGCACCGTTGCTGCGGCGCCCCTTCAGTGTTTGCCAAACCGATCGCAACGCCGGCTGGATTTCAATCTTATGGAAAAACGTCGGCCCCGGCACACGCATGCTGTCGCGACATCCAATTGATACGGTGCTCAATATCATTGGGCCGCTCGGCAAAGGCTTTGAATTGACGGATGAAAACGCCGCAGTGGCTTTGGTTGCCGGCGGACTTGGCGTTGCGCCCATGCCGATTTTGGCCGCGGCCTTGCACGAGCGTCGCAGCAGCTTCACAGTGTTGCTCGGCGCACGCACGTCCGCAGAGTTGTGGGGTAAAGAGGAATTGCAACGCTTCGGCGCGCAAATCAGAATTGCGACGGACGACGGCAGCGCCGGGCATCGCGGTTTCGTCACTGAGCTTTTACAGAATTGGATAAAAGAACACGATCCGATCGCGAGTCGCGTCTACTCCTGTGGCCCAATGCCCATGCTCGAAAGAGTCGCGAGCATATGCTCCGCTGCAAAAGTGCGCGCCGAAGTCGCCGTTGAAACCGTGATGGGCTGCGGCTTCGGCATTTGCATGGGCTGTCCGATTCAGCCGCGTGAGGGCGTCGAGCAGTTTGGCCGTTACTATCTCGCCTGTCTCGACGGGCCGGTCTTTTGTGCTGATGACATTCGCTATGAATCCACTTCGCATTAAAATCGCGCGCCTCGAATTTCCCAATCCCGTGTTCGTGGCTTCGGGAACGTTCGGTTACGGCCAAGAAGCCGCGGACTTGGCGAATCTTTCTGCGCTCGGCGCGCTCATCACCAAGTCCATCGGCGCGCAGCCGCGACGCGGCAATCCGCATCCGCGCCTTTTCGAAACCACCGCGGGTTTGCTCAATTCGATCGGCTTGCAGAATGTCGGCGTGCAGAGTTTTATTCAGGAGAAGTTGCCTTTTCTGCGAGCGCAGCGCGTGCCGCTTATCGTCAATGTTGCGGGCCGCACGATTGATGAATACGAAGAGGTCGTGACGGCGCTCGAAGCGCATGAAGGCATTCTCGGCTATGAGTTGAACTTCTCTTGCCCGAACGTAAAAGAAGGCGGCTTGGAATTCAGCCAAAAAGCGGAAGTCACCGCGGTCGCGACGGCGCGCATTCGCAAATTGACCAAGCGCCTCGTCATTCCCAAACTCACGCCGAATGTCACACGCGTGAGCGAGATCGCGCGCGCCGCGGAATCCGAAGGCGCGGATGCGGTTTCGCTTATCAACACGCTCACCGGCATGGCGGTCGATATTGAAACCTGGCGGCCGCGGATCAATACCATTGTCGGTGGATACTCCGGCCCGGCGATCAAGCCCGTTGCGCTCGCGAAAGTTTATGAAACCGCGAAAGCCGTGAACATTCCCGTTATCGGCATCGGCGGCATTCGCAATTGGCAAGATGCCGTGGAATTTTTTCTTGTGGGCGCGAGCGCGGTGCAAGTCGGCACCGCGAATTTTGTCGATCCGCGCACTGCAGAAAAGATTGTAAACGGCTTGCAGGAATATTTGGAGAGGAAAGGGCTTGCGAGTATCGATGAATTGCGTGGCGGTTTGAGAGTGGAGAAGCGTGGATAGTAGTTCGTGGATCGTGGATCGTATTTCGTTGCGGTTTACGCTTCACGATCAACTATCCACGATCAACGCTCACACAAACACGGAAGGAGGAAGGAACTTGGACTGGCGCAACCTCGGTCAGCGCGTCATCGTCGGCGTGATTTTTATACCGGTAATTTTAGGCGCAAGCTGGTATGGCAAGCACGCTTTCTTATTTTTGATTGAAGTCATCATTGGCGCCGGCTTGATTGAGTTTTACAATCTCGCCCGCCAAAAACACACGCGCACGCAACGTGAGCTTGGCATCCTCGCCGGTCTCGGATTTTCATTGTTAATCTATGCTGGCCACAGCAACAAGATTTCGTTGCTGCTCGCGGGACTCGTCGTGCTCCTTTTGCTCGTTGAACTCTTTCGTAAGCCCGAACCCAATAGCAGCCCGCTGTTGAACGTTGCGACTACGATCTTCGGCGTGGTCTATGTCGCCGGCTTGCTCTCTTTTCTTGTGTTGATTCGGGAAATGCCTCGCACCAGCGGCGGCGAATATGCGCACGCGGGCACGTGGCTCATTTTGCTTTTCGTGACGATTTGGATTTGTGATACGGCTGCTTATTTTGTGGGCAAAGGCTTTGGCAAACACAAACTCTATGAGCGCGTAAGCCCGAAGAAAACGTGGGAAGGCGCGATCGGCGGATTGATTTTCGCGGTATTGGCTGCGCTTGCGTGTCACGCCACTTTTGTGAAAGGTCTGAGCATGACGAATGCAGTAGTCATCGGTCTGCTCGCCGGCACCGTGGGACAAATGAGCGATCTCGTCGAATCACTCTTCAAACGCGACGCGGGCGTGAAAGACTCATCGGTTTTGATTCCCGGCCACGGCGGCATGCTCGATCGCTTTGACAGTGAGATGCTCGTCGCGCCGTTGGTTTATTTTTATCTGCTGGCCGCGGGCGCTTAAAACTTTGCCCGTTCTCCAAATTGTGTCATTCCGAAGGAATTGCCATGCCGCGGCGGCGGCACCCGTGCATGATGAAAATGTAGTTTTGCCCCCTTGTGGGGCACTGTAACGTGTGCAGAATCAGCGGCCCACAAGGGGCCGGGACTACGCATTTTCGTGGTAAACTTTCTAAGGACTGGCATGAATATCCAGAGCTAAAAAAGATTACCACGAAAATGTCGTAGCGCGGGCTTCCAGCCTGCAGACAGAATGTCTGCGCTACATTTTCATCATGCTCGAGTGGCCAAGCGGCCATGGCAATTCCAACGGAATGACAGGTATAGTGAGAGATTCAATTGTTGCGAACTTAATACTGTAACCAACTTCACAGAGAGGGAGTATGAGCAAACTATCCATCCTCGCCGAGTTCTGGCAATTCATGCGCGTGCGCAAAAAATGGTGGCTCGCGCCCATCATCATCGTGATGATGCTGTTGAGCTTGATGATCGTGTTGACCCAAGGCTCGGCGCTCGCGCCGTTCATTTACACTCTATTCTGAGAAGTCATGAACGCAAAACTAGTTTTGGAAGACGGCGCAATTTTCAACGGCACTTCTTTCGGTTGGAACGGCTCGGTTGCCGGCGAGGTCGTGTTCAACACCGGCATGGTCGGTTATCCCGAATGCTTTACTGATCCATCCTACAAAGGCCAGATTTTGATTCTCACTTATCCGCTCATCGGCAACTACGGCGTGCCGGCCGTGTCCGAGCGCAACGGCCTCAACGCCGTCTTTGAGTCAAAGCGCATTCAAATTTCCGGGCTCGTGGTTTCGGAACACTCCGCGAATTTCAGCCATTGGGACGCGCAACAATCGCTCGCTAGTTGGTTGAAGGACAATCGCGTGCCCGGGCTCGCGGGCGTGGACACGCGCATGCTCACGCAAAAACTTCGCACGCACGGCTGCATGCTCGGCAAGCTCGTGCAAGGCGAGGAGCCGAAAGAGTTTTACGATCCCAATCGTGACAACGTCGTCGCGCAAGTGAGTGTGGAGAAGCCCGTCACCTACGGCAGCGGCAAGCGTCGGGTGGTGGTGATTGATTGCGGCTGCAAGAACAACATCATTCGCTCGCTGCTCGCGCGCAACGTCGCGGTCACGGTCGTGCCGTGGAACTGGCCCGTGGAAAAAGAAGAGTACGACGGCGTGCTCATCTCGAACGGCCCCGGCGATCCGAAAATCTGCGAAGCGACGATTCACACCGTGCGCAAACTTTTTAGACAAGACAAGCCGGTGTTTGGCATTTGCCTCGGCAGCCAAATTCTCGGCCTCGCCGCAGGCGCGGACACTTTCAAATTGAAATACGGCCATCGCGGACAAAATCAACCCTGTGTGCTCGTGGGCAGCAAACGGTGCTTCATCACTTCGCAGAATCACGGTTTCGCGGTGGATGAAAACACGTTGCCGAGTGAATGGGAGCCGTGGTTCTTCAACGCGAACGACGGCACGAACGAAGGCATTCGCCATCGCAGCAAACCGTTCAGCGGCGTGCAATTCCATCCCGAAGCCTCGCCTGGTCCGGTGGATACGAAATTTTTGTTTGATGATTTTGTGGGGAAGTTGTGAAGCAATGTCATCCGGCAAGAAACTTTCCCGCCACTTGGCCTGTTGCAATCCACGTGACGATGGTTCCAGCGCGAGGGAAGATTCCGGCACAATGGCAAGGCCGCGCGCAATACAAACCAATCCGCAATGAGCATAAAACGTAATGCCTCAGTTACGGGGGCAGTAGCGCAGGCGTCCCCGCCTGCAGACAAGATGTCTGCGCTACGTTCTCCCCCGATAACCGAGGCAGTACCATAAAAACCGATCTCCCATCATGCGCGCCGCTTCTCCAAAAGCTTTGCTTCTCATTCTCTCGCTGTGTGTCCGTTTTGCTTCCGGCCTCTCCGCCCAGCCAGGCATGATTGCGTTCGAACATATCTCTCTCGAACAAGGCCTGTCGCAAAGCGTGGTGACGTGCATCCTGCAAGACCGCAAGGGTTTCATGTGGTTCGGAACGATGGACGGCCTCAACAAATATGACGGCTACAGCTTCTCGGTTTACAAACACGATCTTCAAAATCCCCATTCCCTTTCCGACAATTCGATTCAAGCCCTTTTTGAAGACGAGTCCGGCGTACTGTGGATCGGCACGCGCAGCGGGCTGAATAGCTTCGACCGGCGCAGCGAAAAATTCACCCGCTATTTGCACGACCCGAATGATCCCCACAGCCTGAGCCACAACACCATCAACGCCATTTGTGAAACCCGCCATGATAGTGCGGCCACACTTTGGGTGGGAACGAACGGAGGCTTGCATCGTTTCGAACGCGCGCGGAAAAGATTTCTTCGTTATCAGCACGACCCCAATGACGCTGCAAGCTTGAGCGACAATGCCGTGCGCGCACTGCATGTTTCATACAACACAGGCGCTGCCCTCCTTTGGATTGGAACTCTCCAAGGCCTTGACCAGCTTGCGCCTCCTCCTTTTCCGCAACAGGCACGGTTCATTCACTTCAAACCTGACTTCAAAAACCCGCAGGGCCTGGGTGACAATCGCGTTTTGTCGATAGCCGAAGAGGCCGGCGGCGTGCTGTGGCTGGGAACCTTCGGCGGCGGCCTCCAGCGTTTTGATCCGCGCACGCAGCAGTTCGAACATTATCGTCATGATCCGCGCGATCCGGCGAGCTTGCGGCACAATGTCGTGCGACCGCTTGCCATTTCGCAACGCGACAGCACGGCCACATTGTGGATCGGCACAGGCGGCGGGCTTGAGCAATTCGATATGCAGCAACGGCGTTTTTTCCATCATCAACACGATGACACGAATCCCGGCAGCTTAAGCAACAATGATGTATGGTCCATTCATGAAGACCGTTCCGGAACATTATGGATCGGCACGTATGGCGGCGGCTTGAACAAGTTCAGCCCGGCGCAGCGCAAATTTGCGCACGTGCGCCATGATCCCATGAACCCGAACAGCTTGGGGCACAATATGGTCATGGCGCTGCATGAAGCGCGTGCCGGCGACAAAAGCAGACTTTGGGTCGGAACCGGCGGCGGAGGCGTGTACGAATACGATCCCGAACGTGAGCGCTTCATTGCCTATCGCCACGATCCCGAAAATGCCAACAGCTTGAGCAACGACGGCGTTGCAGCGATCTGTCAAGATCACACCGGCGCGTTGTGGATCGGCACCGGCATCGGCTTGAATCGCTTGTCGCCGGACCAGAAGCGTTTCACTCATTTTCTAAACGATCCGAACGATCCGCACAGCTTGAGCGGGAATGGCATCAGCGCGATTGTGGAAACACGCCACCGCGGCAAATCTTTTCTGTGGATCGGCACGGGCAACGCGGGTCTCAATCGTTTTGATCCGCAAACCGGACGCGTGCAGCGCTATCAACACGACCCGATGAATCCGCACAGCCTGAGTCACAATCGCATCTACGGACTGCACGTCGCGCCCGGCAACGACGACAGCCTCGCGCTGTGGATTGGCACTGATTCCGGCTTGAATCAACTGGCGCTGAATGAGGCGGCGTTTTCCACCGAGGGCGCCGTGCGCTTCCGCCGCTATAAACATGATCCGAACAATGCTGCGAGCTTGAGCAGCGATCGCATCTTTTCGTTTTGCAGTGCTCCGGATAGCGCGGGCCGCGTGCTATGGGTGGGAACTTGGGGCGGCGGTCTCAATCGTTTCGAGCAACGCAGCGGCCAGTTCACTTATTTCACCGAAAAAGACGGTTTGCCCAACGACGTCATTTACGGCATTCTTTGCGATGCAGACGGCAAGCTGTGGTTGAGCACGAATAACGGCTTGTCGAAATTCGATCCGGTCGCGCGCACCTTTCGCAATTATGACGTCGACGACGGCTTGCAGAGCAACGAGTTCAATCAAGGCGCATATTGCAAAAGTCGCACGGGCGAAATGTTTTTCGGCGGCATCAACGGCTTCAATCGCTTCCATCCGGAACAGGTGCGCGACAATCCCTATGCGCCGCCGATTGTGCTGACCGCGTTCGAAAAATTCGACAAGCTCATGCCGCTGGAAAGCGCGGTTTCGGAAACCGAGAAGATCACGCTGTCTTATCGCGACAATTTTTTCTCGTTCGTGTTCGCGGCGCTCGACTATACCAATCCCGCGAAGAATCAGTATGCCTACAAGCTCGAAGGTTTTGACGAAGATTGGATCTACTGCGGCACCCGGCGTTATGCGAGCTATACCAACCTCGACGGTGGCGAATATCTTTTTCGCGTCAAAGGCTCGAATCACGACGGCATATGGAATGAAGAGGGCGTTGCCGTGACCATCATCGTCACGCCGCCGTTTTGGAAGACGTGGTGGTTTCTCACGCTCTTTGCGTTGACCGTCGGCGCACTTGTTTACATCGGCTATCGCCGCAAGCTGCATGTGCGCCTGGAGAAGGCCAGAATCGTGAACGAGCTGAAAGCTGCGCACGACATGCAAATGGGACTCATGCCCACGAGCGCCCCGCACGTTGCCGGCTTCGACATTGCCGGCCTCTGCCAGCCCGCAGAAGCCGTGGGCGGTGATTTCTTCGACTACTTTTGGCTGGATGCGCAGAAGAGCAAATTCGGCGTGGTGCTTGTTGATGTGAGCGACAAGGCGATGAAAGGCGCGATGACCGCGGTGCTGACCAGCGGCGTCATGAGCGCGGAGATCGTGCACGGCCATGCGCCCGCGGCGCTCATTCAAAATCTCAATCGCGTCATGTATTCGAAAACGCCCGCCAATGCCTTCATCGCCCTGCTGTTCAGCACCATCGATCTGTCCTCAAAGACGCTGTGCTTCGCCAATGCCGGTTTGACGCGGCCCTTGTTGCGCCGCGGCGAGGAGATCATTTACCTCAAAGCCGAAGGCCTGCACTTCCCGCTCGGCATTTTGCAGGAAGTGCAATATGAGGAAATGTCTTTGCCCCTGCAATCCGGCGACCTGCTGGTGTTTTATACTGATGGCTTGCCGGAGGCCATGAACGAGAACGAAGAGCTTTTCGATTTCGCGCGGTTGGAGCGCACGCTGCGCGCTTTGCCGCGGCACATGCCCGCGGCGCAAGTTGTCCATGAACTATTGCAAGAAGTGCAGCGCTTCACCGGCAACGCCCAGCAGCACGATGATTTGACCATCGTGGTGATGCGCGTGGAATAACGCAGGCGGAGTCTTTCTAGCCTTGCCGAGCGCAAGTTGGAACGATTGCTTGCGCAGCATGGAGTGTTGCAAGGCTTTATCGCTGTGTAAATCGCATGACGACTTGTGCACATAAGCATCTTCCACGGCATCATGAACCCAGCCCCCTTCTCTTCTCTCGCCGAACTCTGCCAACACCTCGAGAGCACGACCAAAAAATTAGAAAAGAGCGCGCGGCTTAGCGCTTTTCTGCGCGCGTTGCAGCCCGATGAAATCGCACCTTCGGTGCTTCTGTTGCTGGGTAGAATTTTTTCCGCAGCGGAGGAACGCACGCTGAACGTGAGCTGGCGCACGCTACAAAAGCTCGAAGCGCAATTGTCGAAAAAGAAAAAAGCGCCGCTCACGATTCTTGAGGTGCATCAACATTTCGTCAAAATTGCTGAGGCTTCGGGCAAAGGCGCGCGCAAACGCAAAGAGGATTTATTGACGGAGTTGCTCTCCCGCGTTTCCGAGACGGAGAAGAAGTATCTCGTGAAAATGATCTTCGGCGAGATGCAACACGGCGTGGCCGAGGGCGTGATGCAGCAAGCTATTGCCGAAGCGATAAGCTCCGAACTTGCGCTCGTGCGCCGCGCCGCGTTGTTGCTCGGCGATATCGCCGAAGTCGCGCGACTCGGATTGACCCAAGGCAAAGCTGCGCTCGCGAAAGTTTCATTGCAGCTCTTTCGCCCCATTCAACCCATGCTCGCGGAATTGGCCGAAAACTTCGAAGAAGTTTTCAAAGAGCACGGTGAGCGCACCGCTTTGGAATACAAATACGACGGCGCGCGTGTGCAAATTCATGGCGAGCGCAAAGGCCAATCCGCGCAAGTCAAAATCTACAGCCGTCAGCTTAATGAAGTGACCATCAGCTTGCCCGAAGTGGTTGAGTGGATGCAAACGCGCGTGAATGCGGACTCGTTTATGGTCGAAGGCGAAGTCGTGCCCATGAGCGCCGAAGGCAAGCCGCTGCCGTTTCAAGAACTCATGCGACGCTTTCGCCGCGTGCATGAAATCGAAGCCACGCGCAAAGAAGTGCCGGTGCGATTGTGCTTGTTCGATGCGCTTTATCTCAACGGGCAGGCGTTGATTGATCAGCCCTATGAAGAGCGCTGGCAAAAGCTCGCGGAAATTTGTGATCACACACTGCTTGCGAATCGCATTATCGCAAACGATGCGAGGAGTGCGGAGCAATTTCTCCAACAAGCCATGAACGCAGGCCATGAAGGTTTGATGGCGAAAGATTTGACGAGCGTGTATCAACCCGGCTCGCGCGGGAAGAAATGGTTCAAAATAAAACCCGCGGAAACGCTCGACCTCGTGATCGTCGCGGCAGATTGGGGCTATGGCCGCCGCGCGGGCTGGCTCTCGAATTATCACCTCGCGGTGCGCGACGAAGAAAGCGGCGAATACCTCGTCATCGGCAAAACTTTCAAAGGCCTCACCGATGCGGAGTTTCAATGGATGACCGAGAACTTGCAGCGCCTGCAAACTTCGGCAACGGATTTCACGGTGCACGTGCGTCCCGAGATCGTCGTCGAAGTGGCGTACAACGAAATTCAACGCAGTCCGCAATATCAATCCAAACTCGCGCTGCGCTTCGCGCGCATCAAACGCCTCCGCACGGACAAAGCCTCCGAGCAAGCCGACACGCTTGCACGCTTGCAGCAGCTTTACGAGAAACAGTTCGAGAAGAAAGGGAAGGTCAGTGCGAAGGAACGTGAGGCTTTCAAGTAGCGGGCTTGCTTTTTTCGGCGAGGTGTGTTATTCTGAACGGCAAAAACGAGAACAAGATCAACTTGACGCTTTAGGCGAATACTCTGCCAATGAACCAGCTCACCGTCTTCATCAGCTACAGCCACAAAGATGAAATCTGGAAAGATCGTCTCGTTACGCACTTGGCCGCGCTACAGCAACAAGGCCTCCTCGATTTATGGAACGACCGCCGCATCCAGGCCGGTGACGATTGGTATGAAGAGATTCAAAACGCCATCGCCGCAGCCAACATCGCCATTTTAATGATCTCGCCGGATTTTCTCGCCTCGCATTTCATCATCACCGAAGAAGTGCCGCGCTTGTTGGAACGACGCGCCAAAGAGGGCCTGCGTATCATCCCGATCATTATCAAACCGTGTGACTGGCTACAAATCAAATGGCTCGCGCGTTTGCAAGCTCGCCCCAATGACGATCGCGCCATTGCCGCCGGAGATGAAAACCAAATCAATGCCGATTTCGCCGCGATTGCAAGCGAAGCTCACGACCTGCTCAAACGCGCCGGCATTCGCCCGGAGCCAAAGCAATTCGTTCCTCTTCCTCCGGACAAAATCTCTCTCGCCAAACTTCCTTCCACCAATCCCGATCTCTTTGGCCGCGAAAAAGAGCTGGCCATGTTGGATCGCGCTTGGGACAATCCCAAAATCAATCTCATGAGTTTGGTCGCGTGGGGTGGCGTGGGCAAAACCGCTTTGGTCAATGTCTGGTTGAATCAGATCGCGCGCAGCCATTATCGCGGCGCCGAGCGAGTATACGGCTATTCATTTTACAGCCAGGGCGCAGCCGAAGGGAAACAGGCTTCGGCAGATTTGTTTATCGCAACCGCATTGGCATGGTTCGGCGATCCCGAGCCGGATAAAGGCTCGCCGTGGGACAAAGGCGAACGCTTGGCCGAGTTGATCAAAAGGCAGCGCACGCTGCTCATTCTCGATGGCGTGGAGCCGTTGCAATATCCGCCCGGAGAAATGGAAGGCCGCCTCAAAGATCCCGGCTTGCAATGTTTGCTGCGCGAATTGGGCTGACACAATCCTGGGTTGTGCATTGTCACGACGCGCCTGCCCGTGGATGATCTCAAAGATTTTGCCGGCGCTTCAGCAGAACAAATCGAGCTTGAGCATCTTTCGCCGGAAGCAGGCGCGGCGTATCTCGCGCATCTTGGTGTGAAAGGCACCAACGACGAGTTGAGGCAAGCGGCGAATGAATTTAATGGTCATGCCCTCGCCTTGACTTTGCTCGGCCGCTATCTCGCAGTGGTTTATCATGGCGACGTTCGCCAACGCGACAAGATTGCGCAATTGACCAAAGAAAAGAAACAAGGCGGCCATGCCCGGCGCGTGATGGAATCGTATGCAAAATGGTTTGAAGGCAAACCAGAGTTGAATATCTTGCACATCATGGGGCTCTTTGATCGTCCGGCAGAAGGCGGTGCGATCGAAGCGCTCAAAGCCAAGCCCGCCATTGCGGGATTGACCGAGGCGTTGCAAGAGTTATCGCATGAAGATTGGCAATATGCTTTGCACAATTTGCGCGAGGCGAGGCTGCTTGCGAAAGAAGAGCCGCAAAACTCTGGCATGCTCGATTGTCATCCGTTGGTGCGCGAGCATTTTGGGGAGAAGTTGAAAGCGGGTAATCTCACGGCATGGAAAGAAGCGCACGGTCGGTTGTATGAGTATTACAAAGCGCTGCCGAAGAAAGAGTATCCCGACACGATTGAGGAGATGATGCCACTCTATGCTGCCGTGGCCCATGGCTGTGAAGCTGGTCGCTATGAGGAAACACTTCATGATGTGTATGAACGACGGATTTTAAGAGAAAGTGAGTATTTTAGTACACGAAAGTTGGGGGCATTTGGAGTCGACTTGGCAGTGCTTTCCGGATTCTTTCAAATTCCATGGAGTCAACCTATTGCCAGTCTTTCTACGGCAGACAAGATTTTTGTACTGGGCGAAGTCGGCTATCGCCTTCGAGGGGTTGGTCGATTGGCGGAATCAATTGCCAGTTTTAAACAAGTAATGCAAGACTCTGGTTTTGCGCAAGACATGGTCGGAAATCCTTCTTCAATTGCCAGCAATATTAGCCAGCTTTACACTGTAATTGGTGACTTGCCCTTAGCCGTTGACTTTGCTGAGCAGAGCGTAATCTTGGCAGACAGAAACGGCAACGCCTATGATCAAATCGCCACGCGCACTATTTGGGCTCGTGTGCTGCATCAAATGGGCAATCTTGTGGAGGCTGAAAGCATATTTCGAGACGCTGAATATCGACAAGGAGAACGGGAGGTAGAGCGCCCGTTTCTCTATTCATCCTGGGGTTTTCTGTACTGTGATTTACTTTTGAATATTGGGAATTATCTTGAAGTTGGCAACCGAGTAGTTAAGACAATTGAATGGACAGAACAAGGAGGCCTCCCTCTCGAAATCGCTTTGGAATATCTCACGACCGGACGAGTGCAAATTTTTATGTTGGAAAAAATGAAAGAAGGTGATTTCAATCAGACGTTGGACAAACTGGAATGCGTGATATACGGGTTACGGCAGGCAGGTCGTCATGATTATTTACCCTGTGGCTTTTTAGCAAGAGCAGAATTTTTCCGACTGCGTGGTGAATTCAAACTTGCCCAACGCGATCTCGACGAAGCCTTCACTATCGCCACGCGCGGCGGCATGCGCCTGCACGAAGCCGATTGCCATTTGGAATACGCCCGGCTGCATTTGGCCATGGGTGAGAAAGACAAAGCGCGAGAGAGTTGGGCGAAGGCAAAGCAGATGATCGAAGAAATGGGCTATCACCGCCGTGATCCGGAAATTCATTTGATCGAGGCGCAGTTTCATCTCGCTTCGGCGGAAAAAGACAAGGCACGGGAAAGCCTGGCCAAAGCCAAAGAGTTGATCGACAAGATGGGCATGCACCGGTGGGATTTTGAGGCAAGGGAGATTGAGAAGCAAATTTCGTAAAGTTGTTCGACTTTGCCTGAACCATGCTTGCTTTTCTCGGCGAGGGGTGTTATTCTTGGCGGGCGAACAATCAAATCTTTACATGGAGTGAGAAGATGGCTTCGAACAATTTGCAAGATTTGAAATTGCTGGCGGCGGCCGCAATCCGAATGGTGCGTCATCAGCCACGTTGGAAGCCAGGTAAAGACCTCGCACATTTGGAGAAGCGAATAAGGCGCGGCCACTTTTCGCCAGGAACGAGCATGGTTCAGTACAATCAACTCATTCAGAATATTCTAAACGAACACGATAGCGAGGTTTATCATTACGCTTTTGGCCAAGCCGATTATTTCAGCATCACGCATGAGATTGAGAACCGGCCGTGGCTGGTGCTGATCAGTGCAAAAGGGATGATGGAAACCGCTTTTCCTCCTGAAGATTTGCAGGAGTATATCTCGAAAAACAAGTATGTGTTGCTTGGCAAACTAAAGGAGATCGTATTATGACTGATTATAAAAAATGGTTCGCCAATTACACCGTCAGCGTCAACTTCCCAGGCGTGAGCGGCTTTGAAATCGTTGAGATGCTGCAAGCGCGCAGTCATCTGGCCTTGCTCGAAAACAGATTGAGTGCAAGCGAGCGCGCCGAGCTTGAATCGGCAGACGAACTTTTTCTTAAACACGCGCAAGAGTTTTACGCCGGCCTTTCGGAGATAGCCGACTTGAGTGAGTTGCGCGCGAGAATGAATGCTCTGCCTTCGCATTGGTGGTGGCACTTGGACAAGCTCGTGCAAAGCCGCAGAGAGGCTTTGGCCGTATCGTAGCGCAGAAACATGCTCACACAGAACTGCTTTTTGTCGCGGGCATTCTCACTTTAAAATGTCATTCTGTAAGAAACTTCCCTAGCGCTTGCGATAAGCCTCAAAACAAGAGTTGATTCCAGCGCTAGAGAAGATTCTTCCAGAATGACATTTATAGAGTACGAATCGCTCTATCCGTTGGCGACAAAAATAATTTGACCATCACCACAACCCACGCATGCAAAACACCCCACACAAAATCATCCTCCTCGGCAGCGCGGCGCTGAAGATCGGCGAAGCGGGCGAGTTCGATTATTCCGGCAGCCAGGCCATCAAGGCGTTAAAGGAAGAAGGCATTCACACCATTCTCCTCAATCCCAACATCGCGACGATTCAAACTTCGGATCATCTCGCGGACAAAGTTTATTTTCTGCCCGTGAATCCGTATTTCGTCGAGCAGGTGATTGCGAAGGAAAAACCGGATGCGATTTTGCTCGGGTTCGGCGGGCAGACCGCGCTCAATTGCGGACTCGCACTCGCCCAAGCCGGCGTGTTCGAAAAGCACAACGTCAAAGTGCTCGGCACGCCCATCTCCGCGATTCGCGACACCGAAGATCGCCATCTCTTCTGCGAACGTTTGCGCGAGATTGAGGTGAAAACGCCGCGCAGCGTTGCCGTCAACTCAAAGAAAGAAGCCGTGCGTGTCGCGCAAGACATCGGCTATCCCGTGATGGTGCGCATTGCCTATGCGCTCGGCGGTCTCGGCTCCGGCTTGTGCGCAAACGAAGCGCAATTGCTCGAACTGGCCGAGAAGGCGTTCATGTACACGGATCAAATTCTCGTTGAAGAATATCTCAAGGGCTGGAAAGAAGTTGAGTACGAAGTGGTGCGCGACAGCTTCGACAATTGCATCACCGTTTGTAATATGGAAAACTTCGATCCGCTCGGCATTCACACGGGCGAGAGCATTGTCGTTGCGCCGAGCCAGACGTTGAGCAACACGGAATATCACAAGCTGCGCGAGTTGGCCATTCGCACGATTCGCCATCTCGGCATCGTGGGCGAGTGCAATATCCAATATGCGCTCGATCCCAAGTCGGACGATTATCGCGTGATCGAAGTCAACGCGCGACTCTCGCGTAGTTCTGCGCTCGCTTCGAAAGCAACCGGCTATCCGCTCGCGTTTGTGGCCGCGAAGCTTGCGCTCGGACACAGTCTTGTTGATCTCAAAAACTCCATTACGCAAACCACGATGGCGTGCTTCGAACCCGCGCTCGATTATGTCGTGGTGAAAATTCCGCGCTGGGATTTGAAGAAGTTTCGCCACGTGTCGAAGCGCATCGGCTCGGGCATGAAATCTGTCGGCGAAGTCATGGCCATTGGCCGCAACTTCGAAGAGGCTTTGCAAAAGGCGTTGCGCATGCTCGACATTGGCGTGACTGGTTTGATCGGCAACGAGCATTTGCAATTTAACAATCTCGAAGAAGAGTTGAGCAACCCGACGGACGAGCGCGTGTTCACGATTCCGCTCGCGCTGCAAGCGGGAATGAGCATTGATCGCATTCACGAGTTGACGCACATCGACAAATGGTTTTTGTATAAGATTAAAAACCTTCTCGAGGTTGCGCGTCAATTGGAAACGTATGCGGGCGGCGTGTGTCCGCGCGGTGTGTTGGAGAAGGCGAAGCGCGTGGGCTTCAGCGATATTCAAATCGCGAAGATTCTCAAAACGAATGAGGCCGAAGTGCGCACCATGCGCAAGAATTATGGCCTCAGTCCGCAGATTAAGCAGATCGACACACTCGCTGCGGAATATCCCGCCCAAACGAATTTTCTCTATCTCACCTACAACGGCAGCGCAAACGATGTGCAAGCGAGCGGCAAACAAGCCGTGATCGTGCTCGGGTCCGGCGTGTATCGCATCGGCAGTTCGGTGGAGTTCGATTGGTGCTGCGTCAATGCCGTGATGACGCTCAAGCGTCTCGGCTATCGCACCATCATGATCAATTATAATCCCGAAACCGTGAGCACGGATTATGACGAGTGCGACCGCCTTTACTTCGACGAGTTGAGTCTCGAATCCATTCTCGAAATTTATGAGAAGGAGCAGCCGCTCGGCGTGATCATTTCCATGGGCGGACAAACGCCGAACAATCTCGCGCTCAAATTGCAGCAAGCGGGAATCAACGTGCTCGGCACTTCTCCGCAGCAAATCGACATGGCCGAGGATCGCCACAAATTTTCCAAGCTGCTCGATGAGTTGGATATCGATCAGCCGCTATGGCGCGAATTGAGTTCGCTGGAAGAAGCCAAAACCTTTGCCGCAAAAGTAAATTATCCCGTGCTCGTGCGGCCTTCATACGTGCTCAGCGGCTCCGCGATGGCGGTGGCAACCAGTGATCAGGAATTGGTTCGGTTTCTCGAAAAGGCCACGACGGTTTCGCGCGAGCATCCAATTGTGATGAGCAAGTTCATTGAAAACGCCAAAGAAATCGAATTTGACGGCGTGGCGCACAACGGCGAGCTGCTCGTGCATGCGATCTCCGAGCACATCGAGCACGCGGGCGTGCATTCCGGCGACGCGACGCTCGTGTTGCCGCCGCAATTCACTTATATTGAAACGCTGCGCCGCGTGCGCAGCATTGGCAAGAGAATCGCGGCTGCGCTCAACATCACCGGTCCGTTCAATATCCAATTCATCGCGCGCAACAACGACGTGAAAGTGATCGAGTGTAATCTCCGCGCGTCGCGCAGCTTTCCGTTTGTGTCAAAAGTTTATGGCGTAAACTTCATCGATCTCGCCACGCGCGCGATCATGGGCGAAAAGGTTGAGCGCGTTGAGAAATCATTCGTGGATTTGGAATACGTTGGTGTGAAAGCGCCGCAGTTTTCGTTCACGCGACTCATCGGCGCGGATCCCACACTCGGTGTGGAAATGAGTTCCACCGGCGAAGTGGGTTGCCTGGGTGATGATTTCGACGAAGCGTTTTTGAAGGCGATGATCTCCGTGGGCAACAAGCTGCCGATCAAAAGCGTGCTGCTCTCCACCGGCCCGATTGAGAACAAAGCCGAGTTTCTTTCAGGCGCGCGCCTGTTGCAAGAGCACGGGATGAAACTCTACGCCACGCGCGGCACCGCGGAGTTTATGGCGCAAGTGGGCATCAACGCGGAAGTGCTGCACTGGCCGCTGGAAAAATCCAGCCCGAATGTTTTGGAATATCTCGCGGCGCGCAAGATCGATCTCGTGATCAATATTCCCAAAAATTTTCAGGAAGAAGAATTGACCAACGATTATCTCATCCGCCGCAAAGCCGTGGACTTCGCAATCCCGCTCATCGCCGAAGTGCAGCTCGCCAAACGTTTCGTCGAAGCCATCACGCGCAAACCGCTCGCCGCGTTGCAGATCAAGAGTTGGGAGGAGTATGGATGACGAGCTTGGATTGGTGGATTGGTGGATTGATGGAGTGATGGATTATTGGAGTGTTGGATTTTATGGTAAATCTAAACGACCTCTTGCGCAACGGCGAGAATTCTTTCGTCGAATTTAAAGACGAGCGCGTTACTCCCGAAAGTCTCGCCAAAGAAATGGCGGCATTCGCCAACACCGAAGGCGGAGATATTTTTATCGGCGTTTCCGACGACGGCTCGATTAACGGCGTTACGCGCGCGGATATTGAAGAGTGGGTTTTCAATGTGGCGCGCAACAACGTCAAGCCCGCATTGCTGCCGCTCTTCGAAAGCGCAGTGGTCGAGCATAAAAAAGTGGCGCGCATCATCGTCAAAAAAGATCTCGCCGGCCCCTTCTCGGCTGCGGGGAAGTATTACATTCGCGCCGGCTCGACTTCGCGCGAATGCACCAAAGAAGAGTTGGCGCGTCTGTTTCAGCGTTCGCAGCTCGTGTATTTCGAAGAGACGCCGCTCCATCTCGCAAACGAAAGCCACCTCGACCGCGCCAAGATTCAAGAGTATTTCAAAGCAGTTTATGACTACGATCTCGCCCATGAAGACGCGTCTGCTTATAAAACGCTCCTGCAAAATTCCGGTTTGCTCACGCCCGAAGGCTTTGCGACCGTCGTGGGTTTGATCATGTTCGGCAAGCGCGACACAGGTTTCGTGCCGCCGGTGCATTACACGCAAAAATTCCTGCCGCAAGCCGGAGCTATTTATGCCCACTATGCGGGCATCGAGTTGGCTGGCGAATTATTGGACAACGTTCATTTCGAAGGCACGGCGCCCGAGTTGGTGGAGAAGATCACGGAGAAAGTGCTTTTGCGCTTGGCAAAGCCTTCGGTCATCAACGGCTTGAAACGTGAAGAGAAAATCGCGTTGCCGCGCAAAGTGTTGCGCGAGGCGTTGGTCAATGCCGTCACGCATCGCAATTACAGCATGCAAGGCAAGATTCGCGTCTTTCAATTTGACGACCGTCTCGAAGTGCATAGCCCCGGCGGTCTGCCTAATTCCGTCACGGTGGAAAAGATGAAAGTTTCCTACTCCATTCCGCGCAATCCTCTCATGGTGAAGTTCATGGAGAACCTGCGCTATCTCGACGGCCTCGGCCGCGGGGTGCCCATGATCTTGCGCGAGATGAAAGCGCTGGGCGCGCCGCCGCCGGAGATTTTCGCGGACGAGGCGCAAGTGCGCGTGACGCTCTATTTCGCGCCAACGAGTTAATTGGAGCAATGGAGTTTGGGAGTGATTGATGGAGTGATGGAGTGTCGGAGTAATGGCGTTGGCGCGTTGATCTTTCCGATGCGCTTCTTCATGTTGTCATCCCGTAAGGAACTTCTCTAGTTCTTGGTGTAAATCCCAGCGCTAGAGAAGGTTCTTCTAAAATGACAAGCCAAGAAGGTTCAGCGGACTTAACGTTGTCGCGCAAGGAGCATTCATGAGTGTCATTCATCAAAACACACAAATCAAGATTGATCCCAACCGTCCCGTGCCTCGCGAAGCGATTCATGCAATTGCGCAAAGAATCGTTGAGAAGTTCGCGCCGGAAAAGATTATTCTTTTCGGTTCGCACGCCTATGGCACGCCCCAGGCTTCGAGCGACGTGGACTTGTTGGTGATCATGCAAACCGATTTGACGCCGCGCCAGCAAAGGTTGCAAATCGCGAGCGCGCTCTCGCCTCGGCCTTTTGGCCTCGACATTCTCGTGCGAACGCCCGCCGATCTCGAAAGAAGAATCGCGCTGGGGGATTTTTTTCTGCGTGAAGTTGTGAGCAAAGGAAAGGCGATCTATGAACGATCTCACTGAAGAATGGGTTGTCAAAGCCGAAAGCGATTATCGCGTGGCGATACGCGAATCCCAAGTCACCGACAACCCTCTTTCGACGCGGTTTGTTTTTACGCGCAACAATGTGCCGAGAAGTATGCAAAGGCTTTCTTGCAGGAGAACAGCATCGAGTTCGAACGCACACATAACATGCTATACCTTCTCTCGCTTTGTTTATCCGGCGAGAAAAGCTTTGAGCAATACAAGCCCGATTTCGAATTTCTGGACGACTTCAGTGTTGACATTCGCTATCCAGGCGACTTCGCTATCGAAGAGGATGCCCGCGCAGCAATCGAAAGCATGAAAAGAGTGCGTGAGTTTATTCGAAGCAAACTTGGTTTAGCAGAATCGTAAACCTTTTCTTGATAGTAAATGGAAACTCTGGGAGTCATTGCCGGCCTCGCGGCCTTCCTTTATATGGCTTTCATCGGCCAAAAAACGTTGACGGAATGGTGGCGTGATCGAAGACGAGTTGCAACGACGCTGGATGTGCATAGCACCGGTAAGTCCGCAAACGCAATCTACCACAATTTACCGCAGCCGGATTACGGTCAATTCATTGGCCGCGAAGCCGAGCTTGCTCAGGTGATGCGTCAGTTGCGACCGTACCCTTACTCCCAACATGCGCTGGTTACCATCGACGGCGTTGGTGGAGTCGGCAAGAGCGCGTTGGCTTTGGAAGTCGGGCATCGTTATCTGCGCGACGTGAGTATTCCTTCCGGCGAAAAATTCGATGCCCTCATTTGGACTTCTGCCAAGCAATCCGTTTTGACCGCCGAGGGCATTGTCTCGCGCAAGCAAGTCTTGCGGACGATTGACGACATTTACACGACCATCGCCGTTACTTTGGAAAGAGAAGACATCATCAAAGCTCCGGCGGAGGAACAGAGCGAGCTTATTCGAAAAGCGCTGACGCAACAACGCACGTTGCTCATTGTCGATAATTTGGAAACGGTGGACGATCAAGCTGTGTTGGAATTTCTTCGCGAGTTGCCGGCGCCGACGAAAGCGATTGTGACGACGCGCCATCGCATTGACGTGGCGTATTCGATTCGATTGCAAGGCTTGTCGGAAGCCGATGCTCTCAAGCTCATTGAAAAAGAATGTGAGAAGAAAGGCGTGGCTTTGAAAACGGAGGAGGCACACAAGCTTTTCCTTCGAACCGGCAGCGTGCCGCTTGCGATGGTGTGGAGCATCGCTCAAATGGGATTGGGCTATGGCGTGGAAAATGTTCTCGCCAATCTTGGCCAACCGAGCAGCGATATTGCACGGTTTTGTTTTGATAGCGCAGTCGCGAAAATTAAAGAGGCCGAGGCTTATTTGCTCCTTCTGTCTCTATCATTTTTTGCGCCGGATGCAAATCGTGAAGCGCTCGGACGCACTGCCGGTCTGAGCCGCGACACGTTGAGCAGAGACGAAGGGCTGGTCTTGCTGGAGAAGCTATCGCTGGTTAATAAACGCAGCAGCCGATTCAGCCTATTGCCATTGACCAAAACTTACGTTCTTGGTGAGTTGGCGAAGAATCCGGAATTAGAGGGCAAGTTAGGTCGCCAATGGATTGATTACTTCAAAAGCCTTTTTGCCAACCCCGAAGACGCTTACTATTGGCGCTGGTTCAGTTATGAGTTTGTCGAAGAAGGCTCGAATATCATTGCAGCCATTGATTGGGCGTTTGAAAATGCCGAGGCGGAAGACGTTCTGACTCTGAGCTATGAAGCGTATTGGTATTTGGAAGTCGCCGGCCGCTGGGCTGAGCTCTACGCGCTGCTGCAAAGGTCGTTGCAATTGGCTCGTTCGATCAATAACCGAAAGACGGTTGCGCGATTCCTCGGGGAGTTGGGATGGATTGATCGACAACGAGGCAAATACGACCAGGCAGAGGAAAAATTTACTGAGGCGTATCGCCTCTTTGTCGAACTCAAAAGCAAAGAAGGTGAAGCCATCGCTTTGCAATGGCTATCGAGCGTGAGCCGCAAAAGGCGAAACTTTTCTGAATCAAAAAGATTGTGCGAGAATGCGTTGTTGATTGCGAAGAATTTGTATTCCGGCGATCTCGAAGCGCTGGTCAACACCGAACGAGGGAAATTATACCGTGATATGGCTAATTGGGAAGCCTCTTGGAGGATTTTTTCGAATGTGAAATATTGGTTTGAATCACGAGTTGCCGAGACTCCTCGTGACGAAAGCCTTGCCGTTGGAACATGGGGCCAGTTGGCGCTCGTTGCTTATCATAGAGGAAAGCACGAGGAAGCAAAAAAGCTTTGCTTAAGGAGCTTGGAGTTCTTTGGCGAAAAAGGCTCAAAGGGATACATGGCGACTCTGAAATACCGGCTCGCATTGGCAGAAGAAGCATTGGGCAACCGCAAAGAAGCCACGAAGCACGCAGAAGAGGCTGTGCATTGGTTCGAGCGTTTGGAGATAAAGCCGGATGTTGATGAAGCGAGAGCGTTTTTGAATAAACTGCGCGGAAAAAGAAACAAATAATCACACGTCGGCAAATCACGACAAATCATGTGCAAAAGCGGAGTCTATCGTGACTACCTCCAACCTCCTCCCCGAAGACGTGCAATGCCCCAACTGTGGCGCGGAATTAACGCTGACCGAGCATGAAAGAACGCGCCGCGAATTCAACTGCACGGTTTGTCGCGAGAATTTCTCGGTGAAGCCGGAAGCTCTGTACTGCCCGCAATGCGGCGCGGAGTACCGGCCGGAAATAAAACAGTGCGCGGATTGCAAAGTGCCGTTGGTGGAATCGCTCGCGGAGGAAACGGCGGCGCATACTCCCGATAACTACGTCGAAGTTTTATCCACTTTCAACGTTGCAGATCTCGCCATGATCAAATCCGTTTTCGAGGGTGAGAACATTCAATATCATCTCTTCGGTGAAAATTTTCAGGCGCTCACGCCTGCGGTGCAACCCGTCAGGCTTTTTGTGCTTGAAGATCACGTTGAAAGCGCGTTGGATTTGTTGCACGTGATGGACCTGCACGCCACCGCGGTTTCGCCGACCACGGAGCAGAAAGACGACGACGCGCTCGGCGGGAAAGAATGATCGCGTTTGTGGATGAAGCCGGCGACAAAATAAAAAGCCGAAACCCTGATGCCTTTACAATGCGCTTCCCATAATTGTCATCCTGTAAGGAACTTCCCTAGAACTCGGCTCTCTTCCAAGTGCGAGGGAAGATTCTTCCAGCATGACAAATTCGAGGAGGCGCAACAAACCAACCCATACGCCAATAAAAAGCATGAGCCATGAAGAACCACGCAATGTTTTCGCGCTCCCGACTCAAACCGGCCGCACTCTTCGCGACTTGCGCGCTGCTCCTCACTTGCTCCGAGCATCCCACCGATGCGCCGAAAGCAAATGAACCGCCGGTGACGCACATTGCGGTGCGCACGGCCACGGATTCCTTGAACGCGACGATCAGCAAGCAAACGCTGCATTGGTGGGGCGACGATCCCGACGGCGTAGTGGTGGGCTTCCTCTACACGTTCAATCCCAACGCGAACAACGTGCAGGCATGGAGCAACCACACAACCGATGCGAATTGGACCTTCACGAATAAAACACAAGAGACGTTCACGCTCAAACTTTCCGGCACGGATACGACTTATTCGTTTTGGGTGAAGGCCGTTGATGACGCGGGCGCGGCCGATCCCAACGGCGCGAGACAGAACTATCCCATCATCAACACGAAGCCGCGCGTCGAGTTTCCCCTCGGCACGGATGTGCCGGACACGACATTCACGGTCGCAACATTCGTGTGGAGCGCGACTGATCTCGACGGCGACGATACGATTGCGAAGCTGCAATACGCCCTTGACGACACGTTGAACGCCGCCGCGTGGAGAGATTTGAGCGCGAAGACAAACTCCGTGACGTTGAAAGCGGCGGACGGACTCACAACCGGCGCGCATGTTTTCTATTTGCGCGCGGTGGACATCGCGGGCGCGACCAGCAGCATCATTCGCATGCCGCGCGCGACGAACGAGACCTGGCACGTGCGCGCGCCGCAGAGCAAGTTTCTGGTCATCGACGATTATAACATCTCGGACAACACGGCAAATTTCTATCACGCGCATTTGCGTGCATTGGTGGGGACCTTCGACGTGTGGGACATCAAAAGCAATAATAGCGCGCTCGAGCCGCCCACCGCGGAGGCTTTTACGCAAACGCTGCTCTTGTTCGAGCGCATTCTTTGGTACGCGGATAGCGAGCCCAATTTGGAAAAAGCGCAAGTGAGCTTGCCGCGCTTCCTCGACGCCGGCGGCAAAATCATCATGATCACTTCGTTTCAAGAGTTCACGAGCAATCAAGGCGACCCGCTGGATTTCGCGCCGGTGGATAGTTTGGGTGCTCGCATTAGCCGCATTACGCGCAATCAACTCATCAATCCCTCCACAAAATATGCGAGTCTCGGCTATCCGCAATTGCGCGTCAACACCGCGATCATACCCAACGTGTTTCCGCTCGTGCCAAAAATCAGCGCGGATACGTTGTACGTTCTGCCCGCGAGCGCAAACTGGCAAGGCACGCCCGTCGTGGGCGTCACTGCTGCGGGTGCTTCGTTTGTGTTTTTCGGCGTGCCGTTGGCGCAATTGGATGGTTTGGGCACGGTGCGGCAACTGTTCGAGAAATTGTTGTTATGACGATAATGGCGATCTGCTCCTATTCGAGCAGGAGATCGCGTTGTATGGCAACTTGCCACCGACCCAATTGACAATTAGCAATGAGCCATTGTCAATTCAAGAAAACGCACGGCCGGGTCAGCTATTTCTACAGCACAAACAGGTTCATTCCCAAGGCCAGGTAATATCCTCCCACGCTCGTGCCCTCGAACGCGCTTTTGCCTTCCACGCCGGCAGAGCTGATTTCGACTTCAAAGAAGATAGCCGCGCGCTGCATGAAACGATAATCCGTGCCGACTTCGAGATAGAAGCCGGTCGCGTCGCGCTTCCCGCCCGCGGTCGTAACCACACTGCGTGGGCCGCTCTCTTCTATATCCATGAGTGAAACGCCAAAACCGAAGAACTGCGTGAATCGGCGCTCGCCATAGCTTACGTAACGCAGGCCGAGATTCAAAAAGCGCTGCTGCCATTGCAATTGCGTAGCCACGTCACTCACCATCGTGGTTTCGTTTTTCTCGAAGCGGCGATACTTCGCAATAATGTTGTACGGCGCCTTGATTTTGAGCAGCGCATGGCCGCTCGGAATGAAGGCGCTACGGCTGCCATACACACCTTTGAAATCGTCGTGACTGATGCGAAACACGCCTTCGCTGCCGCCGACAATCAAACGCGAAACCCCGTCCTCGAAATCTTGCGCTGAAAGCAGCGAGGCCGTTAATAACACAAGTATCGCACACCAGCAAGCTTTCACGGTTTTCTCCCTTCGATTTGTTGAACAACTTGAAGGCAAACTCTCAACAATTCTCCACCTCATGAGTTATGGCGTTCAAGTATCGAATCTCGTGAGGCGGGAATTCATCGTGCGGGCTTTTATGTAGATGATGCATCCGAGAACGACTCCGATCGCGTCCGCGACGGCGTCGCGCCAATCGCTGAATCTGCCGGGCACGAAGTATTGGTGCAACTCGTCGGAAATGCCGTAGGTCGTTCCCAGCAGGAACGTGATGAGCAACAAACTCGGCGTGGAACGATGCGAATGCGTTTGTTTCAATGAGCGCATCAGCAAAAATCCCAGCGGCAGATAAATTACCGCATGAATCCATTTGTCGTCCCACTTGGTGATTTTCACGGGCGAGCTGAGATTCGGAATGGACGATTGAATGAAAAGCAACGCTGCCCAAGCCAGGGGCGGCCAGTAAATTCGCCACAGGTTACGGTTCATAGAGCGCAAAGATTGATGGGTTATCGGATTATTGATTGATGCGCCTAGCGTCCAACGAAGTATTGATCCGCTAATCCATCAATCCAAAATGCAGACATCTTCGTGAGCGTTCACTGCGTTGCGGCAGTGTGCAGAAACGCTTGCGGCACGAAATTCAAAATGTCGCCGGCGAGCATGCTCCACATGCCAAGCTGCTTGCACGCGAGATCGCCCGCCAAGCCGTGCAAATAAACCGCGAGGCCGGCGGCTTTTGCCGGCGCGAGGCCTTGTCCGGCTAAACCTGCGAGCAGGCCAGTGAGCACGTCGCCGCTCCCGGCAGTGGCCATGCCCGCATTGCCGGTCGAGTTAATCAGCACTTCTTCGGAGGGCAGTCCGATGACCGTGGGCGCCCCTTTGAGCACGAGGACTTGCCCGATTTCTTTGGCAACGCGCCGCGCCGTTTCCACCGGTGAATTCATGAGCAAACTTTTTTCATTCGCAGCTAAGCGCTGCAACTCTCCCGGATGCGGAGTGAGCACGATTCGACTCGCGCTCTTGCGTAACATGTCGAGATCACCGGCCAAGACGTTGAGACCGTCGGCATCCAACACGACGAGACCTTTGTAGAAACCTAGAACTTTTCTAACGAGTTCTTGCACCGCGGGTGCAGTTCCCAAGCCGGGACCCAACGCCACAACGTTTGCCCACTCCAAACGCGCGGTGAGTTTTTCGAAGGCGACATTTGCAAGCGCGCCCTCGTGCTCCGGCAACGGCAGCTTGATGACTTCCGCAGTGGTGGACTCGATAGCGGTGAGCAACGATTCCGGCGCAGCGAGCACAACGAGGCCGGCGCCCGCGCGCAAGGCGGCAGTGGCCGTAAGTCGCGCTGCGCCGCCGAATCCGCGCGAACCCGCGATGACGAGAATTTGCCCGACACGATTCTTGAAAGCATCCGGCGCGCGCTCCGGCAACCAGTTCGACATGCTGCGGCCTTCCAACAAATATGACTGGCCTCCGGCCATTTGATAGGCCACACTCGGGAAGCCAATATCCGCAACGCGAAGCTCTCCCACATATTCACGGCCGGGCGAGAAGAGCAAGCCTTGTTTACGCGCACCGAATGTGACCGTGAGCTGCGCGCGAACACACGGCCCTTCCACGGCGCCGGTATCGGCATTCATGCCGGTGGGCAAATCCACGGCAACAACAGGACATCCGCTTTGATTGAGATGTTGCACGACTTCTGCGAGGAAGCCTTGCAATGGGCCGCGCACGCCTGTGCCGAGCAAGGCATCAATGACAAAGTGGTGGCGCGTCAAATCTGGAAGCGTCGTTCCCGGAAGCAGCGTGCGAATGGGGTGTCCGAGTTTTTCGAGCAAAAGAAAATTGGCGCGCGCATCACCGCGCAGCTCGTGCGATTGGCCGAGCAGAAAAGTATCGCAGTGCACGCCGGCTTCATTGAGCAAGCGTGCGATGACGAAGCCGTCGCCGCCGTTGTTGCCTTTGCCGCAAAACACTGCCGCGCGCTTTGTGGACAATGGCTGCCACCTTGCGGCCAGCAACTCGAACACGGCGCGTCCGGCATTTTCCATAAGCACGCGGCCGGGCAAAGCGAGCGTCTCGATGGTGAATTTATCGACTGCGGCCATTTCTTCCGCAGTGACGACGCGCGGCAATTGTGCCATCAGTTCGGTAGGGTTCATGGTTCGACTTTTTCAAAAATCACCAGCGCAGTGGCGTAATGCTCCGCGTGCGACAGGCTCACATGAATGTTCACGCCGGCGAGGCGCGTCTGCAAACGCGGGCTTAGGCAAGGCAGGGGGCGGCCGGCTGCGTCGTTGCGCACGGAGAAATCTTTCCACGAAAAATTTTGATCCCAGCCTGTGCCCAACGCTTTCGCACACGCTTCTTTGGCGGCAAAGCGCGCGGCATAAGAGGCGGCGCGATGGCCGCGGCCCTCACATTGCGCAATTTCTTCTGCTGTGAAAATTTTTTCCAGAAACCGTCGTTGCCAGCGCGCAAGCAAAGCTTCCATGCGCGCGACTTCGACGAGATCGATGCCAATGCCGCAGATCATGATTTGCAGACTTTCCCGAGTTCAACACCTGGCAGGCCAGAACCAATAAGACAACACGATCATTGGCAAAATCATTCCTTTGACCGTTTTGCCCTATAGACTCGCTTCGCTTCCGGCTTTTTGCTTGATTGTTAAAACGTTTTCCGCTAAATTCGCCGCGAAATTTTTAAGAAAACTTTGGCGACTATGGCGAATAAACGATCCGACGCACCCCTCGTTAACCAAGCACTTGCAGGAGATCAAAAGGCGTTTGCCGAATTGATGGTGCGCCATCGCGGGCCGTTATATAATTTGCTCTACAACATGGTGCACCACAAAGAGGAAGCGGAAGATCTGGTGCAGGAGGCTTTCATCAAGGCGTTTGCCGCGCTTTCCACGTTTAATCAGGAATTCGCTTTCTCCACCTGGCTTTATAAAATCGCCATCAACACCACCATCGACCACATCCGCAAGAAAAAACTCCAAACCTATTCGATCGACAAACCCATCCAATCCCGCGACGGCGAGCTGAAGCGCGAATATGCCGATGTGCAGGAAGCGACCGACAAGGATTTGCTCTCCACGGAGAAGAGCGCATTGATCGCACAGGCCATTTCAGAGCTGCCGGATCATTATCGCGAGGCGATTATTCTCCGCCACACCGAGGAAAAATCCTACGAAGAGATCGCGGAGATCACCAAAGTTCCGCTCGGCACGGTAAAAGCCCGCATCTTCCGCGCGCGCGAGATGCTCAAGCAAAAGCTCAAGGGCAAGCTGCTGGTTTGATTGAAATCTCCGCAGTGTTTTTCAGTTACAATGAGTGCGGCCATTTCACGCGAAGCGAAGAATTTGTGTATGGCAAGATTTCTCGCTGCGCTCGGAACGGCATATAAAAGACATTTTGAAAACTCCCGCCTTAACACGCTCGTCGTATTAAATCCAACCCACCGTTTTTTCAACAAAACATTTTTTAGGCGAAAAGTCAACACGCTTTTTTCTGAAGAATTTTGTAAGGGGCTTTAAAGGCTTAGCGATACTGAATGGGTCTAGCCGTTTCATCCGTTCAATCCGCGTACGAAAAAAAAGTTGCCAGAACGCATTGCTCAATACAGCAGGTACGGCTTGCGTTGCTCGCGATACTTCGCCACATCCTTTTTCCACGAAAAATAGATCGAATCTGCGGAGACGCCGTTTTGCAAACGCAGTCGCACGCTGTCCGTGCCCACCGCCTGGTCGAAACTTCTGATCCGTTCCGGGTTGAAGATGTTTTGTTGTGGATAAAGCTTGAGCAGGGTCTTGAGCAGATGCAACTGCGTAAGCATGGGCCGAAAGCTGCGCGGATTCGTGACATGAATCTGCACGCCGGAAAGCTGCTGATCTTTCATGCCGAAGTAATAAGGGCGATAGTATAATGGGCGAAAGAGCACACCTGGCAGCTTTAAATCATTCAAAGCTGCTGCAAGCTGATAACCGTCGATCCAAACTTGGCCGATCACTTCGAACGGCAGCGTGTAGCCGACGCCTTCATTTACAAAACTCAATTCGCCCATGCAGCCGGTGGCGGCAATATAAAACACGGTGCTCGCATGCGGCACGTGCGGAGAGGTAAGCACCCACGGCAGGCCGGTGTCTTCGAACAACATATAGCGCTGCCATCCGCGCATGGGCACGACCGTGAGCTGCGCGTTGATGCCAAATTCTTTGTTGAGAAATTGCGCCAGCTCGCCCGCGGTCAAACCGTAAATGAAAGGGATCGGATAGAGCCCGATAAAGGATTTGAAACGCTCCTCCAAAATGGGGCCTTCAATCAAATCGCCGCCGAGTGGATTGGGGCGATCGAGCACGAGGAACGGAATGCCCTTCTGCGCCGCGGCTTGCATGCTAAGCGCCATGGTGTAGATGTAAGTATAAGCGCGCGAGCCGATGTCTTGAATGTCGTAGACGAGCACGTCGATGTTGCGCAACATTTCGGGCGTGGGCGCTTTGTTTGCGCCATAGAGAGAATAAACCGGAATGCCCGTGCGCGCGTCCACCATGTCCGCAACATGATTACCCGCGGAAACGTCGCCGCGCACGCCGTGCTCCGGGCCAAAGAGCGCCACTAGTTTCACTTCGGGCTGCGCGTGTAATGCATCAATCGTGGAAACGAGCTGCGAAGTAACACCGGTGGGATTGGTGATGAGTCCGACGCGTTTGCCGCGCACCAAATCCAATTGTTCCGTTAAGAGCACTTCGATGCCGGGCTTGACTTGGGCGCGCAACAGCGACGCGAAAAGAATGAACCCGAAGCAAATTCCGGGGAGGAAAAAATGTTGAAACCGCCTGCCGGCCAACTCTGCAGAGAACGAGCGGGAACAAGAATGCTCGGCGAAACACCGTGTGTGAGACAAGCGAAATCGCTCCTTGGATGAATGAAATCGGAAAGAAGTGGTTGTCGAGGTTGTTTTCCAGCTTAGCGCTCATGCTACAGATTTTTACGATAGCGCCAAAAGACGCGGGCGATATTCGCGCCGGCATAGTGCGCGTAAAAACGGTACGGGCCAATCCACGGAATGATGGCGAGGCGGTGTCCTTGCGCCTTAATGTCGGTCAGACACCGTTTCAGCAAAATGCCGCCGAGACCGCTGCCGCGGTACGCCGGGTCGGTGCCCATCGGCCCAAACCAACCGGTGTTGAGATTGTTGCCATCGTAGGCGGAAAAAGCCACGACCTTGTGGTTGTGCCAGGCGAGATGTAGGCTGATGGGGTAATTCAACAGTGTGCGCTCGACTTCGGGAATCCATGCGGCCCAATGCTGCTGCAGCAACACGCGGACGTAGTCTTTATCGCCCATTATCGCACGGCGAATCTCAAAGCCTTGCTCGCGCAATTTGGCTTCCTCTGCGTTCGTATCAAAACTCTGTGCGTGGAGATCAACTTCCATGTTCGCGGTTTCGCCAAAACGCTCGTAACCACGCTGCTCAAAAAACGCCAAAGTTTCTGTGTAACGCGGATCGATGCCGGGGAGCAAATAATTCGGCGCGCTTTCGAACACACGCACCAGCCGGCAGCCACGTTGCTGCAATTCGCCTTCGAGGGCGGCCAAGAGTTTCGAGCCAACGCCTTGCCGGCGGTGCGAGGAATCGACGACGAGCAGCTTGACGAAGCCGGTTGCGCCGCCTTCTGCCATTGGTCGTAGGGTTCCCGCAATAAATCCGAGCAGGCGAGTCTGTTCTGCCGCCACGAGAACAAGCTCGCGCATGTAATTGGGATCTTCGTAAATTTTTTCTTCGAAGAGTTCGGGCGTCATGCGATCATAGCGCACGCCGCGATTCCACAGCGAGAGGACGCCGTCCGCGTCCCGATCTTCAAGCGGGCGAATGAGTAGAGGTGTCAAGGCGAGGGTCCAGTGCTAGCGATGCGTTCAGTAGTATTATTAAAAGATCACGTGTGTTTGCACAGAGCGGCCACGCACACGTTTTGTGGAGAGCATGCTTGTCTATGAAGTTTCTTCGTCGGCAGGCTCGATGCCGGCGCTCATCGAGCCTTTGCAATGGGGAATTCTCCAGTCCGCGCCGAACGAATGAATTTGATCGCGCTTGAGCTCCGCGCGCTCGCGCGTGGTTGTGTCGACGATGACGCGGCCACTGGCATCCACTTCGCACGCCATCAAGAATGCCTGCTCCCGACTGTGCCGAAAAATCTTCATCAGCATCTCTATCACATAGTCGTAGGTATGGTCATTGTCGTCAAACAAAATGACGTGATAGCGCGGGAGGCGTATGACGCGTGTTTTGCCTTCGGTGGATGCTTCCTGGGTTGGAACAAATACTTCCATCGCGATAACTACGTTTGTAAGATCCTATGCGCTTTCGTCCACGAAAAAAAAAGAGCATAACCCCACGACGAGATTATGCTCGAAAGTTGTATGGACTTGGCCTCAATGTTCGAGACGTCGTTCTTTCTTGTACGCATTGATTTCATCGCGCAGCCGGGCCGCGTCTTCATAGCGTTCTTCTTCAATGGCACGCTGCAATTCCAGATTCAAACGCTCCATGCGATCGACCGGCTGCCGCTCTTCGCTACGCTCCGTCTCTTTGTCGGAGACCGAGGCCTTGCGCATCACTTCGTCGGAAACAAAGATCGGCGCCTGGCTGCGCAACGCCAACGCAATGGCATCGCTCGGTCGCGCATCCACTTCCACGTTCCGTCCGTTGAGCTTGATGCCAATCACGGCATAGTAAGTGTTCTCGCGCAAATCGCTCACCACGATGCGCGAAATGCGCGCTTCAATCGAATCCAGCAGGCTCTTCATTAAATCATGGGTGAGCGGCCTTGGGGGAATGATGTTTTCCATTTGGAGCGCGATCGCTTGTGCTTCGGAAGAGCCGACGACGATGGGCAACCAGCGGTTGTGAGTGTCGTCTCGCAAAATCACCACAAAACGATTTGCCGTGGTATCCAGAGTAACGCGATCTACTCGAACAGAAATCAACATGAATAAACCTTCCAGGCGGTGCGAATTTCGTTCAGCGTTGAGATTAAGGCTCGCGTAAGCGGCAGGAATGCGCTTGAACTAGTGCGAGCATAATAAATAATAAATGCAAAACTGTCAAGCTAAATTCCGGTAGCAAAAATGCCAAGAACAAAAAATTTTCGCGCAACCTTTGCTTTGCGCGAAAAATTTATAACTTGTGCGCGCAAATGTGAATGGCAACGCACGGCGCAATCGGGAATTGTTCCTCGTGAACAAAATGCCGTGCGCTGTCGTGCCGGTGGTGCTCAAACTCAAAACGGAGGTTGGCCGTGCAATACTGGCTGGTGAAAAGCGAACCCGAAAATTTTTCCTGGGAAGATTTGAAGGCGTCGCCCAAGCAAACCACTTCGTGGGAAGGCGTGCGCAATTATCAAGCGCGCAACCATATGCGCGACGGCATGAAGAAAGGTGATCGTGTTTTATTCTATCACAGCGTGGTCAAACCTCAGGTGATCGTCGGGATCGCAGAAGTCGTGCGCGAAGCGTATCCCGATCCCCTGGCCGTCGATCCTAAAAGCGACTATTATGATCCCGCGTGCAAAACCAAAGGCAATCGTTGGGTCACGGTGGATTTGCGCCGCGTGCAGGATATCGATCCGCCCATTACTTTGGAGGAAGTGAAACAAACACCGGGGCTGGAACAAATGGATTTGGTGCGCAAGGGCCGCTTATCAGTGCAATGCGTTACCACCGAAGAATGGAAAATTCTCCTGCGTTTGCGTTCGCTGAATATGAAATGAATTATTTGCGCTCTGCAAAAAGCAGCTTCCCTCTCGCCCTGCTGATTGCCGTTGCAGGTCCGCCGTAGAACAATTCATACTGGCCGCGAAACCATGCCAATCCTGAGGTGACGAAACGCTTCTTCTGATCTTCGGTTTGCGCCGGAGCGAACAAGGGACTCTCCAAACGCGCCAAGACTTCCGTGGGATTATCCATCGAAAAGCGCGCCAAGCCGCACGAGCGATTGCCATTCACGTCTTCGGCATTGTATATGAGCACGAGTGTACTGTCGATCATCACGGGCGGCGGGCCGGGCGCCAGCGCCTCGCTATCGAACCTGCCGTAACGTGGCCGCAAAACCGGGTTGTCTTGTGGGAACCAGTGCAAGAGATCATTGGAGTAGGCTATGCGAATGTCCTGTTTGGCGTAATACATCACGTAGCGTCCATTAATTTTGTGCGGAAAGATCGCGCCCGCGCTCGTCGCCCCGGTGTCGGGGAAAATCAACCCATGTTTCTTCCAATGGCGCAAGTCCGAAGAAGTCGCCAAAGCCACACGCGCCGTTTTCGCATCGAACGCGGAGTAGGTCATGTAATAGACATTGTCCGCGACAACGACGCGCGGATCTCGGCAGCCGCCTGGAGTTTCCACATCCAAGGTCGGCGTTAGCACCGGCTCGCTCATGCGCGTAAAATTGCGGCCATCCGTGCTGAAGGCCAGGCCAATGCGGGAGGCGCCGTTCCAAATTCCAAAACGGGTTTGATCCTCCGCGGTGTATAACAAGAATAGCGTGTCTTCCTTCACGAGCGCTGCGGCATTGCGCACGGCGCGCGCCTCCCAAGCGTTGCCTTGTGGAGCGAGAAGCGGGTTTGCGTCATCCGGTTCGAAAGCAAAGATCGGAAGGCGAACACGCGGAGCCGGCGCTGGGTTTTGCGCATGAGTAAAGGAGGCGAGCAAAAGACCGAAACATAACGCAGAGAGCGGACGTTTGCTCAAGAGCGGCAAAAATTTCTTCATGGGGTGCTTTGTTTAATTTCACGATTGAGCCGGGCGAGCGCGATGAACAATTCTTCCAGCTTGCGCTCATATTCGTGCACCGGCATGGATTGCTTTTGCGTTTTGAGGCTTTCGATTGCGGCGAGAAGTTTTGCTTTCCGTGGTTCCAGCGGACTATTGAGGCGCGTAACGGTCTCCGGGCTTGCCACCGTGGCTTCACCGGGAGTGAGAAAAATACGCGCGGCCAACGCACCGTCTGCCGGCGCCGCACCAATTTCGGTGACGAAGGCATTGGCAACCGGAATCTCACTGCCGATGCCGTCGCCATTATCTTCAAGCAGCGGGTGCTCCGGCCGCAAGCGATTGGCTTGCTCGTAAAAACGCACGGCGCGATCGCGCGCATAATCAAAAGCCTCGAGCAGAGATATTTTTTGATCGCGGTTGAGATCGACTTCTTCGCCTTTCACCAACGCTTCGACGAAGTATTCCGGAAAGACCGTGACGTATTTTTCCTCGGCGCTGCGCGTCGCGGTAATGACGACGCGGTCTTTGCGCGCGAGTTTTTCTATGAAGCCCGCGCTCGCCGCGGTCGTATTGATGAATACTTGCTGCTGGCCGGGCAAATGCTCCAGCAAACGCGCAAAATCTAAATCGCGCAAATCCGTGCCGACCAGGTTGAGCTTGGCATAATTCGCGTCCGCGGCGCCGTGCCCAAAGAGCACGACGATGAGGAGATCGCCGGCTTTCAAAATGTTCGCGAGCTTCACAAAAGTAGCCTCGACATTCGCGGCTGTGCACGTCAAGCCGGAACCGGCTTCGGTGAGCAGAGTAATCTGTCCGGGAGCAAAACCGTATGTGCTCGTGAGGGCGTCGTGTAAATGCTGGGCGTAACGGCCGAACTTGGCGGTATACTCGGTGGTGCCGCCCTTGCCGGCAATGATGACGACATGATTGTTCGCGCCCCGTGCGAAGCTAAAACTCATCACAAGTGCGACGAGCATAGATTGTGCACGCAGTATTCGTTTGCCAATGAGTGAAGCCATGGTCTCTCTCATGTGAGTATTGTTGTTTCATTGCGAAAATCTCTTCGGGCAACTGTGCCTACAAGTAATTGAAAGACGAGCAACACCGTTACTCTGTTCAACACAGCGGGTCTCACCTTGCAGCCGTTTCTATTTCCCCACCACGGCTTCGTGCTCTTCGCTATAGGCGCTGCGCAGCTTGAGCGGTTCGGCTTGCTGCTTGCGCATTTTCATGTTCAAAATCTCAACGAGCACCGAGAACGCCATAGCAAAATAGATGTAGCCTTTGGGAATGTGCTGATCCAAACCTTCGGCCAACAATGAAAACCCGATCAACAACAAAAAACTCAGCGCCAGCATTTTGATGGTGGGATGGCGATTGACAAAGTCGCTGATGAAACCGGCAAAGAGCATCATAAAACCCACTGCAATCACCACCGCGGCAACCATGATTCCGATGCGATTCGCCATGCCCACGGCCGTAATCACGGAGTCGAAAGAAAAAACGATGTCGAGCAAAATAATTTGCACCAACACGCCGGTGAAGGAGGCTGCAACTTTCTCCGAAGCCTCGCCTTCTGTGCCCTCCAGTTTGTTGTGAATTTCATGCGTGCTCTTGGCGAGCAAAAACAGGCCGCCCGCCAGCAAAATCAAATCGCGCCCGGAAATCTCTTTGCCGAAAACTGTGAACATCGGCGCCACGAGTCCCATGATCCAATATAAGGAAAAGAGCAGTGCGATTCGCACGAACATTGCCAGTCCCAACCCCCACGTGCGCGCGCGTTTCTGCTGTGCTTCCGGCAATTTGCCCGCGAGAATCGCAATGAATATCACGTTATCCACGCCGAGCACGATTTCGAGCACGGTCAAAGTTACCAATGCCAGCCACGATTGTGGATCAGCCAGCCACGCCATAATCCCATATCCTTTCCATTACAAAGTTCTTTTCGAGTTTTTGCTTGCGTGGCGGCAAATGTAATTCATCGCTTCGAATAATGCAAACGGGCAATATTTTCGGTAGTGCATCATTTTGATGAATTAGCCGCAGAAGCACACGGGATGACACGGAAGAGAGACAAAGACATCATGATTCTTTGGGGTTGCGGTTCATCTCCGTTAGGATATTCAGCCTTTTTATTTTATCTTCACGCCGCGATCATTTAAAACGGAGAATACCATGCGCGAGCTTCTTCCCAATCTGCAACAATGGCGTGAGCGCGGCGAGACGATCGCGCTCGCGACCGTCGTGAAAACCTGGGGCTCTTCGCCGCGCCCCGCAGGGGCAAAGATGGCAGTGAATGCACACGGCGAGATGGCCGGTTCCGTAAGCGGCGGCTGCGTTGAAAATGCCGTTATCGAAGCGGCGCTCAATGTGCTCAAAACCGGCAAGCCCAAGCTGCTCGTTTTTGGCGTGGCCGATGAACAAGCGTGGGCAGTCGGTCTGGCCTGCGGAGGAACGATTGAAGTGTTTGTAGAAAAGTTGGAAGAATGAACCCGGCCGCTGCGCCAAATCACCTTCATCTCAACCATGAAAAAAAATCTCCTCTCAACTTTGCTCGAAGCAGTGCAGAGCGGCGCGCCGGTCGTTTTGGCGACGCTCACGCGCGGCGCTGAACACGAAATCGGTGCGCAACTCTTGTTTCGAAATGACGGCTGCGTGCTCGGAGAGAGCGAAGACGCCTCGTTCGTTGCGAGCGCGCAAGCACACGCGCAAAAAATGTTCGGGCAGGAACGCACCGAAACCGTGCGCGTGGGCGAGCGCGAATTCTTTCTCGAATCCTATTGCCCGGCGCCCAAGCTCATCATCGTCGGCGCAGTGCACATCGCCATTCCGCTCGTGACGTTCGCAAAAGAGTTGGGTTATAAAGTCATTTTGGTCGATCCGCGCCGCGCGTTCGCCACGCCGGAACGCTTCCCGCATGTGGACGAGCTGGTCACGCGCTGGCCCGACGCGGCACTTGCCGAGATCGGCGTCGATGCCAGCACGTGCCTCGTTGTGCTCACGCATGATCCGAAACTCGATGATCCCGCGGTGACCATCGCATTGCAGCACGCGCCGGCTTATCTCGGCGTGCTTGGCAGCCGCAAAACGCACGAGCAACGCCTGCAGCGTTTGCGCGAACAGGGCCTCTCCGAAACGCAATTGGCAAGACTGCATGCGCCCGTTGGCATGGCGATCGGCGCGCGCACACCGGCAGAGATTGCGTTGAGCATCATGGCGGAAATTATCGCGATACGTCGCGGCGCGATGCCAAACGCGTGAGTGCGCCGCTTCGAATCATCTTTTGAGAATGGATAGCAATCCCATGAACGTTTCTTTCAACACGCGCTTTCGCCAAACGCTGGCAGCGCGCCGCAGTTTGCTGTGCGTCGGGCTTGATCCCGAAATGGCAAAACTACCCGCAGGCTTGCCGCACACGCCGCAGGGGCTCGTGCAATTTTGCCGAGAGATCATCGCTGCGACCACGGCGTATGCCTCGGCTTTCAAAGTGAATTTTGCTTTTTTCGAAGGCCTGGGCAAATCCGGCTGGGAAGCGCTCGCGCAGGTTGCGGCCGCATTGCCGGACGAGGCGATCAAAATCGCGGATGCGAAACGCGGCGACATTGGCAACACGGCGCGACTCTATGCCGCCGCGGTTTTTCGCGAGCTGCCGTTCGATGCGCTCACTGCCAGTCCCTATTTGGGCGAAGATGCCGCCGAGCCTTTTTTAGCGGATGAAATGAAAGGTGTGTTTTTTCTCTGTCGCACTTCGAACCCCGGCAGCGCGCGCGTGCAGCTTTTTCCGCAGCAAGAACAACCGCTCTATCTACACGTGGCGCGCGAAGTGATGCAGTGGAATCGCCGAGGGAATGCCGGCCTCGTGGTGGGCGCGACGCAGCCTGTCGAGTTGGAACGCGTGCGTCGCGAATGTCCGGCTCTGCCCTTCCTCATTCCTGGCGTGGGCGCACAGGGCGGCGATCTAGCTTCCGCCGTGCAGTTGGGCGCCGGAGCAAGCGGCGATCTTGCCGTGATCAATGCCAGCCGCACGATTATGTATGCCGCCAGTGATCGACACTTCGCTGAGGCCGCGGCCAAAGAAGCCGAGCGGCTGCAGCGAGAGATGCAAAAGCTCGTCGCTATTCTTCCCTAACCCGGACGAGCCAGAACTAAAAAGAAAACACAAGCACGGATGGCGCAGCGCGGCCGAGCCGCAATCCAAAGAAAAAGTAAAACGCAAAGGCCGCGAAGTTCACGCGAAGGCCGCCAAGCGTTTTCTTCGCGACCGTTGCGAACTCTTTGCGCACTTGGCGTTAACGCTTTTCAAAAGTTCTGTTTTAAAAACTTTGCTGAAAAAGCACGAGGTCGCCGGCCAGTATTACGGATTTCTTCTTCAAAAAATCCATGCGATCCGTAGTTCGTTTTTTTTGCTTCTAAAGCAAAAGCTCACATGCAGTGATTTGTAGGTGATTAGCTTTTCAAACTTAGAATAAACTTCTAAACGTGCGTGGCAGAATAATTTGCCGGCAGAATAATTTGAAATAATTCTACCGGCGAATCATTCTGCTGAAGTCTTTCTCCAGCGGATAGAAAAACTCAGCCGTTTGAGCATGGCAAATCCGTTGGGCTCTTCTATCCGCTGGAAAATTTCTGTGCTGCCGAAGGGCCAAGTTCTCAGCTTGTCTGAAAACTTGCATAGGTTCTTAGTGCATCGTTGCCGAAACCGGTGCGTGCACAGTGGCCGCGCCGAAATGCTCCGTGAGAAAACCCACCATCTTTTCCTCATAACGCGCGGCTTCGAGAGTGAAAGCTGCGCCGTGCGTTGCTTCTTCAAACACGACCAGGCGTTTGCGCGTGCTCTTCGAATGCTCGAAAAGCTGTTGCGAAATCTCTTTCGGCATGCGCACGTCCTTGCCGCCCGCGATGAAAAGCAACGGCCGGTCCCCGATTTTATCGAGCGCTCTCTCCATGTCGAATTGCGCGCTGCTAAAGCCGATGCGCCATTTGGTGAATAGAATGATTTCATCCGCAAGCGGAAATTTGGGGATGCCCAGCCAAATCTTTGCGTGATGCGCAATGAGATGATCGAACGACAAAAAACTGCTGTCCAAAATCAAACCTGCAATCTCCGGCGATTCCGCGGCCGCGAGCATCGTGGCGCCGGTGCCCATGGACACCGCGCATGTAACGATCGGCTTGGTCACGTGCAGGCTGTCACGCAGAAATCGAACCGCGCCGAGCACGTCCAATCGTTCGAGATAACCTGCACCACTCAATTCCCCCTGGCTCTCGCCGTGCCGGCGAAAATCGAAGAGCAAGCCTGCATAGCCTCGTTGGCGAAAGTAAGCCGCGCGTTCCACCATTTCTTGTCGCGAGCGAAAGAGTCCGTGACCATAAATGATCACGACCGGCGAGTCTTCCGCGGGCAGCCACCAACCCGCGAGCGGCACGCCATCCGAGGCGTTGAACCTCACGTTGTGATAAGCCACTCCAAAATTTTCCGGTGTGAGGGTCATGGCGCGATCGCTCGGCCGCGAGCCGGCATGCGTCAAAACCCATGAGAAGAAATATGGCACAACGAGAAAAATAAATAGAAAGAGCAAAACTCCGAGCGTAATCAAGATGCGTTTCACCCAACGCCAAAGCGTTTTTTTGCGTAGTGCTTGAGATTCGTTCATAGCCTTTCCGGGGCTTGAGTGAAAAGTGAAGGAAGAGCGGTGGTGGGTGAAAGGTAACGGGCGATAGATGGTTTCGCCCTTCGTTCTTCACCCCTCACGCCTCTCCGGCTCTTTAATCAACCACACCAACACCGCGGCGGCCACGCTCAAAATTGCGGCGTAGAGCGTCACGGCGCCATATCCTTTATGACTGAACAACCAACCGGCGCACACGACGCTCGCTGCGATGGCGAGTTGTGAGGCGGCGTTGCGCAATGCGATATACGCGCCGCGCTGGCTGGTCGCGGCCAACTCCGAAATCAAAGCTTGATAGGGGCCTTCCCGGCCAGCTAGGAATATGCCGAGAGCGCCGACCATCACATAAATCTGAAACAGGTTTTGCGCTAGTATGAACAAAGGCAAGAGCAGCGCGAGCCCCAAGCTGCTGAGGATGACCATGCGCTGCTTGCCGAGTCGATCGGACAGCGCGCCGCCAACGAGTGCGCCCAAAGTTGAAGCCAAGCCGGCCGCGAGAAAAACCCAACCAATGGCTGGAATCGACATGCCAAAGGCCGCAGTCAAATGCGCGCCGAGGAAAGTCAAAAGAGCGGAGGCCGTGGCGGAGATCGCGGCGGCGAGCAACAAACCGCGGCGCGTTGTGGCGTTGCGCCAGTGTTGCGCATAGCCGCTCACCGCTTGCCGCACGGACATTGTGTGCGCAACCGGAGCGCGGTTCGCAGCCGGAGGCTGCAAAAAGAGCACGAGCGGGAAAGCCAGGAATGCCAGCAAAAGATAAATGCTGCGCCAGCTCCAGCCGCCGGAAATCCATGCCGCGGCAGGCACACCAATGATCGCGGCAATCGAATACATCGCGCCAACCCAACCCATGGCACGGCCGCGGCGTTGGAACGTGAACAAGTCTGCGATTTGCGAGAGCACGCACGCTGAAATCGTTCCGCCTGCCAAACCCGCGAGCACACGCGCAGCGAGATAGGTTTCAAAATGCGGCGCATAGAATGCCGCGACGCTGGCGAGACTAAACAGCAATGCGGCTGCGCGCAAAAAAATGACTCTGCCCCAACGATCGGAAAGCGGACCAATCACGAGCGCGCACACAGAAGCCGCGCAGGCATACGCCGTTACCACGTTGCCCATTTTCGCAGTCGAGACTTTGAAGTCTGCGGCCAACGCCGGCAAGAGCGGCGAGAGCATTTGCCCATCGAGCAGGCCGAGAAAGAGCAGGAAGAGCAATTGTATGACGAGCATGAAAAACCTTTGCCGATGCCGGTGCAAAGCAATTCGAGTGGCGCAATATGCGCGATTTGCCCGCACGGCGCAAGAGGATTTTGCCAAAACAAATTGCTTTCATGTTCTTCTTCCGCCGTTGGTGTTGGTGAGGAAATGAGGAGGCCGTAATCTTTAGCGCTGCGTCGTTATCAATTACGGCTTGAATACAAAACGCCCTTGCTGAATTTGCGCGCGGGCGTTTCGGTTTCGGGGATGGCCTTGCAACGAGCGGCGAGGTGCGGAAGCCGTTGCTAGGCGTCAGACATGCGGTATAGATTGGCCCGCCCTCGCTTGCCCGTCAACTTGATCAACCTTGCTTCGCGCAGACAATAAACCATCTTCTGCGCCAATGGTATCCTCACGTTTATTGCCTCCGCCAAATCGCGCGCGGTAAATGTCTCCAACTTTGCGGGAATGAACGCGCGCCAATCTGCCGGCTGCTCAAACAACCGCCGGTCCACGACTTCCAGCAACCGGCGTTCGACGGTCGCCCATCCTTGCCTGCGCCATCTCCTTCTCGCATCGTGGCGCCGGATCTCTTCTTCTTTTATCAGCAACACTTCCAACGAGAAGTTGCGATGCGCCAGCAACTGCGGAAAGCTCACCATCACTCGAAACAATTCCTCCACTCGCCCTCTCTTTGGTGATTTGCGGCGCGTGCTGCCGTTGCTCTTATCCTTCGCGAGTTTAACGATCCACTTCTCTAGCGCGATGGGATAGATTAATCGCACCCGATGGCTGCGAACCAAGTTATTCAACTTTGCTTTGAGGGAGGCGAAATTGCCGGTCTGGATTTCCAACAACAAATCATCGCGCACAATATCAATAACAAACCCATCGACCGCAACCTCAAAGCGGTCTCCCTGCTGCGCGTACCACTCCTTCAGCGAGGCATGGAGCGGTTTTTCATTCAGCACACCGATATTGGACATTGTGATCACATTTTGTATGGGCTCATCTGAGTGGGCTGCCGAAAAAATTTCTTTCTCTTTTCCATCGGATAGAAGAACCCAACTGATCGAGCCTCGTTCATCCGTTGGTTTTTTCTATTCGTTGGAAAATTTCTCTTCTGCCGGGCCAAGTTTCCGGCTTGTCGAACAAACGTGGGTAGCCATTTACTTGAGTGCAACGAGCTTCTTGACCTCGAATCCCGAGGAAGTTTGGAGTCGATAGTAATAGGTTCCGCTGGGCAGAGTACCTGCATTCCAGTTTATCGCATGTTTGCCGGCTGAGAGCTCTTCTGCCAGAATCGTTTCAACATTCTGCCCCAAGCTGTTTATGATTTCGAGACGAACAAAATCCGGCTGAACGAGAAAAAATTCTATGGTCGTGCCGGCATTGAAGGGATTCGGATAATTTTGACTGAGCGAGAAATCGTCCGGCATATTTTGCGCGACCGGCGTTTCCACCGCGTTGGGGTTGCCAATGTGCTCCAGCAATACCGCCATCTGAGGCTTATCCACACCATTAGCCGGTTCGATGGAGTACATGTAACTGCCCCACCACGGACCGGCCGCCCACCACGTCCAGCCGAGCCAGACATCGTTGTTAGCGTCGATATGATCGAGCATATCATCGACTGCTGCAAGACAGGTCTGGTTATTGGCCACGCCAAATTCGCCTAAAAAACCGCGCTTATGATTTTGCCGCAGCCAGTTGGTAAAACTCTGTAAGCGCTGCGAGCCTACCGTCGCGCCCGAACAGGTTGCGGAGGTTCCAGAAGAATTGCTGTCGAGATATTGATGCACTTCAAACGCATGGTTGTCGAGCGAATCGACGATGGTCAGCATCGTAGTCGCGTTGGGCGTGCCGTACCAGTTCTGCGTCCATGAATGCGCGCCGGTCCACGCATTGCCGGGCACCAAAATCAAATTCGTTGCGCCCGTTCTCCGAATGACGGCAATCGCGGCATTCGCATCGTCGCGCCACAACTCCGAAGACATTGAATTGGGTTCGTTCATCAAACCAAAGATGACTTTGGAATTGTTCTTATAGTGCTCCGCCAACCTGCGCCAAAAATCTTGAAAGGCCGCGACCGGAAGATTGGCCGAACCGATCACGTTGCCGAAGTAGCGTGCGTAATTGTGCGGATCAAGAATGACGGAAGCGCCTTTGGAGGTCGCATAGTTCACAAAACCATCCATGCGGCTCAACTCCGCGGCATCGAATTCGGCATATGCGGAACGTTGCAAACGCTCCCACCGGAAGGGGAGCCGAAAGACGTTCATGCCTTTGCCCGTGAAATAGTTCACTTCCGCGGAGGTTGGATAGGTGTAGTGTACGTTGTAAGTGCCGGGCAAATTCCCTTCGCCAAACTCTGCGCCGGCAAGATTAACTCCGACCAATTGAGCTTGAGGCAAGAGTTGGCTGTTAAAGCACAACAGCAGAAATGCGAGGAATAGAGATTGGCGTCGAGGCATTGGTTTTCTCCGGAATGTGAAGTGGAGGGCTAACTTGTTTTCGGTTGCAGAACAAACGGCAAAAAACTACATGAGCACGCAGAACAAGGTGGGATGGGCGGTTGAAATTTGCAAGGCACAATCTTATGTACTTCTTTTTGCTAGTGGTGTTGGTGAGAAAGTGGAAGAGGCGGAAATGAGGGTCTTCGCAGGAAGGAGTTTATCAGCACATGATATAAAAAGCGGAGCCGTTTGACTCCGCTTTTTATTTGTATGGCAGGAGTTCAAATTCTGCAACGGCGCAAAAAACCTTTTAATCATTATTCGTGTAAAAGATCGTCACACTAGGCAAAGTGAAATTTTGTGGCAAACTTACGATGCCAGCGCGGAATACTTTGTTTACTGCGCGCCGCGACGACACCAGTAACAAACCGTTATTTGGCAGCCCGGCTCTCACCCACTGCTCGACTAACTCCGTAATGTCTATTTTAATGTCCTCACTCCCAACTTGTTTGAGCCGTAAGCGTCCGGTGGCTGCTCGATCGTTGTATGGCAATCCCGGCAAAGGCGTTTTGCCGTCCGTGTCTGCCGCCAAAATTTCGAAACGCCCCCAACCCACTTCCAGCGGCGGCCGGGCAGAGAGCACTTGCACGTCAAACTTCAACTCGGCATAATCAATCGTCGAATTGGGCAGTAGCATTTCCGCGGGCAAATCTTGCAGCGCAAATTGGACGTGCAAAGCAAACTCGCCGCGCGTCAAAGGCCGAATCGCAACGTTGATTCTGTTAATGACGAATTTTCCGGCTTCGGATCGGCCGGGCAGAAGAAGTATAAACGCGCATATCGCGCTAAACAAGTCGAGGGCGAATCTTTTTTTCATGTTTCCTCCGTGAAAATAAGTGACGGCTTCTTGCCGTTCGTGGCGTGCGACAAACTGCTGCGCGTGAATTGAGGGGCGAAGTCGTTAACGCATCAGTGTCAGCTTCTGCATTGCCGTGAATCGCTGATTGCCGCTGCGGCTGCGCGCGGTGAGGCGATACAAATAGATGCCCGATGCGGCTGCTTGTCCGCGATTGTCTTCCCCATTCCAGTGCAATTCCATTTGACCTGCCGCAAAATTTTTTCCGGCAGCCAGCGTGCGCACGAGCTTGCCTTGCACGTCATAGATGTTGATTTCCACTTCGGCCGGCTCCGGCAGATCGAAACGAATGCGCGTGACGCTGTTGCTCGCATTCTGGTGGAGGGAAAAAGGATTGGGATAGCTTTGCGCCAGCGCAAAGGCTTGAGGAACAGAATGAATTGGCGCTTCCTCTTCAGCCACGATTTTGCCCGTTTGTCCACCAGGCCCGGCATCCGGGTTGGGACTTCCCAGCGGCGCGGAGGCGTTCAATGGCCCAAGGTAATATGGCCCCACCCAATAATTTCCCCGCGCATTGAACGTGACGGAGGTGTTGTTCACAACATCGTATCCGCTGCCCACGAGATTGTCGAAGTTGTTGGCTTGATAATCTGCAAAGGTGTTGCCCGCGAGCAGATAGTCTGCATGCACGCTGCCGCTCGGGTTGAAGCTGAACGCGTTCCACTTCAAACGCGACGGTTGGCTCTGTTCGAGATAAATGCCAATGTCATTATCCACCATTTCGTTGTCGTGAATATCCGGCGAGGAGGAGGCCGCCACGAGAATGGCTTGCGTGTTATTGTGGCTGATGCGATTGTTGACAATGACCGGCGCGGATTGGTAAGTGCGAATGCCCGTTTCACAACCAGTGATGTCGTTGCCGGAGATATTCGCCAACCCGCCCGCAGTTCCTCGGCCAATGCCGTAGGTCGTGCCGTCAATCGTGTTGTTCAAAATGTTGGGATTGTTGCCGCTCCCCAAAATTTGAATGCCATACGGCGCGCCCGCGGGTTGTGTGATGGTGCAATTTTGGATTGTGGCACCGCTGCCGTTGAGATGAACGCCGTGCTCGGTGAAATTGCGGATCGTGCAATTGCTCACGGTCACGTTGTTCGTGTTGATGAGGTGCACGCCTTTTTGCACGTTATCAATGATAGCGTAGTTTATGGCACCACTACTGCTTGAGCGAAATTTGATGCCGTACCAAGGTGACGTATAACGTATAAAGGTTATCGGGTTAACGGCGCTCCCTGCAATGTTGAGAGTTCCGAAAATATCTAGTACACAGCTTATTGCTGTATACGTAATTATTACGTCGGTTCCAGCTAAAATAGTAAGTGTTTTTCCCGAATTGACTGTAACATTGCCGTTAAGAGTAACCTGCTCTCGCCACCACGAGTCAACCGTAAGAACTTCTGGAGGATAATAGTTGCTTTGGGCAAGGAAGGATATTGTGTTGCCACTGGAGGTGATATTGGTAATGTTGATAAATGTTGGAAACCAATCGTACGAGCTAAACCAATCTGTGCTTGGGTTACTCCATGGAGTAAATTGATTCTGACCGGACGGCGTAAAAAAGTCCGAAGCCAAACCTTCTCCATGATAATTGGGATCTGACTTTGGTAAATCTAAATGATCTTTATTGAAGCCATTGACGATGGGATCTATTCCTACTGCACATTCAATATCGTAATCTATCCCATAAATGTGCCAGATCAAAAGGCCATCAGCAGGGTAGGTGCCATCATATATGTTTGTCGCGCGTTGGTGATTGGCAACAAGGAAATAGTGGTACGGATCATTTTCAACTAACACTCTCGCGGCGACGATGCTGCTTGTGCTACGCAGAGGTTTTAACGTGACTGTTGTGCTTGTGGTGACTGTTTGAACTCTCGCAGCGTTATTGATATCAAGCCAGCCCAAATCCATAACTTCCTTCACACTTAAAGGTGTGACGCCCTCGTTGGAGTCATTGACTTTATTATTTTGCATGAGTGAATAAGTTCCAATCGTCGTCGGCAGATCTTCCAAGCCCAAGAAGTGACCATACTCGTGACATACAATCCATTCAGTGGTATTTTCCCCAGTAGCAAATTCGCTATTGACACCGTCAAAATAGCCGAAGGTTTTGCCATTTCCCGTAGTATATTGTACCCCCAAGTAACCGACACCAGTATAGTCGTTTGGATTTCCAGCAAGATACCATCCACTCCCACCATCTGTTATCATCATCATGATTATATCGACGTCATCGAAGTAAATGGCTCCATACTCGGCTTCGACTTTTTGAAGTATTTCTTCAACAAAAATTCCATATGGCCCCAAATATCCTTGACCAGATTGAAAAACACTCTTGTAGTAATCCACATTATGCCCCGGATCGGAGACAAAGAATCCGCCATTCTTAGTCGCAACCTTTGTCGTGATGGTGTGCTGATTATAGGACATCACAGCATAAAAATCTGTTAAAGTAGTGGAAAGGGTATTCGTCCAACTTGGAAAAGAACTGGCATCGTCAACAGTTTTTGCCCACACAAATAGAACTTTGTTTTGTGCAGCCAAGCCGGACCCATTTGAGCCTCCAGCACATTCAACGGCGGCGTGTATTAAATTGGAAGCGCACATGCAGAATAACGCGGACAGCAAGAGTACGAGTTTCATCTTTCGTCTCCTTGTTTGAGATAGTTGAGTTTGACGATATGTGAAAATTGCCCGCTTCTTAATCTTGCGATGTAAAACCCCTTGCTTATTTTTTCTCCCCGTGTATTGGTGCCGCTCCATAAAAACTCATGAAGACCCTCCTTGGGATTTGTTTGCGTAAATGTCGTGATCTCGCGCCCTTGAATATCAAAAATTGCAATCTGAACAGGTTCAACCCAAGAATCCGGGATTGAGTAAACGATGTGAGTTCTGCTGTCAAACGGATTAGGGTAGTTTTGATACAGCGCGGGATGACGCGGCGCTCGAGATTGCATTATTTCCCGAACTGAGGTGAAAGTGGTGTCGCCTATTAATTTGCCATCGATATAGGCGCCTGTGATGAAACTCAGATCTCCTTCCGCGCTTTCATATATGTATCCAATATTAGGAGCCAATGCTATGAATCTTGTAAAACGAATACGATCATCACCATTGATTAAAAGGCCGAAAGAATAGTGATAACAATTGACAAAAATGCTGGAAGGTAAAGAGATGACAGCGTTAGTATCGATAAGAGCCACCTTCCACATTAACTCAAAATTAAATTCATCCAAAAACAAGTACGGCCGATAAACAGAATCTCTTTGCAAGGTATAATACAATTGCTCGCGGCCGCTTAGAAGGCTGAACTTCATCACGTCACCGCCATTTGATTTCCTGAAGTAGTGAGTTCTCCGATAGACCTTCCCTGAATTGTCGAGGTAATAGATTTTATCTTCAAACTCGAAATATTTTTTTTGCTGAATGATCACTGTATCCGTAATCGTCATGACTTCGTTTGCGTAGTGTCTTCCAACAGGGAATCCGCCATCGGTCCATAGTTCATAAGTCCACTTGTTGCCTACATGGAGCGGGAAATAATCCGGTTTGCGTTGGGCCGTCAATTGACTTGCGAAAGCCAAGCTGAAGAGCAAAGAGATTGATCCTAAACTTATGGAAGCTTGGCGGCTTCGATGCCAGTTACTAGTCATACTGAATTCTCCTTGATGATAATCACATTCTTTTGCTCAACCAAAGTCAAATAGGACAAAATTTTTTCGCCCGCAATTTTTCGCATGCGGCGAGAACATGCCAAAGCCAATGGCGCTCGCCGGAAAGGAGTTGGGGGCGTTTCACGCCGAGGTGATGGGCCACGTCGCGCCAAAAATTTTCCACGCCGAGCACGGCCTCGCGCACGTGAATCTCACGCAGGCTTTGGCCTTCCTGCACGTGCCAGCGCAAGATTACGGCTTTGCGCACAAGCTGCAAGAAGCGCCAGAGCGGTATGCCGGAGTCTTGCGCAAAGCATGCTGCTAAAGTATGCCTGCGGAGACGAAGGCTTGCAGAAAGCGCGGTTACGGAAGAGAAGGCCAATGGCTGCGAAAGTAAAATTTCCAATGCGCGGCGTGCGATGCAGTGCAAGCGCACCGTTTCCAATCCCCACATTTCCGGCAAAAGCCGGCCGCTTTCTAAAAAGTGCAAGATCGCTTTGGCGGAGTCGAGCTTGTCAGCGCGCAAGCAGAAGTCTGCGTGCAAGTGGCAGGCGAGCCAATTTGGGCAAGGTGCTTCTTCGAAAGGAACGTGAAGGATCGGCAAGTGTGGCGCAAGCCTGGGCCGAGGCTCACGGCTTACGAGTTGGGCAAGAACTATCGCACCGGCAATTTGCCCCCCCCCCCGCAAAATCGGTCGCTCCAAAACTTTTTGCCAGTGTTGCACTTCCGCCGCGCTCAAATCAAAAGCGAGCAAGCCGGAGCGCGCCGACACTGTTGTGGGAAGGTGATGGGTGTTGATTGTTACCGGAGAATGGGTTCGGAAGAGTTGATACATATTTCCCCTTTCGCTAAAAAACTGATACCGGCTGCGGCAACCTTAAACACTTTTTAGTACAGTGCCAAGAATAATAGTGCGGATGATCGGAAACGGAAATTTTATTTACAAATAAAATTTCAGCCTTATTCGTTTCAATCCGCCCATGTAAAAGTCTTTGCTTTTTTTGGCGTGCGTGGTTATACTGCTCGCACAATTTTCAAACAGGAAAGACGAGTCCATGAAAGCCCGCCTCACGCAAAGGCGTCCCGTGAACGGGACAGAAAACCCAGGAAGCTTTTCTTTGCGGCTCTGCGCCTTTGCGGAAAAGTTTTTTGTTCGACGACATATTTAGAAACCTATGACCAACTCCGAAAAGATTGCACACCTACGTTCTTTGAAAAGCAAAGCACTGTTGGGCGGAGGGGAAAAACGCCTCGCGCAGCAGCATGAACGCGGCAAACTCACCGCGCGCGAACGACTCGACATTCTGCTCGATGAGGGCAGCTTTCAAGAATTGGACATGCTCGTGCAGCATCGCTCGCGCGATTTCGGATTGGACAAACAAAAATTTTTAGGCGACGGCGTGGTGACGGGTTATGGCCGCATCGAAGGCCGGCTCGTGTACGTTTTCTCGCAAGATTTCACCGTGCTTGGCGGCTCGCTTTCGGAAGCGCACGGCGCGAAGATTTGCAAAATTATGGATCACGCCATGCGCAACGGCGCGCCCATCATCGGCCTCAACGATTCCGGCGGCGCACGCATTCAAGAAGGCGTGGTGAGCCTCGGCGCATATGCCGACATCTTTTTGCGCAACACGCTCGCGAGCGGCGTGGTGCCGCAAATCTCCGCGATCCTCGGGCCGTGCGCGGGCGGCGCGGTGTATTCACCGGCCATCAGCGATTTCATTTTCATGGTGCCGAACGTGAGCTATATGTTCGTCACCGGGCCGAACGTGGTGAAGACCGTCACGCATGAAGACGTTTCGTTTGAAGAACTCGGCGGCGCGAATACGCATGCGACGAAGAGCGGAGTGGCGCATTTTCTCGCGGAGGATGAAATCACTTGCCTGCGCAACATTCGCCGTCTGCTGGGCTTCATTCCGCAAAACAATCACGAAGAGCCTCCCCTCCATCCGAGCCGCGACGATCTCAATCGACAAGAAGAGGCTCTCAACACGCTCGTGCCGGAAAATCCGAACAAGCCATATGACATCAAAGACGTGATCACGCGCGTGGTGGATGACGGCGAGTTCATGGAAGTACACGAGCAATATGCCGCGAACATCGTCGTCGGTTTCGGCAGGCTCGCGGGCAAGTCCGTGGGCTTCGTGGCGAATCAACCCGCGGTGCTCGCGGGCGTGCTCGATATCGACTCCTCTCTCAAAGCCGCGCGCTTCGTGCGTTTTTGCGATGCGTTCAACATTCCGCTCGTGACGTTTGAAGACGTGCCGGGTTTTCTGCCGGGAACCGAGCAAGAATGGCGCGGCATTATCAAACACGGCGCGAAACTGCTCTATGCGTATTGTGAAGCTACGGTGCCGAAGATCACGGTGATCACACGCAAAGCCTACGGCGGCGCGTATGACGTGATGAATTCGAAACACATTCGCGGGGACGTGAATTACGCGTGGCCGAGCGCGGAGATCGCGGTGATGGGCCCGAAAGGCGCAGTAGAAATTATTTTTAAGAAAGAGATCGACTCTGCGGAAAATCCCGAAGCTACGATGGCGCAAAAGGAGCAGGAGTATCGCGAGAAGTTTGCGAATCCGTACATCGCCGCGGAGCGCGGCTACATCGACGAGGTGATCGAACCGGCGCAAACGCGGCCCAAGCTCATCGCGGCGTTGCAGATGCTGGAGAATAAAGTCGAGAAGAATCCGGCGAAGAAGCACGGCAATATTCCGTTGTAAACCGTTAAGCAAAACGATTTCTGGCAAAACCATTGAACAAGTTTTGTTTTAATCAAAATCTCATCGACGCTTGGCTTTTAATCGTTTTGCCAATAATAGTCTTGCTTTAAAAACGTGGAGCGCCCATGAAATTCAAAACCGAGACGAAGAACGACGTCACCGTCATTCGCTTGGAGGAGGAACGCTTGGACTTGCACTTCGCCTCCGAGCTGAAAGCGGATTTGCTCGTGCTCGCCAAAATCCCGCAGAGCAAAGTGCTGCTCGACATGGCCAAAGTCGAATACTCCGACAGCTCCGGTCTCGGCGCGATTCTTTTTGGCATTCGCCAAATGCGGCTGTCGCAAGGCAGTCTCAAGCTTTGCAACTTGCAGCCGCGCGTGCTCACGCTCATCAAAATCGCCAAGCTCGACAACGTGATCGAAAGCTTCGATAATGAAGAAGAGGCGCTCGAGAGTTTTAATGCGGCATAAAGTGCGGTTTGGAGCGATGGAGTTGCGGCTTGTTGGATTGTTGGAGTTGTGGAGTTGTGGAGTGTTGGATTGATGAAAAACCTCGTCACAAAAGGCGTAGAGACGAACGCGGCGCACTCTCAAGCGTTTGCGCGCAATCCGCTCAAGCCGCTCATCGAACAAATGGCCGCGCGTCTGGCGCAAGAGCCGGGCGTGGAACAAATCATTTTGTTCGGCTCGCAAGCCACGAATGAGGCGGGCCCGGACAGCGATATTGACCTGCTTCTGGTCAAGCGGACACGCGATAGTTTTATCACGCGCTGTGCTGCGGCCAAAAAAAACGTTCGTGACCTAAGCGGCTTTATTCCGTTTTCACCCATCGTTTTGACGCCGGAAGAATTGCAAAAACGGTTAGATCGGGGTGATCATTTCATTGAGCAAATTGTTGAAAGAGGCGTCCGTCTCTTATGAAGACCGCAGAAGATTCCCTCTATCCTCCGGATTGGATTCGCGTAGCAGAACAAGATTGGCAGCGCATACAGATTCGGTTGGATTTAGGTGACACGGAAGATGCAGGCTTTCACTTGCAACAGGCATTGGAAAAATACCTGAAAGCCTTTCTTTTAAGTCGTGAGTGGAAGTTGCAGAAGATTCACGATCTGGCCGTCTTGTTAAAAAATACATTTGCACACAAGCCGGAATGGAAAAGCTTCTTGGGCCTATGTGAAAGAGTGGATGGCTATTATTTCTTGGATCGTTACCCATTGACTCTTGATGCGGGCACGACTTCAGATGAAATACGACAAGATTTTGAAGCTGCGCATGAACTTCGTGACGCGGTTCTGCGAGAATTTCAGCCAACGTCGCAATCGTGAATAACATGTTCAAAAAAATTCTCATCGCCAATCGCGGCGAGATTGCGGTGCGCGTGCTGCGCACGTGCCGCGAGTTGGGCATTCGCACCGTGGCGGTCTATTCTGAGGCCGATCGTCTCGCGTTGCACGTGCGCATGGCGGACGAAGCCTATCACATTGGCCCTTCACCCGCGCGCGAATCTTATCTCGTGCAGGAAAAAATTCTCGCGGTCGCGAAGCAAAGCGGCGCAGAAGCAATCCACCCCGGCTATGGTTTTCTTTCCGAGAATCCCGAGTTTGCTGACGCCGTGGCGCACGCGGGTCTCGTATTCATCGGCCCGCCGGGCGCAGCGATGCGCAAGATGGGCGATAAAACCGCGGCACGCAAGTTAATGCAGAGCGCGGGCGTGCCCATTGTGCCCGGCATTGTCGATCCCATTTCCGACATTGCAGCCGCGCAAAAGATTGCCGGCGAAATCGGTTATCCCGTGCTGCTCAAAGCCGCGGCCGGCGGCGGCGGCAAAGGCATGCGGCTTGTGCACAAACCCGACGAGTTCGCAACCATGTTTCGCACGGCTTCTTCGGAAGCGCAATCTTCGTTCGGCGACGGCCGCGTTTATCTCGAAAAATATGTCGAGCAGCCGCGTCACATCGAGTTTCAAGTTTTCGCGGACAACCACGGCAACGCGATTCATTTCGGCGAGCGTGAATGCTCGATTCAACGCCGCCATCAAAAAGTGATTGAAGAAGCGCCTTCTGCTTTGTTGGATGAAAAGATGCGGCGGCAAATGGGCGAGGCCGCAGTGGCCGCGGTGAAAAGTTGCGGCTATGTCAATGCCGGCACGATCGAGTTTATTGTCGATAAAAATCGCGGCTTTTATTTTTTAGAAATGAACACGCGCTTGCAAGTCGAGCACCCGGTCACGGAAATGGTCACGGGCCTGGATTTGGTGAAGCTCCAGCTTGAAATCGCTGCCGGTGGAAAGCTGCCGTTTGCGCAAAGCGAGGTGAAGCTGAACGGCCACGCGATTGAATGCCGCATTTATGCGGAGGATCCGGAGAATAATTTCATTCCTTCGATCGGTCGCATTACGCATCTGCACAAACCCGACGGCTTCGGCATTCGCGAGGACAGCGGCGTGTATGAGGGCGGTGAGATTTCGGTGTATTACGATCCCATGATTGCAAAACTCATCGCATGGGGCAGGGATCGCGAAGACGCAATTCGCCGCCTGCGCCGTGCACTGCGCGAGTATGAAATCGGCGGCGTGAAAACCACTATTCCGTTTTGCCTGTGGGTCCTGCAACACGACAAGTTTTGTGAAGGCGACTTCGATACGCATTTCGTGCCGAATTTTTTCACGGGGAATGAAATTGCTTTGCATCGTGACGGCCATCATGATTGGAAGAAGCTGCAAGCCGTCGCCGCTTTGGCGGCAGTGCTCGAGCGGGAAGCGCGCACGCAAACGCTCGTCGCGCCGCAAAACGGTGCAACGAAGCCGCAAGGCTCAACGTGGAAAAGCCGCGGCTGGAAAACGAATCTGCGCGCTTGAAATTCAGACGTAGGCCGTTAGGCGCTGAAAGTTAGAATAAAATTCTGAAAGTTTTTTGGGGCTACACACGGATCAAAAACACGCACGGAAGGAGCGGTTTTGCGGTGTGCGTTTTTGATCCGTGTGCTTCCCGAGGGCTGCGGTTTTCAGCCTGTCTGAAAATCCGCTGAAGGCTTTTCATGTGAAGAACGTCGCAGAAGCTATGAGGACTTCCAAATCATTCGGACGAATAAGTTGGCTCACTTGCTCCTAGCAATGATCAATTCCAGCGCAGCGTTGCTGTTGATTTTTGCCATGATCGTGCTAGCGCACCTTGCCGTGAGGCTATGATATGATTGCATACCTACCCACCACCGCAGCCGCCGAAGAAAGCAATGGCGCGATCACTGTTCCGGTCCGCAAGCTGAACGTGCCGGACTTTGACAAGCTCGCCTTTGATGCTTACAAAACCAAATTTATGTATCTCGCTTGCCATGTGACCAGTGAAGATCCAAACGAACGCATGCACTGGCCCGACTGCTGTTTCGACGTTGGTTATGAGAAGTACTATTCGGAAGAATATGAAGAGAAGAATTGGCGCAGTATCGGCGCGAATCCCGTCGTGCCTTTGCGCGACCTCGCCCTCCACCCTGCCACATGCGCCTTGCACTACGGCCCGGCGGTTTTTGAAGGCAGCAAAGCTTTTGTCTCCGCGAAGAATCGCGTCGTGCTCTTTCGACCGGAAATGAATGCCGCGCGCCTACAAAAATCCGCGGCCCGTGTGCTCTTGCCGAAAGTTTCGATCGACATGTTCGTCGAGGCGGTAACGAAAACCGTGTTGGCGAATCGCGAATTCATTCCGCCGTTTCACGCGGCCAATTGGGCGTGGGAAACGCGCAATCCGATGTGCCTGTACGTGCGCCCGTTGTTGTTTGGACACGGCCCGCAGCTCGGCGTGCGGCCCGCGAAGGATCATCTCTTTTTGGTTTACACTTCGCCGGTGCGCGCGTATTATTCGGTGAGCGGCATGCGCGTACTCATCACACGCTCGTTCCATCGCGCCGCGCCCGGCGGCACCGGCAATACCAAGTCCGCGAGCAACTATGTGCCCGGGCTTTTGCCCACGCAGCTTGCGCGCCGAGGCTATGATTGGGTGCATGACAAACCCGTGCGCGTGAGCGCAGAGCCGTTCAACGACGTGCTCTACCTCGACGCCGTGCACAACAAGTATATCGAAGAATTTTCCGGCGCGAACTTCCTGGCCGTGACTACCGAGGGCACGCTCATCAGCCCGCAATCAAACAGCATTCTCCCCGGCGTCACCCGCGATTCCGTGCTTGCGCTCGCAAAGGAGATGGGCATCAAAGTGGAGCAGCGCCGCTTGAGCGTGCAAGACGTGATGGACCCCAAGCACATCGCCGAAGTGTTCTGCACCGGAAATGCCGCAGTGATTACGCCGATCGTCACGATCTATCACAACGGCGAAACGCGCACGTTCAATGTGGATAAAATGAAAACCGTGCGCAAACTGTGGGACATGTTGGTGGGGATTCAGCTTCAGATGCGGGAGGATGTTTTCGGTTGGGTGCGGGAGATTGGATGAGGAATGGTCATTGTGTCAGTCGTGGTCATTGATAAAGAAAGCCGGGTTTGCGCACGCAGCCCGGCTTTTGTGTTATAGATGAGTATGCGAGTAGAATTGAGCGATGCGATGTTACGCCGCCCAAGAGAATGCGGGGTTCCCCCATTTTCGGCCTGCCCATTCTTGCAGAGCGAGCGACCCGAGCGACCAAAAGGGCTTTCTCTCTTTCCGCAAACGTTTTCCGGCTCACATCAGCCTACGCTACCGATGCGCTGGTGATTTCAAACGATACCGCGTGTTTGCGATTCGTGCATTCACCTCTATCGAATCAAAACCATCCGCTTCGTTTCCACAAATTCGCCCGCCTGCAAACGGTACAAATAAATTCCGCTGGGAAGATGCTGTGCCTCGAAAGTGATTGCATGCATGCCCGGTGCTTTGTGCTCGTTGCGTAGCAGTGTCGCAACTTCCTTTCCGGTGAGATCGAAGACTTTGAGCGTCACCTTTTGCGCTGCAGGCAGCGCGAAGGAGATTTGCGTCGAGGGGTTGAAGGGGTTGGGATAATTTTGTCCCAGCAAAATCTCTGATGGCAATTGCGAAAACCGATCCCAGGCCTTCACAGAGGTGGAGGAATTTTCATACACGTAGGCAGCACCTGAAGCAACTCCATTCACGATGCCATTGGGCGTCCCCACCAAAATGGCATTACCTGAAATCGACACTTGATTTCCGAAGAGATTTGTTATTTGCCGATCACTGGCCGTTAGCTTGGTGGTTTCATTCCAGCGGCTTCCAGCAGGTTGAAAAACAAATGCAGCGCCTGCCAATATATCCGTGAAGTCGGCTCCCACTATGGCATGAGTTTCAGAAACGGCAACTGCGATCCCGAAATCTCCTGCATTGGGATCTGTTGTTGTCAGTTTTGTACGAAATCTCCAACCGCCGGTGGTTTGTTCGTAAAGATATGCGGCGCCTCTGGAGTTGTGTGTCGGCGCTCCGACAATGGCATAATTCCCCGAGATATTAACGACCCCAAATTGGTCGCCCGCCACCCCATCTGGCGCCGTCAGTTTCACTCGTTCGATCCAGGTGTCTTGCGTGCGCTCAAAGATATAGGCTGCTCCTTTTCTATTGTCTTTGCCATAGGCGCCGATTATGGCGAAATCGCCGGAAAGCGAAGAGTACCAGCCAAAAACATCAAGAGGCGCAGCATCGCTGGCAACAAGCTTGGTCTGTTCAATCCAGCCCGCGGCAGTACGCTTGAAAACGTATACTGCGCCCGCTAATCCATTCGCCGTTCGAGCTCCTGCGAGAGCATAATCACCGGAGATCGCGACGGAAGAGCCGAGGAACTCACGTGATCGCCCATCGCTGGCGGTCAGCCTGGCCTCCTCTTTCCAAACGTCTTGTGTAAGCGCGAAAACGTAAACCGCGCCCGTGCCGCCGTTCACATGAGTAGCGCCGATAATCGCCCTGTCACCAGCAAGCGAGGCCGTGATCCCGAAACCATCTCCTGCAACGCCATCGCTGGCGGCGAGGATGCTTTGTTGCACCCACCCGGCAGGCGAACGCTTGAAGACATAGGCAACTCCTTGAGCCGAATTTTTAAGAGAAGCCCCAATGATTGCATAGTCACCCGAGATTGAGACGGAGGCGCCAAAACTATCTCCTCTGACACCATCGCTGGCAAATAGCTTGGCTTCCGTAAATTGGGTAAATGCCTCCCCATGCAACAGCAAGGTGAGAAACCCGATTAGGAATGAGGCTCGCATTTTTTCTTTCTCCGAGATGTGGTCTTCTCTGCGCTTTTCGATTTTATGAAAATGTTTGACGTTATCGAATCAAAACCATCCGTTTTGTCTCCACGAACTCGCCGGCCTGCAAACGGTACAAATAAACTCCGCTGGGAAGGTGCTGCGCATTGAACGTGAGAGCATGCACGCCCGCGGCCCGGTGCTCGTTGCGCAGCAACGTGGCGACTTCCTTGCCGGTGAGATCGAAGACTTTGAGCGTCACCTTTTGCGCCGAAGACAACATGAGGTGAGCGATCTGGTGCTTGCCTTTCGAAGCAGGGTTCGCTATTTTGCGACGTTCAAAAGCGTCAAGGCTGTGGGCTTCAAAAAAACTGGGAGCCTCGTTCATCATGCGGGATGGCAAGCTTTGGACACAACGTGATCGCTATGGCAACGAGATTTATCTCACTCACGAGCGCTGGGCGCATATCACAGAGGCCTCGAACCATCCCGAGCTTGCGCCCTATTTGCGTCACGTGCGCGAAACCATTAAGCACGGCCGTCGCCGACAACATCCGGTACTCATGAATGCTTATAAGTACTATCATGAGTTTGGAGGCTTGCCCAACGGCAGGAATCACATTGTTGTGGTTGTCGTTTTCAATGAAACCGCAGATCCGCTCGGCGTGAGACGCGACGAAAAATTTATCGTGACCGCATATTTGCAATTCTTTTCTTGAGAACCAGTCCCATGGATAAAACAAATTATCACTACGACCGTGAAGCCGACGTTCTTTATATCTCGTTTGGCGCGAGCGAGCACACCGTCACGGTCGAGTTGAGCGAGAACCTGATTTTCCGCCTCGATCTCGGCAAGGAGAATGGCGGCCGCCCCACCGCAATTGGAATAACCGTGCTCTTTCCCGCCCAATTACTGCGCCTCGGCCATTCTCCGCTCCGGTTGGAACTCGACCGACTGCGCCGGCAGCCTCCTGAAATTCAAAACGCGGTTCTGGAAACGCTCTCGCAGCCTCCGGTGAGCGAAGTTCTGCTCGCCGAGTTGGCCTTTGCGGCGCCGGCTCCCCCCTTGCCGGAATTGCTTGCCGCGGCGTAGTGCCCCACCCGTTCTAAATCCTCTTTGCATAGGGATCTCTTTTTCCCTTTGCAACCCGCTCTTTGCTTTATCTGATCAAAACCATCCGCTTTGTTTCCACAAACTCACCAGCTTGCAATCTGTACAAATAAATTCCGCTGGGAAGGTGCTGTGCCTCGAACGTGAGAGCATGCATGCCCGCGGCCCTGTGCTCGTTGCGCAGCAGCGTGGCCACTTCCTTGCCGGTGAGATCGAAGACTTTGAGCGTCAACTTTTGAGCCGAGGGCAAAGCAAATGAAATTTGAGTTGAGGGGTTGAAGGGGTTGGGAAAGTTTTGAGCGAGAGAAAAGGCGGACGGCGCCCTCGCTTCGTCATCGTTACTCTCGACACTCGTCGCATTGCCAGTAACGGAGATGTCATCCAAAAAAAAACCGTCTTTGTGATAATAGGCGGTCCCGATAAAATCGAGCGTGCCGTATTGTTGAAAGCGAATCACGGATTGTGCGGTGAAACTCAAGCCCAAGCTGTCAACCAAAATGTGCTTCAAATCAAGAACGACTTGTTGATATTGGTCGTCCGGAAGGCTTGAAGGGTCGGTGGAGTAAATCTTGATGAAATTCTCCCCGGCATCCGGACTGAAATAAACGCCGTCATAGTCGTCGGTTTCATCCGAGCGATCTTTGATCCAAAACTTGAGCTCGACTTGCGACTGACCGGACAAATTCACGTGCAAATCCAAAGCATTCGTCGTAATGCGACCGTCGCCATCACTTCGTTTTCCCAGGGCCACGCCGAACAACCCGCGCCGCGCCGCGCCCACGCCTTGAATACTGCCGGTGACCGTAACAATGCCATCGGGCCTCACAGTGCCGGGTTCCGTTGTTGTGTTTGCAAAAGTCGGATCGCTCCACGCCCACGCATTGCCGAGCGTTGCAGAGGCGAAGCCCTCTTCAAAAGGGAGCGCGGCGTAGGTAATCGGTCGTGAGATCACCATGACGTCATCCAAAAAGATGCCGTCCTTTTGGTAATACGCCGTGCCGGTAAAGTCGAGAGCGTCGTATTGTTGAAAGCGAATGACGAATTGATTCGTGAGGCGCAAGTTTAACTTCGTCGCGATGCGATCTAAATCGAACGTAGGGAACTGCCCCCAGTCATCATCCCAGAAGTCGGGATCGAAGTCTTGCACCTTGATGAAATTCGAGCCGCCGTCGTCGCTGAACCACATGCCGTCTTCCGGGTGTGTCGCTTCAGCGTTATCTTTGATCCAAAAACTGAGCTCGATTTCAGAGTAGCCCGACAAATCCAGGTGCAAATCAAGACGATTGAGAGTGAGATTGCCATCGCTTTCTCTTCCCATCGCCACGCCGTACAAGGATTGATGCCCGGCGCCGACGCCTTGAATGGTTGAAGCCACGCGTACAACTCCGCCGTTGGCGCCGGGCTGAGCCTGCCAATATCCGTTACTCGTGGAGTCAAATTTTCCTTTCTCAAAGTTATCCGAAAAGATAATCGTTTGTGAAAACGCGGCGCCGTTGACCATTATCGTAGCGAACGCTGTGATCAACAGTTTCTTCATAATAGCCTCCTTTTGAGGTGTAAGATGCGCAAGTTGACTTTAAAGCACGGGCAAAGTCGAACTTGCACTTGACGGTTTTCGCAGCCCATCGCGATCGTTTTGTGCAAGCCCGGCTTTACTTTTCATTATCTGACCGAAACCATCCGCTTTGTCTCCACAAACCCTCGTCCTGAGCCTGCCGAAGGATCACCCGCCTGCAAGCGATACAAACATATTGAATTATTCCGTCGCGCCGGCCGCTAATAGAAGCTTGGGACCATCACCGTGGCGCGCCCACTCCGGCACAAGCTTGAGTGGGGTGCGGCCTTCTTTGTCGCGCGCATTCACGTTGGCCCCGTTTTCGAGCAAAAACTTAATGGTTTCTATATCAAGCCCGGAGCTTTTAAAAACCGCGGCGTGTAGCATGGTCCAGCCATTCGCATCCAACGCGTTGAGATCCCCGCCTTTCTCGAGCAACAGCTTTGCGATTTCAAATTGTTTATGCTCAATCGCGATGTGCAGCGGCGTTTTCTGTGTCGCGCGCGTTTTTGCGAGAGCATCCGCCCCGTGGTCGAGCAATATTCTCGCGATTTCCGGTGTGCCCAATTCGCCTGCAAAGTGTAGCGCATTGCGCCGGCCGCTTTTGTCATCGGTGAGATTCGGGTCCGCGCCGCGCTCCAATAGTAGCCGCAAAACCTCGGTATGCTTGCCTTGGAGGGCAAAATACAACAGTGAATAACCGCCGGACATCGTGTTCTCGTAGCCGCCTTTCTCCAACAATTCTCTCACAGTTTGAAGCTTACCGTGCGAGCAGGCTTCGATCAATTCGCGCGCGAGCTCGGGAGCTTGCCGATAGTTTTTCAACTCATGCTCGGTCAAGCGAAAGTAGATTGCGGTGGGCGCGCGCAAGCCCGGACGCAATTCCGGCGTGAGCCGCAAAGTGTCTTGTTTAAGCGCGACGAATGTCCGAATGCCGCCCATCTCGACATAACCCTCGCCCAGCAGTTTCCACGGCAATTTCTTGCGGCTTTCATCTTGATAGGTGTTGTCGCCGAAAAACTCGAGATAGGAAAAGCCGGAGGCGTCGCGCCACAAGCCAAGTATATTTTCTGTAGTCACCTCGTTTTTTGCAGTGCATGCGAGAAGCATGAACGTGGAGATGAGCGCGCTTTTAAGAAGAGATTTGATCATGGCTACCAGCCTTTCTCGTCGACAAAAACCAAGTGACGTCGGACTTACGCGCAGCGATTTTTGAAATTGCAAACTTCCGTATGCGCAAGTACGACTTCGCCCTTTAATCGCAAAGCCTCGCTCACTTCAAAACCTTCGCCTTCTCCTGCGCAAGAAAGCCTTCTTTGCCATCGAGCGGCAGGCGGACTTTGTACCAACCCGCGACGGTTTCGAGCACGTCCAATTCGATTCCCCCGGGAATTTGCGTAATGGTCGCGCTGGCGACGTTGGGCTCGGCTTTGATTTCGTGACGATCCTTTGATGACCCGTTGATTTTGACGCGATCACGATTAGCCGCAGCGAGTTCTTCCGCCGTAACCTCGAAATCGTCGGGTGTAAGCTCAAGCCCCATGTCAGCAAGCGCATCCCAAAATTCCACCTGCCGGGCGAGGCGATCCTTTGCCTTGCGGTACTTGTCTTCATCGCTCTTCAAGCTGAACGCCAAGTCGTATTTCTCTATGGCGATTTTATAGCTGCCAATGGCCTCGCACAACACGCCGAGATTGAATTGCGCGCCGTGATTGTAAGGATCCTGCCCGACCACGGCCGAGTATTGCACGAAAGCCGTGTGCAGGTTGCTGCGACTCGGATTCTTTAGCGCGTCTTTCGCGGCCTCAGCCATTCTTCTGAATTGCTCGCCTTCGATGCCGGCGAACTCCAACTTCTGCTCCGCGAAAGAAGGCGCGAAATAATCGACGAGCTCGACGACGATCTCGGCAAGGCATAATTCCACTGCGGCTTCGGGCGATGAGGCTTTCTTATCGTCAAGGCCAAGTCCGACGCGTCTCCAAATTGGTTCGCTCTTTTTGGCGGGATCGGTGAGTGTCGCGCCTTTACACTCTTTTTGATCATGCAACCGTCGGCTGTCTTTTGAGCCGATGACCTGCCCGGTTTCAACGTGAATGATCCGTAACGTGGCGCTGACGTTGGTGGTGAGGTGCTTGCACTCCGCTTGCGTTTTCTTTTCGCCCTCTTTGCGTTCCTCTTGCAGCCACGTTTCTTCACCGGCAATATTCACCGAGCCGGTGATGATCGCATCCACGCCGAGTATTTTGCCTGCCCGCGCCGCGTCGGCATCGTTAATGAGACCGCTTTGCGTGAGCGCCAGCTCGTTCATCACCTGTTGCAGTTGGCTGCGCTCGACGAGGGTGAAAACGTTGGTGAAGGCGCCTTCTTGAAAACTGAGGCCTTCTTTTTTCTTGCCAAAACCGAGAGGCCCGCTTGCGAGATCATGAACCCCGCGTTCTTTGTCCAGTAAAGCGGCCGTCATCATGTCGGAAAGCCGGGCTGCCGCGCCGGTGAAACGTTCCTTGCTCGCTGAGGCGTCGATCACTCTCGTTCTTGTGCTGCGCTGATCATTGAGTTTGAAGCTGGGGGTGACCGTGAAATCCGCGATGGCGAGACGCTGCACGCCGTTGAGGATTTGCTCCGGCGGAGTGAGAACGAAGCACTTGAAATTTTGCGCAAAGGCATTGCACGCCAACAGCACGATACCGAGGCTCGCCGTTAAAAAAAACCGTCGCATCATTTTCTCCTTTCCGGTTTGAAAACGCATTGAAGTTTTCTGAAGCTGGAGCAGTCGCCCTAATGGGAGATTGAAACGGCCGATGCCGGCAAAAAAGCGCGGGCAAATAAAATCTGCGCGCCGTATGCAACGCGCCTGCAAATTCCACAATCTGCTTACGCGAAGATGTATCTCTCCGCGCTCAAAATCTTTGCGCCGTTTGCGCAAAGCTGAGCATTTGACGCATGGCCGAATCAGTGAACGGCTTATTTGCATTGGCCATGGGAAAAAAAGCCGCGCCCGATGCGTGAAATGCTGAGAGAGTGCGCCAAAGGCTTAATGCAAAAGCCGCACGCCGGCTGTATCTTGCGCCGACTCCCATGCCCGCGTGCTCTTGCAAGCTTGATGAGGCACGGGGGGAGCCTCATCATGAGGCGCAACAAATCTCTTTTGATTGATCGCGCAAATTTTTAGAATGGGAGCAATCCTCACCTCTCTTCTTAGGAGCGCGATCGTGATCGAGATGGATTCCATGAAATTTTTCGTAGCCATTGCTTTTACCACAGCCATGATCATGCTCGTGGTCGGCATGTATGGCTATCATTTAGTGGTTTCGGGGAAGCGGTTGAGAAAAGCACAACGCTTTGCCGAAGCCGCCATCGAGTTCACGCCGGCGTTTATGACGATTGTTTTTGATGAACACGACCGCGTGGCGGTTTTCAAAGCCCGCAGCCCGGCTTTGGAAACGTTTTTTCGTGAGGCCTTCGCCGGCAAGAAGCAACAGGAGTTGAGCTTTTTGCCCGCCGCGCTGCGGAATTCCGCAAGCGCACCAGCAGCAGAAAGCGAAGAGGCCATGGCGCCCTTAAAATTGCCGGACGGCAGCATTCTATATCTCAAATGGGAAATGCAAAACTTCACCAATAATGACAACGCCGCCGAATTCCGCTTCGCGCGAGCCTATGATATCACCACGGAATTGCTGCAGAAGCAGAAAAAGTTGCAAGCGCTTTCCGCTACTTCTTCGGAAGACGAAGAACGCCAGCGCAAACGCATCGCCGAAGATTTGCACGACCGCATCGGCGAAATTCTCATCACCTCCGCGCGCCTGCTCGAAAATTTGAAAAAGCAAAGCCCCTCGCCCGAAATCACCCAAGGCCTCGACGAACTCGACCGCACGATCGAACGGTTCACCAAAGGCACGCGCGCGGTGATCACCGACCTCGTTCCGCCCGTGCTCTACAACGTCGGTTTCGTGCCCGCGCTCGCGGCGCTGGCCGAGGAACTCGAACGCCGGCACAAGATCACGATTCAAATTCGGAATGAATGGGGGGATTGGCAGGTCAATCAAGAGCTCGGAATTTTCCTTCACAAAGCCGTGCGCGAGTTCGTTCACAATGCGCTCAAACACGGCGGCGCGGACGAAATTCTCGTCGCGCTCACGCGCGCGGAGCACAGGCTCGCGGTGTCGGTACACGACAACGGCGCGGGCTTCGCCGTGGAAGCGAGCCAATTGACGCTCAACACGGACTCCGGCTTCGGTTTGTTCAACGTGAAGAACCGCGCGGAATACTACGAGGGCGGGCTTGCGATTGGGGCTTCGAACGATTTGGGCGGCGGACAAATTACAGTGTGGCTGCCCGAGGCAAATGCCACTAGCCCGCGGCTGAGCATTGATCATTCATAATCATTCGCCATTCACCATTTACCATTCGCCATTCACCGTTGGCAATTGCCAATTGTTAATGCCCAATTGTAAATTGCTCATCTCCGCGGCGTGCAACCGGCGCGAAAGAACGATTTCATGAAAACCAAAATCCTGCTCGTGGAAGATTATGACGTCATTCGTGAGGGGTTTCGGGCATTATTGGAAAGCCAGCCCGAACTCGAAGTGGTGGGCGATTGCGGCAACGGCGCCGAGGCCGTGGACTTGGCCCTCACGCTCAAACCGCACGTCGTGATCATGGACATCGGTTTGCGCGGCTCCGCGATGAACGGCATACAGGCCACGCATAAAATCGTGGCCGCGAACCAAGAGATCAAAGTCATCGCCCTTTCGGTGATGGAAGAGGCCGCGATGATCAAAGGCATGATCGCCGCCGGGGCCTCGGGCTATCTCACCAAAGGCTGCAAAGCCGAAGAATTGCGCGAGGCGATTCAATCCGTATTGGAAGGGAAAACCTATTTCGGCAAAGGCGTGAATGCCACGGTGCAGGAAGAGTTCGTGCATTACGCGCGGCACGCTTCCGCGCAAAACCCCGGCAACCTCAGCGACCGCGAAGTGGAAGTGTTGCGCCTGCTCGCGCAGGGCGAAAATGCGAAGAGCATCGCCGATCGTTTGAAGATTTCCTCCAAAACCGTGGATGCCCACCGCCGCAAGATCATGGAGAAGCTGAAAATCGACAACCTCGCGGATTTGATCAAATATGCCATGCGGGAGAAGATCATACAGGAAGGGGAATAGCCCGCCGCAAACATTCCTACCGCCTAGCGCGAAACTTCTTTGATTATCGTTCTTCTTCCAGCCACACACGACTCACGGTGACGAGGTGGGTTGCAGCGCTGCTTGCTGCGCTCTGCGTATTTGAAAAACCCCGATCGTGAAGAGAATGTTGTGAATGATATTGACCACTGCGTGAATCTTGAACAGCATAACCAGCAACTCACGGTCTTTTGTGAACATGAAGGCAAAAAGACCAAGTGATGCGCCATAATAAATCACCATGGCGAGCAACATCCAAAAGCGATAGTCGTTCGCGAGGTCTGAAGACGCATGTCGCCATATATCTTGCAGGGTGACCAGGGCGAAGGTGCTCAATAAAAGAAGAGCAAGAGGGCGGGTGATGTAATTCGCAGTGTCAGCGGCAAAGTTCTCCAAGCCGATTGCTTTCGTGAACACAAAGAAAGAACCATAGATCAGAATACTTAGGGACTCCTGAAAAATCAAAAAACCGTAAAGAACGCTTTAAAATCGCGG
>JBBILN010000041.1:0-71660 GCA_037444905.1 bacterium | reverse complement strand
CCGAAAATACGAAAGAACCCACTTATCCTTCAAATAAGAGTTGCACATTAGGTATGATAACTATGTTTGAGAGTGGGGCCATAACTCCGCAAGTCTTCGGAGTTCCTTTCCGAAATCGAGATCAAATAGAGGTCAATTTTGCAGAAGGCATGAACCAGTCACGCCGCCACCGCGCTCAAGCCCTCGAAGCAGCGCCGGCCGGCGACGCAGTCTTCGGGCGTGACCGGACGGTCATCCGGGCCAATGACATGAAGGGTTTTGAGGCATTGGCACGGCGTGTAATCATCGGGGTTATAGTTCAGCCGGGATTGCTGAAAGGCCGGGATGTAGTTCGAGCGCGTGCGCAAGTTCACGCACACTTCATGAGATTTTGATGAGGCCATGCCATGCTCCTTTTGAAATATGGTCAATTGCGAAATGCCTTCTAAAACGACACGCCCATATCAATAATACCCTGCGTCTCGCCGGCTTGGTTGCGCGCGATTTCAAGGCGAAGAACATTGACGAGCGGCACATGAAGATGCAATCCCGCACCGTAGCCACGCAAGCCCTGGTTGAGATCTGGCAATTCGGGTTCGGACCACACGAGACCGTAATCCGCAAACACGCCGAAGCTCACACCGAATTTGGTATTACGCCCCATTTCCAATAAAGATTCCGGCAACATGTCTTTGACGATCGGCATATCAGCAGCGCGAAAATAACGCATAGGCAAAAGCGGAATACGCAATTCGGCGGAGCCTAACGCAAGATTCCGGCCCGCACGCCGTTCGAAAAAATGTCCGCGCACCCGATGTTGATAGCCGAGATAAACCAGATCATGCACTGGAATCACGTCTTGACCGACGTCCGTCATCACGCGCATGGCAATCGTCAAACGGCGGCTCAGTTTTTCATAATGCCGCACATCCAAACTATGACGCCAATAATGAATGAATTCGCTGCCGAAGCCCACGCGCCGCGTGGAAAGGCGAAAGTATGTTCCAGCGAGAGGATATTCGTAGAGATCGCGCGCGTCATAAAGATACGTCAGCCCGAGTGTCGGCAAAACGTCGCGTCCGGAGGGATTGAGCGTCTGCCCCACCACCGCGGGATCGAAACGCAACTGCGAATATCCGAACAAAAGACTCAAGTAATTGAAATGGCCGAAGCGTTTGCCGATGGTGAAACTGCCGCCGATGCGCTTCTCATCGACTTCTTGATCGCTCTGTTTGAAAAAACGATTTTGCATGCGCTCGGCATAGAAACGCCAGCGGCCGAAAAGATTTTGCCGGCCGAAGATCCACGGATTAGCGTAATCGAGCTGCAACGCGGGATTGTATCCGCCCCAACCCGAGGCCGAGATGGTTTCATTGCGGCCGCGAAAATTGAAATAGAGCAAGCCGGCGCCGTAGGATAGCTTGCTCCAATCGCGGTCGTTCACGAATAGAATCGGATACGGCCACAAGTTCCAGCGTTCGTCCACGAGCACGAAGAGTTGCACGCCGGAATCTGCCATGGCGCCTTGAATTTCGACGCGATTGAAGAGCCCGAGGTTGAGAATGCGCTTTTGATCGCCTTCCACTAGCTCACGGTCGACGCGGTCGCCGACGCGCGACTTCATCTCGCGCAGAATGATGTGCGGCTTGGTGCGGTGATTGCCTTCGATAATAATGGCGGTGATTTGCGGCGGGAGCGCTGCGGAAGAGTCTGCGACGGCTTCGCCTTCCTGGCTTTGCAACTTGCCGGCAATACTGACGAAAAGCAAGAGCAGGAGCAAAAGTCTTTTTTGCGATAAAAATGTCATAGGTGGCTTTTAAAACTTGTCCAAAATACGAAAGAGAATGCGCCAATTATCGTCGCCGCGGTCCGTGCGGCGGGCGAAGTCCACGCGCAACAAATTCTCGGCAAAGAAAATGGAGAAACCCACGTCGCTGCGCAAATCGTTCAGCTCAAAGTCGCCGAAATCGAACAAGCCGGCTTTGGCGTTGGTGGGATCGGCGATCCACGCATAGCCGGTTTCCGCAAAAATGCCGAGCGAAATCGCATCCCAAATTGGAATGTAGTTGAGCGGCAAATGGCGCAGCCATTGTTGCCCGACGATGTAGTTCGCGGTCGCATACAGCGCGCGGTTGCCGATGAATTCCTTTTCATTGTAGCCGCGCAAATTGCCCACGCCGCCCATGGGCAAAAGATGCTGATAGGCGAAGCTGCCCGTGCGCGCGCCGGCCAAGAGTTTGATTTGAAATTTCTGATCGCCGATCGTGGGTTGATAGCGTTTCAGGGTGAGAAAAAATGCGGCGGTTTCGAAATCCTGGCGGGTCACTTCGATTTGGGCGTCGCCGTACCAGCCGCTAATGGGGAAGATGGGATTGTCGCGCCAATCGCCAACCGCGGTGAGGCGAAACGCCAATTCTTCGCCGGCAACGACGGGATATGGTGTGCGCGTGTTGGCAGCATAATCTTTCTTTCGACCAAACAAACTCCAATTCGTGTTGCGCGCGAGCGGGTCGTAACGATGGCCGCCGGCTTCGAAACGCAGCGTATGTGCTTGCGAAAAACGGTAATCCCCAAAGGCACGCACGCCGCGCTTCTCGAAATAATCCATGAAATCTTCGTGCAAGAAAATTCCGGCAAGCGAATTTTCGAAGCCGTTGACCAGCCAATCATCGTTGCTTTCGACGCGATTGAAATAATTGACGCCCACATTGAGTTGATTGGGAAACCGGTTTTGCAAGCCTGTGTTCCAGCGCCAGCGACGATTTTTTTCATTCTTAAAACCATAACCGAGATCGCCATACATGGAAAACCCGCCGCTCAACGACGGGGTGTAACGCGCGCCAAAATTGAGCTGCAAAGCTTCGACACGATTGAAATGCGTGTTGGAATAAAAGGTGAGCTTGCGTCCGCGTTGGAAGAATTGTTCATTGCCAATCCGCTCGACTTTGAATTGCGCAAATGCGGGAGCTATCAAACCAAATATCATCACACAAGGCCAGAACCGGTTCCTTGTCATGCACAAAACTCCTGATCTGTTCAAAATGGAAAAGCCACGCATGAAAATGCATGGCTAGTGACTAAAAGTTTTGCGAAAGTAGCAAACGGGCTAGGAAGAAGCAAGCAAACTTTTGGTCGCAATGCAATTCTTTTGAGCGTTTCGTAGTTTCGCTCGTCTTTAGCAATGCCAGTTGTCCTAAAAAACTTTGCGCAACCACCCAACCAGACGCAACTATGCGCCTTACCATGAAAATTACTCGAAATCATATTGCTGGCGACGTGCAGCGCGCCGGCTTTTTCCGAACAGCCCTCGCATTTCTTGCCGTGTGCTGTGCGCCGCTTGATCTAATTTCGCAAACCCACCCTCTGCGGTTCGAACGGCTTTCGCTCGAACAAGGCGTGGCGCACAATCTCGTGTACGCCATTCATCAAGATCGCCAAGGCTTCATGTGGTTCGGCACAATGTACGGTTTGGTGAAATATGACGGCCGGCGTTATACGACTTTCAAGCACGATCCGACGGATTCGAATTCGATTTCGTACAACGACGTGATTGCGATGCACGAGGATCGCGCCGGCAATTTGTGGATCGGCACGTGGGGCGGAGGTTTGAACAGGTTCGACCCGGCCACGGAAAAATTCACGCGCTTCGTGCACGATTCCAAGGATAGTACTAGTTTGGGCGAAAACACGGTGTGGGCAATATGTGAAGATCACACCGGAACGCTTTGGATTGGCCACAATATCGGTTTGGATAGATTGCCCGCGGCCGCACTGCAAACTTCCAACGCAAAGCTTGAACATTTTCGTTTTCAAACGCCAAGCGAGAGCACGCGCCACGCCTCCGTGCGCGCGATATTTGAAGATAGTCAAGCACGCCTGTGGCTTGGCACGATCGGCGCCGGCCTCGTCGAAGTTTTACGCGGCCAGGATTCCGTTCACTTCGTTTTCACGAAAAATATTCCAGACGATTCGACGAGTTTGGCCGGCAACAATGTGACCGCAATTTATGAAGACGGCAGAAGCAATTTATGGTTTGGCACGAATGCCGGTTTGCATCAACTCAAACCGCCAGCGAATGGGAGCGCCGCGCTCGCGTTTCGACGCTGGCAAAACACGCCCTCCGTTGCCACCAGCTTGAGCAGCAATCATGTCGAACAAATCGTCGAAGATCGCAAAGGCAATCTTTGGGTGGGAACGGCGCAAGGGCTTAATCGCCTCGACTCTGCGCGGCAAAACTTCGAGCGTATTGGGGCGCGGCCCGACGATCCCACGAGCCTCAGCAGCAATAGCATCGTCGCAATGTGCCGCGACCGCGCCGGCATTTTGTGGGTGGGAACATATTATGGCGGCGTGCACAAGCTCGATCCGCACGGCGCGCGATTCGGGCAAATTCGCTTCGAAGCCGGCGAGCAGAATGGTTTGCGCCATCCGAATGTGCAAGCAATACATCAATCTCGCGACGGCACGCTTTGGCTTGGAACGCCGGGCGGCCTCACTGCAATCTCCAATCTTGACAATCCCGCGCAAAAATTCACGCACTATCGCCGCGATCCGAACAATAAGAACTCGCTCAGCTCGAACGCCGTCACCTCGCTTGGTGAAGATCGCGACGGCATTTTGTGGATCGGGACGCGCAACGCCGGTTTGAATGCTTTTGATCTCCAGCACGAACGCTTTCAACATTATCGCGCCGACGTACGAGCGCCAAACGGCCTCAGCAGCGACGCCGTCAGTTTTATTTATGAAGATCACGAAGGCGTCTTATGGATCGGCACGGAAGGCGCCGGGCTAAACCGGCTTGATCGTGCGCGCAAAAACTTCACACGCTTTCAATTCGATCCCAAACGCACGGGCAGCTTGAGCAATGATTTCATCCACGTGATCTACGAAGATCGCAGCGGCACGCTATGGGTTGGCACTTATCGGGGGCTCAATCGTTTCGATCGGCAAACGCAAACGTTCCAATGCTATCGCCACGTGTTGGATGATCCACGGAGTCTGAGCAATGATTACGTTTACTCCCTCTACGAAGACGGCAGTGGAAATTTTTATGTGGGCACGAGCGACGGCTTGAATCTTTTCGACCGCGCGACCGGCAAGTGCAAAACTTATTTTGAGAAGAACGGTTTGCCCAACGGTGTAATCTGCGGCATTCTGGAAGATGAAGCCGGACGCTTGTGGCTGAGCACGCTCAAAGGCCTTTCGGCTTTCGACCTCCAAAGCGAAACGTTCAAAAATTTCGATGCCAATGACGGCTTGCTGAGCAACGTGTTCAATGCCGGCGCGTGCTTTAAAAACGCCAAGGGCGAAATGTATTTTGGCAGTGTGAATGGCGGGCTCTATTTTCGCCCCGAAGATTTGCGGCGCGACATGTTTGTGCCCCCGGTTGTCATCACCGCGGTAAATATCTTCGACCAGCCGCGTGCGTTTGCGGGTGCGAACGCGTTGCAGTTGCGCCATTCGGAAAATTTTCTCCGCTTCGAGTTTGCGGCACTGAGCTATTCACATCCAGAAAAGAACGAGTTTGCATATCGTCTCGAGGGTTTGGAGAAGGAATGGATTGCTGCGGGCACGAGAGACTTCGCGAGTTATACGGATTTACAGCCGGGGCATTATGTTTTTCGTGTGAAGGCTGCGAACCACGACGGCGTTTGGAATCAAGAAGGCGCGAGCTTGGCAATCGTGATTGCGCCGCCGTTTTGGCGCACGTGGTGGTTTTATGGTTTGATGCTCGCCGCAATTGCGGCGCTACTTTTCACGCTGCATCGCGCCAGGATGAAACGCGAGCGCAGGCGCGTTGTGGAAATTGAAAAAGTGCGACATGAAGAGCGCTTCAAACGTTTTCAAGCCGTGGCGCAAGCGCGCGAGGAGGAGCGCGAGCGGGTGCGCAAAAAAATCGCCGCGGATTTTCACGACGAGTCCGGCCATAAGCTCACGAAGATCGCGTTGTTTTGCGGCGTGCTGCAAAGTAAGTTAAAAGGCCGCTTCGTTGAAGTGGAAGAATATCTCGAGCGCATTATGAAAATGGCCGGCAGTCTGCACAAGGATATGAGCGATTTCATTTGGTCGCTCGACCCGGACGAAGACACACTGCACGACACCGCGCTCAAGCTCAAAGACTTCGGCGACAAACTTTTCGATCACACCGACATTCACTTTCGTCTCGAAGGGCTGGCGCCGGAATTAGAACAAGCGCATTTGCCCATGGAGACACGCCAGAATTTGACGTGCATTTTCAAAGAAGGCATGAACAACATTCTCAAACACAGCCGCGCCTCGTGCCGTAACGTGGTCTTCGCGTTGAGCCGTAACAATGGAACCTATGCCGTAAAATTGCGCGATGACGGCCAGGGCTTTGATCTCGAGCACTGTACGCCCGGACGCGGCTTGCGCAACATGCAAGAACGCGCGCGCGTCATCGGCGGCGAGCTGCGCATCGTTTCGACGCCGGGACGCGGCACGGAGATTCAGTTCGTCGGAAAAGTGTCACAAGCTAATGCGGGAGTGCTGGAGTCATGGCGTGATGAAAGAAATGATGCTCTCGTGATGCAGTGACCCCTCCATCCCAAACTCCATTCCTCCCATGAGGAGAATATGATCCGCGTTGCCATCGTTGAAGACGAAGACGAGATTCGCGAGAGCCTCGAAATCATTATCAACAACGCCACAGGTTTCAAGTGCGTGGGCAGTTATGCAGATTGCGAGACCGCGCTGCAACATCTCGAAGATGCTTTGCCCGAGGTGATTTTGATGGATATTCGTTTTCGCCCGAACCGCATGTCGGGCATCGCAGGCGTGCGCAAAATCAAAGGGCGCTGGCCGGAGATGGATATTCTCATGCTCACGGTGCATGCGGATAGCGAGCTGATTTTTGAATCGCTGGCCGCGGGGGCGTGCGGCTATTTGCTCAAGCACACCGCGCCCGCGGAATTGTTGGAGAGCATCAAAGAGGTCGTGGCTGGCGGCTCGCCCATGAGCCCGCGCATCGCGCGTTTGGTGGTGAATTCATTCAAAAGCGATAAAGTCGAAGCACCGCAACTTACCGAGCGCCAAAAAGAAATTTTGCAGAAGCTGCGCGAGGGGAAAAGCTATCGTCTCATCGGCGAAGAATTGTTCATCAGTGAAAACACGGTGAAGTGCCACATCAAAAAAATCTACGAGCTGCTGCACGTGCACACGCAAGCCGAGGCGATTGCAAAGGCCATGGAGAAGCGATTGGTGAGATGAGCCTCGCCGCCCATTTTCGCGAAGCCGGAATTGATGATCTTTCCCAGTATGAAAATCATTTACTCTTTTGGCAAAGAAGCGGCGATCACCCCAGTCGTCGCTGCATCTTTCCTGATTCTGACCCTTCAAAGAATGCCATCACAATGAACCCCTCCCCTCGACTTCTGCGGCGGCATAAATCGTCGCGAGGGTGGGATGGTTCAACGCCGCAGCCGCCTGTGCTTCGATTTCGAAGCGCTCGCGTTCGTCATCGCTGGCCGCACTCTGGCGCGGCAGGAATTGGGTGGCGACGAGGCGCTTGAGCTTGGTGTCCTCGGCTTTGTAGACGACGCCTCCCGCATGCGGAATCAATTTATTGTATTTTGCACTGAAGGAAGACATGCCGCCTTCGCCGAGCTTCGAGATGATTTTTTAGTGGAGAATGGTTTGGTTGATCATTTCTCAGCTCTCCTCACAATCATGAGCGTCATATCATCCGCTTGCGGCGCGGTGCCCGCGTGTTTTTGCACCGCAGCGAGCACGCGCTCGACCAACTCGCTCGCGTTCGCTTGCCAATGCTCTTGAATCACTGCGAGCAAACGCGCTTCGCCGAACTGTTCGTCGAGCACATTCACCGCTTCCGAAATGCCGTCCGAATAAATCACGAGCAGCTCGCCCGGCGCGAGCGCAATCGTTTCATCCGCGAACGTGCGTTGCGGCAACAAGCCGAGCATAATGCCGCCGGTTTTCAGCGCACGCGGCGCGTTTTGCAACGAGAGCACCAAGGGATCGTTGTGGCCGGCGTTGGAATAGCTTAAGCAGTGCTTCTCGGTATCCAACACGCCATAGAACAACGTTGCGAATTTTTCCGTGTCCGTGCTTTGATGCAACAACCGGTTGGCGCGCCCCAAACACTCTCCCACGGAAGATGGCGTCAAAGTTAGCCCGCGCATGGTCGCTTGCAAATTCGCCATGAGCAATGCCGCGGGCAAACCCTTGCCGGAAATATCCCCCACACACAATGCCATGCGCCGCTCGTCGATCGCGATGAAATCGAAATAATCGCCCCCCACACTTTGTGCGGGAATGCTCTTGCCGGCAATATCATAGCCGGCGAGCTTGGGCGCCTGTTTGGGCAAAAGCTCCAATTGCATCTTCGTGGCGAGCCGCAGCTCTTGCTGCATGCGCATGAGCTTTTGCTCTTCTTCATAGAGCCGCGCGTTTTCGATGACTTGCGCGGACTGCGCGGCGATGATGCCAAGCAGGCGTTGATCCTCCGAAGAAAATCCTTCGCCGGCCTTTTTGTTGTAGAGTGTAAGAATGCCTTTCAATTCCGACTTGATTAAGAGTGGTACGCACACGAGCGAGCGTATCGATTCTTCCCAGTGCACGCCCTGGAAGCGCTCGTCATGCTGCGGATCATTCACCACCAACGCCTTTTTGTTGATTTGCATCCAACCCTGCAAGTTTTGTTCGAGATGAAACGCGGTTTGCTGCGCCGAGCTGACGCGCGTGCGCACCAACGTTTTCATCGGTCCGAGCGCCTCCGGTTCGAGCAGCGTGATCACACCTTGCTCCGCATGCACTGCGTGCAACGAGCGGCGAATGATGGTTTGAATGATGGCTTGCGTGTTGACCGAAGCGCCGATTTCGCGCGCCAGCTCGTTCAGCAGCGCGAGTTCTTCCAGCCCGCGGCGGAGCCGCTGGTTTTCCTGTTGCAGAGCGTGAAGTTGCGCTTCGTGGGTCGAGGCATTGGCAGGTGTGTTCGCAGAGCTCATGGCAGTTCTTCCAATCCGGTAAGAAGCGGCAGCGGGGGGATATATAAAACGCTGATTCAAAGGTAAGAGGGAAAACGCCGCAAAACAAGTGCGCATTAGTTTCGTCTTTGAGATGTTGCGGGCGCACGTGAACTGAGGTGATTGCAAACGCGAGGAATTTGGCGAGAGGATAAGGCTACAACGCAACCTTAGCTCAAGGAGTGAGGTTGGGTAGAAGAAGTATTTCCGACTGCATGGCTAGCTTTCGAATTTGCCTTCTTTCTCTACTTCGCCGGAATCTGTTTTTTGAACCGTCAGATATTCCACTTCCAGCTCGGGGTTGTTACGAAAAACCACGATAAGCTCGGCCAGGCTCGCATGCCACTCAAACACGATGGAGCCGTCATTCGCAGGCGCAATGAACGGCATGTAGACCGCTTCTTTTTCTGCGGCAAGCTCTTTAAAAGCGAGGTACAAAAACTTCGCAGCTTTCTTGCAAACCTCAAGCGAGACCGCCTTGCCGCCATAAGAATCCCAATTGTCCTGCAATTTGGAGAGCTGCCCGATTTTGATGATGTGAGAAATGATGGTGTCGGCTTCGTATTCAGGCAGCGTGGATTGCAAAGGGGCTTTGAGTATTTCGACCTGACTCATGATATTTATCTCCGCAAAAAACTTTTGTAAGGCGTCCGACTTGAGTCAAAGATATTTCCGGCTTTCAATAGAAGCAAGGGGTTTGTTATGAGGCTTCTGTGGGGGAGCACGCGATTCCTAAAGGGCGTTTCTCAGCAAAACAAGTGTAAAAGATTGCACTTGGATTTTTTCCTGCTATTTTTACGGGCAACCTTATATCAGTGATTTTTCATGGGACTTACAATGGCCGAATCTGAAAACCCTCCGCGTATTTTTCTTTCCTACACGCGCAAAGACAGCGCGAACGTGAAAGAACTCTATCAAAAGCTCAAGCAAGCGGGCTATCACCCGTGGCTGGATATTGAAGACATTCTGCCGGGCCAAGATTGGGAGCAGGTGTTGATCAAAGCGATCAATGACGCGGTCTTCTTTTTGGCATGTCTGTCAACGAATTCGATTGATCATCGCGGTGTGGTGCAACAGGAAATCAAACATGCGTTGCAGGTGTGGCGGCGCAAGCTCGACGATGACATTTATTTCATTCCGGTTCGTCTCAACGACTGCAAGGTGCCGGAAGCATTGGCAAAGTTCAATTGGGTGGATTTGTTTCAGGAGCACGGTTTCAGCCGCTTGCTCACTGCCATCCGCACCCAGATGGAGCGCTTGGGATACGTGCAGAAGATCACGTTGCGTACGCAGCCAATGGACGAACTTGAAGAAGTGAGAATACTCCTACAGGGAAGGGACCTATTCGACAATGATAAGAATTGGATGGCCAAAGGGATCAAGCATCAGTATGAAATTTCCGAGCGGAATGGCAAAAAGCTGGTGATAGATAATGCAACGGGGCTAATGTGGCAACAGAATGGATCCGAGAAGCATTTGAGAATTGCAGATGCAGAGATATACATGCAGCAATTAAACCGGGATAAATTCGCGGGTTTCACCGATTGGCGTCTTCCAACGCTTGAAGAGGGAATGTCCTTAATGGAGCCAAAGAAGAGCAGGAACGGTTTATATATTAGTGCCGTATTTGATGAAAAGCAACGCTGGATTTGGACTGCAGACAAGAACGCGGTGGACATGGCATGGAGTGTTTACTTCGACTTTGGCAATTGCAGCTACGGTCGTGTTGACCCTTCCTACTACGTGCGGGCCGTGCGCTCTGTACGATAGATCATTCGTTAAACTGAATTCTATCTCTCCCTCTCAAAACTACCCGATCAGGTGATTGAGTCCCACCTCCTCCCTGCTTATCATCCCTTTAAATCCTCACAAGCAATCCTCAATTCATGATCAGGAGGTTGGTATGTCCCGTGCGCGAGGTCTTCGCACTGCTTTGCTCGCAAGCGCCGCCGTGTTTCTTTTTTCACAAAGCCATCTCTCCGCGCAAAATTTTGTGCGCGTGACCGATCCGAACAATCCTATTGCCGTTGATTTAGGCGACAACGGCTATGCCGGCGCGAGTTGGGTTGATTATGACAACGACGGCTTGCTCGATCTCTTTGTCAATCGCGGCAAGCTTTATCACAACGAGGGCAACGGCAATTTCACGCGCGTTGCGAATCACGGCATCGGCGCGAACTTGACGCAAGGCCTCGGCAGCGGCAACAGTTGGGCGGATTTCGATAACGACGGCGATCTCGATTGCTATTACTCCGGCGCGCGCTCGAAACTTTATCGCAACGACGGCAACGGCGTTTTTACGGCTATCGACGTGGGCGACATCGGCTCCGCGTTCGAAACGCGCGGCTGGTCGTGCGCATGGGCGGATTACGATAACGACGGCTTCGTCGATTTGATGATCACACATCCGGCGAACTTCGTCGGCATTCCCACCACCAATCATCTTTTTCACAATGAAGGCGCGGGCCGCTTCACGCGCGTCACGAACAGCGAGGTGACCACCGGCTTTGCGCCGTACACGGTCGGAATCTGGGCGGATCATGACGACGACGGCGATCAAGATCTCTTCGTTGGCGCCGGGCCTGCCAATGGCAGCGTCGCACCGGATTATCTTTATCAAAATTTATTGAAAGAAACGGGCGCAGCCACGCTGCAAAGAATCACGAGCGGCGCGTTTGCCATTGAGCCGCGCGACGGGCAAAACTATAATTGGATCGACTACGACAACGACGGCGATCTCGACATGTATTTGACGAACTATTCCGGCACCACCAGCGGAATGGCCAATCACCTGTATCGCAACGATGGCGGCACGTTTACGAAAATCACCACGGGGACGATCGTCACGGATCGCGAGGTTTCGCTCGGCAACATTTGGGGAGATTTCGATAACGACGGCGATCTCGATTGCTTCGTCACCAACGAGGCCGGCGCACCCAATCGCTACTATGTCAATAACGGCGACGGGACGTTTACGAGCCGCACAGATTTGCCCTTTCTCAACAAGCCCGGCGCGAGCAACAACGCGGGCGCGACCGCAGGCGATTATGACAACGACGGTGATTTGGATTTGTTCATGACCGGGCAGGGCACGGCCTTCGGATTGTTTCGCAACGATCTGGGCAGCTTCAACAATTGGCTGCAGATTCATTGCGAAGGCACGCTTTCGAACCGCGCGGCCATCGGCGCGACCGTGCGCGCGAAAGCGACGATCTACGGGCAGAGCGTGTGGCAACGCCGCGAGATTTCCAGCCAGAACGGCTTCAACAGCCACAATAGTCTGCGTGTGCATTTCGGTTTGGGCGATGCGACGCACATCGATTCGTTGGTTTTCATTTGGCCTTCGGGCATGCGAGAAGTACGCACCAACGTTCCCGTTAATCAAATACTCAATGTGACTGAGAGTCTGCCCGCCGGCAGTTTGAGGGCAAATTTTACCACCGATGTTCTAGAGGGCCTGCCGCCACTCACGGTGCGCTTCACGGATTTGTCAATTCACGATGCGAATACGGTCCTCACGGAATGGGCATGGGATTTTGACGGCGACGGCGCCACAGATGCGCAGACGCAACATCCCACATGGACTTATGATCGACCGGGCAAATACACCGTGGGCTTGACGGTCACGGGCAACGGCAGAGTCAATTCGATCACGCAGGATGGCCTCATCTCCGTGCAGCAATTCGGTAAAGCCGGGGCCAGTGCAATCGCTCTCGAAGCTGCGCCTTCTTTAGGCAGCAGTTGGGCGGACGGCGACGGCGACGGCGATCTCGATTTGTTCGTGACCAATGGCTTGAATCAAAATGAATCTTTTTATGTGAACAACGGCGACGGCACCTTCACGAAAAATACGGAAAGCGCGATTGCGAACGACGGCAATATCTCATACAGTTCGAGTTGGGGAGATTATGACGGCGACGGCGATTTGGATTTGTATATCGCAAATTTCAATCAAACCAATTCGCTGTTTGAAAACTCGGGCAACGGCGTTTTCATGAAAGTCACCTCCGGCGCAATTGCGACGGACCGCGAAATTTCTACGGGCTGCAGTTGGGTGGATATTGACAACGACGGTGATTTGGATATGTTCGTCACGAATCACGGCACGAACGAATCGCTGTATCGCAACAACGGCGACCGCACTTTTACGAAGATGACGGACGGCAGCATCGTAAATGATCGGGGCTTTTCGCAAAGCGCGAGTTGGGCAGATTACGACAACGACGGCGACATGGACGTGTTCGTGGCCAATGATCGCAACGAGAACAATGGCCTTTATGCCAACAACGGCGACGGCGCGTTTACGAAAATCACGGACGGGCCGGTGGTGAATGACGGCGGCAATTCAACCGGCGGCAGTTGGGGTGATTACGACAACGACGGCGACCTCGATCTCTTCGTCGCAAATGCAAATTTTGAAAACGATTTTTTGTACCGAAACAACGGTCCCGCAGCAGCAGGATTCACTAAAATCACCGAAGGTCCGGTGGTGAATGACGGCGCTACTTCACAGGCTTCGGGTTGGAGCGATTTCGATAACGACGGCGATTTGGATTTGTTCGTAACCACGATTGGAGGAGAAAGCTTTTTGTACGAAAACGACGGCGCCGGCAATTTCACGAGGCGAGTGGAGAACCCGTTTCATAGTGACCGGATCAACGGTGCGAGTGCAAGCTGGGGCGATTATGACAACGACGGCGATTCCGATCTCTTCGTTTCCGTGAACGGCGAGAATAGTGTGTTGTATTTCAATGCGGGCAACGACAACAATTGGTTGAAAATTGCATGCGTCGGCGTGACTTCCAACACCACGGGCATCGGCGCGAAAGTGCGCGTTAAAGCGACGATCAACGGCAAGAGTTTTTGGCAGATGCGGCAGGTTGCGACGCAAAGCGGCGGCAGAAGCCAAAGTAGTTTGCTCGCGGAGTTTGGCCTCGGCGACGCAACGCAGGTCGATTCAATTAGAATTGATTGGCCCTCGAAGAGGTTTGACATTTTAACGAACGTCGCGGCCGGCTCCTATGTCATCACGGAAGGCTCGACGAACGCGGTGGACGACGGAAACAACGAGCTGCCGCTACGTTTTGCATTGCAGCAGAATTATCCGAACCCATTCAATCCGACGACGACAATTCAATACGCACTCGCGAAGCAAGCGAAAGTGTCGTTGCGCATCTATAACTTGCTCGGCGAAGAAGTGGCGCGACTGGTTGATCGCGAGCAACCTGCCGGCGTGTATCGCGTGTCATGGAACGGCAAAGATGGCCGCGGCGTTGCGCTGCCCTCCGGCCTTTATCTGTATAAGATTGAGACCGAGGCTTTCACGGAAACGAAGCGGTTGGTGTTGATCAAATAAAATTCCGTGCTGCCACTCACGGCGCCATGCCGGAGGAATCTTTTTAAGCCAAACCACGGTGGCTAGATTTCTCCGGAATGGCGCGCTAGTGGTGTTCTGCAACGAATCGAAAACAAGGAACGGCAATGCACTATTCTCTCCCTCTTCTCGCAAGTATCATAAGCTTGATGGCATACTACGACGTGCTTTTCATGCAACAACTCATGCTGGGTTTGGAAAACGCCAGGCCCTGCGCCTCGACGGAAGCGCGGCAATTTGATTTTTGGCTGGGCGAGTGGGACGTGACCGCGAACGGCAAACTCGCGGGCAAAAGCAAAATCTCGCTCGCCGCCGGCGGCTGTGCGATATTGGAAGAATACGAAAGCGCGCACGGTTATTCCGGCAAGAGTTTGAATTTCTACAAAACGGATTTGGGCAAATGGCAACAAGTTTGGGTGGGCAGCGACGGCGGCGTGCTCACGCTCACGGGCGAGTATCAAAACAACAAAATGATTCTATCCGGTGAATCGCAAAGCGAAGGCAAGAAAATTTTGGACCGCATCACGTGGCACAACAACGCCGCAGAGCACACAGTAAGGCAAGTCTGGGATCAGTCAGAAGACGCAGGCAAAACTTGGAAAACGATTTTTGATGGATTGTACACGAAGAAAAAATCGTGATTGCTCCGCAACGCGTGGTTTGCGGTTTCCTCCTATCTCAAACGGCAACGAGAGGATTTACACGTGCTCGCTGCCGTTTTCTTTTTTAGAGCGTTACACGATAATCCTCAGCGCCATTCGAAAGTAGGCGTGCAACGTCCTCCAGCGATAGCCGCGGCAATATGCGCTGGCGTAAGGCCTCAGTTACGAGTGGAGTAGCGCAGGCGTCCCCGCCTGCAGACAAGATGTCTGCGCTACGTTTTCCACCAATAACTGAGGCCTTACGTGCTGGCAAAATCAATGCTTGCAATTCAACCAAATAGTTTTTACTATTTAGCCGTTCTGTACACCGCTTTGCGCTTTAGAAATTGGTCACCCGAGGTGGATGAGGTCTAGTCTGGATTGAGTTCCGCGTGTGGGTCCTTCTTCAAAATATCGAAGAGGTGACTTTGGTTGCAACGGTTGTCGTCTTCAACCAGCGATTCATCCGGTTCTACCTCTTACAAGAATCAGTAGGATTAGCGGATTTCAGCTACTGGAGTTGTGGGAGTCACAACGGCTGCAAAAGCTGGTTGTACATTCAACCGATTCTCGGCGGCTTTACGCTCCGAGGCAACAACTAATCAAAACAAGAGGACTGTCCAGATTATGGAAACCGGTACCGTCAAGTGGTTCAATGAAGCCAAAGGCTATGGTTTCATCAAGCGCGAAAGCGGCGAAGATGTGTTTGTGCACTTCAAATCCATTCTCGCCGAGGGTTTCAAAACTCTGAAAGAAGGCCAGCAAGTTCAGTTCGAAGTGGAACAAGGGCCCAAAGGATTGCAAGCGACGAAAGTCACGCCGCTTTAATTCCGAACTGATGACAACGCAACCCCGTCTTCCTCATCGAAGGCGGGGTTTTTTGTTTCGTATCGTTATGAAAGCCGAATCACCAATGGACACAACCATGCGCCCCAAAAACTTTCGTGCGTGCAAAGCTCATCTCGGCATTGCCGTGCTCGCGGCGTTTATGCTCGCGCTTACGGCGCTCGCGGCTGCGCAAAAGCCCGGCATGCGTCCCGAGTTTAGCCTCGTTCAGCTCAATGATATTTATCGCATCGATACGGTGGAGAATGGCAATGCCGGCGGCATGAGCCGGGTTGCGACGCTCCTCCAACGAACCAAAGGCCCGGTGTTCATTCTGCACGCCGGCGATTTCATTGCGCCTTCGCTGGAGAGCAAATATTTTGCAGGCCAGCAAATGATCGCGGCCATGAATTTTTTGCACCGCCTCGCGCCCATGTACGTCACGCCCGGCAATCATGAGTTCGATGAAAAACCGCCACAAATGTTCATGCAGGCACTGCGCGCCTCCCAATTCACCTGGCTCGCCGCGAATCTGAAACTGAGCACGCCGGAGCCGGAGTTGAACAACAAAATCGCAGGCCACACGCTGGTTACGATGGGCAAGACCAAAGTGGGAATATTTGGACTCACGATTCACGGCGCGCAGAATGGCAAGGATCGCGACTATGCCGCGGTCGATTCGAATTACCTCGCCCTCGCGGAGCGCGAGCTACAAGCATTGGAAGCCGCGGGCGCGGAAGTCATTATCGGCTTGACGCATTTGAGCATCGAAGAAGATCGTCAAATTGCGAAGTTGCGCCGCCAACACCCCAAGTTCATGTGGATCGCCGGCGGGCACGAGCATTATGCGCAGCAAGAGGAGATGAGCACAGAGTCGGCGTTGATCACCAAAGGCGACTCGAATGCGCGCACCATCTGGCGTGTGCAATTCGGGCGTGAAAACGGGCAGGTTGCGCTTGCCGCCGAAAAGCTCAAAGTCGATGCGGCGATCCCATTGGACAAGCTTTATCAAAAAGAGGTGGCAGAGCACTATCGCGCCGAGTTGGAGAAGAAGCTGCCTTTTCTAAATGACAAAATCGGCGCGAGCGAAACCGTGTTGCACGCGACGGAGGAAGCCGTGCGCACGGGCGAGAGCGCGTGGGGGAATTATCTAACGGACTTGATGCGCAATGCGTTCGGCAACATGCGTGCGGACGTTGCGATACTCAACGGCGGCGCGATCCGCATCGACGATAACTTTTCCGGCGAGATTCGCTTCGAGCATTTGTGGCGCACGTTCGGCTTTGCGACGCGCGTGGCATATGTGTGGCTCAAAGGGAAAGATTTAAAGCAAGACATTCTCGAACACGCCGTCGCCGCGGAACCGGGCAACGGGCGCTTCCTGCAAGTATCGGGACTCAAGTTTGAATATGATCGCCGCCAAAAAGTTGGCGAGCGCGTGCGCAATGTAAAAGTGGCGTGTGGCTCAGGTTGGAATTGTGTGGATGACAATCAAATTTATATCGTCGCCGTGCCGGATTATCTGTATGAAGGCGGCGACGGCTATGCCTTCAAAACCAAAGCCGTGATGAGTATTCCGCCCGGCCCGGAACTGCGGCTGCTAACGTTCGAGGCAATCTCCGACGCGTACGCGAAGGGCAAGGCCATCGCGCCGGTTGTGGAAGGAAGAATCGTGGAGATCAAATGAGCCGCAGCCCGGCTTCCCGTCTAAGGTCCTTGACTTTTGAGAAAGCAAAACAATTGGGGGCAAGACTTTTGAAAAGCGAAGAGGCCAAAAGGCCGGATATGCAACGGCAGGATAATTTTGTAATCGTGCTGCCGTAAAATTATTCTGTCCATTCGGTTGCGGCTTGAACGTTTTGCGCACGCGTCTTTTATTGCGCAACGTGAATATTGCGGCACGGGCCCTCACAAAATCGACTTCCCCAACAACGAGGCGATCAACTCCGCAGCCATATTTGCCGTGTGATTTTTCTGATCGAGAATGGGGTTGATTTCCACCACGTCGAGCGAGCCAACTTTGCCGCTGTCATGGAGCAGTTCCATGATAAGGTGTGCTTCGCGATAAGTGAACCCTCCCGGCACCGGTGTGCCGACGCCCGGCGCATCCCACGGATCCAAACAGTCCATATCCAAACTCACATGCACACGCGGCAAGTGATGCAAGCGCCCGAGCGCTTCGTGCAACACCGCGGGAATACTGCGCTCATCAATGTCACGCATCGTGTAGATCGTGACGCTGCTTGCCCGCAGGAGCATGCGCTCTTGGTCGTCCAAATCGCGCACGCCGAACAACACCACTTCGGTCGGGCGCAATTTCGGGCCGGGCCTGCCGACATTAACTAATTCCGGTGCGCCTCGCCCGAGCAACGCGGCGAGCGGCATGCCGTGAATGTTGCCGCTCGGCGAGCTTTCTGGCGTGTTGAAATCGCCGTGTGCATCGATCCACAACAACCCGGAGGCGCCGTCGTGCGTCACGCCGCCCACGGTGCCCGCGGCGATGGAATGATCGCCGCCGATAAAAATTGGAATGCAGCCTTCGGCTATCGCGCGGCGACCTTGTTCGTAAGCCAGGCTGCAAGTTTGCACTACTGAAGGCAGAAAGGCCAAGCCGCCTTCGCGCGGCAACGTATCGCGCACTTGCACTTCAAGGTTGCCGATGTCTTCCACTTCATAGCCGAGTTTTCTGAGCCGGATCGCAAGCTCGGCGTAACGCAATGCGCTGGGGCCCATGTCTACTCCGCGCCGTGATTGGCCGAGGTCCATGGGCACGCCAATGAGTCGAATAGTTTTTTTCTCCATGTTGCAAGGTAGCCGCCCGCGCGAAAGGTGTCAAGCAAAAAAAAAGTATGCCGTAATGCCTCAGTTATTGGTGGAAAACGTAGCGCAGACATCCTTGTCTGCAGGCGGGGACGCCTGCGCTACTCCACCGGTAACTGAGGCATTACAGTATGCCGCTGCACTGCTCGGAAATCCGGATGCTGCCGGATGCAACCGAGGAGTCACTGCGCACGAGCCTTTTCGAAAACCACTTTCCCGCCGACAATCGTCATCACGTTTTGAATGCGAAACAAGTGCTCTTCCGGCGCGGTCATCAAATCTTCATGCAACACCGCGAAGTCCGCCAGTTTGCCAACTTCAAGCGAGCCTTTGAGATTTTCTTCGAAAGCAGCATAGGCGCCCCAAATCGTGAGCGACTTGAGCGCTTCGAGGCGCGTCATTTTTAATTCGGGATGCCAGCCAGCGCCGCTAAAACCGGTGGTGTCTTTGCGCACGACTGCGGCATAAAACTCGATCATAGGATTGCCTTCCTCCACCGGCGCATCCGATCCGCCTGGAATGATATTGCCGTCGTCGAGCAACGTGCGCCAGGCATATGCGCCCAGCAAGCGTTCGTTGCCGAGACGGCGCGGCGCGAAGTGCAAATCGCCGATGGCATGGCTCGCTTGCATCGAGGGCAGCACGCCGAGTTTTTTGAAACGAGGAATATCTTCGGGATGAATGATTTGCGCATGCTCGATGCGGTGGCGCGGCGCGCGAATCGCGCGCGACTCGACCGGCACTTCCGCCGCGGCGCGTTCGTAGAAATCGAGCACCTTGCGATTCGCTGCGTCACCGATGGCGTGGATCGCGATCTGCAAACCCTTTTCCGTCGCGGTCTTTATGAGGGGAAAGATCTTTTCATCTTCGTGAAGAAAAAGTCCGGTGGTGTGTTCGTCGTCGGAATATTTTTCCAGCAAAGCTGCGCCGCGCGAGCCGAGCGCGCCATCGGCGCTAATTTTGATGCCGCGAATCGTGAGGCGATTATTGAATAAACCGATTTCGGCGCCGCGTTGCAGCAGTGTATCCGCATCCGCGCCCGGGCCGCGCACGAATTCATAAATGCGAAGCTGCAATTTGTTTTGCTCATAGAGCGACTTCCACAGATTGACCGTTTCCCAGCTTGAGCCTGCGTCGTGAATCGTCGTCAAGCCGTAAGCCAGCGCCACCTCATTGGCCTTGCGGGCATAGCGCTCTTGCACTTCGCGCGAGTTGCTCGGAATGTGCTGCGTCACTAAGCGCATCGCGTTGTCAACGAGCAAACCATTCGGCGCGCCGTTTTTGTCCTTCAAAATTTCACCGCCCGCCGGATTCGCCGTGCTCGCGTTGATTTGCGCCAGTTCCAGCGCTTTGGAATTGACCACGGCCATATGGCCGTCGGCGCGATTCAAATACACGGGCCGATCCGCAACCACGGCGTCGATATCATGGCGCGTGGGAAATTGTTTCGTGGCCCAATCTTCCTCCATCCACCCGCGGCCGAGCAGCCATTCGCCCGCAGCTTTGCGCGCCGCCCAATTTTTGACGCGCGTTTGAAAATCTTCGAGCGAAGTGGCGCCATCGAGATTCAAATCGTACGCGCGCTTGCCCACGTTTTGAAAATGATAGTGGCTGTCGATAAAACCCGGCACCACCGTTTGGCCGTGCAACTCGATCACACGCGTGTTCGGGCCGAGCCATTTTTCAATCTCCGCATTCGAGCCGACCATTGCAATGCGATCGCCTTGCACGGCCACGGCCTGTGCGATGGTGTTATTCGCATCCACGGTGTGAACGACGCCGCCACGCAGAACCAGATCGGCAACGTCTTGTTGCGTTCGACACGCGAGCACCAGCATTACAGCCAGCAGCGCCAACCCGAACCAAAGGGCACGACCAAACAGGAGCTTCATCGCTTCGCCTTTCTCTCTTTATTAATGCTTCGCACCTTTTGAATTTTTCTGCAATCTCGTTGCTAATCTTCCTCCGGCGTTTCGAAATCGTCGCGCGGCCGGTCTTCCTCCAAATCCCGCAAAAGCATGCGCGCCTCTTCGAAATCTTTTCCCGCCACTTGCATCTCAACCGGCCCGATTACGGCATTGAAGCCCACACCGAGGCGGCCGGCGCCGAACAAATCTTGCAAACCTTCGCCTTTGGCAAAATAGACAATGCCCGCATCTTCCAGAATGGATTTAGCAAGGGCAATGAGCGCGGGATTGCCCGTCGCAAAAACCGTTACCCATTCATTGGGATGGTATTGGGTTTCGGCTTCCTCTACCAGTGGGAGCAAACAATCGGCGCATTCTTTTGCCCATGCTTCGTATTCTGCGCCGCAGCGAGGACAGTACATATAAGCTCCTGTTGCGTTTCAACCGTGTGCGCCTTTTGGCGACAGGCTAAATAATCAGCCGCGTGCAGAAAGTCAAGATATACTCGTTACGGGTTGGTTTGTAAGCCCCTCAATCTGTCACTGGAAGAACCTTCCCTCGTGCTCGGAAGAAATTCAAGCCCTGAAGCGCGTCGCGAGCACTAGGGAAGTTCCTTCCAGGATGACATTTCTGTAGAGTAGAATTACAAATCAACCCGAAAGCAGTCTAGAATCATGGAGCGCGCTGCGCTCCAAACTGAGGAGCACACGGCGGGCGCTTTTCCACTGCGCTTTTTGCTTTGTCGCTGCGCGTTGTTGCGTGTCTTCGCTGTTTGTTTACCTAGGGAGTCTTTGCAAGCGAGCTGACATAAAGCGCTTTGCGGGTTTCAAAAAGCAAAGGCCATTCTCTTGCTCGTCTGAATGAAGTATTTAATCGGCGTGCGCATGCTTTCGGCTCCAAGCCACTTCGCGCGAAGAGACCATGTAGGTAAACAAGCAGAGCAGAACCCTTGGTGAAGCAGCGACAGAACAAAAAGGCCTGCCAGTGCGAACTCCGCAACGCGCCGGCCTTGCTTTTCGTTTCGGCATTCCTATATTGCCCCCGGCGAACGGCATCAAGTTGCGCCGCTATCGGCAAACGAAAGCAAAGAGGTCGCCGAGTGAATCGTTTCATGCGCAAACGCATTGGGCAATTTGTCGATGCACTCGCGTGGCGAGGCATGCACGCCATTGCGCGCCGCAAAGAGCTTGAGCTCACACCGCATTTTCCGCACGATCCGGCAGCATCTCCGACCGACCCGAACGCGATCTTTCCCGAACCGTCCGCGCAACCACTGCAACACGTGCACGGCACAAGTTGGCGCAAACGCGGCGGCACATGGCGGCGCGATTTCACCTTTCCTTCGGCCTGGCCTTCGCAACATGCTGCGAACAACACAGTCTACGTGCGCGCCTATGCGCCAGAACCAAAACCCGATTTGCCCGGGGTCGTCGTGCTGCACGGCCTCATGAATCTCACCACTGCAGCATATCATCCCTTTCTGCAAGCCCTCGTTGCCAACGGTGCGGCGGCTTATATTTTGGAATTGCCCTATCACCATCGCCGCACGCCGCCCGGCTCCATCTCCGGCGATTTGTTTCATACCGTTGATCTCGCTTTAACGCGGCACGCAGTGCAACAATCCGTTGCCGACGTGCGGTTACTGCTGCGCTTGCTGCGCGAGAGAAAAGCGCCGGTGCTCGGTGTGCTCGGCTTCAGTCTCGGCGCGTGGATCGGCAGCCTCGTCGCGTGTTGCGAGGCGCATTTGGATTTCGCGATGCTCGGCATGCCGCCCAACAATCTCAATGCATTGGTTTGGCGCACAGCGCTCGGCGCGCAGTTGTGCCGCCGCTTCGTGGCATTGGGCTGGTCGCCGGAGAGCACGGCCGATTTTTATGCGAGTCTCGATCCGCTTTCATATCGCCCCTTGCTTGCGCCGGAGCGCATACAGCTTTACGCTGCTGAGTTCGACACTTTGATTGCGCTCGAGCAAGTGCATGCCTTGCGGCAAAAGTGGGGCATGCCGAGTTTGCGAACTTACGCGCATGGCCATCTCACGATCATGATTTCGAAACAACTGCACCGCGACTTTCGTGAAGATTTCGCACGCATGCTCAACTACGGATGACACAGCGCGGCCGAGCCGCAATCCAAAGAAAAGGCAAAACACCAAGGCCGCGACGTTCGCGCAAAGCACGCCAAGCCGTTGCTTCGCGCCTGTTGCGAAGTTTTTGCGCGCTTGGCGATAACGCTTTTTCAAAACTCCATCTTGAAAACTTTGCGGGAAAGGCACCATGTTGTCGGCTTGTATTCCCGATTCACGCGGATTGCAACTTTTAATTCGAATGCAAGATTCGCTTTAATCTGAGCGCATCCGCGCAATCCGTGAATTATATCAAAGCAAGGAGGCAAAATGAACCTCGTCCTCGCGCACGGCTTTCTCGGCTTCCGCAAAAAGCTTGGCGTTGAATACTTCAACGGCGTCAAGCCTTATCTCGAAGCGAATTTCGCAGCCAAGGTGTTGGTAACCGAAGTAGATCCCGACGAGGGCGTGGCCAAGCGCAGCGAACAACTCCGCCGCCAAATTCTCGTGGCCTTGGGTAAGCTGCCGCCCGAAACCGAACCGGAACGCAGCGTGCTCAACGCACTGGATCCCCAACAGGAAACGCACATCATCGGACACAGCATGGGTGGTTTGGATAGCCGTGCGATTCTTTCTCCCGATCATCCCAACAACATCGCAGCGCACATCGCTTCGCTCACCACGGTTTCAACGCCACATCGAGGCTCCCCCATCGCCGATCTCCTCATCGCGGGATTGGGCGGATTCGGCTGGGCGCTCTTGCAGCGTTTTTTCGCGTGGAGAATTCGCGGGCGGCTGGAGAAACTCGGCATTTCGCTCGAAGGCTTGCACGACTTAACGAGCACTGCGTGCGCCGGATTCAACCAAAAATATCGAGATCATGCCGAGGTGAAATATTTTTCCGTGGCAGGCGCAGGCAGAAAAAGCGGGCGAAAAACAGCGAAGCTTTTATATCCGGCATACAAGTATATCAAACGCAAAACCGGGGAGGAGAATGACGGCTTGGTGAGTGTCGGCTCCGCACGATGGGGAGAATTTGACGCGGAGCTCTGGCCCGGTGATCACTGCGATGAAGTTGGCCACGATCTTGATCGCCTCAACTTTGGCGCAACGTTCGAGCACCTTGCAGCGTTTCGCAAAATCGTCGAGCGCGTGCGCGTTGTCTATACGTGACGTGCCGCAACATTCATGTTGGGCGAAACACCGCACACCACATGAATGTTGCGATAGGAATGGCGCCATGACGAACCGCGTGCCGCCGGCTACCTTGTTTTAATCCCCACGACCACGGCCATGGGAGCGCGCCGCCAAGTCACTTCTACTTTGAAGCCCACGGCGCGCATCATTTCAAATTCATGCTGCAATGGGAAGTAAGTATCTTCCTCCGCCCATGCCGCAAAGAAGCCTTGCGTTTGTTTCGCCGTATAGTACTGCTCGAGGTGAGCTTGCCAGCTCAGCTTGTGTTGCTGTGCGAGCTTGGCATGCTGCGCCGGGCAACAATCGGCATTCACGAGCACGCCGCCGGGACGCAATGCGGCAAAACAACGCGCATAGAGTTCCTGTTTCCGCGCGCGCGTCGTAACGTGGTGCAATGCGAGCGAGGCCACGACCGCATCGCACTTCGGCAAGGCCGCGTCGAGAAAATTGCCAAAGACGAACTCGTGTTCGCGCTGCGAGACTTTTGCAAGCCGCCGTTTCGCCATTGCGAGTATCGCTTTGTCGCTATCACAGCCGTAAACTCGTGCCCGTGGTTTGACGCGGAGGCAACGCGCCGACAAGCCGCCCGTGCCAATGCCGAGATCGACAATGGTGGGCTGCCTTTCTACGAGCAAATGCAAAACACTCGCCGCTGCGTTCAACATTTCTTCATAATTGGGAATGAATGTGCGAATCCGGCGATCATATTCGGAGAGCTTGATTTTGAGATGTTGCGCAACGGACATGAGGGGTTCCTTTCTGATTTTTGTAGCAGCCGCAACCCAAAAGCCCGACAGGAGCAAACAGCGCAAACAGAGGAGACCATGATTGGGAAATTCTCTTTGACTTTTTAATCTCTGTTTACTCCGTATTCTCCGTGTAAAAATCTTTGCTTTTTTTGCACAGATTGGACTGCTCTTTAGACATTAAAGCAACGGCTTCTTTTTGAATAGAGTAATGGCTTTGAGCTTAGTTCAAAATCAGTTTTGCTCCTGGCTTTTTTCAGAAAATCAGCGAGCCTGCTGTTGTTCTCGCCGGCGCAACAGAACTTCCGCCTCGATCCAATTCACCTTTAGCACGCCGTTTTCGTGTGAGCCGTTCACGCGGTTGAAATAGATCTTCGCTTCCAAATCCGGCAAAGCTTGTTCGAGCGCGAGCTTTTCTCGCGGCAATTGCATCCGGCCGTGAGGCGAATCCGAGGTTGTGTGCAGATGATTCGAAATCCACGGCGCAAGCTCGAAGCGCAAAGTGTCGCTGCGAGTATCTTGCACAAAGAGAAAGAGCCGTCTCCGGTCTTTATCTAAAGAAAAAGTATAACGCTTGGTCGCATCGGAAAAATTTTGCGTGGAGTCCTTTTTACTTAAGCCGCGCAGATGAATGAGCGTTTCGAAACCGGCAACGGGCAGGAGCGTCTCTGGTTGCGCTTCGAGACGCCAATAGCCCGAACCCGTTTGCTCACCCAGTTGCAATCCCATCAACTCCAGCGCGAGCCGCGGCAGATTATGGCGCGTGACAATCTGCGTGGAATCCGAGGCCGTGAGCAGCGCATCCAAATTTTCTTTGAAGAACGGCTGCAAGGCCGCCTTGCCGTGGCGCTCGTTCAAATAACGCAAGATGGAAAAAATTTGATCGACGTCTTCCTTCGGCGGAGCCTGCACGGCTTTCACGGCGAAGCCGTCACGCAACAGATTGTTCTGCGCCAATAAACGTTCGAGCCGCTGCGTTTGGCTTTTGCGCGAAACCGTGAACGCGCCCCACGGCCCAAACGCGGAGAAGAACGCGAGGCCGCACAGCAGCATGGGAATGATTTTGATGTTCTTCGCACGGCTCGCAATAAAATACACCACGACTACCGCGAGCGCAAGGCCCATCGCGAGGACGAAGTAGCGGCTCTCCGTGATGCCATAGTCGGAGATGCGGCGTTGAATCGCGAGCAGCAGCATGAGGACGAGCGGAATGAGCGCGACGTAATACCATCTGCCGAGGCGGAGCACCCATTTGTTCTCGCTCTGTTGTTGCACCGGATGCAAAAGCAGCAAGGCCAAAATGCCCACCACGGAAAACGCCAACACCAAATTCGCGACCCAGCCTTTGGGCCAGCTCCACGTGAGAATGATCTTCGCTTCGTAAGCATACAAGATCGCGAGATAAATCACCACCAGCGGCAGGAGCACGTATTGCGTGAAAACTTTGAGGCCTTTGGGATAATCACTCGCGCGCTCGAGCGCCTCAAACTCCTTCGGCGCGCCGGCGAGGAAGAACCACGTGTTGAACATGCCCGCGATCACGAAGAACAATTGGCCGTAGCGCTCCGCTTTGATATTCAACTCGAAAAGTTGATCCACTGCGAGCAAGGCCACGGACAAGCCGATAAAAAGCGCGGCCGCATAAAACGCCGCGGTGAGAAAACGCAGCAGCAGGGTTTTGTTGTATTGCCAGAAGCCGTTGAGCTCGCCTTTGCCGGCATAAGGCGCAAACGCCACGAGGCTGTGGCTAGCGAGAAAGAAAAGCGCGAAACGCATCGCATGTGCTTCATGCTGAGAGAAGCCGTCATCGGGCAAGCTGAAATAATAAAACACGAGCGCGAGGCCGCCGAGTGCTTGCGCGAGCGCATGCCGCCCTTGCGGCCATTGCCGTTTTTCTGCGAGCACCGTGAGCACAAAGAACAGTGACACACCCAAGATGGCCGCGGGCAAAACATTCTGCAACGCGGGCAGTTTTTCCCATGCGTCTTTTTCTATCATGTACAACGCTGCGCCCGTGCCGAGGGCTGCGCTCAACAGCACCATCGGAAAGCGCCGGAGCGTGCGCAGGGCATGCGTCCATAAAACTTCGAGGGAGGGGAGTTTCATTGCGACCGCCTCTAAAAGTTAGAATAACTGACGTCTGAATATTTGATTGTTGCAAAGTAAGTTAAACAAAACCACCCTGAGATACATGAGCGAAACATGAGATTTTCATGAACACTCACGGGGCAAGCCTGCACAATTCTGAAATTACCTGGTATTGCCTGGCAGTGCTCAGCGGCCGTGCCAGCGCGCTGCATGGCGAAGTCTACACTCCGGCCGCAGTTGCAGAAAGAGCTCGTTTCGGTTCATTAATATGAGCTGCGATGCGTCATTTTACGAACAACTTCGCTGCCTTCGCGTTTGGTTTCTCTCGTTTGATTTATTATCTTGCTCGGCGCAATCACTGCACGGCTGCTCACTCCCTCACGTTGGGAAGCAATATGCACGCTCAAATACGAAAACCCGCAATTCTCATCACCGGCGCGAACGGCGAAATGGGGCATGGCCTCATTACGGCGCTGGCAAGTGAAGGCCGGTATCATCTCATCGCATTGGATGTGCGGCCCATCGACCAAGAACTGCAGCGCTATTGCAGCGCGAGCATCGTGGGCGATATTCTCGAACAACGCTTGCTCGAACGCATGCAGAGCGAATATGAGATTCACTGCGTCTATCATCTTGCGGCGCTGCTCTCCACCCGCGCGGAGTTCACGCCCGAAGCCGCACATCGTGTCAATGTGGAAGGCACGATCAACCTGCTCAAGCTCGCAATCGAGCAATCGCGCTGGCATGGCGAGACTGTGAGGTTCATGTTCCCCAGCTCGATTGCTGTGTACGGCTTGCCCGATCTCGCTACCAAACAGCGCGCCGGCAAAATTAAAGAAACCGAGTGGAATTATCCCGCCACCATGTACGGTTGCAACAAACTTTACTGCGAACATTTGGGCCGCTATTATTCCGCGCACTATCGCCAGCTCGCAGCCGATACGCTCACCGGCGGCCTCGATTTCCGCTCCATTCGCTTTCCCGGTTTGATCAGTGCGACCACGGTGCCGAGCGGCGGCACGAGCGATTACGCGCCGGAAATGCTGCACGCTGCAGCGCAAAATAAGAGCTACGCTTGTTTCGTGCGCGAAGACGTGCGCATTCCGTTCATGGCCATGCCCGATGCGATTCATGCGTTGCTCACTTTGCAAAACGCGCCGCGCGAGAAATTGACGCAGACGGTTTATAATATCGGCAGCTTCAGCCCGAGCGCAGCAGAAATTCGTGCGCGTGTGTGCAAGGAGTTTCAACACGCCGACATTACTTTCAAACCGGACGACAAACGCCAAGCCATCGTCGATTCCTGGCCCGCGGACGTGGACGACACACTCGCGCGCGCGGATTGGAGCTGGGCGCCGGAGTATGATGAAGACCGCGCGTTCGGCGAGTATTTGATTCCGGAGATCAAACGGCGGTATCGTTCATGATGACGCTTACGTGGAACGCAGGTTATTGGGAAACAGCAAAGACAAAAGCGGCTACCGCAAAGAACTTCTTTAATGAATACGAACCCAACAAAGCGGAGGCTTTAGGTTTCAACCCCACCCTCGGTTTTAATTCATGCTTTTTCTGCATAATCAGCGTTCCATAGATTATCGCACACTAAATCAAAAAGGAATTCCCATGTCCAAGCTTGCATTCATTGACGAAGAAATGCTCGCGCAACAGCAGCAAGGCATGTTCATCAACATTCGCACGATTGAAAGCGCGATGGGCGCGTGGATTCAGGTGGATGGCAAACGAGTTTTGAATCTGTGCGCAAACAACTATCTCGGGTTCGCCAATCATCCTGCATTGAAAGAGGCCGCGACGCGCGCGATCCAAGAATACGGCGTTGGCCCCGCGGCCGTGCGCAGCATTGCGGGCACGCAGAAGCTTCATCTCGAGCTGGAAGCCAAGCTTGCAAAATTCAAAAAGGTCGAGGCCGCGGTTTCATATCAATCCGGCTTCGTCACCAACCAGGCCGTGATTCCAACGTTGTCGGGTGCGGGCGATATTCTGTTCTCCGATGAATTGAATCATGCCAGCATCATCGACGGCTCGCGGCTTTCGAAAGCGAAAATCGTGCGCTATAAGCACAATGATCCTTCCGATCTCGCGGCGCAAATGCAAAACGAGACCGCGGTGCGCCGGCGCTTCGTGATCACCGACGGCGTGTTCAGCATGGACGGCGACATTGCGCCGCTCAAAGAAATTTATGCGATTGCCGAAAAGTACGATGCCATTACGATTATCGACGATGCACACGGTGAAGGCGTGATGGGCGAAGCCGGGCGCGGCATTGCGGATCACTTCGGCTTGCACGGCAAGATCGACGTGGAAGTCGGCACGATGTCGAAAGCGTTTGGTGTGGTCGGCGGCTACGCGGCCGGCTCGAAGAAGATCGTGGAATATCTGCGCCAACGCGCGCGGCCGTTTCTCTTTTCGAGCGCCGTTACTCCCGCTGATGTTGCGGCGTGCATTGCTGCGGTCGACATTCTCAGCGGCTCCGGCGAGTTGGTCGAAAAGCTGTGGGCAAACACGAAGTATTTTAAGACGAAGATGCACGCCCTCGGTTTTGATTTAGGCCAAAGCGTCACGCCCATCGTGCCGGTGATGATCGGCGATACTACGAAAGCACATGCACTCAGCAAGCAATTGTTCGAAGCCGGCGTGTTTGCAATGGCGATCACATTTCCCACGGTGCCCAAAGGCAAGGAGCGCCTGCGTGTGATGATGTCCGCCACCCACTCGCACGCGGATTTGGATTTCGCCGCGAGCGCGTTTCAGCAGGCGGGCAAGTCCTTGGGAGTTATCTAACGCAACGCAGCCGCAACCCCAAAGCCCAACAGAAGCAAACAGAGCAAACAGAGGAGACAATGATGGGGAAATTATCTTTGACTTTTTAATCTTTGTTTACTCCGTTTTCTCCGTGTAAAAACCTTTGCTTTTTTGCACAGATTGGGCTCTTTAGACACTAATCTGGTGAATTGCCAGCACGCTCTCTTAGGCGGGCAAGTTTACGCAAAGCTCTCGTCATACCAACGAATAGAAATGCCCGGAGCAGTTATAAACCGCTTCGGGCATTTTTTATTTTAGGGGGAAAGGAAAAAATGGAATGTCAACCGGCATCGTCCTTTAAGATAAAATATCGTCGGAAGATTCCGGTTCCTCGCCTGCGGGGCAGCAGCGATACTCCTGCGCTTTATCCAACAGCTCGATCTTTCGTTTTAATAATTCGTTCTCAAGCCGTTTGCGCTCCAATTCCAGCTCGATCTCCTTCTGCACTTCCGGCTCGCAAATGTCGCATTCATCCAAACAGCCTTTAACGAGCACGCCGGGCGTGGGAAGCGAAGAACGCAGCTCGAACGAAAATTGGCGTTGCACCTCCGGCGAAATCTTGCCGGTGTTTTTGTCCAACAAGCCGGCGGCGATCAAATCATTGTCGACCTGTTGCAACGCTTGCTGGCGAATCGCAATGGGCAGCGGTTCAAGACGTTGAAACGCAAACGCGCGCGAGCCGGCGATCTGCGGCGCAACGGCATCACGCTCGCGTGCGGCCACGCTGGCGCGCGCGGCCTCTTCCACTTTGAGCCGGTTCACATCGGTCGCGAGCACGCCGTTGGGGATCGCCGAAACATCACCCTGCGAAACGAACGGGTTGTTCGTGACCCGCGTGTCCGCCGCCGGATCGATGACTCTGCGCTCGAGGGCTTCGAGCGTGAACTTCACCGTTTGCGTTTTGTTGATTTGATAAAAGAAGAACGTGACCGCGTGGCAATGATTCGGGTTCGCAAACTCGCGCGAGGAAGATTCGAAATGATCCTGCGATTCGCCCTCGCTATGCGAACGGGTTTGCACCTCGCCGATCGAAACGCTGCTTGCAGCGCGCGTGCCCAGCTCTGCGCGGCGGTGGGAAGACGAGGCGTGTTGCGACAGCTCGCGCAAGAAGGCGCTCGTGGAAGAAGAATCATAAGAGCCGCTCACGTTCACGGAGGGGCCACTAAAGATGCTGCCCAACAAACTGCTGGTGCCAGCGTGGCCTTGAGATGAGCCTTTCGCGGAGTTGGCCGCCGTGGAAGAATCGCGCACGCTCACATCCGACATGAAATCGTTCATGCTCGCCATATAGAAGCGCTCTTCCGAAGATTGCTCGTTGCGATAGCTCACTTTGGTGCTGCTATCAAAACTAAAACGCGTGCGACGGTCGGAAGTGAACAAGCGCACTTTTTCGCCGGGCAGCAGCGTGTTGGTATAAACCAGATCGCCCAACGCGAGCGGGCCGGGGCAGCGTTCGATGCGGGCATGGATAATCACTTCCACCGGAACGATTTGGCGTTGGTCGTTGGTCACCACCACGGTGTTGTGCGTGAGGCGATAATGATAATCGAGCACGTCGCACGGCTGGTCGGTTTCAAGGGTGGGGCAGCAAGGTACGGCTGATTTCTTTGCTTTACTCACAATGAGTTCGGCCATGGTAAATCCTCCTGATTTAGGATGAGGAGTAAAATGATGATTTGAGACGCCGGGAGATTTTTGTCCGACACTCCCGAAAGACGCAAAGCCGGGAAATAACTCTCATGGAAAAAAATTGAGTGCAGATGAATCTGCACGGAAGACACCCCTCGGCCCCTAGATGTCAAGCTAGGGTTTCAGTGGATTCAAAGCATCCCCAAGCTCAAACGAGGCATTTAATGTAAAGCAGAAAAAGTGTCAGCTTGACACCTAGGCCCCGGCACTCCTCACAGGGGGGACTGTCTTTTGGTGTTTGTTGTTTGCTCTTCACCTCGCCAGCACCGTCTTCCGCACCTGCACAAAGCCCTTTCCTTCCAGCCGATAGAAATAAACTCCAGCGGGCACAATTCTGCCCGTATCGTCTTTGCCATCCCAACGCACGTTGTAATAGCCGGGCCGGTGCTCGCGTTGCACGAGCACGCGCACTTGCTGGCCGAGCAAATTGTAAATTGCCAGCTTGATCTCGCCTTGCATGCCAACCGGCAACTCATATTGAATCGCAGTCGCGCCGCGGAACGGATTGGGTTGGCTCTGTCGTAGGGCAATCGTTTGTGGCATGGGAGCGCCGCCGTGCTCGTCCACACCCGTGCCGCGAATTACCAACTCCACGGGCACCGTTATAATCGGCTCATCAGGGTCATTCGAATGAAATACGATTTGCGCAAGATGCGTTCCGTCTTGCAAGCCGGCGGTATTCACGAGCACCGGCACCACGAGCTGTTGTTCTCCTTCCACCAGGGCGGAATCAATTCCGACTTGCAGCCACGAGGCTGCGGCGCTGCGGTTTGCACTTCGAATCATGAGCAGCGCATGTTTAATTGCCTTTTGCGCCGTGTGCGATTGTGCGGCCCGCTCATGCAATCGCAAACGCTGCACGAGATCACTGTACGCATTTTCCGTTGCAGGCATTGCTCGCAAAGACGTCATCACTGTGTCCGTAATCGTGAAATGCAAATCCAGCAAACCGCGATTGAAGACGAGCAGCGAGTCCACCGCCGCCGCGCCGGGACCGAGATTAAAAGCGAGCTGCGCCGGTTGCACCTCAATATCCGCGACGCGATTCGTCACCATAAAATGATAGAATCCCACCGGCGCATTCGCGGGATCGCGCGTGAGATTGCCATCTTCGTCTTTGGCTTCAACGTAATAACGCACATCCGTCTCGGCAACTTGCCCCGGAATGTTTGCAGAAAACTCATTGCTGCCTGCAAGCCGGCTCATCGCCAGCTCGACATAGTTTGCGCCGAGGTCCGTGCTGTATTTCAAAACAGCAGTGTGCGCATTGCCATCGTCCGTAATGTGCGAAGTCACGAGATACGGCCCGATGAGATCGTTGGTATTGCGCCAGCGCGTCGTATTGATGATCACCGGCGCTTGTGAACCGCCGAGCGTAACTTCCACGTCGTCAATGTACCAACCCGGCTCGGTCACATAGCCGTCGCTGCCGAAGTGAAAACGCAGCACAATGGTTTGGCCGGCGTATGCGGAGAGATCGAAGACTTCTTGTTGCCAAACGTTGCCGTTCGTCGCCGGACCGCCAAATACCGGCTCGTTGAGCAACACGTTCACGGGATCGGGACTCGTCACGATGCCATCATAGCCGCCCTCAGGCGTAATGATTTCGAAGGGCCCGCCATTCACCGAGATTTTGACATTGCCGCCGTCCCAATAAGTGACGTCGCTGTACTCCATCACATACCAATGCCAAAACGTGAGCGTAGGATTTTGCACGTTGGTGAGATTGATGGGAGGCAAATCGAGCTTCGAGTCGGAGAGATCGGAATAATTCTCGCCGAGCTTTGTGGCCCACACTTTCGCGCCGGAAAAAGCTTGCAGCGGTCCGGAAGTGGGGACGCCCCACTCCCAATCCGAGGGATTGGTCGTGATCAAGTCGCCGTCGTCCGGTTCGAAATCATAAAGCAGGCTATTGACGATTGTGAACGAATAATGTTCTGTGGCGGGCAGGCGCGTGGTGTTTGCTCGCGCAGAATTATCGGTCGCGAGCAGATAATAATCAAAGCGATCGCCCACTTGCGCCGAAGCCGGCTGCACGATGGCTTCATACTCATCCTGCGGCAGCGCCGCCATTTCCACTTCCGACCAAGCACCGGCGTTTTGGCGATAGAACAATTGCACCGTCGCGAGGCCGGTGTTGTCCGTCGCTTGCGCGTGAAAGGCAAACGCATTGCGCCGCACGCTTTGATTGCCGAGCGGCCGATGCACGACGACCGGCGCGACGTTGTCGGCGCCCACGTGAAATGTGAAGTACGCGCCGCCGCTCGCAGCGCGGGGCGCGTGGCCCACGCGACCGCTATCATCTTCGGCAGAGATGAAGTAATAAATTTGTTGATCTTCCCCCACACCGGGAATTTCGCCCGCAAATTCTTGCGGGTTGCCGGTCGCACTCATGGCGACGGATTGAAACGGCGGCGCGCCCGTGGTGTTATAGAGCAAAAGAATTTTGTCGGAGGCCAAAGGCACCGGCTGCGTCAACACGATAGGCGAGGCAATTTTCGCGACGACGCGATACGGCCCAACACTGTCCTCAGTATCGGAAAGCGGCTGGTGCGCGACGATCGGCTCTTCGCCCGCGGCATACGTGAGAAAAAGATTCGCGCCGCGATTTTCCAAAATCAATCCCGCGATTTGTGTGGTATCGGGATGAAACGCGTTGCCCACTTCCGGGGTCATGGCAAAAATTTTGTTCTTCGCACTTTGCTCGCCATACAACCAATCATCGGAATCGCCGTTCACGCCGTAGCCCACGGTCTCGCCCGACAAGCCGCGACGATAATGATTGTAGCAAATCAAGCTGTCCGCCAGCGCAACAAAGCTCGCGTGATCCGGCGTGGTTTGCTGCACGTAGCCCCATGGATAAATCATCCAGCGGCCATAGGAATGATAAGAAAGCGAAACGCGGAAACGATGTGCGCTCACGAAGTCGCGCAACGCCGCGGTCTCCGGCTCGGAAAAAGCCGCAGTGCCGCGATAGGTTTCGCTGAAGCTGTTCGGGCTGGAGCCGACGTTATCGTAGCCCCACTTGAAGCCATAGTTGCGATTAAGATCGACGCCGTAACTGCCGTTGCCGTTGTTGTGCCGATTTTTCCGCCACCACAAATCCTGCTGAAAAACGTAATCGAGACCATCGGGATTCACCGTCGGCAGCAGCCAGATCTCGCGGTTATTCACGAGATGAGTGACGTAAGGATCGCGGCCGTAATTCTCGAGCAAGTAATTCATGTAATCGAGCACGATCCCCGGCGTGATGATCTCGCGCGCGTGATGATTGCCCATGATGAGCACTTCCGGCTCGCCTTCTTCGTTTTGCACATTGTCGGAAATCTTCAACGCCCAAATATCACGATCGGCGAGTCCTTGCGTTTTCTCCCAACTGTCGCCAATGTCCACGAGCTTGGCCAGCGCAGGATAAAACGCCTCGGCCTGTTGCAGCTCCGTGAGCGTGCGGGCGTAGTCGTAAAAGTGATCGAGATAGCCTTGCGCGCGCAGGGTTTGGGCGTAGGCTTCGAGATTCTCATTGAGCACGCTATAGCGCATGCCGAGGCGCTCGAGGTGCTCGCGCTCGCTTGCCGTAGCAATGATTTCGAAGCTGTGTTGCTCGGCGTCAAAGTCGGTCACGTCCAAATTGAGCTCGAGAAATTTTTGCAGCGTCGCTTGTGCGAGCGTGCGGGTTTCCACGCGGAGCAATTGACGCGGCGTGCTTTGCAAATTCTGCGATTGCGCGAGCAGCGGTATGGAGGCATAGAGTGACAGCGCGGCGGCGAGCAAAAACGCGGAAATTTTCATCCTCGGTTCTCCGGTTTTGAGGTGAGAGGGTTTTCCCAAGGTGTGACGAAACAAGGAAGTCTTGCTGGCTGAAGAAGGCGGCCCATTTTTGTGGCGGAAAATAAGACAGCAAAGGGTAAACAGCAAACATAAAAATCAACCGGACTTTTGAGAAGGGCAAAAGCGGCCCACCCGGCTTTAAAGCCTGGCAGGCCTCGTCGTTGCGCAACTCAATTGCACGCACAGCCGCCGCCGGATCCGCCCATACCGCCCGTGCTCGCTTCCAAAGTTTCCAACCAGTGGCGCTCCGTGGCTTCTTCGGCCTGCGCTTGTTTGAAATCCATGATGCGCAAGGCGAGATGCTCGCGCTCATACGGCTTGACTGCCGCGCACGCGTTCAACAGAAACGCAATGCTCGCAATGAGCAGCAGCAATAAAACACGTACTCGGTGCATGTCTTCTCCTTCGTTCATGCTAAAGATAATTCTGGCGGAATGATTGGTCGGCAGAATTATTCCAAATCATCCAGCCGAAAAATTATTCTGCCATACACTATGGCAGCGAAGCGAGGCTTACGGCTTTGCTCTCCCTCCCGCGGCCTCGCTCGCTTTCTGTTCCAACAACGCCTCGATCTCGTTGAGAATACGCTTCCACTCTTTCTCATCATAGCCGCTGTGCACGAAACGTAAGTTGCCGTTGCGGTCAATGAGATAACTGCTCGGCATGGTTTCGGGATCATACAACTGCGTCACTTTCTTGTCGCGATCCCACAACGCTTCGAGTTTGAGATTGTACTTCTTCACGAAGCTCCTTGCGTTTTCCATTTCATTATCGACCGAAACCGCGAGAATGACCAAACCTTTCTTGCCGAGATTTTCCTGCAACAATGAAAGCTCCGGCAGCTCTTCACGGCAAGGCGCGCACCACGTGGCCCAAAAATTCACTAATACGACTTTGCCGCGCAGGCTCGACAAGGAAATTGGTTTGCCGTTGAGCGAGGTCAAAGTGAAGTCGTGCGCTTTGCCACCGATTTTCACTTCGGGTGACGATGCCAACAAACTGAGCGCTAATATAATGTGAGCCAGCATGTGTCCTCTTGGAAATTGTAATAGTATCAAGCAGTCCTCTAACTTGTCATGCAGGAGGAATCTTTTTAAGCACTAGCGGTGCAGTTCATTTGAAGATCATGCCCAGCGCTCAAAAGGATTCCTGCTGAATGACAATTTTAGAGAGCGCCTGCGCCAGCAATCATCACGCGCACCTCACTCATATTGCCCGCCCAAATCAACCCACGTGATGAACTTCTTTTTCTCCGCAGCGGTGAGCGTCAGCGCACTATCTGGGTGCGCGCCCGCGCCTTGCCGCGTGCCCACGCCGAGTAACACGTCGATCAACCGGCTGCGGCGCGAAAACGGCGGGCTATCCACTTCCACCAAGCGCATGTTGTTGCGCGAAGTGCTCATGAGATTGCGATACGCCGCGGTGTAGTCACCCACGCGCGCGCGCGACAAATCCAACGCAGCCGCAGGCGAAACTCCGGAATGACAGCTCTCGCATTTCTGTTGAATGATCGGCGCGATGGCATTGCTGAACGCGACGACCTGGCGTTGCGCCACGGGCACGTTCAAATCCGTCGGCACTTGCGTGGCCGCAATCGGGTTGGGATTCGACTTCATGCCGCGCGGGCCATGACAACCAGTGCAATTGTTGAAATTTTCGCCGGGCCGCGCATATAGCCAACTGCGTTTGATCACCACCGCACGGCCGAGCGAATCTAGGGTGTTGAATGAAATCGGGGTATTGATCGGCACGCGAATCGCAAACGAGCCGTCGGCATACACCGGCGCGACGCCCAGCACGCGTTTGCGCTCGAAGCTCGTGAACTCGCTGCGATCGTTCTGCGTTGCGCCGATGCCTTCAATCACCATAATCGAATCGATTTCCCCGGGCAGCGGAATCGCTTGCCCATCAAGCGAGCGACCGTCGCTGCGCTTCTGCCGGAAATAAACATTTTGATTCACGAACACGCCGGTCGTTGCGGTCTTATCAATCGTCTCCGGAATCACCGGCGGCTTCTCGCGCTGGGCAACCACCACCGCATCCAACTCGTGCGCGTTCGGATCGCTGTAGAGAAGCGCCAAACCCGAGCCGTCGCGATTCAGCGTGTAGAGGCCGTAATCGCCGTCGCGCCCGTTCGGGGAGTAGCTTGCGATCAAACGCCCGTCCGGCAGCGGGAAGGGATATTTGAACGAGCCGACGCCGGGCTGCTCGCCGCCGCCCATCGGCACGTTCGGCGTGAGGTTCGCGAAGTCGGTGCTCTGCGCCGGGTCGCCGGTGGTTTGATCGGAATTCAAAACCACGAGCGGCCCGCGATCCACGAGCACTTGATCGGACATCACCGCCACCACTTTGCCGTCGGGCAGCTCGCGCGCATGAAAAAAATTGCGCGTCATGCCGCCCGAATGAGTCCCAAAGAAGAGGAACGTGGACTGGCCGTCGGGTTTCGTGAAGAACAGCGGAAAGCGGTTCTGTGTGCCGTGATGTTCCCAGCGCGTCCAAACCACGCGGCCGTCGCGCATCACAATGGGATCGAAATCGTCGCTATTGTTGAACGAAATGCACTGCACGTTGCCGCCGTTCGCGTCCATTGTGTGCAAGTTCTCCACCTCGCGGCGCTCGTACTCGTCGCGGATGTTGCGCTCATTGCACGTGTACACGATCTTGCCGTTGGGCAGATAAGCGGGGTCGGCTTCGTCATACGGTGTGGTCGTCACGCGGCGCAGATTGGTGCCGTCCACATTCATTTCGTAGATGTCGAAATTGTTCGCGCCACTTTGCCGCATGCTGAAAATCACTTTGCGGCCGTCGTAGGAAATTTCCGGATCCACCGCTGAGCCGTTCGCCTTCGTGTAGGCTTCGGTAAGATTTGTCAACTTCCCATTGGGCGAGATCGGTTTGAGCAAAAAGAGGTCGGCGTCGTCATTGCCGATGAAGTTGTTGTCGAGCGTGACGCTGTCTTTGGTTCTCACATAGATGACGCCGATTTGGTCCGCACTCAAAACCAAATCATCCGGTGCGCTTTGGCAGGCGAAGATTGTAGCGCATGCGCACGCCAGCGCCGCGACTTTCGCCTTTTTGAAAAGCTCCGCTTTTCGCACGGTGAATGGATACATACAGGATCTCCTTGTCCGTTTTTATTTCTATCCCAACCGGTCATTTCGGAGAAATCTTTTCAAGCAAAACCATTTTGGTTAGATTGAAAAAGATTACCACGAAAATGCGTAGTCCCGGCCCCTTGTGGGCCGATGATACTGTACACGTTACAGCACCCCACAAGGGGGTGGGACTACTTTTCATCATGCTCGGGTGTCCCGTGAGCGGGACATGGCAATTCTTTCTGGAACACAGCCTCTTGAAAATTTATCAGCAGCCAGCAACGAGCAACCAGCTCTATTTCATCATCACGAGCTTCTTGGTTGCCGCGAAGCTGCCCGCGCGCAATTGGTACAGATACACGCCGCTTGCCAAACGTTTTCCCGAAGTATCCAACCCGTCCCACATTTCGCGGTATGTTCCCGCTTCGAGATCGCGCTGCACCAGTTCGCGCACCATTTCACCGAGCATGTTGTAGATGCGCAGCGTCACTGCGCCGCGAAAATCTTTTGGCAAAGCGAAGGTGATCGTGGTCGAAGGATTAAAGGGATTCGGATAATTTTGCTGCAACGTGAATGCTTGCGGAATCGCTGCGCTCTCTTCAAGTTTTGGCGGATGCGCCGCATCAAAGTGCGCTTCGCGCAACCACACTTCCGCCACACTCGCAGGTCCGGCGCCGTTCGTTTTGACAAAACGAAGCTGCACGCTGCCTTCGGCTATGGCTTGCGCAGGAATAGCGAGCCACTCCGTGGTTTGCGCATTGCCTGAAATCGTTTGGGCTTGATGAAGAAGGCTTTCCTCCGCAAACCAAGCTTGCTCAACGTTGCCCGCCGCAGAAAAATACGTCGCTCGCGCTTCATAGCGTACGTTCGGATTCAACCCCGTGAAGCGATAAATAACTTCGCTTGCATCGGTCGCGAGCGTTTGTTGGGGCTCATCACCGAAACGATTCACCCGCGCGCCGCGAACGAGATGCGCATCGTGCGAAACCTCCGCGCCGCAATCTTCATAATAATAGAGCGGCAAATAAAACTCGCCGGTTTCACGCACGGCTTCCGGCTTGTCATAAGTCGAGCGCAGCGTGTGGCGCAGTTTATAATAGCCCGGCGCAATCATTTCGCCGTTGCGATTGCGGCGATCATACTGCAACGCCATGGCTCCGGCGTTCGCCCAGCCTGCGTGCAGTGTATTTACTGCATTCTGTGTTTGCACGGCAACCAGTTCCGTTTTCAAATAACCCGGGTCGGTCAACTTGCCCGTGAGTGTGAGAGCAGCGAGATCATCCGCCAAACCCAAACGCTCGATTTCGAAATCCATGCCCAACTCATAGCGCCGCCCGCCGGAGTTGTCCGTCCAATGTTCGAGCAGAAAGGCTTGATCGTAGCCCGACCATTGCGGCTGTGCGGTGTTTGCCAGTTCGAGTGCGCCGAACAAAGTCTGAAACTGTAATGGCCGGAAGTTTTCATCTTCCGCGCGCAGCGTGGTGAGCAGTTCCAAACTCGGCGAGTATTTTTGAATTTGGCGATATGATTCATCGGAAAGATAAACATTGCCCCAATGATCCGTCGCGAGTGCGGTGGGGACCATTTCTTCTCCGCCCGCAATGCTATTGAGCTGTTGAAGCGCAGCGCCGTTGAAATAGAAGCGTTGCAGCGTGCGCGTCGCCGCATCCGCGATATACAGATTGCCGTCGCTGCGCCCGTCGAAACGGCCGAGTGTAATTGCAACGGGATCGCTCAAACTCTCGCTTTGATATTTGATGATCTGCTGCGCGGTACTGAGTTGATATGCAAACAACGCCGCGTTGCCGCGATCAATCACCCACAACACGTCGTCACTGCCATCGAAGATGGTGCCGCGATCATCCCACGCCAACGCGCTCGGCTGCGCCAACTCGCCTTTGCCAATCTCCTGCACAAAAGTGAGCGAGAGATTTTCTGAAGGACCGGTCAATTGCAAAAGGAGCACACGCGCGTTGTCGGTGTCGGCAACATAGACTCGGCCTTGCGCATCCACCGCAATGCCTTGCGGCCGATTGAGCGGCCGGCCGCTATCGCGACCGTCGTATGCTTTGATCCAGCGTTGATAATCGCCGTACACGATGCGATTCCACGCGGGATCGGTGACGAGCTGCACGTAGCTCGCGGCAATGAACGGCGCGGCGTCAAACTGCTGCACTTTTGCAAAGAGCGCCATGCTATGCGGCAGGCCGAACAAGCGCCGCTGCAACCGAGTTTGCGTAACGTGCCGCGACAAGATGTTGAAGCCATGCTCGGGGGCAATTTCTTTGTCGATGAAAGAATAGTGTGCTGCGTTCGTGGAAGAGTTCAGCAGTGACGACGAAGCCTCCGAAGCCTTATGTAAACCCGAGAATGAAACGCTTCTCGCCAATTGCGCCAAGCCGGATGACGATGCCATCAGCCAGCGTTCACCTTGTTTGATGAAACGCAGTTGCACGACGCCCTGCGCAAACGGAATGCTGCAAACCGCCTCCTGCTTTTGTGCGTCGATTTGCGTTGCGAGGGCGCGTGTGCCGGCGGTCATTTTCGAGACTGAGCTCATCGCTGCCTCCTCGCGGTAATCATCGGCGAGAAAGCTTTGATAGAGGCAAGGATCGCGTTGCGCGACACCTGTGAGTACGCGTTGCGCCATGAGCGCAACGACCGCTTCATCATTCTGAGCCACGCGCCGGTAGCCTAAATTTTTCGGATCGGTCGCGCCACCGGCAATGGCGGAGGTGGTCCATTCCAGCAAAGCCGTGCACGCAAGGAGCATCAGCTTTTTGTAATGAGCTTTGCACATGGTTTCCTCCTGAAAGGTTTGTGCGGAAAAAGGATTTTTAATTTCTCTATAAGGCTGTCGCTCAGCAGGAATTTTTTTAAGCGCCGAGAAGAGCGCCTGCCTCGACATTGTATCGAGCACTCGAAAAGCTTCTTCCTGAATGACAATCGTAACGTCAATAATGCACCGTCAAACCCACTTGATAGATATTCGCCGTGAAGGTATTCGAGGTGAAAAATCGCTCGTACTTCACGTCCAACGTCGTGTGCGCCAAAAACGGCACGGTATCGGCGAGCGGCTCAAGGCCATATGAAATCATAAAGCCGAACAAATGCGAATAGAACGGCTCGAGCTTGTAGTCATCCGTGTAAAATGCCGAGGCGGTGAGGAGCGGATAGTTGGCGCGATAAAAATCCGCGGCGGTTTGCGTATAGAAACGATAGCGATAGCGAATGAGCAAACGTTGCGAGATTTGTTGATGCAGCTTCACACTGATGGTGTTTGAAATAATGCCCCAATCATCGCCATACAGGCGATAATCCAGCCACAGTGCGGCGTGCGCGCGCTTGAAATAGGTGTTGAGCTTGGCGAACCCGGCAACGCGAAAACGTTCCTTGGGATGATTTTCCAGCGTGGGCGAGCCGAGCACGAACACGGTGCGATACGGATTGTTTTGATAGCCGCGCACTTGCGACACATCGAGGCCGACGCGCATGATCGTGACAGGCGAGAGCGATTGCGTGAGCGTGGCGTTGACGAGCAAGTTGCGGCGTTGATACGTGGCCTTGCGCCCCAGCGGACTGATGGTGTCGTAACCATACCCCACACTGAATGCGAGATTCGTGTTCTTGCGGTTGAAATCTTGATTCACGCCTGCGCTGAGCAAGCGGCCGGTGTAGTCATTCTCCAGCGAGTAATACGCCGTCACACCCCAGCGTTGCGCGGTGAGATTGGCGGTGAATTCGTTGCGCGTTTTGCTGTAATAACCGTTGCTGCTGCTATCCGAGGCGGGCTTCGAAGCGCCGGTGGTGCCATCGAGCGCCACGGGCTTCGCAGAAATGCCGCGATATGGCGGAATGCGCACGCGATCCATCGTGTATTGCAAAGACAGCAGAGAGTTTTGCGCCAGTTCTTTGACGTACAACAATGACGGCGAGCGCACGAGCAAGCCGCCGCTATCGGTGAAGAAATTGGTTTTGAGCGCCACCGAATCGTCGGTGAAGCTGGTCGAGGCAATACCCAAAATCGAGCACAATACGACGACCATCAACAATATGCGAAACAGTCTATGCATCCTGCAGACCTGGTTTGTGATTGAGGTGAAGACGATATACTCGCTGCGAGCTGGTTTACAACATTGTCATCCTGTAAGGAACTTCCCTAGTGCTTGAGACACCTTCTCGAACAAGCTGTGTCGCAAGTGCGAGGGAAGATTCTTGCAGAATGACAATTTGGTGTAGTGTCACTCAGATGAAAAAATATTTTAGCCGGAAGCCGGACACGAAACAACACCACGTCCATTCGGCGTTGCGAGGGATAACGAAAACGAAACGGGATTTACAACTTCGTGCTTGAGGTTGTAAACGCCCACAGCCTTGTGGGCAGGTAAGAAAGGTGGGCCGCGAATTTATTCTGAAACTTACTGCAACTGCGAACACGGCGCGATGAGAATGTGCGGTTGAGTGAGACAAGCATTGTGCCAACGAAAGGAGAAGCTAGGAATTGAAAGTTGTTTCATTGCTTTTGAGAGTAATGCCTCAGTTACCGGTGGAGTAGCGCAGGCGTCCCCGCCTGCAGACAAGGATGTCTGCGCTAGGTTTTCCACCAATAACTGAGGCATTACTTTTGAGAAGAAGCAATCGCAATGGCTAAGGGGTCGATTTTGACGCCTTGATATGTCTTCACAAATAATACCCCAACACCAACGCCATCTCAAGATTCTTATTCGTCCACGCATTGTTATCGCGGCCGCTGGTGAAGATGTAGTTGTTGAATTCGTAGCGTAACGCAAACCTGCGATTGGTCATCACCTTTGTGCCGAGGCCGAGGCCGAACGTGAAGCTATTTTGGCTATACAAACGCGTGAGGCCGACATGAAAGATGAGATACGGCTCAATTTTGCCCGCAGGAAAAGCCTGCGTGGCGCGTGCGCCATGAAAAACCACGCGATCCGAACCGGTTTGCAAACTGGCGTTGTTCAACACCCGCCGCACGAAATTCTGTCTCGCGTGGCCCATGCCCAACACTGCGCCCACGCCGAAGCGGCGGTCGATGTTATAATAATAGCGAATGCCATATGCGAGCGAAGTTTCGAAACGATCGGGCGCATAAAAACCGAAAAACGGCGCCAGCTCGTGCGTTGCGATTCGGCGCGTTTGCGTTTGCGGCCGCGTGCGGGTTTGCGTTTGACTGTGTGCGGTGGTGAGTGTGCCCGCAAGCAAAAAGCCTATGATGACAAATTGCAGCCCAAATCGGTTGCCCATATATTCTCCGAAATCTTGAGGACATCTAAAACCATCCTACCGTGAAGTCATTCAGTAGGAATCTTTGCTAGTGCTCGGAACACGACTCAGAACAAGCGCTCTTTCAAGCGAGTAAAAAGATTCCTCCGGAATGACAGCCTACTGAGTTGCTCGCAAGCGCACACACTACAATCGTTTCACAACTTCGCCCAACGCATTCCAATCGCAATGCCGACGGTGAATTCGAGGAAGTTGAGGGAGCCGCGTTGGCTCACGGCGGTGAACTGGCGCAGATCCGCGCGCAGCCAGTTGTTGTTGTTGAGACGGCGCTGCACGCCGAGACCATAGTTGAGCGCCATGTTTGAAATCGTCTTGCCACCCGCGGATTGAATGGGCACGGTGTTGATCACGCCCGCGCCCGCGGTCAAATAACCCTCGAAGCGCCGCTTGACGGGCCGCACGTAGCGCGCGTTAGCATGCATGAGATAGAGCGAAGCGATTTGCCCCGCCACATATTCGAACGAGCCTTCCAGCTCCCAACGCGGCAGATTGCGATAGTAGAAACGGCCGGCATATACGAAATCACCGCCGAACGTGCCCAATCCCAGCACAATACCGCCGTCGTAAGGTGCGACGCGCGTGACAATCGTTTTGGAATTTTCAGGGGTGGAATTTTTCGAAGGAAAGAAAAAATGCGACGCGGCTTTCGCGCCGGTTCGCATCCAGCCTTTTTGTTGCTGGCGCGCAGTGAGATAAACCCAACCGCTGCGCGTTTGCAGAATACGCACCGTATCCCCCGCGGCGAGCACACCGACTAGTTTGCTTTGCAAGGAAGGGTTTTCATAAAGCGGCGTGGTGTCGTTTTTCAAAATCGCGATTTGCGCGAAGCTGCGGCTGCTCCACAATGTTGCGACGAGAATAAGCAGTGTTGGTATGCGTTGCAACACCAAGGCTCGCCCAATCCTTGCGCTCACGAGTTTCCGGTTCAAATCCATTTTAGAAAGAGTAGTTCAAGCCCGCGCCCAGTTGCCAGTATAGTTTCCACACACGTTTCGTGCTCGCGCTTTCAAGGCGGCGCTCGCTTAAAGAAACACTGGGGCTTTTAGCGTAACACAATACCTCCCAACATGGCCAAACGCGCACGCGCAGTCCCGTTCCCAATGCCGGCGAGAATTTTATCGCACTTTTGGAGGGCAGAGTCATCACACCCGCAGCGCCGCCGGAGATTTGCACCTCGCGCGAGCGCATGAAAAGCACTCCGGCTTCTACTTCTGTGAAGAACACGCAGCGCCGGGTTTTATCCAACCGCCATTGTCTCTGCAATGCGAGGGAAGCGCGATGCCAATCATGTTTCACTTTCTGCTGCTTTCCAAAAAAAATGAGCGGCTGCACGGCGCGATGATATGTGCTTCCGACGAGAAACTGCCAATCGTTCCCGCATTGCCGCCCGAAGCTCATACCTGCACCATAGCTCAAATCATACCCAAAGCTGGCATCATAATGGACGAAAAAAAACTGAGGCGCAACGAACCAGCGTTGGTTCTTGGGGCCGTCTTGCGCCCATGCCCGGCCGCATGCGAATGACAGCGCCATCACGCAAATGCAAGTTAGGATTTCTCGTCGCTGTGGTTTTTGGAGTGACATACTCATCATTTGAAAAATACCATGGCGCGATGTTTTCTTGCAATCCATTGGAAGACCTTGCTCTGTTTGTAACAATTTCGGTCGCAAAGTTTTTCTCGAACAAAGGTAACCAACAGTGTCGCGCCCGCGCCTTTTTCCAACAGTTATGCTCTTGCAGAAATTTCTTACAGTGCATGAGAACGAGTTGCGTAGATGGCTTGGAAAAAACTGGCGCCTCCCGTCGGGCAGAAGCGCGTTGCTGAATCCATACGGGATTGCCGCAAAAGGGCTGCAAAAAAATCGTTGTTGCTTCTCTGAAAATCATCAGATAGATTAGACTCATTCTTTTCGCGCGCCACAAGAATTCCCCCCTTCTTCCACAAAGGCTAGGCCGGAAAGGTATCGCCATGAAATACCTCGACGAATACCGCAACCCTCAAATCGCGCGGCGCATGGTGGAGGAGATTCGCGCGCTCACCACACGGCATTGGGTGATCATGGAAGTGTGCGGCGGACAAACGCATGCGATTATCAAAAACGGCATCGATCAAATCATTCCCCAAGAGATTGAGTTGGTACACGGTCCGGGCTGCCCGGTGTGCGTTACGCCGCTGGAACAGCTCGACAAGGCGCTGGCGATTGCGGCGCGGCCCGAGGTGATTTTCACATCTTTCGGCGACATGCTGCGCGTGCCCGGCTCGGAAAAAGATTTATTCATGGTGAAATCCGAAGGCGGCGATGTGCGCGTGGTGTATTCGCCGCTCGACGCCGTGAAAATTGCGCGCGAGAATCCCCAAAAGAAAGTGGTGTTCTTTGCCGTGGGTTTTGAAACCACTGCGCCGAACAATGCCATGGCCGTATGGCAGGCGCAACGCGAAGGTTTGCAGAATTTTTCGATTTTGGTTTCGCACGTGTTGGTGCCGCCCGCAATGCAAGCGCTGCTCTCTTCCAAGCAGAATCGTGTGCAAGGGTATCTCGCCGCCGGGCACGTGTGCACGGTGATGGGCTGGGAAGAATACGAGCCGATCGCCACGCAGTATCGCGTGCCCATTGTCGTCACCGGTTTCGAGCCGATGGACATTCTCGAAGGCATTTTGCTGGCCGTGCGGCAATTGGAGAACGGCGAGGCGCGCGTGGAGAATCAATACTCGCGTGTGGTGCGCCGCGAAGGCAATCGGCCCGCGCAAGAGTTGATTCGCAAAGTCTTCGAAATCGCGCCGCGCAAATGGCGCGGTCTCGGTGAAATTCCCAACAGCGGCTTGCGTTTGCGCGCGGAATTTCGCAACTACGACGCGGAAGTGGTGTTCGATATGGGCGAGCTGCGCGTCGAAGAGCCGAAGGAATGCATCAGCGGTTTGGTGTTGCAGGGCTTGAAAAAGCCGCACGAGTGCTCCGCTTTCGGCACGCGCTGCACGCCACAAACGCCGCTGGGCGCAACCATGGTTTCAACGGAAGGAGCATGTTCGGCGTATTATGCGTATCAGCGGTTTCGGGCAAAAAGCACGAGGTCTAATGAAATTTGACGATCAAACCCGGTAATCGATAATTTTAACTCATCCCCTCGGTCCCCTGCTCTTAAAAGAGAAGGGGAAGTTCAAGGCTTCAAACCTGCGCTCTCCTTTCTCTTCTCAAGAGAGGGGAGGCCGGGGGAATGAGTTCGGATGGAAACAACTTTACCGATTTTGATCGTCAAACTTGATCAGGCGAAGAGGAGCATTTGGGATGAGCGAATTCTCTCTGCAATGTCCACTCCCGATTACCAAACACGATACCATACAGCTTGGCCATGGCAGCGGCGGGAAAATGATGAACGATTTAATTGCCAGGCTATTCTTGTGGGCCTTCGATAACCCTTATCTCAACAAACAAGATGACCAAGCCGTGGTGGAGATCAACGGCGTGCGTCTCGCTATGAGCACGGATTCCTTTGTGGTCGATCCGATCTTTTTTCCCGGCGGCGATATTGGCGAGCTTGCGATCAACGGCACGGTGAATGACGTGTGCATGAGCGGCGCGCGGCCGCTGTTTCTCAGCGCGAGTTTTGTGTTGGAAGAAGGCTTCGCACTGGAGGAGCTGCGCAAGATTGTCGAATCCATGCGCGCGGCGGCGCAACGTGCGAACGTGCTCATCGTCACCGGCGATACGAAGGTGGTCAACAAAGGCAAGGGCGATAAAATTTTCATCAACACTACGGGTATCGGTGTGCTCGAAACACGGTTGCAACTCTCTTCACAAAATTTGCAGAGCGGCGACGTGATTCTGCTCAGCGGCAGCATTGGCGATCACGGCATGGCAATTCTCTCGCAGCGCGAAGGGCTGGCCTTCGAAACGCCCATTACCAGCGATACGGCTGCGCTGCACGGACTCGTTGAAGCGTTGCTCGCCGCCGGCGGAGAAGGTGTGCATGCGCTGCGCGACCCCACGCGCGGCGGCTTGGCTGCGACTTTGAATGAATTCGCCGCGGCTTCGCGCGTCGGCATTCGCATTCGCGAAGATCGCATTCCAGTCAAGCCCGCGGTTGCGGGCGCGTGTGAGATTCTCGGCCTCGATCCCATCTATGTCGCCAATGAAGGGAAGCTCGTTGCCGTCGTCGCGCGCGCGGTCGCGGAAGACGTGCTCCATGCCATGCGCCGTCATTCGCTCGGCAGCGAAGCGATGATCATCGGCGATGTGGTTGCGGAACCCGCAGGATTGGTTTCCATGCAAACGCGCCTCGGCGCTTGGCGAGTGGTGGATTTGTTGGTGGGCGAGCAACTGCCGAGGATTTGTTAGTTCCTGTGAAGTGCAATCATTGTGGAAGGGCAAAAACTTTACTAAGGGTTCTTCTAAAAATAACTTCGCGCCATGTAGTCCCCGCCCCTTGTGGGCGGATGATGGAACAATGAATTTCTGTGTTCCACCAATGCCCCACAAGGGGGCAGGACTACGACGATTTCGGGAAGTAATTTTTAGACGCACACTAAACTTGAAAAGTCTAGTAAAGTTGTGTGATGAGCTTTTGAAACTTAAAATAAGGTACGGAGTCCTTTATGACCAGCTCGCTGTGGGTGTTGTTGCTTTCGACGGTGACGATTGGAGTCGTGCATGCTTTGGCTCCGGATCATTGGCTGCCCTTTGTCGGCATTGGGCGCGCGCGAAAATGGTCCACCAGCAAACTGCTTTGGGTAACTTTGCTGGCGGGGCTCGGACACGTCGGCTCCTCGATTCTCATTGGCGCCGTCGGGTTGGTGCTCGGTTTCAGTCTCACGCACCTCGAAGGGATTGAATCGCAGCGCGGTGAAGTGGCGGGGTTGCTGCTCATCGGTTTCGGAATCGCATACGCGCTATGGGGGCTCAAGCAAGTGGGCCGGCATCACCATCACGCGCCCGAGCCTGGAAAATCCGTGGCGATTTGGACCTTGATTGCGGTTTTCGTATTAGGCCCATGCGAGCCGCTCATTCCGCTCATGTTTGTCGCCGCGACGCAAGACCAATTCGTGGTGGTCTTGGTCTCCGCGCTGTTTGGCCTCGTGACTTTGTTGATGATGCTGGCGCAAGCGTGGCTGGCTTATGTGGGCCTCAGGTTCGTGCGTTTTCACAAAATGGAGCACTATAGCCATGCCATCGCCGGGCTGGTCATTGCCGTCACCGGAGGCATGGTGATGTTTCTCGGAATTTGAAGCTCATCAGCAAGCTAGCTTACGTGGTCACGAAACACGTCAAAGGAGTTTTTCACGTCTTGTGTTTTCGCAGGCAAAATCAATGTGACCAGGCAGAATCAAAGGACTCGCACAGCTTCCTATCATTGCGAAGATTTAAAAAACTCTTCCAATCTTTGCGAATTTGGGAAGGCTTCTCCTATTTTTCGGAATCGCATGCTTTTCAAATGGCTGGCAGTGCATTAGGCATATTGTTTCCCCGCGAGTTATTCGTGTTCTTTTCCGCACTTTGCACTGGCACTGCCGTTGCCTTTTGATCCGCCCAAAATCCCGCTTGGCAATGGTGGGATTAAACTTTGTTGTGGTGAGAATTTCACAAAACTAAAAAGGAGAGGTACATGAAAAAGGTTACGGTGGTTTTCTGCAGCATCCTTCTCATGGCCGGCTCAATGCGGGTCGCGGCGCAAACCGCCAGCTACATCGGCTCGGAGACTTGCCAGTCCTGCCATGCGGGCGCGTTTGGCAATCAGTACACGACGTGGAGTCAATCGTTGCATTCAAAGATTCACTTGCCCGCGATCGCGGCAAACATCAAAGGCGACTTCACCAAAACCGTGAGCATGGGCGCGAGCTACGGCAATGCACAAGTCGTGTTGCGCGCCGACGGCGACAAATTTTTCGCGCGTGTCGGCGCGAGCGGGCAAGAATACGAAATCAATTTCACCTATGGCGGCGGCTGGAAACAACGCTATTTGGTGAAGATCAGCGACAGCTATTATATTCTGCCGATCCAGTGGAATTCCAAAGGCTATCTCGACAACTCCACCGGTGACTGGGTTTCGTATAACCCGCAAAACTGGTTTGACGCCGCGGGCAATCCCAAACCCACGAGCACGAATTCGTTCCGCAAAGTTTCATGGGACAAGAACTGCTCGGGCTGCCACATCACCGGCAATAAAGTGCAGCGCGTGGTTGCGGGCAATGACACTTCTTACGTTTCCACGTGGGCGAACAATAGCAGCGTGGCCAACATCGTGGTCGGATGCGAAGCCTGCCACGGCCCGGCGAGCCTGCATCCCGCGAATGCCTTCGGCACGGACAAGAAGATCATCAACCCCGCGAAGCTCACGAGCAACGACCGCAAGCTCGAAGCCTGCGGCCAATGCCACTTTCGCGGCTTCAGCAATCACGACACGTTCGAATTTCCGTGGGATGAAAACACGAACACGAGCTATATCCCCGGCGACGAGCTGGCAAAGTTCATCATCAACAAACCCGGCGTGTGGCCCGACGGCGTGACCGCGCGGCAGCATCATCAACAATACCAAGAGTTCCTCACTTCGAAGCATGCCACCAATCCCTTCGTGCCGGTGAATTGCTTCACGTGTCATGATCCGCATCAGCCTCCGGGCAAACATCAAATCGTGGATTCGCTGCAAGTCGGCACGGACAAGTTCAAAGTCGCGAATGACGACAATACATTGTGCTTGTCATGTCATGCCACGCACGGCCCGTTCGCAAACATTACCAAAGACATGGTGAAGGATCCCGCGACCAACCGCGCCGCGATTGCCGCAGTGGTGAGCCAACATACGCATCACAGCTATGACCCGGAGAACGCCAATAGCAGCGGAGGCAGCAGCCGGTGCAGCAAATGCCATTTGGCCAAGACCGCGATCACGGCGAAAGCTTATGACATTCATACTCACACGTTCGACGTGATTCCGCCGGAGAAGACGATCTTCTATAAAGACGTGACCACGCCAACCGTGGGCATGCTCAATGCGTGCGCGACCGCATGTCATCGCAATGCCACGGGCACGATCGCGACTCTGGGCGTGGGCACGGATGCGAATCTCACGCGTTGGAACGAAGCCACAGATCTTGCGCTCGCCGACACGTTGATGTACTACTATGGTCCGGACGGCGTTTGGTGGAAACGCACGCTCACGAGCGTTGCCGACCGCCAGGTTGCGTTCTTGCCCGAAGTCTACACCCTACAGCAAAACTATCCGAACCCGTTTAATCCGGTCACGGTCATTCCGTTTACGTTGCCCAAGAGCGGCAAAGTCGAGTTGAAAGTGTTCGACATGTTGGGCAAAGAAGTGGTCACCGTGCTGGAGCAAAACGTGCCGCCGGGAAAGCACGCGGTCATGTTTAACGGCAGCACACTCGCGAGCGGCGTCTATTTCTATCGTTTGACGGTTAACGATTTTGTGGGCACCAAGAAAATGGTGTTGATGAAATAAGGCTTCTCGCTTCACGGCTGGAGCCGGCTGTTCCTCAGCCGGCTCTTTTTTATGGTTGAAAATATTCACGACCGGCACATTGAGTACGCCGGGTGAAGCACTACCCGACACCTGATTAGGAACCATCAAGCTACAAGGCGCAGGTGGTTGATGCCGATTAACAGACAATGGCTTTGAGCTTTTCAGCTTTGCGACTTTGAGAAGCCTTCTTCCTACTTCTCGGAATCGCAATGCTTTTTAAAACAGCGCAGCGCTTTGTGCGCATTGTTTCCCTACGAGTTATCCACGCTATTTTCCATGCTTTGCACTGGCACCGCCATTGCTTAACGACCTGCTGAAGGAACACCTCATGTTAGAAGAACGCCAGTACTCTTGAAAAAATTGTCGTGAGGAGGAAGAGAAGATGAGCCAGTCGTCTCTATGCTGGCTCCTCTTTTTTCGCAAGCAGGCCGTTTGGTACAAAGCTTCACCGACACTTATGGAAATCCACATCTTGTCTACCCCCATGATTAAGGAATGGAGACATATGTGAAACGCAATGAACGGGTAGACAGAAACGGGGCAGGGCGATTTTCTCCCTGCCCCGTTATTGCTTAAAATGAACGCGGAAGTTAGGTTTGCTTGCGCAGTCTGTCATGCGAAAAGAACCGCCTTCCCAATTGCTCAGGAAAGGAGGTGAGGGTAGCGGCTTCGTGGAGTGAGAGGTTCCTTTTAAACCAATTCACCAGTGTATCACGGACATGGAGGCAATATGAAAGGAAATACGTTACGATTTTGCTCGGCGACGTTGCTGCTGCTGCTGGTGTTGAGCAGTTTTGCATTCGCGCAAAAAGCGGTAATCAAGATCGAAGGCTACAGCCCGCAAGAGCTTCATGATTTGGGCTGGACCTCGCCGCGTTCCACCGGATTGTCTACGGTTGGAGTTGGACAAGTCGTTTATCTTATTGGAAGAGATTCCTCGAATGCAACGGTCACGAGCTACGCGTGGACGCTGTCTGGGCGGCCCGGCGGCTCCGTGGCTGCGTTAGATAGTAGCAATAAAAAACAAACCACATTCAAACCGGATGTCGTGGGCAAGTTCACTGTGCAGTTGGTGATTACGACTGCCGGCGGAACGAGTGCGCCGAAGTCGGTGACCCTTACTTCCGCGAAATTCGTGGGCGTGGGCGGCATGGACGGCCTGCCCACTACATTCCCGCAGTGCGGTCTTTGCCACAGCACGCCTTCGGATGCCAAGTTCCAGGAATGGAGCAAAACCAAGCACGCCACGTTTTTCACGCGCGCGATTGATGGCCAAGCCAGCGCTCATTACGGCGAAAACTGTATTGAATGCCACACCCTCGGTTATGACCTCGAACCCGCGGCTGTGAACGACGGCTTCGACGACGTGCAAAAAGAATTAGGCTGGACGTTCCCCGCGGTGTTGCAACCGGGCAACTGGGAGGCGCTCAAAACCAATTATCCCAAACTTGCGCACCGCGCTAATATTCAATGCGAAAGCTGCCATGGTCCGGGCAGTGAGCACAAGGGCATTGACAAGACCGCTATCTCAATGAGCCTGGATGAAGCGGCGTGCGGCTATTGCCACGAAGAAGCGCCGTATCATAACATCAGCACACAATGGAAAAGCTCGGTGCACGGCATTCTCAGCGACGAGTTTGAATCCGTTGCCAATCGTCCGGCTTCTTCGGGTTGCGCGAAGTGCCACTCGGGTTGGGGATTTATTCGCCGCATCGATCCCAAATTAAACGACAATCGTCCGACGAACGGCTTCTCGCAAATTAGCTGCGCCGTCTGCCACGATCCACACCGCTCGGAGTTGTTGCCGTATCAAGTGCGCACGTTGGATGACGTGCAGTTGGGCGATACGCTGACTGTGGTGAAGTATGGCGGCATGGGCAAAGTCTGTATGCAATGCCACATTAGCCGGCGCGATGCAGCAGATTATGTCAACAATCCGAACAATATTGGCACCTACTTTGGCCCGCACTATAGCAATCAGGCAGACATGATCGACGGCTCCAACGCTGTTGAGTACGGTGTTCCGATCGGCTCTTCCGGCCACAAGTTTGCCGTTGCCGATGCGTGCGTGACCTGCCATATGCAGGCCACACCGGCCGCTCCTAATCCAGCAAAGGATAAAGTCGGAGGGCACACGTATGCCATGACCTGGGATGGCGGCACACCGGCTGATCCTTCGGATGATGTCCAGCATGTCGCAGTCTGCCAAACCTGTCATGGCCCGATCCAATCTTTTGACGACATCATGGCAAAAGCTGATTACGACGAAGATGGCACTATCGAAGGAACCCGTCACGAGATCGAAGGTTTGCTTGAGGAGTTGGCGGAGTTGCTGCCTCCAGCAGGCCCGGATGTCGTCACCACCGTGGCGGATTACAGTTGGGATCCGGCAAAGGTTCCGGGGCTTACACCCGAGCAAGTCGAGTATCGAAAGACGCTGACCAAAGCGGCCTACAATTACCGCTTCGTGGAAGAAGACCGCAGTCACGGCGTGCACAATGCCGGCTATGCGATTGCACTGTTGCGCCGCTCGATTGCAACCCTCACCACGGGCGACATCGGCGCGGGCAAGATTGCTTCAATCAAAGACGTGCCGCAAGATCAAGGCAAGCAAGTCCGCCTCATGTGGTCCAAGTTTGCGGCTGACGGCCCGGCGGCGACCAACCCGGTGACCAGCTATTCAATTTGGCGCCGTGTTGATGCGGCGAACAATGCTGCAGCCATCAAACTTGGCTCCAAAGAAGAATTGATCAACGCCGGTGTGCAAGCCAATCTCGGCAAGCGCTACGTCGTCAATCAAGCCGGAACGTGGGACTTTGTCGCCTGGCTGCCGGCCTCGGGTTACGAAGCCTACAGCGCGGTGGTGCCGACGCTTTATGACAGCACCGTTGCCGGCATGCAATGGTCGGTGTTCTTCGTCTCCGGGCAGTCACGCGGCGTGGTTTATGAAACCGCACCGGACAGCGGCTATTCGATTGACAACCTCGCGCCATTTGCCCCGGCCAATGTTTCCGCCAATGTGGTCTCGCGCACGGTAAATCTGAAGTGGGACGAAGCGGTCGACGCAGACTTCCAATACTTCGCGATTTATCGCGGCGAAACGCAAGGCTTCACGCCGAACGCCGACAATCGCATTGCGCGGCTGACGAACACGGAATATGCCGACGGCGGTTTAGACCTCGGCAAAACGTATTACTATCGCCTGTCGGCATTCGATTTCGCCGGCAACCAAAGCGCATTTACGCCGGAATTGGCATTAACGCCGACCAACGTGGATCAAAGCGTTGCCATGCCCACGGTGTATGCGTTGGAACAGAACTATCCGAACCCGTTCAATCCCGAAACCGCGATCAAGTATCAATTGGCGAAATCCGGGCACGTGCGCTTGAGCATCTATACTTCGCTCGGCCAGGAAGTGCGCCGCTTGGTGGACGGCAACCAACCCGCGGCTTATCATCTGTTCGTGTGGGATGGCCGGGACGATGCGGGCAATAGTCTGCCTTCCGGCGTGTACTTCTATCGCTTGGAAAGCGGCAGCTTCACGGCGATGAAGAAGATGATCATGATGAAATAGGGTCGCAACGGCGCGATGCACCTTCCAAGTGCCTCGCGCATCGTAGGTGCGTAGCACTTTTGTCGAATGTTGTTAACCGAGAGATCCTCTGCCGTATGTGGAGACAGATGATGGGTATGTGAGGAGGAGGCACGGCAGATCAGCGGGACAGAGTGATAAGCACTCTGTCCCGTTTCTTTTTGAAGACACTCCGTTGGGCGGGCATTCCAGATTGGGGAGGAGGAAGATTTATGAGAATCTCAACGTACTCTTTTGCTGCCATGGTTGGGGTTTTGGCAATTTGGAGTTGGTCATGTCGTAGCGACTTGCCAACCTCTCCTCCCGCAGTTCAGTGGTCAGTCAAGGGCAAGGTGGAAGATTACCTTGGCGTCCACCTCGCTGGTGCGGATCTGAAGTTCTACAATGATAAAGATTCTTCGGGCGCAGTCAGCGATAGCTCCGGCCGGTTTGAAGTCCAACTCCTGCAAGGCCGCTATTACCTCCGCGCCCACAAATCTGGTTTTCTTACCTATTGCGACACGCTCGACGTCATGAAACCGGGCTTGGAATTGCGGGTGCGACTTGGGATCGATCCGGCTCAAGATTACCTGCCGCTTGCCATCGGCAATTGGTGGGAATATGGCGACAACACCTCCAGTTTTTATTCTGGAATCGGCTTCAACTCATGGGGTACTGAACGGTGGGAAATTGTTTCCGCCAGTGCTGACAGTAATGGAATCACTTGTGTCGTACGAGTCGAGGCCAAGGGCAAATCGACTCGCACATATCCAGTCCCTCCGGAGCCGCGCGATACGACCGAATATGCGAAGACGAGCCAGTTTGAATTCATAGAAAGCGGAGGCTGGGTGAGCCTCGAAGAGACTTGCACGCGCATGAAACATTTCATGCAGCCCGATGACAAGTTTCCCAGTCCAAATCCAAATTCATGCGATTCCTCACGCTGCTCACGCGGAGCGGCGATGATTATAAACGGCAAAGAGATCGAGACGTTGCAGATCACTACCAAAGGGATGCCTTATGGCGAAGACACCTGGGTCGCCTTTCAAATTGGAATCGTCGCACGAGAAGTGAACCTGCTCTCTTATGGAAATTCGCATTATTCTAAGCGACTCAAGCTGCGCCAATATTTTGTTCAAAATGCTGCTCACGACCGCCATTTCCGCGGCATAGGAGAAATCGGAGGATCAAGAGCGACAGAACGATTGCCATAATTCTGGCCGCTGAGGACGAAGGCGCATTCGGCGTTGCTCGGCTCTGTTTATAGGTTTGTGAAAACAGCACAACAACACCGGGCGCGTTCGCAACAAGTAATTCATGTAGCGGCCAGGATGTAGTTTTTCATTGCAGGCAGTATCTTGCGGTACAATCGCAGGAGGTCGTTATGCAACGACCCTCCGCATTGTTGCAGAATGAGCGAGGGGGTATTTTGTTCGCAAAAACGAACGGGGCCAGCCTACAACCTAAACAGCAGTTTTACCCTCCGCACGTCATTCCATACCGGCGCATCTTCCCAACCGGTCATTCACTTTCAGCCGCAACGCTCTCCGCTCCTAATCTCTCTTCTCCGGTGAGCGACCCCGTCTCCCTCCGTTGTTTGCCGCATCGTATGCGGTTGTCGTGTTCCTGCACCAAGAAGGATGCGGCTGTGTTTGAATGAAAACGCCGCGCCCTTCTTGGTGCAGGAAAAGCCTTTGCAATCGCCCAAACCGCCGCGCATTGCCTCTACTTCGACAACGCAACGCGGCCCAATTCACACCCCAAAAGAATTTTGTAAGCGCTCACGCGAAGCAAGCGGATACGGAACAGGTTTATCCGCTTCCTCCGTTCGATCTGTTTGCCGAAAAATTTCTGTATGGCTTTGCGTTTCGCGCTCGTTGTCACGACGCGAAGACCATGTTTTGTGAACCTTCAAGAATTATGGAGTAAATCATGCGTAACGCTCGGATCAACTCATGGGTCGTGGGTTTTGTTGCCCTGGCCGTGCTCGCATTGCCTGCGGTTTTATCCGGGCAAATTGCGCGATTCGAAGGCAATGATATCGTTTTGGAAAATCGTTTTATCAAAGTCGTTTTGGCCGCGGAGCAAGGCATGATCACCTCGTGGATCATTAAAGCCTCTGGCCAGGAGTTGGCTCACTTCAACCAAATCGGCAGCAAAGGATTGTTGGGCGCGCGCATCTGGACCGAGGATTGGAACAGTGAAGGCGGTTGGCCCACGGAAGTCGGCCGCGCTACGTGGACGAATCAAATCGTGTCCAATTCGCGCTCCAGTGCGCTGGTGCGGCAGAGTCTCGTGCTTTCCGAAGGCGGAGTCGCCACCGGCATGAAATTCGTGAAAAACTTTTTGCTGACCAAAAACTCCTATCTCATTGCCGCGGAGTACAAACTCATCAATCGCACCGGCCACACCATCTCATTCACTGCTCTCACATTGGAATCAACCGCGAACACCGGCCCGGGCGGCCGCTTGGGCTATGCGGAATATGGCTCGAACACGATCACGATCCTCACGCAAGGACAGGTCGTGGAAAACGCCGATTTCCAATGGATGACCATGGAAGTGGAAACGCGCGACGCATTGTTCGGCACGGTCTTCCTGGATCGCCGTCCCGCTTTCGCTTGGCTGTATGAAAACTACGGAGACAACGGCCGCGACATGGAGCCGCATTTCGGGCCGATGAATTTGGCCTCCGGCAGCACGGAGGCTTTTCACATGTTGATTTACGGCGGCCCCGGCACCCTCGATTGGTTCAGCAATTGGGTCGTTACGAAGCAAGCAGACGCAATGCTTCCCGCGGAGGAAGCGAGCGGCATTGCGCCAAGCGACTTCACGCTGCACCAAAACTATCCCAATCCGTTTTCCGTGAACAAACACGGAACCTTCGGCAATTCCTCAACCGAGATTCGCTTCGCGCTGCCGGCAGCGAGTCCTGTCGAGCTGAAAATCTTCAACACGCTCGGAGAAGAGATTCGCACGCTCGCGGATGCGCCATTCGAAGCGGGTTATCATCGCGTGCTGTGGGATGGCAAAGATGAGCACGGCAAGCCCGTGGCGAGCGGCGTGTATCTCTATCAACTCCGCGCGGGCGAGTTTTCGGAGGTGAGGAAGATGAGTTTGCTGCGGTGAAATATGAATCACATTGGACGAATTTCTCGATTGTCTCGGGAGATTCGTCCAATTCCGAATGCGCGCGACTTTGCGCAAACGCTTTAACTTGTTCAGAGGAGCAACATCATGTACAAAAAATGCTTCTTCCTGATTGCCGCCGCGTTGTTGGTTTTTCAGGTTGAAAGCAGTGCTCAAGTCCCATTTACACGTCACCTAATGGGCGAGAATATTCCATGGGCCAACACACTTTACGCGATTGATCTCGATCGTGATGGCGACGTGGACCTTGCTGGTACCGCAGGAACCAAACCTGGCAAAGTGTTTTGGTTTGAAAACCTGGGCGCAAAGAATTTTCAATTTCATCTCGTGGAAAGCACCACCTCTTCTTATGCGGTGGGTATTTATGCCGGTGACTTTAACGGCGATGGGTTTGTCGATTTGGTGGCCGCTTTGACCGAGGCGTGGGGAACGCTCAACGAAAATGAAATCGTCTGGTATGAGAACGATGGCTACCAGAATTTCGCCAAACACACCATTTACAACTTCTACCAACCGGACTATGTCTCCGCTGCGGACGTCGATGATGACGGGGACCTTGACATTCTAGGCACGTTCTGGGGGAGGCCGGACAACGGCAAAGCCATTTGGTGGGAAAATAATGGCGCCGGACAGTTTACGACGCACATGATTGTCGAAAACTACGGCATGGCGCGTTCGATCATCGCCGCGGATTTCGATGGTGATGGCGACAAAGATGTCGCAACGACTCAAGCGTATAGCTACGCCCACATGGACTGGTGGGAAAATGACGGAAGCGAAAGTTTCACCCGGCATCCGCTCGAGTATGGGATCGATTGTGTGCAGATGAGCGCTTTTGATCTTGATCAAAACGGCATCGTTGACATGTTGTACACGAGCCTTGTCGAATCAAACCCTCAAATCGCTTGGCTCTCATGGGCGGGGGCGACCGTCACGAAACACGTTGTCGAGGTTGCGCGAGGCTGTGGCAGCGGCGCCGCTGATCTCGATCTTGATGGCGATCTTGACATTATCGCGAATGTCTACAGCATCAACGACATTTATCAATACCTCCGGAGCGCGGGCGCATATTCCAAATACCTAGTTGACGACAACAACGAAGGAGCATTCTTTGTCGCCGCCGCTGATTTCGACAATGACGGCGATATAGACTTCGCTGTTCCCACTATGGGCACCGGAAAAGTCCTCTGGTATGAGAATATGTTGAGCCATCCTCCCGTCGCGGACGCTGGTTCCGATCAAACCCTGTGTGCGGGCTCTGCCATCACGATTGGCGGCGATCCCACCGGTTCCGGCGGCATGGGCGGGCCTTATACTTTCAGTTGGTCGCCCACTGCGGGATTGGATGATCCCACTGCGGCGAATCCGAACGCCTCGCCGGTCGCCACGACCACTTACACGGTGACCGTGACGGAAACGGCAACCGGCCTTTCTGATACGGATGAGATGACGCTGACCGTCAATCCCGCACCCTCGGCCAATGCCGGCGCGGACAAACTCATTGCGCCCGGACAGACGGTTGCAATCGGCGGAGACCCAACCGCTGCGGAAGGCACACCGCCTTACAGCTACAGTTGGTCGCCCAGCACTGGATTGGATGATCCTACGGCCTCGAATCCAAACGCGACGCTCACGGGCACGATGACGTACTCGGTGGAAGTCACGGATGACAAAGGCTGCAAAGCCACGGATGAAGTGACGATCAATGTGCACGGCTATGCTTTGCTTGCCAATCAGCACATTGAGGTCAACCGCAACAAGCTTTCCAGCAGCAAAGGCGTGCTGCACTCCAACAACACGCTCTACTTCAAACGCGGCGATCCCACGACCTTCACGGGCAATCTTGAAGCCGTGGGCAACATCACGATTGATAAAGAGAACCGCATTGTGGGCGATGTCACCGCGGGCGGTGCGATCAATCTGCACACGAGCTCGACGATTACCGGCGCCATGACCGAGCACGGCGTTGTCGAGGTTGTCCCCATTTGGATGCCGTCCTTCAGCGCCGGCGGAACCAATTACAAAGTTCCGGCGAACGGCGCGCTCACGCTCGCTCCAGGTTCTTATGGCAGCGTGTGCGTGGGCGATGATGCGAAGCTATACTTGAGCAGCGGCAAGTATTACTTCACCAAACTGGAAACGCAATCGACCACGGAATTGCATTGCAACGTGTCCGCGGGTGTGGTGCAAGTGCATGTGACGAGCAGTCTGAAACTGGGCAAGGAGACGGAAGTGCTCATCACGCCGTTGGGCGAAGCGGGCAGCGAGCAAGTGTGCTTCATGACGCAGCAAAGCACGCAGGTATTGCTCGACAAAGAAAGTTACGTGCTCGGCACGCTGCTCGCGCCGAATGCGGAAGTGTTTGTGGGCAAGAACACGAGCTATCGCGGCGCGATCTGCGCGCAACGCATCATTATCGAGCGCGACGTGACTTTCTTGCACCATGATTCGCCGGGAGCGCTGCCTTTGCCGAAGGCTTCTTTCAATGAAGAAGCGGCGGCGAGCGCGTCAGCAGTGCCCACGCAGTATGAATTGCTGCAAAACTATCCCAATCCTTTTTCCGCGAACGCAACCTTCGGCAATCCCACAACCGAGATTCGCTTCGCGCTGCCGCAAGCGCAGCACGTCGTCGTCAAAATTTTCAACACGCTCGGCGAAGAGATTCGCACGCTCGTGAATGCGCCATACGAAGCGGGTTATCATCGTGTGCTGTGGGATGGCAAAGATGAGCACGGCAATCCCGTCGCGAGCGGCGTGTATCTTTATCAAATGCGCGCGGGCGAGTTTGCGCAGGTGAGGAAGATGAGTTTGCTGAGGTGAAAAACGAATACTGCGAAGCCGGATTTTCTTAGCACAGCCCGCATCGAGACTGAACGTGCGAAAGTTCGGCTTCACCTTAAACCAGCGAGGTGCATCATGAAACGCAGATGGCAAATCTGTCTGTTCGTGGCGCCAATAATCTTCATTCTCGCTCTCATCGTGATTGGCGCCGGCTCCGGCAAATCGGGAGGCTCTCATGCTTCCCCATATGCCGGGCAGTTTTTATCTCAAACAAAAAATCTCCAACCCGAGATTGTGCCGGGCGTGGTGGCGGTCAAGATCAAATCCTCGGCTGCAGCGCAAACTTTGGCGATGGCCAATACCATAACCGGCCTCTCTTCGCTGGACGCCAAGCTGCAACGCTTCGGCGCCACCAGCGTGCAGAAGATGTTTCGCCACAAACCCATCCCGCCGAACTCAAACATCCCAGACATCTCTCGCATTTTGAAAGTGCGCATACCGGAGCGCTTGAGCCCGGTGATGGTCGCGCGCGAGTTGGAAGGCGATCCCAATGTGGAATACGCTGAGCCGGTATATGTACGGCGGCTGCTGGCGGTGCCTAACGATCCGATGTATGCCCAACAGCAGCATCTCCCGCAAATCCACGCGCCCGAAGCCTGGAACATACAAAAAGGAGACAGCACCGTGCTCATCGCCATTGTGGATACCGGCGTCGATTATCATCACGAAGATCTTGCTGCGAATGTTTGGACGAATGAATCGGAAGCCAACGGCGCGGTCGGCGTGGATGATGACGGCAACGGTTTTGTGGATGATATTCACGGGTGGGACTTTGGTGACGGCGATGCCGATCCGACCCCTCCTCCGCCAGGTACTAATGCGGCCGGCCATGGCACCCACGTCGCGGGCATTGCCTGCGCCGTCACAAACAACGGAATAGGAGTGGCAGGCGTGAGTTGGAATTGCGAATACATGCCTATCAAGGCCGCCGACGATAACAACACGCTTTGGATTTGGAATGGCTTCGAAGGAATCGTCTACGCAGCCGATAACGGCGCCGATGTCATCAGCAATAGCTGGGGAGGCTATGAGTTCCTGCAATGGGAACAAGATGTCATCAATTACGCCTATAGCAAAGGAGCGGTTGTCGTCTGTGGTGCTGGTAATGACAATGGCGAGATAGCATTTTATCCCGCTGCTTACCAGCACGTCGTTTCTGTTGCCGCCGTGAGCGTAAACGACCTTAAAACCGGTTATTCCAGCTTCGGACCATGGATCGATATTAGTGCTCCAGGTGGTAGCCAGGGTGCTTGGATACTAAGCACCGTGCCAGGTAACAGGTATGCAGGTGGATGGGGCACCTCAATGGCAACGCCGGTTGTCTCTGGAGTCTGCGGATTGGTCAAGTCGCTTCATCCCAATTGGACCAATGATCAGATCGTCCGGCAGGTCCTGCTATCGGTGGATAACATTGAGGCGCTGAACCCCCAGTACCGGAATAGGCTGGGTCATGGCCGGGTGAATGCTTATCGCGCACTGACGGATTCCAATCTGCCGGAACCGGATGCACGACTGGCGCTCTTTTCCTCTTCGCTTAGCGATTCATTGCAAGGGAATGACAATGGCTTGTTCGATAGAGGAGAAACGATTCAATTGCGTTGCAACGTTCAAAACTGCTCGATTGGAGGCGCCGGCGCGTCAACACTACGGCTCTCCAGCTCCAGCGCTGGAGTCGAAATCCTGAATGGAACAGTAAATCCGGCGTTTTTTCCGGCGGATACAAGCCTGCCGTTTGACTTCACGCTCAGAATCGGTGACGGTGCGCCGGCAGAAGTGGAGCTTGTTCTAAAGTTGGAGACCAGCCTGGGCTATGCACGCGAAGAGACCATCGGGTTCACGATTGGCAACAGAGCATTGCTCCTGATCGACAACGATTTCGGTTATCCCAATGCCAGCGTGCCTGATGTCGAATCCTACTTCCGAAATATTCTAGATCAGAACAATATGTTTTATGGTTATTGGGATGCGCAGCGTATCGGATTTCCGGCTGCGCAGACATTGCAGCAATTTCCCATCGTGGTTCTATCTTGCTCGAATTCGGGTTATTTGTCGAGTGAGCAAGAACGAAATGCCATTCGATCATATCTTGACAGTGGCGGTAAATTGTTTGTTTCCGGCCAGGACATTGCCGCTTACTTGTTTGTATTTGACGGCTCGGATGAGGCCAAAGCGTTCGTGCGCGACTATCTTCATGCGGAATATCTCTCGGATGATAGCGAAGACCAAGAAGTGAAAGGGGTGAAAAGTGATCCGATCAGCGATGGAATGGCATTTCATATCTGGCAGCCTGGATTGATAGCCGCTTGGCAATACCCGGATGTCATTGCGCCCACGGCAGGCGCGAGCACGATCTTCACCTACAGCGACGGCCGTGCCGGAGCGGTTAAATATGCTGGCGACCACAGAGTCGTTTATCTCGGCTTTGGCCTCGAAGCCGTGGATTCGTATGAGAGCACGCCATTCGGCGCTCCGTCTTCCGTTCGCACCGAGCTGTTCATGCGCATCATCCACTGGCTGAACTTCATCGAGCACGAGCCGCTGCAGTTCACGGAAGATACTCACAGCGCGCGCGCAGTGGCGGCAAACGTCACCGGCAACGTCGCGGATTTGCAAACCATGACGCTGCTTTGGCGCTTGCAAGGCGAGCAAAATTTCACTGCAGTTCCAATGACGGAAACCGCGGCGAGACACTATGCCGCAGAAATTCCCGGGCCCGGCTCCGCAGCAACGATTGAGTATTATCTCCAGACAAGCCATCCGTACTACGATTGGCAAAGTCCGGTTGGCGCGCCCGACACGGTGTATTCGTACTATGTTGGCCCGGACACGTTGCCGCCATCCATCGCGGAGTTTTCAAAAGTGCGCAGTCATCTCAGCAACTGGGAGCCGTGCCCGGTGTCCGCTGTGGTTGAAGACAATTTAGGCGTCGAAGCGAATGGCGTTTATGCTCACGTTCGCGCAACGAATCGAGCTATCGCAGACAGCGTGTTGCTAACACCATCCGGAGAGCCTGGTCGTTTTGCAGGCGAATTGCCGCTGAAATTCTCCGTCGGCGATACGGTCGAATACAAAGTTGCGGCGAGAGACGTGAGTGTCGCGGGCAATATCGGCGCGAGCGCATGGCAGAGGTTTGTTATTGGCTACGAAGATTTCGAAAGCGGCATCGAAAGCTGGCTTGCTGATTCCGCCGGGTGGAGATTGTTCTTGAACGGCCACTCGGGCAAGCATTCCGTCAACAGCTCTCTGAAAGGATATTATCCGCCCAATCAAGACGTTTCGCTCACGAGCAAATACGGCCTCGATCTTTCCCATACGGAAAAAGCAGTGCTCACTTTTTGGACCGCGCATTTCATTGAAGCAGACAACGACGCCGGCTTCATCGAAGTGAGCGCGGATGGCGCGGCGACCTGGCAGCGATTGAATTATGCCTGCACCGGAACTTATAACCAGTGGAGAGCCGACTCCGTTTCGCTCTCTAATTTCTGCGGCGCCGGCTTTGACGACGTGCGCATTCGTTTTCGCTTCATCTCCGATGCCACGCAGTCCCAACAGAAAACTGGCTGGTACATTGATGACGTGCGCGTGCTTCCCAACATGGAAACTGCGGTCGCGGAAAATGAATCGGCGGTGCCCGGACACTTTGCGCTGCATCAAAATTATCCCAATCCCTTCAATCCCTCCACAACGATAGAGTTCGCGCTGCCCAAAACGAGCTTTGTCACGCTGAAGATTTATGATTTACTGGGCAATGAAGTCGCCACGCTGGTGGCGGAAAAGCTGCCGGCAGGCAGGCACCAACGCGTGTGGGAGGCAAAGGGCCTGGCGAGCGGAGTGTATTTGTATCGCATCGCAGCGGGTGAGTTTGTGCAAACGAGGAAGCTCATCCTGTTGCAATGAAAACGAAGTGCACACGCCGCCGGCATTTTGCAGCGCCGCTTCACAATTAACGCATGACTCGGCATGAAAGTCCGATTGCGCCCAATTGCTTTGATGATCCTTCTCAACGATTGCCCGGAGGCACGCTATGAACAGTCATACCTTTGTTGCAAAACTTTATGGCGCCGCGGTGATACTCATCGTTGTGCTGTTGGCTTGGGCGGGTCCCGTATTCGGCCAGCTCAGTTTGATTTCTGTGTCGCCGACGAATGGCGCGACCAACGTCACCAGCCCAGCCACAATTGTGTTGGAATTTAGCGCGCCGCTTGATACGAGCGCCAAATTCGAAGTCTCCGCCGGATTTTATTTGGGCATCGAAATCTTTCCCAAGGATTCCGTCGGCTCCCCGGAAGAAGTCACCCTCAGCCCGGATTTAAAAACCGTCACGGCAAAGAATTTTTCTCTCACCGCAAACACCAAGTTCGTGCTCTTTTTGAGCGGCGCGAAGAGCGCGAGCGGTGAGTTGCTGGATCGGCCATATGCCGTCACCTTCACGAGCGGCAGCAGCCTACCTACTGCAACGATCTCTGGCACGGTCAACTTCACTGCCGGCAATGCGAGTGGCGTGGCGCTAGGCCTCTTTAAGCATTTGCCCTTTGGTGAAGAGGGCGAACCTGAGGCCATCGCGGTGGTGACATCAAGCAGCGGCAACTACACGATCGATTATGTTCAGCCCGGAACTTATTTGCTGCTCGCTTTCAAGGATAGCAATGGCGACGGCAGCATGGAACCCGGCGACGATGCCTTTGGCGGCTACGACGCAAACGGCGATCATATTGCAGATAAAATCACAGTGCCCGAAGGTGCGCAACTGACCGGTTTGAACCTAAGCCTCACGCTCCCAGTTGCTGTGACGGCGCGGCAGAATTTTCCCACTGTGCAGACGATCGCACAAACACAGTTCAGCGACGCAATATTGAGCGCGCTCTTTGGCAATGCTCTCTTGCCAACAGGCCGAACTCCGGTTTGGATTTACATTTTTTATTCAACTATTCAAGACAGCGTTTTCGGCTTGACTCAGCTTGGCAATTTGTACTTCTTCATTCCCGACGTGTTCAGCGACCCGGAAGGCCCTGATCTCACGCTCCCGCTGCCTGATGATTGGATTGACAGCGACGTTGCTTCAGACTCCGCGGAATTCTATGGCGGCAGTGCATTTCGCCAAGCCTATCCCGATGCCGAGAGCAACGCGGCGCTTCTCAACGCGCCATTGGGATCGAGCTTCGCGCGCGTTGGAGTGACTGCACACTCCGACCCATCTCACAAACCAAAGCATTCCGGCCTGCCCTCGATCGTCAAGAGCAACGAGATTCGCTTCTTCATTTCAGCCGGCGCCGACACGCCCGTGTGGTTTTTTGCCTATGACTCGCCGCTGGCAGAGGAGTTCATCAATATCGTTCTCGATGCGCGCACCGGCTCGCCCGTGCAGCCGCCCGGTCCGGCCAATGCGACTTCGGCGCGAGCGAATCTCGCCTCGGCAAATCAAGCGGCCACACAATGGGCCAGCGATGCGCAATTGGTGCTGGTGGGTACGCATCAAAGTGAATTGACCCCTCAAGGAAATGCTGCGATGTGGTTTTTCATCTATCACTCTGCAAGCTTGGACTCCGAGCAGGTCGTGATTCTTTTAGGGGGCAATGTCCTGTTTCAGGGACCGATATGGGACCCGCCCTCCAAAATTGCTTTGCCCGATAATTGGATTGACAGCCAAGCGGCGATGAACACGGCGGAGGCGAACGGCGGGAGTCAATACCGCGGCGCGAATCAGAACGTGTCGGTGTCCGGCGGTGTTTCGCGCGGCTTTTTGCAACCCGATCCGCAGCGCGCCGTGTGGAAATTGGATTATGTTTCCAGCTCCTCTCCGCCATTGACGATTTTCGTCGATGCGATCAACGGAGCTATCGTCGGTGTTGAGGAACAAACGGCGCCGGACGAATTTCCACGAAGCTATGTTTTGCAGCAGAACTATCCCAATCCCTTTTCCGCGAGCGGAATCTTCGACAACCCTTCCACGACGATTGCGTTCTCTGTGCCGAAAACGAGCTTGGTGACACTGAAGATTTATGATGTGCTCGGCAACGAAGTCGCCACACTGATTTCGGAAAAGCTGCCCGCCGGCAAGCATCAACGCGTGTGGGAGGCGAAGGGCTTGGCGAGCGGAATTTATCTGTTTCGTTTGGAAGCAGGATCATTTGTGCAAACCAAAAAGCTCTTGCTGTTGCGATAAAAATAAATAAACAAGCTTCATGTGGTGCGAAGCTTTTGCATGGAAGTTCACGCTATGATATTGAAAGGAGCAAAAGCGTCATGTCACTCAAAACCCCCATCTCGCGACGGGACTTCATACGTTGGGCCGTGGCCGCGCCCGCGGCGATGAGCATGGTCGAGGAATTTCTGCCCAAGCTCGCTGTGGCTCTCGATGAAGCCGTCAAAGAATATCCCATCATTTGGCTGCAAGCTTCCACGTGCAGCGGCTGTTCCGTTTCCGTGATCAACACCATTCATCCGAGCATCAAAAACGTCATTCTCGAACAAATCCTGCCCGGGCACAAACTCATTCTCAACTATCATGGCACGCTCATGGCCGCGACCGGCGCGCTCTCCGTCGAGGCCGCGTTCGAATCCGCGGAGAAATACAAAGGCAAATACGTGTTCGTGGTCGAGGGCGCGATTCCCACCAAACAAAACGGCGTGTATGGCCACATCGGCGAAAAGGACGGCAAGCCGATCACCATGCTCGAGTGGGTGGATTTCTTCGGACGCAACGCCATGGCGACGTTGACCGTCGGCACCTGCGCCGCGTATGGCGGATTATCGGCGGCACAACCGAACCCGAGCGGCAGCAAAGGCACCTCGGAAGTTTTTCAGATGCTCAATATCACCACGCCGGTCATCAACATTCCTGGTTGCCCGTGCCATCCTGATTGGTTCATCGGCACGGTCGCGAAGATTTTGCTCTATGGCATGCCCGCGCCGAAGGAGATCGACGAGCAAGGCCGGCTCAAACTTTTCTACGGCCGCTCCGTGCACGCCCGCTGCATCAATCGCGATTATCTTGACGACGGCATCTTTGCTACGAAGTTTGGCGAAGAGGGCTGCTTGCTCGAACTGGGTTGCAAAGGCCCGTTCACGAGCGCCGATTGCCCGATTCGCTTGTGGAACGGCGGCGTCAACTGGTGCATTGGCGCAGGCGCGCCATGCTTTGGCTGTACCGAAAAAGGCTATCCCGATGCGCACTCACCTTTGTATCAGAGGAGATGACCATCATGAAAACCATTGCAACCAAAATCACGATCGACCCAATGACGCGCATCGAAGGCCATTTGAAAATCGAGGCCACGGTTGATAATCACAAAGTGGTCGAAGCCAAATCCGAAGGCACGTTGTATCGCGGCTTCGAGCAGATTCTCGTGGATCGCGAGCCGCTCGATGCCATTCAAATCACGCAGCGTTTTTGCGGTGTGTGCCCGGTGCCGCACGCAATTGCCTCGGCGCAGGCGCTCGACAATGCCTTCGGTGTGATGCCGCCGCCCAACGGACGTCTCATTCGCAACATCGTGCAGGGCGCGAACTACATTCAATCGCACGTGCTGCACTTCTATCACCTCGCCTCACTGGATTTCTATCGCGGCCCGGACATTCCGCCGTTCGTGCCGCGCTATGAGGCGGATTATCGCTTGCCCGACACGGTACGCGAAGCGCTCGTCAATCACTACATCCAAGCGTATCAAATCCGTCTCAAGGCGCACGAGTTGGCCGCGATTTGGGCCGGCAAGATGCCGCACATGGCCTCCATCGCGCCCGGCGGCGTGACCATCATTCCGCGCATCGACAACATCACCACTTCGCTGTGGCGCTTGAAGGAACTCACCGACTTCATCGACAACGTTTATCTTCCGGATGTGATCACTGTCGCGCAAGTTTACCGCGACTATTTTCAAATCGGCGCGGGCTGCAAAAATTTTCTGTCGTTCGGATTGTTCGATCTCGACGCGGAGCCGGAGGTCACGAAACGCAAGCGCTTCTTCCCCATGGGCCGCATGTCGAACGGCAGGATCGAGCCAGTCGATCCCAGGAAGATCACCGAAGACGTGGCAGCTTCGTGGTATGATTCGCCGAGCCACGTGCATCCGAGCAAAGCGGACACGCTGCCGAATCCCGCCAAGCCCGGCGCCTATAGTTGGTTGAAAGCGCCGCGCTACGACGGCGAGGTTTACGAAGTCGGGCCGCTCGCGCGCATGGCCATGGCGTATCAAAGCAAGAGCATGCCCAAAGCCGTGCAACTCATCGATGAGTCATTGAGCACGTTGCGCGTCGGCCCGGAAGCGCTCTATTCGGTCATGGGCCGGCACCTCAGCCGTGCCTTGGAGTGCAAGCTGGTGGCGGATGAGTTGAGCAGCATGATCATGCAAGTGAAGCTGGAGGAGCCGGTGTGTGCGGAGCACAAAATTCCGGACGAGGCGGAAGGCATGGGCTTGTGGTGCGCGGCGCGTGGCGCGCTCGGGCATTGGATCAAAATCAAAAACGGCAAGATTGCGCGCTATCAAGCCGTGGTGCCCACCACGTGGAATGCCTCGCCAAGGGATGACAAAGGCCAGCCCGGTCCCATTGAACAAGCGATGCTCGGCACAACGGTCGAAGACACGGACAATCCCTTTGCGCTGGCGCGCATCGTGCGCTCGTTCGATCCGTGCATCGCCTGCGCGGTGCATTTGCTGGAGCCGGGGAAGTCGGTGAAGCAGTTTCGGATTTTGTGAATGGCGCAACCTTAAAGCAAAAGCTGGGGACCCAAAAATGCAGGGCGGAAAATTAAAGCCTGAACTCAAAGGAGTGAAGTTGATGTGGTCACACGAAGGAAAACGGCAAGCACTTTTCCGCCCTCCTTCTTACTGTCTGCAAAACGCTTTTGTCTTATTGAAACAAAGGGCATGAAAGAGAAAAACATACTCATTCTCGGCCTCGGCAATCTTCTGCTCGGCGACGAGGGCGTCGGCGTTCACGTCGTGCGGCGATTGCAGCGCATGCCTCTGCCACCGGAAGTCGAAGTGATCGACGGCGGCACGGGCGGGTTTGAATTGCTCGCGCTTTGCCGTGGGAGAAAGAAGATTATCATCGTGGATGCGATGCAGATCGATGCCGAGCCCGGCGCGGTGTTTCGCTTTGCGCCGGAGGAACTGGCGAAAGCCTCCCGCCCGGTTTTTTCTGCGCATGAAGGCGGCGTCTATGAACTGCTGCATTCCATGCAAATGCTGGCGCCGCCGCCGGAAGTGATCATCTACGGTATTGCGCCCGCAGAGACACAGCGCATGAGCATGGCGTTGAGCGCAACGCTCGCACGCGAGCTGGATGAGATTGTCGCACTGATTGTTGCTGAAGTGGAGCGCATGGTTCCTTCTATGTAGCAGGCAAAAAGGAGTTGACGTTGCCCGACGGTAAAACTGCCAGCGGGTAAGCACAGCGCGTGTGGGAGGCGAACGGCCTGGCGAGCGGGGTGTATCTGTATCGGTTGGAAGCGAGTGAGTTTGTGCAAACCCGAAAACTCATTCTGCTGCAATAGTCGCGTTCAACTGAGTAGATGCTTTGCGACGAGAAAATTGAACACCGGGAGGCCACAATGAATGTCTTGCATCGTTTGATACAAAGATGGATGTGGTTGTCGATTCCATTTACCGTAGTCATATCAGGCTGCAGCTTGATCGGGCTGACCCTCGGCGCAATGAGCGATGCGCGCCAACCCAAAGAAATGATCATCCCTGGCTGGAAAGTGGATTCCTTAAAGGTTGGCACCATGATCGAAGTTCTGTGCAAGGATAGCATTACTTTAAGAGGCAAGTATAATGGCGTGGAGCCTATGCCGCTTGGCCAATATGCCCAAGCTTATGCCAAAGCGCAAGCACGCCTGCCCGAAGGGATCCACTTGCCTAACCTGGCGGATACGCTCACCATGACTTTTGTTTCGCCCAACCTCCAAGCGCCGAAGAGAGTTTTATCCGGTAAATTGTCGGGGTTCGAGGTTGGATTCATCCAATTCACTGCAACTGAGAATGGGAGATTCAAGGTGAGCAGCGAACGTCTCGAAGAGTTGATGCGTTTGCGCGACGAAAGCGGCACTGATCTCACCGGAGAGATTGTCAGAAACTTAATCGCCGAGGGGAAAATGCCGGTGCGCTCGGCGTTATTGCTATTGGACGAGGGTCGGAGAAAACAAGTTGCTATCAATCAAGTCGAACAAGTTCATCAATTCGCAGGCAAGAAAAATGGTGCACTCACCGGTTTACTGGTGGGCGCCGTCATTGACGCTACTTTGGTGTTCATCGCAGTGAACGAAGTTAATGATTCCATGAAGCACCCAGACTGGGATGAGCATTAGGTTCGACTGAAGTGATAACATATTCCTCGAATTTCCGAGCAGATGCAAAGAGCGTCAGTCTGAAATTTGAGTTGTCCGAGAAAAATTCCTGTAACGGTCAGGTCAAAGTTTGAACATTTCAAATCAAACGAGTTTGTGCAAACCGAGAAATTCATTCTGCGGCGCTAAACTTGGATGAGAAGAGTGCCACATATGAAACGTCGAAACAGTTTTTGGATAACCGCCATTGTTTCGTTTGTCCTCGCGTCGCTTTGCTGGCACGTCGCGGCCTTCGCGCAATCCGAGGCGCGCGAGGCCAGCAAGAATTTCTATTGGATGAATCTCGGCGTCGGCGGCGCGAGTTTTGGCGGCGCTTACGGGTTGGGCTTGTATGGCCAGCTCGGTTGGCGCCTCTTTTCGTTGCGCTGCACCGGCGCGCACAATGTGGAAACCTCGCAAGTGGGATCGGAATTCAGCATGCACTATGGCCTTGGCAAGCGGAATCGCAGCGCGGCTTTCTCTTTGGCCGTGGGCGCCGGCGTGGTCAAAGGCAATCGCCACCACGGCCTCTATTTGTATGACTTCGACCCGGTGTGGGGATTTTCCACTGAAGCACAATTGTTTGGAAGAGTCGCAAATAACGTCGGCGTGGGCTTGTCCGCTTTGCTCAATCAAAACAAAGAAAAGGATTTTCTTGGATTTCTGTTATGCGTGCAATTCGGCAAGCTCTGGCCGAAGCCGGATTCATTCTACCTGAATTTTGCACCAAGTCTGACTGAATCCGCGATGAGCGCGGATTGAATCACGACGCGGAACCACCCACTGGGTGGTGCATAAAATTTTTTGCACGAGAGATTCTTCGCAACTCCGTAGGAGTGAAATGTTTATAGTAACGACGCACCTCGCGTCTCTAAAAACTCCGTTAGATAATGCCATTTGGCAATGGGATTTCAAGCTTTTTTCAGGTC
>JBBILN010000040.1:0-73958 GCA_037444905.1 bacterium | reverse complement strand
CCAACATTTAATTCTCCGCCCTTGACTTTTTATAGAGTATCTCTGGAAGAATCTTTTTGAGCGCTGGAGCCGCTGCCGAGCGCTGAAAAAGATTCCTTCTGAATGACATGAAGGTGAAGGCTCATCAATTTTCATAAGGCCTACTTTGATCGATACCAAATCGGCGTTCTTATTTTTCATCAGCAGCAGGCACGAACACCATATCGAACACGATCGCGCCGTGCATGCCCGCATTGCTCCACGTGCGGCCCAGATCATCGGAATAGAAAATGCCCTCCTCGAAGGTCGCGATCCATAATCTTCCGGCTTGGTTCGCATCGAACACGGTTTCGAGCAAATTGCGCACGGGCAGGCCGGCATTGCGTTGGTGCCAAGTCTTTCCGCCGTCTTCGCTCACAAACGCGCCGGCATGCCACGCTGCGGCCGACATGTGCTGCGCATTGAAAGGGTCAATCGCAACCGCGTAGATCGCGGCGCGCGCGAGCTTGCCATTTGCGAATTGCCAGCTCTTACCGTTATCATTCGAGAGCAACACGCCGCGATCTTGCGTTGCTGCGATCCAAATATTTGGCGCAGCCGCGCTTTGTTCGAGATCAAGAATGCTAACGTCGTTCGGCCCGACGAGCGTCCAATTGCGCGCGCCCTCCGTGGAAAGAAAGATGCCGCTCTCCGTCGCTGCGAAGACGCGCTGTGTTTGTGTGCGGTCAACTGCAACGCTTTGCGCGTATTTTCGATGAAGCCCCGCGTTTGCTTCCCTCCACGTTTCGCCGCGATTTCGCGAGGCCCACACACCGTATGCCGTAGCGAGATAAACGTGCTGCGGTGCGTTGGGATCAACGCAAACATCTTGCACTTCGGTCACGCGCCAATCCGTGATCATGCGCCAAGTCTTTCCGCCGTCGCTTGAACGTGCTGCGCCATTGCCGCATGCGAGGAAGACAATGCTCGAATCATTTGGATCGCACGCCGCACTGATCACGCGTGGATTGTTCCACCCGAGGTGCGTCCACGTTTGCCCGCCTTCATAACGGTGCAATCCACTCGCAGTGAGCTTTGCGCCGACAACGTAGCCTCGGGATTGCACGAGTGTGATGTAAAGACGCGCTTGCGAATGCGCTGTGAGGCAAAACAGAAGAATAAAAATTCCCGCAATGAAAATTCCCCCCTGGAGGGGGGTTAGGGGGGTGTTCTCATGACGACGCCCACGCTCAATATTTCGGCGCGGCTTACGAACAACACCCCCCTGGCCCCCCTCAAGGGGGGAATTAACTATGTCTCGGCCAAAGCAGCGGATTCTGGCTTTCATCATTCAACAGATCGCCAAGCTTCAAATGAGCAACTTGCTCTTGCGAGAGAATATTTTGTAAGCCATTGAAGGTTGCACCTTCGGGCATGTAAGCGCAGGTCATGGCGCGGCGCCAGCGCGGGGTCATGTTCGGACCCGCAGCGTGTGCGGTGAGGCCGTTGTGCAAACCCGCATCGCCGGCTTTCATCACTGCGGCCACCGGTTCGAGGCTTTTGAACTCAGGGTAGTGTTGAAAGAGCGCGTCCATGTTTTGACCGATGTCAACGTTGTCGAAGCGCGCGAGTTTGTGCGAGCCGGGGAGATAATACAAACAGCCGTTTTGCAGTGTGGCGTCATCGAGCGCGATCCAAATCGAAATGGCTTGGCGCGAATGGAATGACCAATAGGGATTGTCGAGGTGCCATGCGGTCGGATTGGCCCACGGCTGCTTTTGCAAAGTTTGATCGTGCCACACGCGCACGCCGCGTGCGCCGGTGAGCTGGCAGAGCATCTCGCCCAACTTCTCGTTAAGAAAATATTTTTTGACTGTGGGATTGATCTTCCACAAATTCAGGCGCTGCACGAAAACCTTATCGTAATACGTTTTGCCTTCGACGAGAGCAGCATTGCCTTCGCCGGCAACTTTTTGTTTGCCCATTTGCACGACCGCCGCCGTCACCGCCGCGCGCAGCTCTTCCACTTCCTCCGGCGTGAGAAAATTTTCAAGCACGAGGAAGCCATTCTCGTTATAGAAGGCAACTTGATCTGAAGTGATGCGGGTGTTCATGATTATTCCTCTTTATGAGGCAAGACTATTTCTGTCAAAACAATTTTGACGTGGAATCGTTTTGCCGGAAATAGTTTTGTGTTGATTTACTCTTTCAAGGGATTCGAGAAAATGAAATCGTCTTTGCGCTTTGTTGTGATCGGGCTCGGTGGTTATGCCGCAGCTCATTTTGAAGCGGTGGCTTGGCTCGCGCAACAAGGTCTAGCTAAACTCACCGGTGTGGTCGCGCTGGAAAGTGATCGCAAAAAAAATCCTCAACGCGTGCGGGCATTACAGTCACAAGGCGTTGCGTTATTCGACGATCTCGAAGATTTTTTCAAACGCGGCCTCGCGCTGGCCGAGGTGCTCACCGTGCCTATTGGCATTCATCAACACGCGCCGGTGAGTATGGCGGCGCTGCGGGCCGGGCTACACGTGTATTGCGAGAAGCCGCTGGCTGCAACACTGCATGAAGTCGAGGCTCTCATGGCCGCGCGCGAGGCGGCGCAGCGCAAAATCGCCGTCGGGTTTCAGCATATTTATAGTCATTCCGTGCAACAACTCAAAGCCCGAATTTGCGCGGGGCGATTGGGCAGCGTGCGAACGATCACGCTGCTTTGTGGCTGGCCGCGCAGCTTGCAATATTACTTGCGCAATGAGTGGGCGGGAAAGATGCGCGTGGGTGAGCAATGGGTTTTGGATACCCCCGCGAACAACGCGCACGCGCACTATCTTTTAAACGCACTCTATCTCGCAAGTGCAAACGAATACGCGGCTGCGCTTCCGAATGAGTTGCGCGCCGAGCTATATCGCGCCAATCCTATCGAAAGTTGCGACACCGTGCAGATGCAATTCCAAACCGAGGCCGGCGTGCATTGCCATGTGCTGCTCACGCACGCCAATGGCCGCGAACTGGGGCCGATTATGAAGATTGCTTGTGAAAACGGCAACGTTGAATGGCTGGGCGAGAGCGGCAAGACGGTCATCAACTATCCTGACGGCGCAACGGAACGCTTCCACAACGACACACACCCGCACTGGCGTTATGCCGGCTTTCGTGATTTGGTTTATGCCATTCACAATGATTACGCGCCGCTGTGCTCTTTGGAAATGGCGCGCTGCCACACAGCAACCATAGCTGCCATGCACGCAAGCTGCCCGAAGATCGTTACGATACCCGAGCGCTTCATCGACAAAGTAAAAGATTGGGAAATGTTCCCACCGAATACGAAGGGCGTTTTTCATCGCGTGCGTAATCTCGATGAAGCTTTGCAGGGCGCATGCACGAGCGGTGATTGGCTGAGTGAGAGGGGCATTCCGTGGGCAACAGCACAAGGAGCAGTAGTCCGCGCGAGGCGCAATGAATAGAGACGCCGTCGTTTTCGCTGCATCGCTTCCTGCGCAATCATCTATTTCATCATCACCGCCATAATCGTCGTGTCATCTTCGAGCGGCTTATTGTTCGTGAAGTGGCGCACCCGTTCCACCACGGCATTCAGAAAACCATGCAATGCTTCCGGGGTCCGGGCTTGTGCCGCAAGCCAACTGCTCAAGACTTTTTTCACGCCCTCGAGGCCGAATTGTTTGCGATTCTCATCGTGCGCCTCGGTGATGCCATCCGTGTAGAAGGTGATCAAATCACCGGGCATCAAGTGCAGCAATTCCGCGGTGCGCGCCGTGTTGGCATTGAGGCCCAGCGGCACGCCGGCGGCGCGCAGCTCGCGCCATTCGCCTCGCAGGCTGCGATGGAGCAGCGGCGGATTGTGGCCGGCATTCGCGTATTGCAGCGTCATCTTTTCCACGTCGAGAACGGCGATAAAAAAAGTGACGAACACTTTGCCCTCGGCATATTCATGCACCAAGCGATCCAGGCTGCGCATCATGGCCGGAATGTCTTCTTGGTGCGAAATTTCGGAATAGAGGCCGCCGTGCACGGTCATCACCACCAAGCCGGCGGGCAAACCTTTGCCCACGACGTCGCCAATTGCGAAGAGAAAGCGCGTTTCGCTCAACGGCAGAAAGGTGAGATAATCGCCGCCGATTTGCTGCGCCGCGGCGTAATGATAAGCCATATCGAAGCGTGCGTGTGAGAAGCTCGGTTCCGGAAAGAGGCGAAGCTGCGCCGCCTTCGCGGCGTGCATTTGTTGTTTGAGTTTTTTCTTCTCCGCCATCTCGCGCTGCAAAATGGCGTTTTCGATTGCGAGCGAGGTTTGGTCCGCGAGCACTTGCAGCATGGTTTTGCGGTGCTGCGGCAAGCCTTTCAGCGGCTTGCGGCTGTCGAGATACAACATGCCGAAGAGCACGCCTTTGACGTAGAGTTCGCGCTCTTCCGCGTCGTGTGTGGTGGAAATCTCCACCGCGTGCGGCGATTTGAGCGGCAAGCAGATGATGGTGTTGAGCTGCAGTGCGTGAATGCTTTGATTGGCGCTGAAGCGCGGATCGTTCAACAGCTCTTCGTGAATGAACATCTCGCCGCTCTGCTCCGCTTCTTGCATGGCGGAGCGACTGACTTCAAACTCGTCGCGCTCGAGTTCCTGCTGGCCGAGGTTATGAAACACCGCGGGCTGCAGCTTGAGATTTTTGTCATACAGAAAAATGATGGCCCGCTCCGCGCGCGTGAGGCTGATCGCGAACTCCGCGGCGATTTCCAAAATGTGGTGCGAGATGGCGGCGCTTTTGGCGCTTTGGTTGATGTCTTTGATGGCGGCAAGAAAGCGGTCTTGCGTGGGCAGATTGCGCACAACCTCCTCTTCCGACAAGCTCGAAGTGCGAAACAACAAGAGCACTTTCCCCATTGTGAGCCGGTCAAAATCTTTGAGCTCGCGGCGTTTGACGCGCACTTCATTTACCCGGACGCCATTGCTGCTGCTCAAATCTTGAATGAAAAATTTGCCGTCTTGAAAGTCAATGCGGGCATGATAGCGCGAAATGGAATAATCGAGCAGCACAATGGTATTGTCGAAGTGGCGCCCGAGGGTCGCGCCGGAGGAGAAGATGTGATACGTCGTGGGCGAGACCGTATCGCCGATCTCTTTCAGCATCGCCAGAAACAACGGGCTGCCGCATTCGCCGCAGTGATGAAAGCGGCTGGGATTTTCAGCGTGACATTTGGAGCAGAGCATGGGGGGAGGCGATTAACTTTTCAAACACAACCCGGACGAGCCGGAACCAGAAAGCAAACACAACCACGGATGAAACAGATCAACACGGATTTCTTCATCAAAAAAATCTGTGAAATCCGTGGTTCGTTTCATTGTCTTTTTGCACGGATCGCACTTTACAGAGTCAAGTTCGTTTAGAGTCGCATGTGTGCAAAAAAAAACGCTTCACTTCGAGCAAGGCCGTTTGCGTATTTTTCGCGGAGCAACTTAAACAAAGCACTGCGAAAATGCAAGCAGGCAAAAGGCAGAACGGGGATAGCACAAGAAGAGCGCGGCTCAGCACCGCGCTCATCTGGGTAGGTCGAGGCTCGTGGCAGCCAGGGGCAACTGCAACGAGCCAGGATTGAGGGTTGGAGGTAAGGATTTTCTTTTTTACTCCGCCAGGTTTAAAACTTGGCGGGGCCTTTTCAGTCGAGCCGAGGCCTGAGCCATGCTTCCGCTCCGCAGCGCATGGCTCAGGTTTTCACCATCCTTCGGCCATTGAATCTTTCATTTCGTGAAGCAATTCGAACGAGGATAGCGCATGTAGTGTAACTCGGCTTTCGCTGGAAAGGATCGCCGCTCGATCCGAGGAGGTGCGTTTAAAGGCACGGTGAGCTTGTCCTTCAAACCGTGGCTTTTTCCACTTTGCTGAAGTTGTGCGAGCGACGATCCATTTGAAAATTTCGCGAGTCTTGTGCGCCGTTGGTTTTGGTTTTTTCCTCTTGCACGTGCGCCATCTCCTCTTCTTCTTGGCGGCGACGATAAACCACGAACCCGATCACACCACCCAACGCGAGCAATCCGAAGATTACCCAGAACCAAGAGCTGCCACTATCGTTTGACTCCGGCGCAATTGGAGTCGTATTCTCCACATCGAAACGCGGAGGATCAGCCGGCACAGTTGCAGCGAAGGGCGCGGGATCGTTGGCGCTCGGCGGTGTCACGTTGCTGGACTGTTCCGGCAGCGCTTGCGCGGGCGTGGCATTGGTCGCAGGCGCGGGTTGCGTTGCAGTTTGCTCGGTGGCGGGCGCAACGCGCGTTGCCAAGGCTTGCTGCTCGTTGATCAAATCATTCACGCGGGAAATCGTGCGTGCGCGCCGCAACTCTTGCAGCACGTTCGCGGCCGGCAGCAACACTTCTTCGCCGGGCTGAATGTGATCGGGCTTGGGCGCGCGATTGATCAATGCCAGCTCGCGCCAGTAGTCCGTTGCGCCGTAGCTGTCCTTTGCCAGTTTGCTGAGTGATTCGCCTTTTTGCACGACGTGCACACGCGGCGCATCCAGCCAATTCAAACGGCTCCACAGTACGTCCTGCTGCGCCAGCACCACTAGCGCCAGCGCGACGATAAAGACGGAGAACAACAGCTTCTTCATGAGGTATCTCCTTTCGGTTTGAACAGAGCCAACGAAGGTATTCGTAAGAATTTGCGGCCTTAGGCTTCAGTCTTTGCTTTCCATACGTTGCTGCGCTCCATTCGAGCGCTAACACAACGCCGCGCGCGGTGATCCGACGCTAAGCTGGCGCGGCTACACACGCTCGAAATTCGACGCGAAATCTTCACGCACCAGCAAACGGCGCATGCAGCGATACAGCAGCAAGGCACACACGGAGCCGGCAATGCCGATGAGCAAAAACTTGTTCTGCAAATTTTGCAGCGACTGGCTGAGCATGGTTCCCAAAGCCGCGCCGAGAATGCCGATAGGATAATTCAGCAAGCGCAGCAAATGGGAATGCCGATCCAGCAAATTGGATACATGCCCCACTGCCCAACCAAAAAGACTGGAGAGAAAATATGGCAACGCATTCATCGGCACACCTTCTTCCCTTGTGCGGTTTATGTCCAATTGAAAAAAAACGGCGCTTCATGGCGCGAGCAAATTTTTAATGCGGGAGCATGCGTTAGAACTTGGCTGCATTGCGCCAGAAGCTTGCGTTTGTGCAATCACCTTTGCGCCTCACAAAGGCAAAAGCATTGCCACGAACGAAGGCGCGCGGTGTTCACGCGCAATCTCATTGATCTCAAAGGCGGAAACGCTAAAAAGTTGGGAGGGTAAATTTGATGATGAAAAAAATCGTGTAAAAATTTACAACGTGGATTTGATACAGGCGAGATAAGTTCAAAAAACTTATGGCAACTTAGTGCGAGTGAAGGAAGATGTAATATTTGCCCGGTTACACGGCGCGCCTCATTGCCGATAGCGCTCCAATTTGTTGTGCAGCGTCTTCAAACTGATGCCCAACGTCTCTGCTGCGTGCGTCTTGTTGTTGTTGTGCGCTTCGAGCGTGCGCAGAATGAGTTGGCGTTCCGCTTCTTCCACGGTGGTGCCGATGGCGATGGCAAGTTCGTTTGAGCTTTCCTGTTTGACGAGATGCTTGGGCAAATCTGCGGGTGTGATTTGTCGGCCCGTGCACAGAATCACGGCGCGCTCGATGACGTTGCGCAGCTCGCGCACGTTGCCGGGCCAGGTATGGCGCAGCAATATTTCGAAAGCCGCGCGCGCAATGCCGGTAATCTTCTTGCCGGATTTTTCGGAATAGTGCTTGATGAAATTCTCCACCAATAAAGCGAGATCGCCCAAGCGCTCGCGCAATGGCGGCAATTCGACTTCGACCACAGCTAGGCGATAGAACAAATCTTCGCGCAACGTCTTCTCGCGCACGGCTTCGCGCACGTCGCGATTCGTCGCGGAGATGATGCGCACGTCCACGCTGATTTCTTTGCGGCCGCCGAGACGGCGAAACTTGCGCTCTTCCAGCGCGCGCAGCAGCTTGGCTTGCAGCTCAAACGGCATTTCGCCGATCTCATCGAAGAAGAGTGTGCCGCGGTCGGCCAGCTCGAAGCAGCCCGGCTTTTCTGTGAGCGCGCCGGTGAAGGCGCCTTTCTCGTGGCCGAACAACTCGTTCTCTAAAATATCCGCGGGCAGAGCGGAGCAATTCATCGCCACAAAAGCCTGGTCGCGGCGATTGCTGCGTTGGTGAATCGCGCGCGCGACCAATTCCTTGCCCGTGCCGCTCGCGCCTGTGATCAAAACCGTGGTGTCAGATTTGGCCACGGCCTCGATCAAACGATACACCTCGCGCATGGCTTCGCTCTGGCCCAGCAATTCCTCATAGCGCGTCAATTCGTCGAGCTGCCGCTGCATCGCGCGATTGGAAATCCACAACCGGTGCTTCTCCGCGGCTTTCACGAGCATTTGTTCGAGGCGCTCGGTTTCGACCGGTTTGGGGAGATAATCATACGCGCCAAGCCGCATGGCTTCGACGGCTTTGGTGATGCTCGCGTCGCCCGTAATCATGATCACTTCCACGCCCATTTCATGTTCCCGAATGCGCGCGAGTAAAGCAAGTCCGTCCGGTTCGGGCAGATTCAAATCGAGCAAAGCGACCGCAATATCCTCTTCTTGCAAAATGCGCCAAGCCTGTTCGCCGCTTTCCGCAGTGTAGAGGTGATATGCTTCGCCGAGCAGAGTTTTGAGCGCGAGCAACACGCTCGGCTCATCATCGGCGATTAGAATTTTTTCAAGTTGGTTGGGCAAGGCGCTTGTTCCTATTTAATATTTTTTAGATGACGTGCTCTTCAAGAATTTGTTGAAATCTCTGCGCGGCAGAAATGCGCATGCTGTGCCTCACAGATTTAACACCCCAATGTCCATGATCAATAAGCCGCCTTTCGAAATCATAAAAAAGCAACCTAGCATGATGCAATGAACCTCAGGGCCGTTCAAAAGTGACCAGGTTACGTTCGCCACGAATAACTGAAACATTACGATTGCGATCTACGAGCACGCAACAAATCAGCCCTCTTCACGCCAATTCCTTTGTCGCTTTGTCAACCGTCTGCTTCAGTTTATTCAATTCCGAAGCAACGGCGTTCAAATGCTCGCGCAATGCCTCTGCCCGTTCATCGGTCGAACGCGCCGCCAATCTTTGCGCGGCCACCAAATTGAGATTGACATTATTCATCACGCTGCGCAGATCATGTGCAAGCTTGCGCAGCGCCTCATTCGGGGCGGCTTTTGCCATGGTTTCACTCCGATTCGGGTTTCTAGATTCATGGGATTGCGGGATTGCCAGAGCATTGGATTCCGATCATTCAGCAATCCAAAACTCCACGCCTCATCTCGTCCACTTTTGGATCATCTCTAAAATCTCTTTTGTCTCGAAAGGTTTGGTGAGATAGTCATCGCAGCCGGCCGCGGCGGCTTTCTCGCGATCGCCTTTCATCGCGCGCGCGGTCAGCGCAACGAGCGGAACGTTCTTGAGCAGCTTTTGGCTCTTGAGCATGCGCGCGACTTGATAGCCGTCGAGGCCCGGCATCATGATGTCCATCAAAATCAAATTCGGCTGCTCGCGTTGCGCCAGCGGCAAAGCCATTTCTCCGTTTTCCGCAAAGAGCACGCGATAGCCCTCATCTTCCAAAATAAAGCGCATTGCGCGGCGTGCGTTCTCATCGTCGTCAATCACAAGAATGAGAGTATCTCGTTCCGCCTTTTTCTGTTCGCTGGTTTTGGCGGCGGGTTTGATCTTGCCCGGAGCCGGTTTTGTGGCCGCTGCTTTGACGAACGTTGCCGGAGCGCGCACTGGCAATATGACGGTGAACTGCGAGCCTTTACCGACCTCGCTTTCGACTTCGATTTTGCCGCCGAGTATGCGCATCATTCTTTGCGAGATCGCGAGGCCCAAGCCCGTGCCGCTGTGCTGGCGCGCTTCGCTGCTTTCCAATTGGCGGAACGGCTCAAAAATTTCTTTGAGGCGGTTTTTCGGCATGCCAATGCCGGTATCTTTCACGGAAATAAGCAAACGCTCGCCTTGCACGCGTGCACTTAGAATGATGGCGCCGGCTTGGGTGAATTTCTCAGCGTTGCCGAGCAAGTTGGTGAGCACACGACCGAGAATGGCGGGGTCACTCACGAAGCGCTTCGGCAAGACGGGATCAAAGAAGCGTTGCAGGTGCAATCCTTTTTGATTGCACAGCGACTGGACCGTATCCAAACTCTCGCGCAGCAAAGCCACGAGGTCGAATTCTTCCCACACCGCTTCCATTTTGCCCGCTTCAATCTTGCTCAAATCTAGAATATCGTTGATGAGCGCGAGCAGATTCTTTCCGCTGCGTTGCACGATTTCCACATGCTGCTTCTGTTCTTTTTCCAAATTACTCCGCAACAAGACTTCGGAGAATTGCAAAATGCCGTGCAGCGGCGTGCGCAGCTCATGTGAGACGCTGGCGAGAAACTCGGAGGTGTGGCTATTCGCGCGCAGCAAGGCGCGCGCGCGCTCTTCGGTTTGCAGAAAGAGGCGCATATTGTCGAGCGTCAAGGTCGCTTGCGCAACCAAATCGCGCACGAAATCGGCTTGCTCGGGATTCGAGTACTTGAAATCTTCCGGCGCCAGCCACGCGATAAAGCCAAAGGGTTGCGCCCGCGAACGGAGCGCGAAAATTTTCATCGAACAAAAACGCTGCTCTTCACGGCTATTGGGTAGGCGCAGCAGCGCGGCGAGTTCTTCGCGATCATGCGACCAGTCTTTGCTTTCCTCGGTTGCGACACACGCGAAGAGCTTCCGCAAGATTTTCTCGTGTTCCGCCGCAATGACGAGATTGCGTTTCGCTGCTTCATGCTTGCGCGAGAGCGCAGCCGAGGCCGCCAGCCAGCTCGCATCTTGCGCTGCGGTCCCATCATTTTCAGAAGCGTTTGGGGAGTTCGGCATTGCAATGAGCACCGGCTGCTGCAATGCCTCCGTTATAATCGCGGCGATTTCACCGAGCACGCCTTCCAAAGTTCCGGCCGCGCGAAACGCATTGCCGATGCGATTCAGCCAGCGCGCGTGCTGCTCGCGCGCTGCGAGGGAGACGAGCAGACGACTGTTTTGAATGGCAATCGCGGCTTCATCGGCATAACTTTCCAGCTCGCGCACGTGCTGCAACTCCGGATAACGGCCGGCGTGCGGGCAAAATACCGTGATCATGCCGGCGAGTTGCTCGCGCGTGCGAATCGGCACGAGCAAACAATCGTGCGGCCGCCATTCGCCCACGCGAAACACGTCCAATTCTTTCGGCATGAACTCCGGACGCTGGTCATCGAGCAGGGTGGATTTCACCAAGAAAGAGGAGCCGAGCCGAAAGGTTTCGACCAAGTACGGCGCAAAGTCCGCATAAGTGAGTTGGCGAAATTTGTTCGGCAATTTCTTCGCGTTCGTATCAAAACCGGCGCTTGCAGCCAGCTCGAAAACCTCATGCCCGCGCGCGAAGAAAACCGCGACACGTTGCCAACCGAGCGTGTGAATCGCATCTGCCACGCTTTGCATTATCACCTCCAGACTCACGTTGAGGCGAATGTTCTCGCTAATCTCCATGAGCTTGGCCAATTGCTGGACGCGGCGTTCCAAGTCGGTGGTGCGTTCGGCGATGCGATGCTCTTGCGCGGAGAGGTCGCGCTCGATCCACAAATAATGCGGCTGCTGGTCGTCGCTCACCGGCAACACCGTAAGATCGCTCGCAATGGTGCGGCCCTCTTTGCCCGATTCGCGCACTTCGCCGCGCCAGAGCAGATTTTGCGAAAGGCGTTTACGGATTTCCGGCCACGGATACAAGGGCGCGGCGCGATAGCGCGCGGCTTCCTGGCCGAGCAACTCGCGGCGGGGGAGGCCCGTGCCGCGTGCGAAAGCCTCGTTGGCATAAATGATTTTGTGCTGCGCATCGAGTAGCGCAACGGCATCGACGATTTGATCGAGGCCGTGCTGCAACGCTTGCACTTCGCGCGATTTTTCCGCAAGACTCTCGCCCAACGTGCGCGCGCCGGAGCGGTAACGTGTAACGTCAATGACGCCGAGATGCACACCGTTCAGTTTCTGGTGCTCGTTGAACAGCGGCGCATGCGCAATCTGCAGCACTTTTTCTTGTTGACGAAGAGCACAATTGGCTTCGAGCTGCGCCGCACGTTCGCGCCGCGCTTCCTGCACGGCCGGAACCAGTGCTTCGTAGAGCGGCAACGGCAGAGCTTCTCGCAACGATTGCCCGTAGAGTTTCGCTGCCGCATTGCCGGCGAGCACGGCAAAGGGCTCGTTCGCATAAGTTATGCGTCCGTCGAGATCAATTTGCACCACGCCCTCGCTAAGATGCGACAAGGCCGCGGCCGCGTTTTGCGCCTTGCCGGCGAGTTGCGAGAATTCTTCCAACAAGCTGTGGCGGAGCTGGGATTCGAGCTGCAAATAGCGCGCGCGATCGGCAAGCAATGCCAACAAGATGAACACGAGCACGACGATGACGAGCGCCGGCGTCAGATTCAGAATCACATCGCGCTGGAAGTATTGCAACGCAACCGTGAACAGTAAAGCGAGCGCGGCGAAGAGCAGCCAAAGCCACACGGCGTGGCGCAGTTTCCCAATGCGATAGCCAATGAAGCCGGAAGAAATGAGCAAGAAACCGCTGGCGCTTCCGGCGAGGATCTGGCGAAACACCGCGTTCGTTTTCGCAAAGCTCGGGTCCGCGGAGAGCCGAATGCTTTCCCACAAACCAAAACCCGCGAGCGCAACAACAGCGATGAACAATGCCAGCAGCCAAAGCCACAAGCGCGAACGGTTTTGTTGCGAGGCAGAAAGGCGCGGCGAGCCCAGCGGAAACACGAGCCAGCATCCGCTTATCAGCGCGAAGAAGAAGAGCCGGGTTAATTCGCCGCCCATGAAAGCCACGAGCCAATTCGGTGCGAAGAAGAAAGCGATGGTGCCGGCCAAATAATAAAGACCGAAGAGGCTTTGTGCGGCGCCCAAACCGGCAAAAACGGCGAGTGGTTGCGCGAGGTAACTCTGCCATGCGAGTAGCGCCCCGATGAGGCTCAGACACACGACAGTCATCATGGTGGCGCCGAACAGCGCGGCGGTCATGTTTAAGGTTGCATCCATGGCATCTCGTTCAAGCGCTCAGGCGGAGAGCCGCGCAGAATATTCCGAAGCGTTCTCTGCTCGACAGGGAAAAAGTGAAAAGGCACTCAACAAGAGTGAAGCACTGCTCCCCCCAGTGTTCAACCGGCAAGGTGAAGGGAAAAGGGTATGACACGCCCGCAGCGAGCAAAAGAGGTTTTAATCGAACCATCCCCGCAAACTTCGGCGCGCGTCACTCCATCTCGGAATTTTCGGAAGCAGGTGTGTACTGGCGAAAATCACCGGAGGGAATTTTTTTCAAGTCCACAAATTGTTGGTTGAGCACGTATGCCCATGCGGATTTTTCGCCTTCCGGTGTATCGACCGTGATCAATTTGCGCACATAGAGACTGCGCTCCGGTTGCGCGGGCCAGTAGCCTTCGATGAGATCGAGTGTGTCAAAAAAAGTCTGGGGGTCGAAGAGTTCGTAGACTTCGCCGTGCACGAGGCTGCCATTGTTGCTCTCCTGCATAACCGGGAATGCACCGAGGTCATAGAGCGTGCCGCGTGCCACGCCGGTGGATACGAAGCCGGCCTTGTAGGGATTACTCATAAAACCGGCGCGCTCCATGCCCTGCATGAGTGCGCCGTAGACAAAAAGAAGATTCGAGTGTTCTGAAGTTTCAGCCGGTGATTGGGCCAAACGAAGATTCATGCCCATACTTTCTCTCCTGGGATTCAACTCCTCTGCAATTGCCGTTTTGCTTTTTTAATCGCGGTGATCAACATATTAACCTCCTTGGGGTCATAATTATAATCAGTCTCATCCATTCTCTCTTCGCCGCGATACAGCATAATCGGAAAGACCGGCGGAAGCTTCTTCGGCGGTTTATTAGAATCCAATAAGTGTCGATAGAAATCGAGAATGTATCCCAAGATCTGCAGCACGACGTATCGATCGGGAATGGCTTTGAACTCTAATAGTATCACAAAGCAAAGCTTGTGGCTCCGCAGAGTTATTTTGTAGATTAAATCGCTAAAGGTTCGTTTGTACTTCTTGGAAACAAGAAGAATCTTTCACCAGTTCGCACTTGGTGAAATCCAAATCGCCAACCCACGGTTCGTGTACGAAGCTGGTCATCAATTGGCGGAAGATTTCCAGGTTGGAAAAGAGCTTCGTATAGCCGCTATCGTGAATGCCTGCCATAAGAATTTTCCAGATTCACAGCGTGCGGTCTTATTGCGTCTTTTGCGCCGTCGAATATAACATTGATGATCTGAAAAACTCAATACCGTTTTTATGTTTAGCGTAATGCCTCAGTTATTGGTGGAAAACGTAGCGCAGACATCCTTGTCTGCAGGCGGGGACGCCTGCGCTACTCCACCGGTAACTGAGGCATTACTGTTTAGCCACAAAGCGCTCGATCAACGATTGGCGCGCATCAGGGCGTGGCGCACGGCTTCGGCTTGGGTGGAAGCATTGGCGTAATACTTCGGAGAATCCAGCGGCATGGTGAGGCGAAGCTGCGTGCCGCCGGTGGGAAGATTGTCGATTTCAACGGTGCCGCCGCATTGCTTGACCACTTGATAAAGCTTCCACAAACCCAAGCCCGCGTGCGGTGTGCCGCGCGTTTTAAAGAAGGGCAGAAATGCCTTGTTGCGAATCTCGTTTGAGATGCCCTCGCCGTTGTCCGAAAACAACACGCGCACGCGCGAGAGATTGGGCATCACTTCGACTTCGACTTTGACGGTATCGGCGCCGGCTTCCAGAGAATTTTGCAGCGCTTCGTCGAGACCGTCGCGCAGCTTCGGCAAAATACGCAAGGGAATGGCCTCCGGCAAAAGCGGCAGCGCGACGGAAATTTTTTTCTGCCAACGCTCCGCGAGCGCGAGCAATTCCTGTCGCAGGTCGACGGAAATGCTTGGCGTTTTGGCGAGATAGGCGGTGAACTCGAGAAGTTGGCGCAATACTTTGTCCATTTCCTGCACGCTCTGTTGGGCGCTCTGTAAGTTTTTGATGGAATCCGGCGAGGCGCTTTGCGCAACCTGCTCTTGCAACTCGTGCAAATGGGTGTGAATGCCCACGAGTTTTTGGTTGAGCACTTCGCCCATGCCGACCACGAGATTGACCAGCGCCAATTGTTTTTCACTGTCAACGAGCTTCAACTCGAGCTGTTTCTGCGCCTCAATGTTTTCGCAGGTCAGAATCAAAAGCTTGAGATTGCCTTCGGCATCGGTCACGCAGTCGGAATGCACCTCGCAGATGAAATGTTTTCCGGCTTGGGTCAGCCCGACAAGCTCGAAGCCGGTTTTCTTTTGCGTCAAAGCCCGCCACATCGTTTCACGGCTGGAGAGCGGACTGTTGAGCAAATTGAAAAGCTGTTGCCCGCGCAATGCCTTGAGATCATATTCGAACAACTCCAGCGCGACGCGATTGGCATCGACGATGTTTTCTTTCGCATCGACTACCAGCAAGCCCAGCGGCAGAAAATCTTTGATGGTCTCTAAAAACGTGAGTGTATGTTGCAACTCATCGGTTTTGGCAGCCACGGCCTTTTCCAATTTTTCGGCACGGGCTTTAACGTTGCGCACGCGCCAACGATGCCCGCCCCATACCAAGCCAAGCGCACCAAACGCACATAGGGACAAAAACCACAATTTGAGATAAAACGGCGATGCAACTTCGAAACTCAAACTGGCCGCTTGTGTCGAAGGCAGGCCCAGAGCATTCTCGCCACGGACATGAAAGGTATATCTTTTGGGTAAGAGATTGGTGTAGCGAATATGGCGCTCTTGCCCCAGGCTTATCCAATCCTCGTCGAAGCCTTCGAGAAAAACGCGATTGTGGACTTTGTCCTCGTTGAGATGTGAGAGCGTTGCAAACTTGAATGTGACCGTGGTTTTGTAAGGCACGAGGAGGCGCTCACCCGCGAAGTGACGAAACTCTCGATCACCGGCTTCCAAGGCCATGATCTTCACGCGCGGCGGCGGCGAAGTAGCCGGCAAGAGCGCGGTGGCTATGCGGCTCGCGCCGCCGATCGTTCCCACCCACAAATAGCCTTCCGCATCTTTCAGTACCGCACGCGTGTTGCATTCGTCATCGAGCAAACCGTCGGAAGCATTGAGATAGAAAAACTTTTTGCCGTCGTAGCACGCCACGCCTTCGTTCGTGCCGAACCACATGCGTTGCTGCGCATCTTCAGCGATGAAATAAACGACGTTGTTCGGCAAGCCATTGTCGGTATTGAAGACTTCAAAACGATCATCGACCAAACGAGCTACCCCGCCGGAGCGCGTACCGAACCAAAGCACTCCATGGTGATCTTCGAAGATCGTGTAGATCGTGCTGTCTGGCAAACCGTCGCGTATGGAAAGAGTATCGCGCTGCGCGCCCTCTTCCATATACAAGCCGCGACTTGTCGCAATCCACAAACGGCCGCGCCGGTCTTGATAAACCTGATGCACGCCGTCACCCGGCAGGCCGTTGCTCATGTTTAGTTCGACAAACTCGTCGTTGCGTGCGCGATAGTGCATGACGCCTTTGTATGCGGAAGCGAGCCAAACATCGCCATTGGGCGCCGCATAGACATTGCGCAAACGATCATCAGCTAAGTGATCACGCGAAGAATAGCTGCGCCATTTGCCGTTTTGCAAGCGCGCTGCGCCGCTGTTGGTGGCAAGCCAGATTTCGCCCGAAGGCGTCAGCGCCATGCCGCGCACGACGTTGTCGGGCAGCACATTGCTCGTGTTGAGAACCTCCATGCGCTCGCCTTCGAGAATCGCCGCGCCGCCGCCGTTGGTGCCGATCCAAATACGCCGCTGGTGGTCTTGCAGAAAGCAAAACACCTGGTTGCTGGGCAGCCCGTTGTTGCGGTTATAATTGCCGATCGACCATCCATAAATTTTGCCGCCGCCGCCGCCCCAAGTGCCGAGCCAGAGATTGTTTTCATAATCGACGTGCAGGGAGCGAATGTAGGAATTGGGCAAGCCGTGGCGCGTATCATAACGCGTGAAGGTATTACCGTCGAACTTAAGCAAGCCGGTGCGCGTGCCGATCCAAACATTCTGGTCTTGGTCTTCGGCGAGGCAGAAAATATCTTCGTCAGGAAAACCGTTGGCTTTCGTAAAGGATTGCAGCGCGCCGTTTTGCAAACGAAATAAACCCGCGGTCGTGCCCACCCACAAAGCTTGTTCGCGCGTCAGCAGCAAATCCCTGACGATCTTGCCGGGCAACCGTTCGGTTTCTGTGAGTGCGGCAAATTTTTCATCTTTGAATAAAGCGAGCCCGTCGGCAGTGCCGAGCCAGATCGCATTGTCAGGCGTAACTGCGAGCGCATCGATCGCATTACTGGCTGCATTGTCGGAGAGGCGAAATGCCGTGAATAAACTGCGCGTCGCATCCGTTTGCGCCGGCGAAACCAGTAAGTTTTTTTCTCCGCCTTCCCAACGACACAAGCCTGCTGCCGTCCCAATCCAAAGCCTGCCGGAAGAATCTTCCAGAACGTAGTGAATGGAGTTGGTCGGCAGTCCGTGTGCAGTGGTGAAGGCGCGCACGGTATTGTCTGGAAGAATACAGGCCAATCCACCTTCCGTTGCCACCCAAACATTGCCATGGCGATCTTCAAAAATGTTGCGGATGGATAAATTGGGCAAGCCGCGCGCGCGATTGAACAATTCCATGCTGGCGCCGTCATAGCGCGCCAAACCGTTTTCAAAGGTGCCAAACCAAATCTGCCCGGCGCGGTCTTGATAGACCGCATCCACTTCGCTTTGTGGAATCCCGTCTTTCGTTCCATAGGTGCGAATTTGGAGTTGTTGGGCGGTCGCGAAGGTATTAATACAAAGAAGGGTAATACCGAAAATCTGGCTGAGAGAAAGCTTCTTATTCATATGGAGAGGGGAAACACAGCAGTTAAACAGCCGAATTGCTTTGTCTACTATAAAATTAATGCGGAGAGGAAACTGAGGCGCCAGGGCTTACGAGTTCTTTATAAATCCGCTGCGTGATACTGGCAATGGTTTGATGCGCGCGTTCGTGCTCGGCAATACCGCGCGTCAAAACCACCAGAACGCACGGCCCGCGCCCCGGCGGATAAAGAATCGCAGCGTCGTGATCGATGGCGGTAATCGAGCCGGTTTTGTTCGCCACCACAACTTCTTTTGGGAGTCCGGCCGGGATGTTCTCGCGAAACTTTTGCGCTTTGAGAATGGCGATCATCTCGCGGCACGAGGCTGGGCTTGCCGCGCGCTCTTCGGCAATGGCAGCCATAATCTGCATGAGCGAATACGCATCCGTGCGGTTGTTCAACCCGGCTTGATACGCTTTGCCATCTTCCACACCGCGCAGCACGAGCATGCTCTGAACACCCAATTCGGTGAGCATGTTCATTACGTTCTTCGCGCCCACTAGCGCGATGAGCAGATTTGTGGCGAGATTGCTGCTTACCGTAATCATTGCCTCGACGAGTTGCCGGATGGTGAGCTTCTTGCCAATGGCTTTGTAGATCACTTCGTCACTGTCGTCGGCAAGGTCTAAACTGTACGGCGAGCCATCGACAATGCTCGCGAACTGATTCTGCACGAGCACCGAGTCCGTCAATCGCACCTTGCCCTGCTCGGCTTGGCGGAAGATTTCGATCATGACCGGCACTTTCATCGTGCTGGCCGCGTGCATCATCACATGAGGATTGAAAGAGTATTCGAAACCGGAGGAGAGATCACGAAACGCGACGCCGAATTCGGCATGCAGCGTATCGGAGAGATTTTTTAGAAAATGGTCGAGACGAGCGCGGGAGGAGTCGAAGGCGCTCGCGCTCCTAAAAACGAGAGTTGAACTTCGCATCGTTTGGGTGCTCAACGGCATCTGTGTCAAACCAGACAGAGAAGAGGCAGCACGACTTTCCCCTTCGAGATGGACCATGGGCGTGTTATTGCCAGCGAGTACAGAAAACGATGAGAGAAGAAAGAAAAAGAAAAGAAGGAAGAGCCACGGTGCGGCTCCTCCTTCTTGCGACCTTTTCATGAAACTGAGAAAGCGCAACTTTCTCATAATAAACTCGAGATTTCACCGGCGAGTGGGAACCGATTGGCTTGATATTTCGAGAAGAGCAGTTTGCCATCTTTTTTGACGTCGAAAATTCCGCGGCTTCCTTCAATGAGAATGACTTCGACGCCAGGGTGTTGCTTTTCAAGCTCAGCCTTCAGACCGGAGGCTTTGGGGTAATAGTTTCATTGCACGCAGTATTGAATCTCGATCTTCATTGCTCCGTCCTCGCTTTGTCTGAGCTTTCCTAAACTTGAAAAGTTTGGGAAAGCTTTTTTTTTTCAAGCCAACACTTCTTCCAACAGTTCTTCGTCTTCAATCAGACTGGTTTTGCCGTGGCCGTTATTGCGATCCAGAAGATTCTCGGGATTCAGTGCACGGAGCTGCGGGACCACGAAGCGCCCATCTTTGCGAATGAGCACGTCGTCAAAATAGATTTCGCCGCCGCCGAATTCCGGCGTTTGAATCATGACGAGATCCCAATGTACTTGGCTACGGTTGCCGTTGTCTGCATGCTCATACGCATTGCCCGGCGTGAAGTGAAAGGAGCCGGCAATCTTTTCATCGAATAAAATATCGAGCATCGGCTTTTTGATGAGCGGATTGAAGCCCAGCGAAAATTCCCCGATGTATCGCGCGCCGCCGTCGGTGTCCAGAATCTCATTCAGGCGCTTAGCTTTGTCCGCAGTGGCGCTGATGATTTTGCCGTTTTTGAAAACGAATTCGATGTCGGAGAACGGCACGCCTTGATAGATCGTGGGCGTGTTGAAATGAATTCTGCCGTTCACGGATTCGCGTACTGGCGCGGTGAAACATTCGCCGTCGGGGATGTTATATTCGCCGCCGCACGGCACCGCGGGAATGCCTTTGATGCTAAATGCCAAATCCGTATCTGGCCCGACGAGGCGCACGCGGTCGGTGCGTTCCATATATTCTTTCAAAGCTTGCATCGCATGCGACATGCGGCCATAATCCATGGTGCAGACTTCGAAATAAAAATCTTCAAATGCCTCGGTGCTCATGCCCGCCTGTTGCGCCATGGAAGCATTGGGAAAACGAAGCACGACCCATTTGGTCTTCAAGCGGATGTCATGGTGCACGGGTTGAAATACGTGCTTTTGCAGATGGCGCATTTTGGCGACGGGCACATCGGACATTTCACAGATATTGTTGTTGCCGCGTACGCCAATATAAGCCTCCATCTTTTGCATGCGATATTTTTCCAGATCGCCCATCAGCTTGAAAGCGTCTTCTCCATACTTGCGATACATTTGGCGCAAAACCTGGTTGTGTTTGAGTTCGATAACCGGAATCGCGCCGCGACGAATCGTGGCTTCGATCAATTCATTGATAAATTCATCGGGAACGTCAAAGGCTTCAATTAAAACCCTCTCTCCTTTTTGCAGCCTCGTCGAGTGCGAAGTCAAAACCTCCGCCAACCTTGCCAGCCGTAGATCTCTCATAACTCTGCCCTAGTTGAAGTTCATGGTGCGACTTTCCTGCTAAAGTCGTCAGCCATCGTTGTATGCAGGAAATTACGGCAAATATACCGAATGACCCACACTTTGTCAACAAATGGAACGCAGGGAATAACTGATATGAATTTCAGGCGCTTGTGAAAAACATGACAAAAATCTAAAGTTCTTTTTTTGCGCAATTCCTATACCGAGGTAAGCTCGTTGCAAGTTTCATCTCCTAATTAGCTCTTCCGCAGCCTCTGTTGTTGTCTTCTACTATCAAGATGCAGCCATAATCATGTTCTTCTCAGACGCAGCTAACTTATTTTTAAATAGGAGCTCATTCATGGATGATCAGAGCTTTTGCACACACTCCGCCGAGACTGTTGCCGGACGCATCCCTCCCCCAAGAACCATCAATGCCTCTGTGCTTTGCAGACCTTGTTGGCGCAATACGCTGCTTCCCGATTGTATCAAGTTGAGTTGGTGTGTTTTCATCTTAGTCACTCTTGCGGTGAACATTTTTGCGCAAGAGAACAAGCGTCATTCCAAACCGATGCATACCGCTGCCTTGATTAATGAAGCATTGCGCTATCGCATGGTGACCGGAACCACTGAAGTCGGTCAAATCACGGTCAACATCGTAAATAAAGACGACGCATTGCTGCACATTGTCGAATCCGTCTCCGGACTCTTTGAAAGAACCACGGCATTGCTCGTGCGCAAAGATTCTACTTTACAACCTCTCGCCAGCCACACTGTGATGATGAAAGAGAGTTACTCGCAAGAGATTCAGTTGCAATACAGCCTCGGCAACGTTTCGGGAGAAGTGTTTCAGCCGGAAAAGCTTGGCGGCAGGCAAAGAGTGGGCGCACTGCTCGCCGCAAAAACGCAGGACTATTACATTGTACCTTACTTCCTACGCAGTTGCGCGTTGCAGGAGAATGAGGTCATCAAATTCCCAGTTTACGAGGCATTGCGTAACCAGGTCGAGTTGGCGCGAGGTTGGGTAGTCAAACTCGAAGAGATTGAAGTGCCCGTGGGGAAATTTGCTTGCTATCGAGTCGAGGGATTTACGGGGAAGCTACGCTGGATTTTGTACTTTGATAAAGAATTCCCCCATCGTCTCATCAAACAAAAATTTCCTGCATTGAGAATCGAAACTGAATTAATTGAGGTGATGCCCAACTCCTAACCCTTCTTGTCAACCTGCGATCAAACACTTCTTTATCTCGGCGCCATTGCGCGTAACAGATCTTGCGCTAGTTTAGCGTATTGGGAACTCGCATCACGAGCAAGGGGATTGAGGAGCGTGGCTGCTTCCTGTGTGCGACTTTGGTTGATCAAACAAACCGCCAGAAATATTTTGATCTGTTCTTCGTGCTTGGCAAGGGTTTTCTCCAAGCTCGCCAAGGCATTACCCGCGGCTTTGTAATCCTTTTGCACTTCATAGATGGTCTGTATCGAATCGAGGCGTGCTTGCAGACCAGTGTTGTTGGTCAGCTTCAAATTTTGAGGCCAGTTGATATGTATTGGAGCAGGCGTTTGGGGAGAGGAAATGCCTAATGGCGTGGTGGCGGCCGGAGCAACTGCACTCAAATCTCCTGTTGCCACTTGAGAAGGCGAGCCAGTCGCTTTGATCAGAAAGAAAGAACTCACTCCCAAAAATATGATCAGCAAAGCATACCCGGCGAGAACACGAACCGCTCCACCTTCGCCCAAGACCAAAGAGAGATTTTTGCTCCACCGATAGACAAAATGCCGAATCCTCGCAATGCTTTCGAGACGTTGTTGTTTGGGACGAGCGAAGATGATGCCGCCTTGGCCTCGCATCGCCAGCACGGTCTTTTCATAAAAGAGCACCTCGGAAGCACATTCTTCACAAATAAAATAGTGCGACTCAAAAGCTTCTTGTGCTTCTATGTTGAGCTCCTGGCGGACATAGGCCAAAATGGTCTCGGTGCGATCACGATAAGTGCAGGACATTTTATACCTCGAACTGATTTGCAGGCTTTTCTAAGAGAACAAAGATCTGAAGATCGGATCCTTTTTGCAGAGCTTGCGCAGGCGCTTGAGGCCATCGGATTTATAGTTATAAACCTTGTCACGCGGCAAGCCTAATTTTTCCGCAACCTCCCCTTCTTTGAACCCTTTGTAGAAAACCAATTCCAAAACCTGGACATATTTTTGAGGGAGGAGCTTCAGCTTCTCTCTCAGCAGGCGTGACAGTTCGTTCGCCTCGGCCTGATCGTGAAAGAGATCACCGATGCTGTCTGCAAACTCCAATGGGGCAGTGCGGCGTTGATAACGTCCTCTTTTGCGAAAAAAAGTCTGCGCGACATTGTTGGCAATGCCGAGTAGATAAGTTCCTGGCTCAGCCTCATTGCGAGCCTCATAGTTGCCAAAGCTCTGCAGCGCAGCCACCATGGTATCCTGCGTTACCTCTTCCAGGTCCTCGCCATCAATACACCACTTTTTCTTGAGGTAGTATTTTACGAGTTGGCGGCGCGACGCGATCCATTCAGCATCAACTTGTGGAACACTTTTGGAGATGGCTTCACCTACCCTGAGTGAATGCGGCTCTTCTCACCGTTGTAGTAAGATAAGAAAAAAAATCCATTCCGCAACGATTCTTGTGTTCGCTTTCTTTGTGCAGAAAAAAAAATCTGTGAAAAAGCGCCAGCTTTTTTCGTCATAGCAAACAGAGGAATAAACAGAAACTGATGCAGGCTCAACACAAATGTCTTGCAGTCGCGTCAATACAGAGTGCTAAGCCTAACGCGTACGATCGGTTTTTGTTGTGTTCTTTGTGTTTTCAAAAAAGGGAGAATAGTCGGCCGACTGTCCCGCATGTTTAAACTCAATTCTCTTCAACTTCATCTACAAGGAATGAGACTATGCGAGCAGTCAAATCTTTCTTCGCGATTTTAGCGCTTATGGCGCTGTTGGCGTGTTCAGCTTCTTCACCCAATGCTCCGGAAGTTGAACCTTTAGATATCAATTCGACAAACACGGCCACTGATGATTGCACGAGTTGTCCGCCTCCCCCTCCGGGCGGCGGTGGCTGGCACTGAGATGCAAAGTGATTGACGATGCGCAGTCGTTAAATTCGTCTTTCGCGCTTACGAATGTCACCAAAGCTGGCAAAGGCACTTCCTTTGCCAGCTTCATTCCTTAGCGATTTGCAACCGACGCCGAGAATAGAAGAATGCCACGGCAGTCAGTGCAACAATGATCGTGATAAGAAGTATTCGATAACCTAGCGGCATCCCTGCCTTCGGCATTTCGACTTGCCAATCGTTGCCGTAATAATTGAACGCGGCCCAATCCAATACGGTGAAGCGCGGATCTGCAAGCATTTTTAGCTTGGCGCTTTGCAGCGCCGTGTTGGTGCTCTTGCCGCGCAACAGTTCTTCATAATAGGATTTGAAGAACTCCGCCGTGGCATGGTCATCGACTTTCCACAAACTGGCGATCACACTTGGAGTGCCGGCGGCGCGAAAGGCTTGCACAAATCCTTCAAAGCCTTCTCCATTGAAAAACGTTCCGCGCGCAGTTTCGCAACCGCTTAAAATCGCCAACCTCGTCATGAGCTGCATTGGGAAAATTTCAAACGCATAGGCACGTTCCGGACCGCCCTCATGCGCAGGACTGGCGAGGATGAATTCGTTGAAAAGCGGCTCACTTGGACGGCCAACGGAGTGGCTGGCAAAATGCAGCCAGTCGCTCGTTTGCAACGCGGGAAAGAAGAACATCTTGCTTGCATGCTCACCGGTGAGAACGTGTTGAATGCGAACGATTTTTTGCACGGCTTCCAATTCCTTTCGCCCCACCGGCGGAAAAAGGCCCTCTTCCCTTTGCAGAGACCGCGGCGTCGTTGTTGCAACAGGCAGCGCTGGATCTGCCAGCATGAGAAAAGATTGCACGCGCCAGAGTGGCTGCGCCTCTTGCTGCAACGACGCGAAAGTAATGCCGTTGCGAATGATAAAACGCTGAACCAGGAATTCCGTGGGCTGTCGCGGTGGCGTGATTACCAACAAATCAAAAGGCAAGGCATGCAACACATCATCTGGCACGATCGCAAGACGTGTTGCCTCGCGACCTTTAAGCCAATTGGCCAAAAGCAACTCATAAGCCTCATACGCGGCCGCCGTATCCAGCTTGGCGTGGTAACTACTGTCCTTGGGATCCGGCGTAGGTGTGAGCAGTGTGTTCATACGGGTGAGCAGCTCTTTCAAACGCATATGCCCGACCGCGATCTCTTTGGCCTCGAACGTGTCTCCGGCCAGAAAGAATACGAGTGAATGCGCGGGCCCGACAAAAAATTTAATCGCGAGCTCTTTGCGTTCGCGCAGCATGCGCTGGAATTCGTCGAGATGAAAATCGGCGGGGCTTATGGTCTGCGCCGGCAACGCTGGAAGCATGTACGTCAATATCGCTGAACGTTGCTGGTTGAGACTTCGAATTCGGCCTTCCAGCATCAAAGCTTCCGCGGGCGAGCGCACCGCCGCTTGTTGCAGACGAAGGGCGAGCAACAAGGAATCCGTGCTGGTGAGCCGTTGCCGTTCGCTCTCATCGATTTCTGCGTTGCGCAGCAAACGTGCCTGCCACTGTTTGCGGCGAACTATGAGGTCGTGGGCGCTTTCAGTGATGGCCAGCGCCTGCTCTTTTTCACCGAGGCGCAGATAGGCTCGACTGAGGCCGAAATATATGGCTCGTTCCTCGCTGCATAATGCCGACAAACTGCCCGGGTTGAGCATGCGGGTTTGCGAAGCAATCAAGTCAGTGGTGGCGTTGTAAAGCGTAATTGCGCGGGCCAAATCATTCTGCTGTACGTAGGTTTCGGCCAAGTGCGCCATGATTTGCAAATAACTTTTATAGGGCGGCGTTTCGGCGAGTGCGCCGATAAGCTGCGTAAGAAGCTTTTGTGCCGCGGAAAATTCTCCGCTTCGCATATGAACTTCCGCAAGCAAGATGTTGGCGTTCAGCCATTCCAGTTTTCTTGCGTTCTTGTGTGCCGAAGCAATCGTCTCACGCAACAGAACTTGCGCCTCTTGCAGTTTGCCAGTATGCAGCAAAACCGCGCTCTTGCTATTCTGAAAATCCAAAAGCTGGCCTGCGTTTCCACTTTCCGACGCCAAAGCAATCCCCGTAATGATACTAGGCCAGGCTTCCTCGTATCGCTCCAAAGCGACCAGAATTTTGGTCACCGCCATTAGGAAAGGGATGCGATGCAACAGGGCGCCGCGCTGGCGCGCGGTCTCTTCTAATTGATGCAGATGCAACAATGCTTGCTCATAGCGGTCGGCTTCGGTATCGATCACTGCAATAATCGAAAGCATGTCCATGCTATAGGCTTTAAACCCGATGGAATCCGCCACCGCGGCGGTTTTCAGAGTGTTCTCGACTGCTTCATCCCATTTTCCGATGACGCGATTCAGATCCATCAATTGGTAGTAAGCGCGCAGCAGCGTGTTGCCTTCGGCAAATCGCGTGGCTTGCTCACGCACCGAAATCAAAAGGTCGCGTGCAGTCAGCCATTGTTGCTCTTCGATCAAGATCCGGCTCGCCATTAATTCCAAACGGCAGAAGAAGATTTGATTGCCGATCTGCCTGGCAAGATCCGTGGCTTGCTGCAGTGCGGATTTGGCTTCTGCAATTTCACCTAAAATGAATTTTGTTTCCGCAATGCCATGCCACATGCGCGCACAGCCTTCTTCGTCCGCAATGGCTTCACAGTATTGCAGCCCTTCTTCATACTTTGCCAATGCTTCGCGGTTTTTTCCCAGATAAGATAAATTCGCTCCCAATGTGGAGTACACCCGCCAATGCTTGTGGCCCTCGCTCAAAAGCTGGCACAGCATTGCGCATGTGATTTCGGTATGCCGCGCGTAAGCATGCCACGCCGCGAGCGCAAAACGATAACGCCAATTATCGGGACGAAGCGCCGCGAGCCGGGTGAGAAACTGCAGCGCCATTGCACTGGTATCCATCTCAAAGCTCTTGATGACAAAGAGCTCGTAGGGTCGCACGGCTTGGCAACTATGTTCCAGCGCTTTCCTGAGATATTGCAGGCTTTCATTATTCCTGTGCTCGTGATGCCGGATCGTGGCCATCGCGCCAAGGGCATCGCCCTGAAATTTTCCGGCAGAGTACAGGGAATCAAAAAATGTGAAGCCTGCCGTGTCACGATCTTGATAAACAAAATGCAAAGCAACGGTTTCAAAAAAGGCGGGATAAATTTCAGGTTGGTGAAAAGCAGTCTGTATGAGGGAAACGGCGAGCTGGTCTTGTTGTTGCCCGATAGCGTGAAGGAGGGCGCGATACTCGGCGGGGATCGTTTCGGCAGGTTGCGCGGCATCCGCAACACTGCCGGATAATAGACAAAATAGAAAGACCTTGACTCCAATGCCCAGCATCAAGCGCTGTACCTGAAAATCTTTTTTGACCAAGCGCATAGGCATTCTCGACCGGCATTTGCAGCGGAGCAACTAGTATCTTGATTTGGCGCGCATAAAATCTCAATACCCGATTGCCCCCAAATTCATTGGCCGAACTTTTTGTGCACTCGTCCTACGAAACACCACCGCCTAGGTGTTGCGAGAATACGACCAAAGCCGCACATTTGCAGTTCAATGCAGAATCGGAGTAGAAAAAGCCCGTGCTTTTTGGGAGAACACGGGCCTGTGAAGAACAGAAGTTTTTGACGCATGCGGCATCGCGGCAATCGCGCGTGCCGCATTTGTGCAGAGCGATTATCGCCACTCTTCCATAATCTCTTCGAACACGGCCCGGATCGGGCGAACACGGTTCTCCGGCAATGTTGCGAGCGGCTCTTCCACCATATTTAGAAGCTGAATGAAATCGGGCGCGGCAGGATTGACATAAAACACGCCCGTCAATACTTCGCCTTTTTCACGAGCTTCTGCAAGCCGCCGCAACGCATCGTATTTGCGGGAGGGATCATAGTCTTCCGGCAGCTTGTTGAGCAACAGGCGCGAGCCGTCATGCAACTCAACTTCTTTTTTGGTGCCGGGCGCATAATCAACGGAAATCTCTTCGAAAAACGGCACGAATCCGAGGTCGCCGAGTTTTTCCTCGTGGCCTTTGACGTAATCATAGCTCTTCGTCGAGCCTTCGTGATCATTGAACGTCACACAAGGTGAGATGACGTCGAGCAACACCGTTCCGCGATGTGAGATCGCCGCTTTCAAAATCGTGGTGAGTTGCTTTTTGTCGCCGGAAAAAGCGCGGCCCACGAACGTCGCCCCCAAATCAATCGCCATGGCGCACGTATCGACCGCGGGCAGATTGTTGACGACCCCCGTCTTCAAACGCGAGCCAAGATCCGCGGTCGCGGAAAACTGGCCTTTGGTCAAGCCATAGACGCCGTTGTCTTCTATAATATAAATCATCGGCAAATTGCGACGCATCAAATGCACGAACTGGCCCATGCCGATGGAGGCGGTATCGCCGTCACCGCTCACGCCTAGTATCATTAATTTGTGATTGCCGAGCGCTGCGCCGGAGGCCACGGCCGGCATGCGGCCATGCACGGCGTTAAAGCCATGCGATGGATCCAAAAAATATGCGGGCGATTTGCTGGAACATCCGATGCCGGAAAACTTGGCAACGTTGTAGGGATCGACGCCCATCTCGTAAAAGGCATCAATAATGCGCTCAGAGATGGCGTTGTGGCCGCAGCCCGCGCACAAGGTGGTTTTGCTGCCGCGATAAATGCTTTGCTCGAGGCCGATACGGTTGACTTTCGCTTTGGCAGCGGGACGAACTTCGGGTTCAGCTAATGTGGTCATGGTTTTAATTCTCCTGGGCTAACATGCTTTCCACGATGGAACGCGCGGTGATGGGCAAGCCGTTGTAAGATTTCACGCTGCGCAGCTTGAGGATTTGTTCGGCGGGGAGTTCAAGACGCAAGAGGCTGTACATTTGCCCGTCGCGATTTTGATCGACGACATAAACACGTTCGTGCTGTTCAACAAATTTCAGCACCTCATCGGTGAAGGGATAGGCGAGCAGGCGCAGATAGCTCGTTTCCTCCTTCTGGCCGTTGCGCAGCAGGTGGCGCGTTTCGTCGATCGCCCAATGGCTCGTGCCGTATCCGATGATGCCGATCTTTGCTTTGGCGTTGCTGTCGACTTCCGGCGCGGGCACGTGCCGGCGCGCGGTTTCAAATTTTTTCGCGAGGCGGTCCATGTTGTTGCGATAATCGTCCGGGCGCTCGGAATATTTTGCGCTGTCGTTGTGGCCGCTGCCGCGCGTGAAGTAGGGCGCGAGCCGATGTTTGGTCATGGGCAGCGTGCGATACGGAATGCCGTCGCCGTCCACGTCGCGGTAGCGCGCGAACTCGCCAACCTTCTCCAGTTCTTCCGCGGAGAGCACTTTGCCGCGCGCGATGGGCTTCTCCGGATAAGTGAAAGGATCGGACATCCACAAATTCATGCCGAGGTCGAGATCACTCATCACAAACACGGGCGTTTGAAATTTCTCCGCCAAATCAAAAGCCATGATTGCCATGTCAAAACATTCGCTCACGGAGTTGGGCAGCAACAGGATGTGCTTCGTGTCGCCGTGCGAGAGATAAGCCGTAGAAAGGATATCGCCCTGCATCGTGCGCGTGGGCAATCCCGTGGAAGGGCCGACGCGTTGAATATCGAAAATCACGCAGGGAATTTCGGCATAATATGCGAGGCCGACGAACTCGGCCATGAGCGAGATGCCCGGCCCGGAAGTCGAAGTAAAGGAGCGCGCGCCCGCCCAACCTGCGCCAATCGCCATTCCGATAGCGGCCAACTCGTCTTCGGCTTGCACAATCGCAAATGTGGCTTTCTTAGTTTGTGGATCAAGACGATAACGATTCGCATACTCGATGAACGTTTCGCACAGAGAAGAAGAGGGCGTGATCGGATACCAAGTGGCGACTGTGGCGCCGGCAAACATGCAACCCAACGCCGCCGCCGAATTGCCGTCGATAATGATTTTGCCGGCAGTCTTATTCATGTGCTCGACGCGGAAGGGATCCTTTTTAACAAAATTCTTTTCCGCGAATTCAAAGCCGGCTCTGGCGGCGTTCATGTTCAAATCCGCGGCCTTCACTTTGTTCTTGAATTGCTTGCGCAACGCTTTTTCGATTTCAGCCATGTCGATACCCAGCAAGCAGGCCACGACACCGTCGTAAATCATATTGCGCACCAGCTTGCGCAACTTGGCTTGCGGACACACCGGCGCAACCAGCTTGTCAAACGGCACGGGATAGAAAGTGACGTCACTGCGCAGCTTATCGAGGCCGAGCGGCTCATCGTAGACCACGGCTTTGCCGGGATCGAGCGTCATCACATCTTCGTGCGCAGTTTCGGGATTCATCGCCACCAAGAAATCCACTTTGCCTTGCCGCGCGATGAAACCATCTTTATTGACGCGAATCGTAAACCACGTGGGCAGGCCTTGAATGTTGGAAGGAAACAAGTTTTTGCCGGAGACTGGAATACCCATTTGACAGATCGCGCGCAACAACACCAAGTTCGAGCTTTGGCTGCCCGTGCCGTTGGCGGTCGCAACGTGAATACTGAAATCATTAATGCAGGAATGGCCATTCGCGGAGACATCCCCGGAAGCAGGTAGGTTCACAACTTTTTCCACAGTTAATTCTCCATAATAGACAACGGAATTTGATCACAACCGGTAATGCCTCAGTTATTGGTGAAAAACGTAGCGCAGACCTCTTGTCTGCAGGCAGGATGCCTGCGCTAATCCACCCGTAACTGAGGTATCACCACAACCGGTATCAAAAAAGAGCGCGCACTGCGAGGTTGCGGCAGCGCCGGTCTGGAATAAAAATGTGCTGAAGACAATTTTAGCGCAAGAGCAGTCGCAGAATATAGGACGCGAGCCTCCGAAAATCAAATGCTTTCTTCGAACAAATCGCTCTGTTTTCGAGCTGCGTTCGTGATATTTTGCAGGACGGGAAAAGCTTGCAGCAAGCCATGCGGTGGGTTGACGCGTACTTGCATAAGCGCGTGCTGGAACTGCAAAGCATTCGCGAGGCTATTGCCATGCGGATAATTGTTGAAAACGACAAAGCACGCGGAAAGATGGGACCGCCGCATTTTCACTTCGAGTGCCAGGTTGGAGATTTCAGATTCGGAGTAAAGATAGTCAAAACGCGCTTCGCGATCGGCGTGTGTGTCGCGTGCTGCGTTTGGTGTGCGACCGTTGCAACGCAGGTATGCCGCATGTTTGGAAGAAGGCTGCGGCCATGCCTTGCGGTTCGCTACGCCCGCTTCCTCCACTTCGATAATGCCGACGCCGCGATCTTGCAAGCGCAAAATGGTATCCGAATTCGACCACGACACGTGCAAGTTCTCCACATAAAGCGGAAACTCGGCAAACGTATCCAACAAGCCGAGCAGCCACAGTTCATTGCTTTCGGAATAGCGCATGGCCGGCAAAACCGGCACGAGCAGGCCGCCCAATTTTCCCGCTTCCTGCAAAGGCGCCAGCGCCGCTTTCATCAAGCGAATATCGTTTTGCAGAAGCAGTGCACGCTCACGCACGAGCTTGTTCCACATGCGCACCGTGAAATAGAACGGCTTCTCGCTGGGCACCTCCATGAGCCACGCTTTGATGGTTTTGCTCTCCGGCGGGTGATAATATGCCGAAGTAATTTCCACGAGATTGAATAATTCGCACAGACGCGCGAGCTCGGCGAGATTGCGCTCCACGTTATCGAGCCCGAGCAGGCTTTGCCATTGCGGATAAGACCAACCCGCGACGCCGATGAAGAATTGACCCTCGTGCGAGGAAGAGTAGAGATGGAGCATGCTGCATGCGCTCGGTTTGGGGATACAATAAATGAGATTTTGTTTTTATAACCGCAGGTTTGCGCTCATGAATCTCAAGCAGAGCGGCCACAGCGACCGCCATTACACTTCAAAACGCAACCAGCCAAAGCGCCACGGCAAATGGAAGGTGGGAAGCTCGGTTGTGCTCCATGCGTACAACTCGCTCTTTGCGTTGTGCGGCGTGTCAATGCGATAAAAATTAACGCGCCATTCGTCGCCGGACCTCGGCGGCACGTGCGGCGCGCCAAACAGCGTATGAAAAGGAATGGCGAATTCCGCGGACCAACTTTGGGCTTGGCCGGCTTGATTAAGATTGCCTGCGATATGCACCGCAGTGCGCAAGCCTTCAGCATGCCATTCTCTCAAGCCGAGAAAACTTCCGTAAGGCTGCGCCGGCGTGCGTCCGTTTAGAATGCACGCATCGAACACCACGTTGCGTGGGCTGAGGTTGATCTCATAATATTGATGCGTTGCACTTGCGGGATTGATAAATACTTCCACGCATTCTTCCTCGTAAATCGGGCCATCGTGCGCGCTGATCGTGCCCCAAACATAGTCATCTTCACATGCGAAAGCGACATAGAGAAATTCCTCATCATACAGTGCGCGCACCGTCGTGACGAAGCGCGCCGGCGCGCCGGTGCGGGCATCATGCAAATGCGCGGGCAGCGCGGCTTGCCACAAAGAGTCGTCGATCTTTCCGGAGAGAACGAGCGGGCGCGTGATATGCTTGCAGACATAAAGCGGCAGAGAAATGCTCATGGATAGTTTTGTTCTTCTGTTCATGCCCGCGAAACACGCAGCTTGCACGAATGCCGAAAGCTGTCTTCGCGGTATAACGTGTTTAGTGGGCGGCTATTCACACAAAGGCGGCGTTGCATTTCGGGCACGCTTTGCGATGGCAGACGCGGCAGATTTTGCGTTCGCATTGCGGACAACGAAAGCAGGCGGTGCACAATACGTGCAGCTTCTGCTCGCAAAGCCAGAAAGCGTGCAATCCGGCTGCGCAGCTTTCACACGGCAGCGCTTCAAAATCTTTGAGCAGCGGATTCCATACGAGCGTGAGCTCGCGGCTCGTTTTGCTAAAACGCGCTTCATAAGCCACGACACGCACGGCCAGTTCGAAACGCAAAAGATTCACCGGCTCGACCGTGATTTTCATCTGATACTTTTCACGCTGGTCCGCAATCTTCTTCTCCAACTCGACGCGCGTGGCGCGCATGCGGGCGTGCTCGTTTTCCAGATCTTTGCCTTCCAATCCTCGGCGTTTGATCTTACGCTCGATCTCGTCCAGCAATTCCTGATAGTATTCGCGTAGGCGTTTGAGATCGCGCTGCAAGCGGCGATTCAAGCTTTTGTGAAAGTCCGCCAATTCCGCTGCGATGCCCGCTTGTACGCTCTTGCAAGCCGCGTGATAGATTCTGCCAAAGGATTGACGTTCAAGATTGCTCTGCGGCAAAGTCTCCCGTGCTTGCGAGAGATACAAGCCCAACGCGCGGCCGGGCAGCGCGGAAAGCGTCAGTTCGTTAATGATCGTCGCGGCCATGCCTTCTTTCTTTTCATCCGACACCGCGGTGTATTTGAAATTGCAGAGCGCATACGAAAGCCGCTGCTCGCGCGAGCCGAGCGCACGGCCGAGGCCGTTGAGAATGGAAAAATTTTGCTCCGCGGCTTCGTCCGCGCCCTTCTTCAAATACAAATCCGGCAATGTGAGATGCGCGCAATTTCCGGAGGCCTGCATCATCGCGAACAAGCGGTCGAGAAAATCCGATTGAAACGTAATCAGCTCGCCGTCGGTTTGCGCCGTGCTCGCGTTGAAATAGAGCTTGGCCATTTCCGGTAACTGCAACGTCTGCGCGAGCGCCGTGGGCATGAGCGCTTCCACGTGATCTTCATTTTGCTCAAGCTCCGCGCCGTGTAATTCCAGCACGCGCGCGACGGTTTCAAGAAGTTGTTGGGACATGTTTTTTCCGGTTGAGAAGAACTTTACTAAACTTGAAAAGTTTAGTAAAGTTGAAGCGCTCACACCTCAAATTCTTCCGCGAACAGCGCCTCGTCCAATTCCTTTGTCTGTTGATACGCGGCTTTCGCTTGCAGAATGCGCTCGGCAAGTTGTTCGACGTTTTGTTGCAACGCCTCGCTCTGCGTGCTGCGCACCCAAATGTCCATGATCAAATCCGTGAAATCTTCTTCCGTATCGAGATTGCCGAGAATGCTGTCGATCTCGCCAATGACCAATTCGAACATGTTGATCTTCTGGTCGAGAATATACAAAATGTATTCTTCGATGCTGTCCTGTTGGCAAAAGTTGAACACGAACACGTCCTGCGTTTGGCCGATACGATGAATGCGGCCGATGCGCTGTTCGAGGCGCATGGGATTCCACGGCAAATCGTAGTTGATCATGGTTTGGCAGAATTGCAGATTTTTGCCCTCCGCGCCGATCTCGGTCATGAGCAGCACATCGACTTCTTCGCGAAACCTTGCGACCGCGGCGTCTTTTTGTTCGTTGCTCATGCCGCCGCGCACTTCGGCGAACGCGATGTCATTTGCGCGAAACAACTCGCCGAGATACTCGAGTGTGGTCGCGAAGTTGGTGAAAACGATTTTCTTCGCCGGACTTTTGCGCACGAGCTGGATAAGTTGTTTGCCCTTCTCCGTTTCCTTCACCTGTTGCAGCAAACTCAGCATTGGTGTGATCGCGCCGGCGTTGCCGTTCAAGCGCGTTTGCAAACTGCGCAACGAATCTTCGAGAGCAAACGGGCAACTGCCGGCTTTCATGAGCAAGTGGTGCAACGAGAGTCTGTCCAAGCCTTCAAGTTGGTCATATGTTTCGCGCACGAACTTGGTGACCTGCTCGTACAGCTCGCGCTCGTGCGGCGAGGGCGAGACCGTGATCGTGGTCGCGAAACGTTTGGGTAATTTCACGTCCACTAGGCTGCGCGTGTTGCGGATCATCACCTCGCGCAGCAGTTCGCGCAGCTTGTCTTGATTTTTGGGCATGCGCACGTCCCCGCGCGCCACGTACTCTTCGCGGAATTGCTTGGCCGTGTTGAGCACGCCGGGCTTGAGCAGCGTGAGCAGATTGTGCAGCTCCATCAAATCGTTTTGCACCGGCGTGGCCGTGAGCAGAAAGATGAATTTCTTTTGCAGCGCGTTGACCAGCTTCCACGAAAGCGTCGCGCGATTTTTGAGATGGTGTGCTTCGTCAATGACGATGAGGTCGAATTTCTCCGCGGTCACTTGCTCGAAATTGTTCTTGTTCTTCGCGGTGTGAATGGAGGCGATGATCCAATCTTGTTTACTCCAAAAATCCGGCGCGCGCTTGGCGTCTACGTCATCGGTGGTGACGAACGCCATGCCGAACTTTTCATTCATCTCCTGCTTCCATTGGCTCACCAAAGCCGGCGGCGTGAGCACAAGCGCTTTTTTCACCAGGCCGCGCAGAAAATATTCTTTAATGAGCATGCCCGCCTCGATGGTTTTGCCCAAACCCACTTCATCGGCGAGCAGCACGCGGCCACGGAATTGCTTGAGCACCTTGCGCACGGTCTCGATTTGATACCAATAATGATCCACCCCGCGCAACGTTTCGAGGCAGAGCAACTCGTCATATTCGCGCAGCAGCGCGAGGCGATATAGCTCCAGCTTGGCTTGATAAAATTTCAAATCCTGCCGCGGCAGCATTTCGCCCGCGAGTTGCGCCCCGGCAAATGCAGCAAGATTTTGCGGCGAGGCAAAAGCAAAGGTGACGTTGATTTCATCCGAGAGGGAATTCACAGCCAATGACCTCCTCCGAAAAGTAAAACAGCATTTGGTATACTCGTTGCGGGTAAAATTGTACCGCGACATAAATGTCGCGGTACGCTCACAAACCAAGCCGCAACGAGTATAGCATTGTCCAATGCCTCCCGAAGTTGTCATTCAGGAGGTCTTGGCCCTTGAAGGAGCGGCCCCGCAGGTTTTGTCCGGAAAAATCTTTGGTGGTTTCGGTCATCGCGTTTTTTCCATAATTCGAACTCGTCATGTCAGTTGAGCGCCTATTTCGAATTCCAGCGTCGAATCAAGCCTTGCAAATCGTGATACACCTTTGTATGTTTACTCGGAATTGCAATAGCGCATTTTCACGGTCCAATTTAGAAAGCGAGGCCAACGATGCAAGTGGAAGCTCTAAAACTTGAAAACGGTTTTTTGATCCCGCGCGTGGGCATTCTCGAAAAGCTGACGCAGGATAGAATCTGGTTGCGTGTCGAGGTGATTGCGCACCCGGACGCGGGCGATGAGTATTCCGCCCTCGATCAAATTGTCGGCCTGTGTAACACCGGAAGAACGGATGCCTCCGTCAATCACGATCAAATTCTGTATGGCAAGGGAAAGAAACAATGATTTTTGTTGATACCGGGGCCTGGATCGCGCTCTCGGAAGAGGCAGATCAATATCACCATGAGGCCGTTGCTATCTACGCCAAACTGAAGCGCCGCAAAGCGCGTTTCTTGACGACGGATTATGTCATAGACGAAGCCGCAACGCGGTTGCGTTATGACGCCGGCCATTTGGTCGCGGTGCAATTCTTAAATCTCATTGCGCAATCTCAACGCGACAATGTTCTGCAAAGCGTATCAATCGATGAAACTTCATTTCAAGAGGCCGCCACAATTTTTTGTCAATATGACACCGTTATGCTTTCCTTTACTGATTGCACCAGCTTCGCTGTGTGCCGCAAATACGGGATTAGCGAGGCTTTTGCTTTCGATCAACACTTTCCGATGATGGGTATTGCTTTAGCAATAGAATGAAAAGCGCCTCCCCAAACGCATTTCTGCTATATTGTCGCCTCTCGCAACTCCTCCGCTCGGCTTCAGACCCTATTTTCACACATTAGCCCCGCACGCTACTTGCCTTTAAAATAAGACCAGCTTCCGCGTTTGCAGCGCGCGCTCGACTTCCAGCCGATAGAAATAAATTCCTTTTGCCACGAGTCGCCCGCGTTCATCGCGGCCATCCCATTGCACGCGATGCGCACCGCGCGGCATGAGGCCGTCAACCAACGTGCGCACTCTTTGTCCGAGCGTGTTGTAAATGGCAAGGCGAACGGCCGCGGTGCGATGCAGCATATAAGCAATCTGCGCAGACTCACGCATGGGATTGGGATAACTCGCGCCTAACTCAAATGAGGCAGGAAGGCTCAAATCTGCGGCGCTCACGCTCGCACCGCCGTTCGTCACGGGCAGAGTAATGTGCGAAGGATGCGAAGCATCGACATAAATCGTATTCGTCGCGACGACAGTTGTGCTATCACCGCGCAACGGCGCGCCGGTGTTGGGGTTGGGATCGAAGCGTGGGGCATTGCTGCTCGTGAGCGCGACGCGAATGCGATGGCCGGCATTGAAGCTCATCGCCGTGTTCCACAAATCAATCTCACATTCATAAATCTCACCGGGCGTCATGAACTCTTCGCGCGCGAGCGAGTTGCGATGCCGCATGCGCACCGCGCCGTCGCACACAAGCATGGAGCGGCCGTCGGGATACACGTCCGTGAGCTTGGCCATGAAGTCCGTGTCCATCGCCGAAGAAGAGGCCCACAGCTTCACTTTGATTTTGCCGATGACTTCGAGCGGCGCTTCCAACGCCGGCGTGGTGAAGAGCAGCACGTCGGAACGGTTTTCCGCGTTGCGTTGATCATACGGGCCGGCTTCCATCAAAAGATTTCTGCCGCCGATTGTTGCCACAGGCTGTTTGGGATCGTAGGCGTAGCTTAGCGAAGCGCTCGCTAAACTGGGAGCCATCGTGCTCAAATTGCCGTTGCCATGAAAATAAAACGAAGTGGCTTGCGAGGACACGGGCCAATCATTCGCAGTGCGCCATTCATTGCCGGGCGCGCCGGGTTCAATTGCGCCCATCAAATAATACTGCACTGCCGGCTCGTTCATGATGCCATCCTCCACGCCTTGCAGCCAATAGTTGAACCAGCGCAGAATTTCGGTAAGATCCAGCCGCGTGGAGTTGACCGGGAAAGTAAGCTCGCCTTGTTTGCGTTCGCCCCATGCGCCGTGCGTCCACGGGCCTATGAGCAGTTTTTGATTGCCGCGTGCGCCGCTTGCGCCGTTATGCTGCAAGCCGGTGAAGCCATTGATCGCACCTTCGGTGAAGATGTCGTGCCATCCGCCCCAATGATAGATGGGCACATTGACGAGGTGAAAGCGTGACTCGAGATTGAGGCGTTCCCATGTGGTGTTGTAATTGGTATTTGAAAAGATGAACGGCAAAAGATAAGTCGTGCCTTGTCCCGCGATCCAACCTTCCACCAAATTTTGCAGCAACGCGCCGCCGGGAAAGCCCGCTTGTGTATATAGATTCGTCGCCGCCACTTCCACAAATTGACAAACCAAATGCGGCGGCGTACTGCCGGCTAACAAATATTGCGCAATGCCCAACGCGGACGCGCCCCATGTTCCGACTTTACCGTTGCACCACGTTTGCGCGGCAATCCATTCGACGGTATCATATCCGTCTTGCCGCGCGCCCCAACCGTCGTCGAGGAACAAGCTATCGATGCCTTGCGAAGCAAAGCGGCCACGCATGTCTTGCACGACAACCGCGTAACCTTGGCTCACCAGCAGCGCAACGCCGAAAAGCTCTTGCTGGCCGAGTTCTTTGCTGTACGGCGTGCGAATGAGTATTGTGGGCCACGAGCCGGGGGATTCATTGAGATAAACATCGGTGGCGAGCTGAATCTGATCGCGCATCGCGACCATGTGCGTGGTTTTGATGTAGGCGAAGAGAGGGGCGGCGGCGAGAGATAAAAAAGTCAAAGCAGCGGCTTTGACGATGCGAAAACGCATATCAACCTCGTTGAATCATCATAGAATATTTTAGCGCACCCAAGTTAGAAAATCCACAAAAGGTTTGAAGCATTGCGGACAAGCGTTGGCAATCTCTTGATAGGAAGCCATGCTCAAGATTATCGGCGCATCGACCGTTCCCCGATAGCGTTGCCCATGCTTTTGGAAAAGCTCTTCCACAATCTTTTTCGGCGGATGATCGTGGTTCTGCTCCTCCACCGGAATGCGCCACGAGCTTGCAAGCGAGGCAAGCCCCAAGCGCTGTCTCAGCGACTCACGCGCAGCCAAGACCAAAGCCTCCAAATCATATTTCAAGCAAAAAACTTTAAAACGATCTTTTAAGCGAACATCATCTTGCACTCCCTTACTGCTCAGAGTCGCGGCAAAATTTTTATTGATGCCATGCACAAGCTCATCAACCGTTTCATGTGGGAGGCCGAGGTTCTTGGGATAAAGATCGGGCAGGGCGATAACGAGGGCTTGGGGATCGTTGAGCAGAATGTTGGCGGCTTTGGCGGGAACTTTCACCAACACGGATTCTTTCTTGTTGCCGGGCGGCGCTTCGAAGAAATTGATGGAAACACCTTGCTGCTGTTTAAGACGCAAAAGCGGCGCGAGCAGCGCCGCTAAAGCCGCTTTATCCGACGGGCCTTCCACATAAATTATCACCCTCATGCCAACAGCTCCAATTCCTGGCTGCGGTGCATGATTTCAATTTCATTCGCGCCAAAGTCTTGCAAGTTCGCGGCAAGAATTTTTGAGTTGTGCGGCTTGAGAAAGCGCGCTTCGCCGTTCTCTTTGCGCATCACGGCAATACGCGCGAGATCGAACTGCATGAGAAAGTAAGAGGCGTGCGTCGCAAGGAAAATTTGTGTGCGTTGGCAGGCCTTTTCGAACAGACCGCCGAGCACGGGCAAAGTTTTGGGATGGACGCCTTGATCCGGCTCGTCAATGCAAATCAAAGAGGGCGGATTCGGTTGCAAGCAAAGCGTCATCCAACAAATGAGGCGTAAAATTCCGTCAGAGAGGTCGGCAAGGCTTAACTCGCGATCAACGCCCTCTTCTTGCCAGAACGCGATAACTTCTCCGGGTCCGCCACGAGCTTTGACCGTGAGGCCGCGAAAGCCGGGAACAACCGAGCGGAGGTGTTGTTGCAACTCGTCGAACGCCGTGCGATGCTCGGTCATGAGATAGTGCAAAAGCGAGCTGAGATTACCCGCGTCTTCGTGCAGCACCGGCTCCTGCTCGATGGGAACGGATTTGCGCAGCTTGTGATTCGCAATATTAAAAGAGCTATAAAATCTCCATGCTTGAATATATTCACGCAAAATATACAAGGTGATCAAAGCAGGATTAGTCATAGTGCTAAGAGCGAGTTGATTGGGGCGTTTTAGGGCAATCTCTTGCCTCTTAAGTTTTCTAGATTCGGGGTCCTGTACAATTCCCTCTCTCTCTTTGACATTCATGTACAGATATGGGTCACGGTACTGCGCATGCAAAGGCTTAGAAGTCCGAACACATTCGAAAGAAACATGAGTTCGGCCGATTGGCCCCACAAGCTCTCCTTGGTAGTATAAAGTCGTCGGCAATCCGGTATCAATTTCCGCGCTCCACCAAAATTTTTGAGGTCCAGGAAGATGAAATATTTCCTGGCCGATAGAGCCTGCGATGATTTCAGCAGGAATTTCTTGGTATACACTGTCGCGAAGAAATTTAAGAAATTCGAATAAGCTGGATTTACCGGAGCCATTTGCGCCGACAAATAATTCAAGAGAGCCAAACTTCGCCAAAAAGTCTCGAAATGGCCGATAGCCCTGAATTCGAATTGAAACCAATCGTGGTTGCGGAGTCATTTTGATTACCGTCAGGATAATTTTTTCGAAACAATGCTCGTCTAATACGCTTTTCTTCTGCATGCAAAATATTCACCTCATCAGCCAAAATCAAGCTCTGGAACAAAGTTTCATTCGATCGCACCCGTTGCGCGGCGCAACCGCACGAGGGCGCGGTTGTAATCGTACTGTGCTTCAATATGAGTGATGCGCGCGCTGGAGAGTGTGAGTTGCGCGTCAGTGATTTCAATCGCCGAGCCGACGCCGGAGTTGTAGCGCGCCTCGGCGAGTTTCAAATTCTGTTGCGATAATTCCACCAGCTTGGCCGTGGCGGCAATGCGCTCTTCCGCTTCTTTCATTTCGAGATAACTTTGTTCGACTTCCAAACGCACGCTCTCATTCAACACTTCGATATTCGCACGCGACAAATCCACACCCGCGCGGGCCTGCTGCACTTGCGCATTCACCGCAAAGCCTTGAAACAGGGGCAAGCTCAAAGTCACGCCGGCATTCCAACGGCTGTAGAGCGGAAAATCAAACGCACTCCAAATATAGTTGCCGCTTAATGAAAGTGTGGGCAAATGCTGCCGCCACGCAGCCGAAACCAAAGCTTGATTGGCGTGGAAGCGCGCCCATGCAGAGCGCAAATCAGGCCGCGCGTTTTGCGCCAATGCTTGCGCGGAGTCCAAGCTCGCGGCAAAGGGCGCGATCGTAAAACGTTCACGCACGGAATAGATTGCACTCGGATGCACACCCATGGCGTTTTCCAATTGCACCTTCGCGAGCTGCGCTTGATTGCGGCTGCGAATGAGACTAACCTTTGCGTTCGCGACGTCCACTTCGGATTTGGTCACGTCGAATTGCGGGCGTTTGCCTACAGAGTGAAAGGCCTCCGCTTGCACGAGATGCCGCTCGGTTTGCGCGACCGTGGCTTCATTTACGAGGACGACTTGCTCGGCTTGCAGGTAATTCAAATATGCGAGCTGCACGTTGGCAATGACGTTGTTGCGCGCGGCTTGATAATCGAAGGCCGTGGCGTCGTGCAGATTGGCAGTCGCCGAAACCCGCCCGCCAGTTTTGCCGAAATCATAGAGCGTTTCCTGCAACGCGAATGCGGTTGAATAATTCGTGTATTTCTGATCGCGCGGCGGAAAGGAAGGATTGAATACGAACGCGCCTTCCGTGCGCGTCGTGCTCGCGGAGAGGTTGAGCGCCGGAAAATAATTCGCGCGTGCTTGCCGCAGCGTCGCGCTCGCGGCGTCAGTGCTCGCTTCTGCGGCGCGCAATGAAGGATGATGCTGCAATGCCAATTGCACGGCCAGCTCGAGCGTGAGAGAATCGAGGCGATTGAAATTCGTTTGGGCAGCGAGATGGGAGGAGATGAATAGAAGCAGGACCAAGCACAAGCTTGTTGTGATTGCCGGGAGCCTTGTCAATTTTTCCTCTCTCAAATGATAAAAATGTGTGCTGCGGCTTCTGCAATGACGGACGCAATATAATGGAAAAGCCCGCGAGTTGCAAGCGCAGCGAGAGTAAGGCCCATTCCTCCCAATGATCTAACTCACAGAGTTCCACTGCCTGATCTATCAAGTGGCTATAGATGACATCGGCATCCAATTTTCTAGAATCTGTCCCTTCCGATTGAGAAATTGTCAAGGCGCAATACTCCTAATTGTTAGCCACATCATGCTCAAGTGTTTATCTCAAATTACCTCTTACAACGGCTCGAGATATTCAAATTTCTATTCCCCTTGCTTCGTCCGCCTCCCTCTTTATCCTCTCCTCAAACACCGTGTACAACGCGGGCACGACGAACAACGTGAGCACGGTGGAAACCGTTAAGCCGCCGATAACCGCGATAGCGAGAGACGCTTGCGTGGTTTCGCCGCCACAAAGGGTCAGTTCAAACGGGTTCTCCATTTTTGCGGGTCGCGCGAGTTGTGAAAAATGCAGTAGACCGTTACAGTATTGTCGGCAGACTCATAGAAAACGGAGTATGGAAACCGCCGCACGAGGGCTCGCCGGTAGCTTTTATAAATGACTGGATAGCTCTCGGGCATACGGCAGATTGCTTGAAGGCAGGCATCGACACAACCGAGAAAATCTTCTCCCAATCCAAATCGGCGATGTTCATACCAAGCATAAGCGTCGTCAAGGTCAATCCTTGCCTCTGCTGTAGTAAAAAGTTTAGCGGCCATAACGGCTACGCACCATTCTCTTTACTTCTTCCCACGGCAGCGCGGAAGCCGGGTTGCTCATCAAGTTGGCTTTGCGACGATCTAATTCCTGCTTCTGCCATTCATGCAAAGGCACAGCTTCCGGTGTGGCGGCAAGATCGTCCCAGAGGTCTTCTACCAATTGCAGCTTCTCTGTCGGGCTCAAGTCAAATACAGAAGTGAAGCTCGCCGTCGTTTCAGCCATGTCTTGAGGCTGTTTCACCAGTTCGTTTTTAGCAGCAGTCATCTCGCTCAATGGTTTCTCCTTGTGAATGAGTTCTTATCGGCTTTAGTTCTCGCGGTGATTTCTTCTCAAAATTTACTGCCATACATTCTTATTTGCCAAAAGGTTTTTTTCATCGATTCGTTTGGCACTCTTCGCCCTTCACTCTTCCCTCACCTCTCGTTTCATCCTCTCCTCAAACACCGTGTACAACGCGGGCACGAAGAACAGCGTGAGCGCGGTGGAAACCGTCAAGCCGCCGATGACCGCGATGGCGAGCGGGGCTTGCGTGGTTTCGCCGCCCATGCCAATAGCCATGGGAATCAAGCCGAGCACGGTGGCGAGCGAAGTCATGAGAATGGGCTTCAAGCGCGTGCGGCCTGCTTGAATCACAGCCTCATGCAATGCGACTTCGCGCATGCGCAAATGGTTCGTGTAATCCACCAGCAAGATGCCGTTGCTCACCACAATGCCGACCATCACGATGATGCCTTGAAATGAAGTAACGGAAAGCGTCGTGTTGGTGAGGAACAACGTCCAAAACACGCCGACGATTCCGAGCGGCACTGTGAACATGATAATGAACGGATCGAGCAGCGATTGGAATTGCGAAGCCATCACCACATACACGAGCAGAATCGCCAAGCCGAATGCGAGCAGCAAATCGCGAAAAGCTTTTTGCTGTTGTTCGACGTTGCCGCCGAGCACCACTTCGAAGCCGGGCGGCAAATTGAGTTGCGCGAGTTGTGCGCGCACGTCGTTCGCGACGCTGCCCAAGTCACGGCCATTCACATTCGCGGTCACGTTCAAAATGCGCTGCTGCTGCTTGCGATCGAGCTGCACGGGTGCATTGGCTTTCTCCACCGTGGCAAGATTGCCGAGCAACACTTGTTCGCCGCCGCTCGTGGTGAGCACGATGTTCTTCAAATCGTCGATTTGCGAGCGATAATCTTCACTCAAACGCACGAGAATGTTGTATTGATTGCCCGTGATCGGATCGGTGAAAAGCGAGGCCACGGCGCCGTTGATGCACGTGTTGATCGTGCTCGAGATTTGCGCGACGTTGATGCCGAGCACGCCGGCTTTGTCGCGGTCGATTTGCACGCGCAGCTCCGGCAGATTATCGTCGCGGCTGATCTGCACATCCACCGCGCCCGGCGTGTTGCGCACGATATTGGCAATCTCTTTGGCGAGATTGGAGCCGGTTTCCAAATCATAACCGCGAATTTCAATGTCAAGCGGCGCCGCGGAGCCAAAGTTCAATAGAAAGCGCAAAAAGCCGCTGGGCGTGACAAACACCGTGGCGCCGGCCATGCGCGAAATTTTTGGACGCAAGCTGTTGATGATTTCAAAAACAGAACGTTTACGATCATGCGAGGGCACGAGCGCGACTTGGATATTGGCGCTGTGGCTGCCCACGTTGCGCGAAAAGAAATTGCTGCTGCGCGAGGAGGGCACGCCGATATCGGCAATCATCGCGTGCATTTCCGGCACTTCCTTTTGCAGGATGCTTTCAATTTCGCGCACGACTTTATCCGTTTCTTCCGCACGCGTGCCGACCGGCAATTTCACATTGATGGTGAATTGCCCTTCATCTTGATCCGGAAAAAACTCTGTGCCGATGAATTTAAGCAATGCCAACGAGAGCGCCGCGAAGCCCACGATGCCGCCGATGACGATACGGCGATGGCGCAAGGCCCACCGCAAACGGCGCACGTACCAGTCATCGAGGCGCGCCAAGAGATCGTGCGCGAATACGCGCATGCGATCGGAGTATTCCGTCGAGCGGCGATTCAAATCCTTTTCCGGCGGAAGATATTTCAAGCAGAGCAGCGGTGTGACCGTGCGCGAGACGAAGAACGAGCCAAACAACGAGACCGCGATGGTGATGGTGAGGGGAATGAACAACAGCTTCGCAATGCCGGTGAGAAACACGATCGGCAAGAATACGATCACAGTGGTGAGCGTAGAAATAAAAATCGGCGCGGCGACCTCTTTGGCGGCGTCGAGCGTGGCCTGCAATTTGGATTGGCCCGGCTTCCAATGATCATAATGCCGCGCAATCGCTTCTAACTCGACGATCGAGTCGTCGACGAGGCGGCCGACCGCGAGCGCGAGGCCGCCAAAGGTCATGATGTTGAGCGTGACATTGCCGAAGCGAAAAAAGATGAAGGTGATTAAAATCGACAAGGGAATGGCAACGACGATGATGAGCGTGCCGCGCAAGTTGCGCAGGAAGAGCAGAATGATGAGCATCGCCAGCACGCCGCCGAGTGTGGCTTCGCGCTGCAAACCGGAAATGGTTTGGCGAATGTAGAGCGATTGATCGAAGGTGAGCGAAAGCTGCACGGTTTCCGGAATGCCGGTGAGCTTGGGCAGCGCGCGCAAAATATTGTCGACCACTTCAACGGAGTTCGCGTTTGCGAGCTTCTGCACACGCAGCGTCAGCCCCGGCTTGCCGTTGATGCGAATGATTTCCGTCTGTTCTTGATAGCTGTCTTCCACTTGCGCAACGTCTTTGATGCGAATCGGCACGCCGTCCACGACCTTCACGACAATGTCGGCCATGGGCTTGATGACATTGAAGCGGCTCTCGGTTTTGAGCGCATAATCAAATTGGCCGGTTTTCAAATCGCCGGAAGGAATGATGAGATTGGAATTGGCAATCGCAGTCAAAACATTTTGCACGGGCAGTTGCAACGCTTGCAAACGGTTGCGGTCGAGCGTGACGTGAATTTCGCGAATGCGGCCGCCGACTACTTGCCCCGAGGCCACGCCGCGCACGTGCTCAATTTGCGGTTGAATGACATTGAAGGCGAGGTCGTAGAGATCGCGTTCGTCCATGTCGCCGGCCACCGCAATATTGCACACCGGCACATTGGTGATGTCGAAGCGCAGCACCACGGGCTGCGACACACCGGTGGGCAATTGATTAAGAATGCGATTGACGCGCTGCACCACATCGATCAAGCCGACGTCGACGTTCGCGTCCCAATTGAAATTGATGCTCACGCGCGAGACGCCTTCGCGCGTGGAAGATTGCACGTAGCTCACGTCATTCACCGAGCTGACGGCGCGTTCGATGAACGTCGTGACGGTTTGCTCCATGTCGAGCGGACCGGCGCCGGAATAGAACGTGACCGTGGTGATGACGGGAATGGTGATGTTCGGCAACAAATCCACGGGGAGTTGTTGAAACGAAACATAGCCGAAAACGATGATGGTGACCGCGAACAGAAACGTGGAGATGGGATATTTCAGGGCAAGGCGCGTGAGCCACATAGGTCAAGGGGCCAAAAAGGATAAGAAGCCAAGGAGCCAGCTCAACCGCTCAACCACGGCTAAACCGTGGCTTTATGCAATTAGCTTTGCAATCGCAAAAACAGAATGCTAGAAGTGTGTGGCAGAAGATTTCGCCGGCGAATGATTTGAAATCGTTCTGCCGATAAATCATCGGGCCAAAATTTTGTCTTTCGCCTGCTAGCATCAATCCTCCATCATCAATCTTTCTGCTCTCCATTTATCTGTCTTGAAAATTCGTTCAATCACTCCCGCCGGGCATTTGATTTTGCACGGAGACTTGCCCGCCCTCTTTTACGAATTGCTGGCCGATGGTGATGATGTCTTCCTCGCCTGCAAGGCCGGAGACGATTTCCGTGCGCGCGTTTTGTTCCGCGCCAACGTGGATGGGGATGCGGCGCGCGGCGTTATTTTCAACCGAGAAAACAAAGCTGCCGCGATCGTCTTTCAAAATTGCTTGGGTGGGCAGAGTCAAAGCTTCCTGGCGTTCGTCAATGATGAGCGTGACTTTGGCGAACATGCCGGGCTTTAGCGTGCGGTCCTTATTCGGCACGTCGACTTCGACGGCGAGTGTGCGGGTGGCCAGATCGAGCGCTTCGCTGTTGCGCGCCACGACGCCTTCATATTGTTTGTCGGGATAGGCATCGACCGTGACCCATGCCTGTTTGACTTTGGCGAGGCGCGGCGTGTCTTTTTCCAAAACATTGACGACGATTTTGACGCTATCGAGGTCCATCAACATGAACAACGTGCCATTGCCGGAGTTAACCACGGCGCCCGGATCGAGAAAGCGTTTGGTGACATAGCCCGCAAACGGCGCGGTGATGCGCGCGTAACTCAAACGCGTACGCGCGGCTTCGTAGTTCGCTGCCGCGACCTTCATGGTTGCTTCGGCATCATCCACGTCTTCTTTCGAAACCAAATCCTGCGCCAAGAGTTTTTCCATGCGTTGATGCTTGACTTGCGCATTGAAGAACGTGGCTGCGGCTTGTTGCGCTTGCTGGCGCAGCTCGGTGGAATCGATCACCGCGAGCAATTGATTGCGGCGCACGCGCGCGCCGATATCCACCAACACGCGTTCCAGATTGCCGTTCACGCGTGAAAAGATTGCGGCTTGCCGAATCGCCGCCACGTCGCCGCTGAGCTGGAGCTTGTGCACGACGGTTTCGCGCAGAGGCTTTTCGATGCGCACGAGCGGCGCATTTTGCGAGCGCGCGGCCTGTGCGGCCGGGCGATTGGCGAGGAAACGATAGGCAATGAAGCCGAGCAGTGTCGCCGCGATGATTCCGAGAACGAGGGGTTTCTTCATGGAAGTTTGCTAGGGTAAGGTGCTGCGCAATCGCCGAATCATAGATCAACGTCGTTTGCGCGTCGGCGAAGCGCGCCGTTTGCTTTGGCCGGATTTTTTTTGCGCTCGCGTTGCGGCTTTTGCACTTTGAATTTCAGTGCGTAGCGCTGCGAAATCCAACAGCACTTTGGATCGAAGCTTAAAAAAATATCTCTGCCTAAAAGCGCCGTTCGTCCGGGATTTATTTTTGTGAAGGGACTTTTTTGCCAATCGGCAACGCATGAAATAGTCATTTCGTGAGAGCGAATTTCCCCTGATTTTGAAGCGATTTCAACGACAAAGCTGCGCGGCAAATATTCATAAGCTTGGTTCAGGTGATGCGAGGACTCCGCGTCTTCCTGAGCTTGAAGCTGAACGAGATTGTGCTTCACAAGCCAATCGTAATCGACAAAAGTTGATGAGGCCCCGGTATCAAAATCGCCGATGAGCTCGATCGCACCATTATTAGATCGGAGCTTGATGCGCGCGGTAGGATAATAGTCATCGGGAATGATCGTCTTAGGCCAGGAACCGTTTTCTTCAATGCACAAATGGTCTTCATTGACAAAAAGGAAAGGAAATTTTCCGGTGCGTTGGCAGACGTCTAGAATCTGCTCCGGTTTCGGATAGCTTTCCAACGTAGCGCCTGAAGCAGTCACTCGCCCATCTATTACCATCAGCCAAGCCACTTTTAGCTTTTGAAATTGCTTTAACAACCACTCATGATTTTGCGCTTTGAGTTGGCGTTTGAAGGCGCCGCGTTCGTGTAATGATAAGTTGCGATGCGGATCAAAGGGCGGATTCTCCCCGATGAACTCCGCGACGGTTTGTGTTTGTGGCTTGATCGGAGTAATGGAATCGCTCACACGCGCCCTCGATTTGGGCTTGGCTTGCTTGGCTTGGCGGAGCGTTTCCAACACTAAATTCATCGTCGCAACGTCGGCATTGCGCAATTCCGCGTTGATCGCGGCCAGCATGGTTTCATGGCTCATAGTGCCCTCCTTTTGCTCGTTTATTGACGCAGCGACTGAACCGTTCCGCAAACTCATTGCTCATCCCACTCTTTCAAACGCGCCCATCTTGCCGTATTTCTCTATGCGTTGCTCGATCAATTTTGCCGGCGGAACTTTTGAGAGCTCGCGCAATGTTGCCAGCAAATGATTTTTCAGAATCAGCGCGGCCTCTTCGTGATTGCGGTGCGCGCCGCCGCTGGGCTCTTTGATCACGCCGTCAATCACGCCGACTTTGAGCAGATCGCTGCCCACCAACTTCATGGCTTCCGCGGCTTGCTCGGCCTTCGTGCTGTCATGCCATAAGATCGCGGCGCAACCTTCGGGAGAGATGACGGAGTACCAGGTGTTTTCCATCATGTAAACACGGTCGCCGACGCCGATGCCGAGCGCGCCGCCGCTTGCGCCTTCGCCGATGATGACGATGACGATGGGCACAGGCAGATGCGACATTTCAAAAAGATTGCGCGCGATGGCTTCGGCTTGCCCGCGTTCTTCCGCACCGATGCCGGGATAGGCGCCGGGCGTGTCCACGAGCGAAACGATGGGGCGGCCGAACTTCGCGGCGAGCTTCATCACACGCAGCGCTTTGCGATAGCCTTCGGGATGCGGCATGCCGAAATTGCGATAGAGCTTCTGCTTTGTATCGCGGCCCTTTTGATGGCCGATGATCACGACGGGTTGGTCGCCGAGCTTGCCGACGCCGCTGATGATCGCGGGATCGTCACCGAACGCGCGGTCGCCATGCAACTCCACGAAATCCGTCACCATGCGCTCGAGGTAATCTTTCGCGTAAGGCCGCTGCGGGTGCCGCGCCAATTGCACGCGCTGCCATCGGGTGAGCTTGCTGTAAATTTCCTCACGCAGTTTCAGCGCACGCTCTTCCAGTTTTTGAATTTCGCTCTCCAAGGCGGGGTCATAGGTCACGTCATACTCGCGCATTTCCGCGATGCGTTTTTCCAACTCCACAATGGGTTTTTCAAATTCTAATACAAAGCCGTTCATGAGCCTCTCCTTCAAATTCGAAAAATGGCGCGGAACAGAATCTCCAAATCCAACACTGGGCTGTAATGCGTGACGTAATATAGATAGTACTTATCTTTTTCCTCTTGTGAAAGGTTGGCGTTGCGATGCACTTGCGCCAAACCGGTGAGGCCGGGCAATAGTCCGATTTGGGTCGAGCTTTCCAGCGAGTTCGGCGCCACCGTCAACTCGCGCCCCACCCACGTCAAACGCCCCCGCAAAATTTCCCACAGCCAAAGCCATTTGCCCAAACGTCCGCTGCCCTTGAGACTGTGTAGACGCAAAGGCGCTTCGCCTTGCGGGACTGCCACGGCCATGCTTTCAAACTCTCGCACCGTCAACCAACGCAAGATGAAAAACGGCGCGAGTAAAAGCAATGCGAAAGTTGCCAGACTCAGATCAAACAATCTTTTTCCCAAAGCCGGGCCGTAGCGCTGCAAGCGGTTTTCGATTTCAACCAAGGGCACTTCCGCAATCGCATCGATGCTGGCTTTGCCGATGATGACGTCCAAATGGCTGGGCACGAGCTTGAAGCTGATACGCGGTCCGGCCGCGCGGGAGCGCGACATTGCACCGATGATGCGGTCGAACGGCACGCGCTGCGTGGAAAAGATGACTTGTTGAATGCGAGGGCCATTGGCAGCGTGCAGGAGTTTGTCCAGATCATCCAATGCGGCGATGACCGGCAAGCCGGCATGGCTGTTTCCCACTTGTTTGGGATCAAGGCTCACCAATCCGACCAGCTCGTAGTTGTTTTGCAAATTCGTCTTCAAGCGTTCGACCAATGCGTCGTCGGAGGTGAAATCGCCGACCACGAGTGTGCGCACACCGCCCATGGCGCGGCTCGAAGCTGCCGCCACTTTCAGCACGCCGAGGTAGCTCAAGGCCTTCACCCCCAAGCGCCACGCGCTGAGCAGGATGATATTCAAGCCGCCGGCGATCAACACAACTTGCCGCGAAAAAGCATATTGTTTGAAGAAGTAAGTGAAGCTGGCGTTGACGAGAAAACCGGTGAGCGTCGCGAGCGCCGCTTGATAAGCAGAGAAGCGTGCTTTGCCATAACCGCCAAAGAGCGCAAGCGCGGTGAGCCACACCGCGGAGTACACAAGATCGACGATGAGATAGTTGTGCCACACTTCGCGGCTTTCGAAGCGCAGCCAAATGGCCAGACCGAGGCTGGCTTGCATGAGGGTGAGATCGAGCAGCGGCAACGCGAGCGTTTGCAGGGAAGTTCGCACCAACGCAACCGCGGCGCGCACCCAAATCGCGAAGTGCAGCAGCACATAGGCAACTGCGGACATGCGCGGGCGAAAATGTTTTTTGACAAACAATCCCATGGCTTGATAAAAAATTCGCACGCTGTCAAAACTGCTGCGCCGCGAGCTTTCGCCTTTGAAGTGGACGATCTGCGTACCGGGATAATAGTGGATCTTCCAGCCCGCCGCGCGCATGCGATAGCACCAGTCCAAATCTTCGCCGTACATGAAAAAATCTTCGTCCAGCAAGCCGACCTGCGCGAGCGCCGCGCGCCGCACCACCATGAACGAGCCGGAGATCGCTTCCACTTCGCACGTTTCGTCCTCGGGAAGATACGTGAGATTGTAGCGTCCAAAAAGTCTGCTGTGCGGAAAGAGCGCGCTCAAGCCCGCGAGTTTCGTGAACGCCACCCACGGCGTCGGAAAGCTGCGGCGACATGCGAGCTGCAACGTGCCGTCGGGATTCAGAACTTTGCAGCTCATCATGCCCGTAGCCGGGTGCGTATTCATGAACTCACGCGCGGCCGTAAACGTGTCTTCTTGCACGATGGTGTCGGGATTCAGGAGCACGAGCAAGCGGCCGCGCGCTTGTTCCAGGGCGAGATTGTTGGCGCGCGCAAAACCGAGATTCTCTTGATTGGCAATGAGCGTGCATTCGGGAAACTGCGTGCGCACCATATCCGCACTGCCGTCGTCGGAGGCATTGTCCACTACAAAAATTTCCGCGCTCACATTGACGAGCGCTTTGCGTAACGATAGCAAGGCCTGGCGCAAAAATTCGCGCACATTGTAATTCACGATGATGAGGGAAAAATCGAGAGTGGCGGGTTCATTGATTCTCCCCTTGAGGGGGATGTTGGGGGCGGCGTCTAGTTCTTTTAGGTTCATCAAGCCGCTTCCCTCAAAATTCTCGAAGCAACGAAGCGCACCCCGTTCATTTGGGAGATTAATCTATTAAGATTGAAATCTTTGCTCTCAAGGCAAAAATAATTCACGCAAAGACGCAGAGCCGCAAAGGTACCGCAAGGAAAATCTTTGCGGTACCTTTGCAGCTTCGCGTCTTTGTGTGAGGCTTTTTCTTTTTCCAACACTGCCGAACTCATCCCCCGGCCCCTTCTCTTAAAAAGAGAAGGGGAGAAAAGCGTGAAGCGCATTGGAAATTTTCTCTTTTCCAAAGAAAGGATGATTCTCAAAAGTTCAAGCCCGCGCTCCCCCTTCTCTTCCCAAGAGAAGGGGGCTGTGGGGATGAGTTCTGAGCTTATCCCTCTTATCATTTTAAGAGAAGGCTGCCGGGGGGATGAGTTCATTGCGCTCATGCTCAATCCAGCTTCCCAAACAGATCGCGCAGCTTGAGCTTCCACACCATGAGCGCGGCTTCATATTGAATCTGCCGCGACATTTTCGAGCGGCCCGAAAGCCGTTCCGTGAATACGATGGGAATCTCGCCGATGCGAAAGCCTTTGCGCCAGGCTTTGTAGTGCAGCTCGATTTGAAAAGCATAGCCGTTGGAAACGATGTGATCGAGATCGATCGCTTCGAGCACGCGGCGATGAAAACATTTGAAGCCGCTGGTGCAATCGCGAATGGGCATGCGCGTGATCTTGCGTGTGTACCAACTTGCGAACACGCTGAGCAACAAACGCGAGAGCGGCCAGTTGATCACGTTAACGCCGGTGAGATAGCGCGAGCCAATCACAAGGTCAAAGTTGTTGATGCCATTGATCAGTCGGGGCAGATCTTCGGGATTGTGCGAGAAGTCGGCATCCATTTCCAACACGAGATCGTAGCCGTTTTGCAGCGCATATTGAAAGCCGGCGACGTAAGCCGTGCCCAAGCCCAACTTGCCGGGGCGTCTAATCAAATGCACGCGCGGATCGTATTTGCTCCGCAACGTCACCAACTCCGCGGTGCCGTCCGGAGAGTTATCGTCCACGATCAACACCTCCAGCTTGGGAAGATTGAGGCTGAAGATTTTTTGCAACATGCGCTCGATGTTGCCGGCCTCGTTGTAGGTGGGGATCACCACCAAAGCATGTGGAGTAGAAGTTTCGGGCAGAGTCGGATCCTTTTAATTGATGCTGACCTCATCATTGTCATTCCGCAGGAATCTTTTTACGCACTGGAAACCACGCCCCGATCATAAAAGGATTCTTTCTGCATGACAGTATCTGAGCGCGGGTTCTAGAATTATTCCAGCAACAGTTCCTCTTTAAATTTCCTCAATCCCTCCACCACGTTGGACATCGTAATCCCCAGCTCGCGTTGCGCTTTGGAAATATCAAACGCGGAGTTCATCGGCCGCTTGGCGGCCTGGCCAAGCTCCGCAGTCGTGACAGGATGGATTAATTTTTCATTCAATTCAAACACGCGCGCGATCTGCACGGCAAAAGCATACCGCGAAATCGTTTCGGCGCCGCTGAGATGGAAGACACCGTTCTGTTTGTGTTCCGCGAGCTTGCGAAGAGCAACGGCAAGCTCGCTGGCCAAAGTCGGATTGCCGTATTGATCATTGACGATGCGCACTTCTTTGCCGGCCCGCAATTGTCCGATCAACCACGTTACGAAGTTCGGACGAATATTCTTGCCGCGGCCGTATAAAACCATTGTGCGGGCAATCGCGTAATTCGCGCCGCTCGTGGAGAGCGCGTTTTCGCCCGCGAGCTTGGCCTTGCCATAATAACCCAGCGGCTGCGGACGGCTCTCTTCGGTGTAGGGCGCCGCCGTGCCGTCGAAAACATAATCCGTGCTTACGTGAACAATGCGCGCGTCGATGCTGCGCGCTGCCTCTGCGAGATACCCCACCGCGGTCGCATTCACACGCCAACACTCTTCGCGTTTCGCTTCGCTGCCGTCCACGTCCGTGAACGCCGCGGCATTGAGAATATAATTTGGAATGAAATTCTTGACCAGCTTTTTGATCTCCGCGCGATCGGCAAGGTCACAACGCTGATAATGAACGTCCGGCCTCGGCGCGCGCGCTTCGGTTTGCGCGGCCACGGCGAGAGTTTCATAATCATCCGCAAAAACGCGCACGAGATTCTGTCCTAACAAACCATTTGCGCCCAAGATGAGCGCTTTCCTCGGCAACAGCTTCAACGTGATGTTCTCCTTTACAAAAGACAAAACGATTTCCGGCAAAACGATTAAAAAGCTAGGCGTCATTCATCATAAGCCGGACAAGCTTGAGCCAAACTTCACAACAAAGGCACAAAGGATACAAAGTTTTTTCTTTGTGAACTTTGTGTCTTTGTGGTGGGAAAATTTATTGTGCTTTCTGGTCATGTGCTGCGCTCAAATACGGCAGCACGTGCGTGCGAAATTTTTCCGGTGTGAGCGAGCCGATGAACGTGCTGTTGCGGCCCGCCACGAGATTCGCGAAACGCGCGGCTGCAAGATAATCATTGCGCTCAAGGAATTGTGTGAGAAAGGCTGCGCCAAACGCGTCGCCGCACCCGATTACGTCGATGGGCTGCAATTTTTTCTGCGCCGGAATATGCTCATGGCGAATGCCGCTCGCGGAACGGTAAAATAGCAGCACACCGCGTCCGGCCAGCGTAATATTGCACGCGGAGAGGCATTCTGCAACCAGGCTATTGCCGAATTTGATCAACTCTTCGTCGGCGAGTGCGTTGCGCGCGCCGGCCAGCGTCGCGGCCTCCATTTCATTCACTTGCAGAATATCAGCCGCGCTTACCCACTCGCGCCATTCCGGCACTTCGCGATAATAGCGCCGGCCCTGCTCGTCAATGCCGAGCGCCAGCGAATGAAAATCCAAATATACCAGTGGTGCTTGCGGGCGGCTTTTAAGATGCTGCAAAGCTGGCAGCGTAATGTCCTCGCCCGTGATTAAATTCACTAGCACCGCGTCGTGTTGCGCCACTGCTTCAATGTCTCGTTTGGTGATGGCTGCCATGGGCGGCGTGGTCACTTCCTCGCGGCCTTCAGCGCTGCGATAAATGAGCGTCACCGCAGTATTCGGTTGTGAAACGCAGCGCATCAAGTCAAACTGAATATGGGGACTCATCGCCGCCAGCGCTTGTTTGACGGTGGAAAAAAAATCGTCGCCGACATAACACAACGGCCGGAGCACCGTTCCGGGGGCCGCCAAACAGGCAAGGTAAGCCATGCTGTGATACAATCCGCCGATGCTTTCGATGCGCTGCTTATCGAGCGTGATGATCGTATCGCGAATGAAGGTGCCGAGAACGGCGAGAGTTTTGGGCATATACTGTGCGAGTTTTAAATTTTGCCTGCGCGAATTTTTTCAAGCAGTGCAACGTCTTCCAAATCGCCTTTGCGTCCGGCGGCGCGTTTGAGGAAAATCAAATCAATGACGAGATATTTAACGCGCGCGGCGTTTAGCGCTTTGAACAGTGCGAGATACCTTTTGAGCACGCTTCCTCGGTTGGGCTTGCGCAATCGCGCGCGTGAGTTCCATGAACTCCATCATGCTTTTGATGCGTTCTGCGGGCGTCAGTTGTAGAAAGCTGCGCACTTTGGCTTCCATGGTTTCATGCTCGAAGCCATAGAGCGCTTGGGGAGATTTAGACACGTTGTTGCTACCTCGGTTTTAACAAGAGTGAATCAAGCTTGCGCCGCAAGACCGGCTTTTGCAACGGCGCCTTGCTTGAGTGAAATTGATTTCACGTTTCGCCGTTTGCTTTGCAGCTTCCGCTCAAACGCTTCGAGCACTTGCATCGCCGCATCGTCAAAAAAGTTCGATAAACATGCAGAGCATTGAAAGCGCTCAAGATTTTTGACGACCCCGCCGCTCGGGTGCTCATAATCTTTGCGGACGCGACGCAAAGATTTCTTGCCGCACTCGGGGCAAGTGACGGCTGGGGGTAAATCTTGCCAGAGCGAAGCAGCGTCAATCTTGTGAGCGTTTCGAAGAGATGAAGACATAAAACACGACTCTTTACGCAATGATCAAGCGTTTGAGGCGAAGCAGAATGGCCAATGCGTTTTTCTATAACGCCCGACGAACAATATTGATGCGCTCGTGAACACTCGAACAACGAAGCAGAAGATTAGCGAATGTCTAGCGCGCAGCGAAATCCAAAGAGATTTGTTCGCTTGGAAGCTTCATACGCAGCCCGTCTAGCGCAACGCACATCAGTAGGTTCACTACCCCACGCACCGCCGCGCAACACCCGTGTTTGCCCGCTTGCCGGACCGATTGGATTCGTTTTCGGACTGCTTGCATAATAGTTCCTATCATACCAATCAGAACACCACTCCCAAACATTGCCGGTCATGTCATAGAGTCCAAATTCACTTGGCGCAAAGGAACCAACGGGAGACGGGTAAACATAGCCATCGTTGAAATCCTTCCAAGTTTTCGAGCTGTTTAGTTTCTGAGAGCTCGATTCATCCGCAATGTTGGCGCCTTTCTTTCCACTGGGGGCGCTATTGCCCCAACCGTAGTTATAGTTTTTTGCGCCACCACGCGCCGCATATTCCCATTCCGCCTCCGTTGGCAAACGCTTGCCGGCCCACTTCGCATAGGCGACGGCGTCATTCCAACTGACGTGAATAACGGGTAGATTCATGCGCTCCCTGCCGATTAATTTGCCCTCCGCGTCATGAAGCCAATGAATGCCAGCCACATCTTTCCATTCTTTCCCATTCCAAATCGAACTGCTGCCAGCTTTTTCTGCATCGGTTTTATATCCCCGAGCGTCTACAAACATTTTGAATTGCGCCACGGTTACTTCGTATTTGTCGAGGTAGAATGCATTCACGTAAACTCGATGCGTTGGCTTTTCATTCTCATAGCCGTCATTACTGCCCATCACAAAACTTCCCGCAGGAATCTGCACCATTTCGGACCGCGCTTCGGGAACGGCAGAGGCATAATCAAAACCGAACCGAAACGCCACCGAGGCCGTGTATTTGATGTCGCCGCCGCCTTCCGAAAGATAAACGCCGAGAATCTTCGCATCTTGCAAGCGAACTTGTTTGATGACACTCTCCTTTGAGTTTTCTACGAGCATGAAATTTTCCACTGCGCTCTTTTCCTGGCTGTAGAGCGATTTCACGATGGTGCGGAACTGCGTCACACATTCGCCCATGAGAGAAGCTTTCACTTCAGCCTCGGCGCGATTGCGCTCCAAATCCGATTGCGTCACGGGCTCGATACGCTGCTCGCTGTTGCGATGTGCGTCGAATTTCTGGCGGGCGACGGCTTCGGCTTCGCGCTTTGGCGCAAGCTCTTGATTCAGACGCGTAATTTGACGCTTCAATGCCTCGATACTGTTTTGTATGTCCGCTTTGCTCGTCGTGATCCCGCTGTTGCGCAGCAGTTGCATCTCTTGTTGCACGAGCAGATTCAGATTCTCGCGCGTGTTGCTGTTCTCTTGCTCCGCAGTGCTCACCATTGTAATGATTTCTTGCTGCATGTTAGGCTGCAAATTTGTGATGCTGGGATCGCTGCTGCTCTTGATGAAATGCGTTTCCGTGAGCAGCGACAATTGCGCGGCAGCGCCGGAAATTTTTGCGCCCTCGGCGAGCGGGTAGATATCGTAGATACCGTAGAGATAAAGCACGCGCTGCGTGCCGTTTTCAATGGTCTTCCATTCGCGTGGCTGGCAATCGGCCTTGCCTTCCGTGGTGCTTAGAATCACGTCACGCACCACGACGCCGTTTTTCACCAGCGTTTCGGAAATGATCTGCACGCCGTTCACTTGTTCGATGGCAAGGCGGCTGGCTTCGTAAATCATCCTCTCCTTCACGGGTTCGAGATTGCCGCTATACGCCGCCCTTGCCAGCACCACGGCTTTAAAAGGAAACTTGCCCAAACGCTCGCGCAGGCGTTGTTCGGAACGAAGGGTGAGCTCGAATTGCGAGGCGAACGTTGTGGAGTCGGTGCGCAGATCTGCTAGTTTTTTCTCCGCAGCCTCACGCGCGGCAACCGCGGCGGTCAACTCGCCTTCGAGCAAAAGCGACTTCTGCTCGAAGGCCTGTCGTGCGGATTTTTCCTGCGCAAGCAAAGCGTCCACGCGGGCATTGGCTTCGTTCGCCGCGGACTCGGCTAAGCGCGCGACTTCTTGCTCCAAAATTTTCACAATGGCTTCATCCGTTTTGCCGGATAGATCGAGCCAGTTCACGGATTGCGTTGGAGCATTGGTTTGTCCATAAAGCACAGCATAGTGCACGAGCAACCAGCAACACGCTACCTTCATCGCTCCCTCCGTAAAGCTTTTACACGTTCACAGCCAAAAAATTTTGGCAGGATGATTTACCGACAGAATTATTCTAATCACGTGATTTGCAGTCTGGCAGACTGCGTTACGCGCGCCGCGAATATAAGCAAGCGCTCTTCCCAAAACAAGCCGCATCTCCGGCGCGTTATTGCAAAACGGTTACGATGCTCTTTTTCAAAGCAGAATAATGGCTCGGCAGAATGATTAAAAATCATTCTGCCAATTATCCTTCTGCCCTGTAGTTCCCGTGGTTTAGTCGTTCCCATTCCTTTAACTGCTTTTTGTAAATCTCCCGGATGCGCAGAAATTCTTTTTCATACGCGCCGCTTTTGAAATCCGGAAAGCTCCACGGCATGGCGGTGAAACGGCCTTTTTCATAGTGCAAAGTCATGTCCGCCCAAATGCCCTCGCGCAAATAAATTTTATAGCCGTGATACTTCAGCGAAGCGAGGACGAACTTGTCGGTGTCGAGATAGCCGGGGTCGAGATTGACCGTGCGCTTGTCGTTCATTGCCAGCGCGTGCTCGATCGCATTCGTGCGCAATTTGATCGCGGCCAATTCCTCCGGCGAGATGAGTTGCGCGAAGGCGTAAAACCCGCGCGTAATCGGCGCGCCCATTTCATCGCAATAATAGTTCGTGGTTTCGAAAGCAAAGTGCGGGCTAATGTAATCGATCGGCCCGAAGGCCGTCGTCATTTCTTGCTCAGCAAGCCGCACGCGCTGCGCGTCGACAAAGAGCAGCGCGATGATCAGCTTGACGGGTTTTATAGGTTGCGGAGTGGCCATGCGAAAAAATAGAACGCGCATGAGGGGAAATGCAAGCGCTTTTTCGATCTTGCATCGCAACGGCTCGTTGGCTACATTGGCCGCGTTTATCAAGACTAAAATACTTGGCCCACGAAATACACAAAGCACACGAAAAATATTGCGAGCACTTTTCACATCTTTCGTGGCCAGATTCGCGGTGACTCAACCCTCAAACAGTTTTAGGAAAGGGGCAGTACGTGCAACAGACCGGAGTCAAAGCGGGCGGCGTGCGTTGGGATATTTCCGATCTCTATCGCGACGCGCAGGACCCTTGCATTGCCAACGACATTCAACTCGCATTGCAAAAGGCCGAGGCCTTTCAGCAAAGCTATCGCGGGAAAATAGTCGCAGCGCAGCTCACCGCGCCAGTGCTGCTCGAGGCCATCGTGCAATTGGAGGAGATTTATCATTTGGCGATGCGGCCCGAAGTGTATGCCTATCTCGCGTTCTCTTCCAACACTGCGGACGATCACTGCAAGGCGCTTTACGCCAAATCGCAAGAGGCCATGGCGCGCGTGCAGAATCTCGTGCTCTTCTTCGAGCTGGAGGTGCAGCAGATCGCGCCGGAAAAATTCGAGCAATTGTTCGACGAGACCGGACTCAAGATTTATCGCCACTATCTCGAAGGCGTGCGGTTGTTCACGCCGTACACGCTTTCGGAAAAGGAAGAGCAGATCATCAACAAAAAAGATTTGACCGGCAAGCACGCGTTGGTCAATTTTTTTGATGAGTATACTTCTTCTTTCACCTGGCAGATCGAAGTCGAGGGCGAAGAGCGGACGCTCACTTCCGAAGAAATGCGCAATCTCCTCCGCCAGCCAGATGCGGATTTGCGTGCGCGGGCGAAGCGCGCGTATGACGGCCGTTACGGCGAAAATGCGATCATCTTCGGCAACGTGTTCAATGCCATTGTGAAAGACCACGCGCTCGAAATGGAAATGCGCGGCCATCGCAGCCCGATTGCGCCGGCGCATTTGCGCAACCGCATTGCGCCGGAGATTGTGGACACGATGATGCAGGTGACCACCGCGCACAATCATCTCGCGCAGGAGTATTATACGTTGAAGGCGCGGTTGCTCAACATGCCGAAAGTGCGCGGCTGCGATCTCATTGCGCCGGTGAGCGACAAACGCGAGATGATTCCGTTCGAACAAGGCAAACGGCTCGTGCTGGAAGCGTTCGAAAGCTTCTCTGCCGAGCTGGCGGGCTATGCGCGGCAAATGTTCGAACGCCACTGGATCGACGCTGAGGTGCGGCGCAACAAACGCGGCGGCGCCTATTGCCACGGCGCGTTGCCGAAACACCATCCCTACGTGCTCATGAGCTACAACGACGATATCGACAACGTTTACACACTTGCGCACGAGTTGGGCCACGCGGTGCATGATTTTTGTTCGGGCAAAAAGCAAACGTTGCTCAATTATCAGCCGCCGCTCGTCGCCGCGGAAACCGCCTCTGTCTTTGCGGAAATGTTGTTGACGCGCAAGCTGCTCGCGGAAGTGACCGACCGCGATTTGCGCATCACCATTCTCACCGGCAAGTTGGAAGATCTCTTCGCGACGATTCACACACAAAATTATTACACGCTGTTTGAGCTTGAGGCGCATCAAGCCGGCGCGCAGGAACGGCTTTCCACGCAACAGCTCTGCGAAATGTGGACGCGCCGGCGCGGCGCAATGTACGGCAACGCGGTGGATTTTTTGCCCGAGCAGCAATGGTATTGGGCTGCGATTCCGCACTTCATTCATACGCGCTTTTATTGTTATGCCTACACGTTCGGCGCACTGCAAGTGCTCGCGCTGTTCAATCGCTATGAAGAAGAAGGCCGGCCCTTCGTCGCGCGCTATCTCCAAATGCTCGAAGCCGGCGGTTCGCAAGCGCCGGAGCAATTGGTCGCGAGTATGGGCTTCGATTTGCGCCAGCCTAAGTTTTGGGAAGGCGGATTCGCGGTGATGAAAAAATTTCTCGACGAGTTGCGAGCCTTGGTGGATCGATGATGTTTCGTAGTCCCCGACCCATGTGGGCGGATGTTGAAGCAACAAAAGTCCGTGTTCCAACGATGCCCCACGACGGGGCAGGACTACGAGAACGTTGCAAACGAGTGGCTATTTCATGAAACTGCTCTTCTCCGAGACGCTGCCGGACTATAAAAATTACATTTTCCCTTACGCCATTTGGGCGTTCCCCGAAGCCGGCGAAACGCCCGCGGATTTTTTCAGCCGCGGCTTTTTGCCTTCCTCCAAAAATCTCGACCGCTTTTATTTGTGCCGCAGCTTGCGCGTTGCGCTTACGGATTTCAGACTTTCCTCTGAAAATCGTCGCATTTTGCGCAAAGGCGAGGGCTTTGCGTTTGAGCTAGTGCCGCGTTCGCAGTTTGATTTCACCCCGGCGCGGCGAGAGTTTTGTTTGCACTATGCCTCCAATAAATTCGGGCAAGAAGTGATGACCGCCGCGCGTTTGGACAACCTCATGAACTCGGCGATCACTTCACACCTTCTCGTCTTTTATGATAAATCAGCCAACCGTGAAGTCGGCTTGGTGACGATGTTCTTGCAGCCGCAGCGCGCGGCGCAGTATTATTACGCGTTTTATGATCTCGAATATGCCGCGCAAAACCTCGGCATGTTCATGATGACTGCCGCCGTAAATTTTTTTGCGGGGCAAAATTACGCGCACCTCTACTTGGGAAGCTGCTATTCACGCAATGCACTGTACAAAACCCAATTCGCCGGCGCGGAGTTTTTTAACGGCGCGTGCTGGTCGCGCAATCTCGAAGAGCTGAAGTTTTTGATTGAGAGAAATGCGCAACCGCAGACGCAGCATCTCTTCGAAGCGGAAGAATACATTCATCGTTTTTATGAGGGCGCGCTGGGAATAGCGGTGCAGCGCTCGTTGTTTGAAGTTGTAAGTTCAAACTGGTGAGACGTCCTCTTCTGCGAGCTCATTCTGCAAGAATCTGTTCTCGTGCCCGCGACGGCGCTGTTATCGCGTAGCGCGCTCAGTGCGAGGCAGATCCTTCCACGATGATGGTCTGAGGCGTCGTTCATCTCAATGAGCATATCTTTATGATGAAGGAGCGACTATGTTGATTAGCATGAGAGTCCATATCAAGATTCCACCCTTGAGGGGGGTGTTACTCACTATTCTTGGTGGAATAAATTGCACGCGGGAAAAACGTAGAGCGTGGCAATGTAAATTTGAAAACCGTGGTTGCTATGAAGAACACCCCCTGCCCTCCCCTCAAGGGGGGAATGATTCGCGCATCTCACCACTACGATGGGCTTTGCAGATATGCGCGTTGGTTGCCATGTGCAGCGCCTCGCTGCGCGCGCAAGATTTTTGGAAATGGTGGGGAGATGGCAAAGGCGAGTTGTCTTCGTATAAAGTCACGGTCTCGCGCTACGGTGAGTTGCGCGAAGGCTATGCGGTTATGGTTTTTGTAACGGAAGACCTTTCGCGCACGACGCGCATCAAAGTGGAGTCCGACGCGATTCCGCAAGCCGAGCGTGTGCCCGTGCTCAAGCTCAATCACGTGGTCAAATTCACCACGGGCATTTATGATTACGCGCTCATCACTTCGACTTTCAGTGCAGTAAATTCCGAACTGGGCCGGCCTGCGTTTCAGCCGCTTAAAATTTCTTTCTCCGCGCAAGAATGGTGTGGGCACGTTTTTCAAATGTTGATTCCGCAGCGCGATCAAGTTGAACTCACATTACACAGCTATTTTCAAAGTGAAGGCGATCAAAAGCGCAATCTCGCTTTGCCTGCGAATGCGGCTTTCGAAGACAACTTGCTGATCTGGATTCGCGAGCTGCAAGGCGAGGTGTTGCCCGCGGGCCAGCGCCGTGAGCTGCAAATTCTGCCGAGTGCATGGGCGTTACGCGCCGCACATCAGAAAGTCGAATTCCAATCCGGCGGGATTTTGAAGGAGGAAGGGGAGACGCTAAAGCTTGCGGAGGGCAACGCTGCAACGTGGCGTTGGACATGGCAAGCCGGCGCGCGGCAAGAAAAGTATTGGGTGGAAAAGGCGTCTCCGCATCGCATTCTCAAATGGAGCTCGAGCACGGGCGGCGAAGGCGAGATCCAGAAAACTTTGCGGCTGCCGTATTGGTCGCTGCACGACAATGATGATTTGCCCTATCGCGACCAACTGGGATTGCCTAAATAAGGATAAGCAGGAGCCACGCAGTTCTCAAGTGCGTGGTTGCTAGAGAAAACGTATAGATCATTTGGACTGAATGGAAATAGGCAAAAGGGGGGAAGATGATTAATCAGCGCAAGTGCTATTTGCGCTCATCGGTTTTCGGTTCTTTTTTTCCCTCGTAGTTCGTCACAAAAAAATCTTCAATCAACCCCACCGCTTTCAAGCTATCGGCGGCAGTGCGGGCCGCGCTGGCGTTGGGATATTTGCCGACACGGATGCGAAACCATCCCCGCGGTGATTGCGGCTCGAGCACGTAGGCTTCCAATTTGCGGCGCTGTAGAGCGTGCACCGCGGCCTCGGCGCTGCGTTTCGTTTTCAAAGCGCCGACTTGCAGCGAATAATAGTGGAGCGTATCCGGCTGGGCAATCGTTGTGTTTACGGCGGGCTTATGCGTCGTGGCACCCTCCGGCCAAAATAGCAAGAGCGACAGCAGCGCGGCTAGTCCCATTCCGATTAGGAGCACTAGTTTTTTTTGCGCTAGCACAAACGCAACAGATTCGCGCGCGACTTGTTTGGCGACGTAGACCCAGCGCTCCCAAAGCGGTTTTGCCTCTTTGCGCGGCGCTTCCACTTGGGGTGCTTCCCAACTCGCCTTCTCTCTTGCCGTTAAACGCGCGGCGCAGAGCGCGACCTGCTTGGAGAGCGCATCGCGCCGCTGCAATTTGCGATACTCTTCCCACAAACCGTGCAACGCCTGGCGCACGTGCGGCTGCTCCGGCCGGGCTTGGTCAAAAGCGCGCACATAGCACCAACCCGCGAAATCATCCGTGCGGCGGTGCGCGAGCACCTTCGGCAAACAGAGCGTGAGAATCTCATCGCTCAAAGGCCCGCCCTTGGCTAAATAACGGCTATAAAAATATTCGGCGCGATAGTGCGCTTTCTTCTCGGGCAAAAAGTGCTGCACGAAAAACGTCGCCAGCGCTTCATCCTCGGGATCATGATCCAACAACTCTTCCGCGAGATTGGCGGTATCCAGCGTGAGCTTTTCTTGATTCAACACAAAAGCTTTGAGCACGTGATACGCCTCGGCGGACCGCACGCCTTCGCGCATGGCAACGAGCAACTGCTGCTGAAAATATTCCCACTCCGGATGCTCGGCATAAAACGGAAAATAACTCCGCAAGAGGCGGCGGCGCAGCCCTTCTTGCCGCCTGCGCGAAAGCAAGCCGCTGCGCATCACGCCAAGGATGAGCGAGAAGACTTCGTGCACCGCATCTTCGCGGCCGGCGTCCACCAACGTTTTGCCGCGCTCGTGCAAAAATTCAAAGCGCCGCAAGCCTTCGCGCGTGAGCACGTAACTCACCGGAGGCAGCAATGCCACGAAAATCATGAGTACGATCACGGGGTCGAGCATGCTCGAGCCGAGCGGCACGAACTCGTGCAACAGCCAGAGCGTGAAGAACGCCGCCGGCAACAACAGCAGCAAGCTCCAGAAAAGTCGAAGTGTGATCCAACGATATGTCGTCATGCGGCTACTCGCATCGTGCAGATTGCTTTGCGATCAGGCTAGTCTGATTGAGTTGGAGTCAGAACTCATGGTATCCACGGGCTGCGCTGCTCTTCCCTCGGAACGACTACCGTAATGCTCGGCGCGCCGTCCGAAACCTCTTCGCCCGTGATCGGATCGACCGTCAAGGTTTGCAAGTCCTCCGGCATGCTAAATTCGCGGGCGGGATAAAGCTCGATGGCGCGCTTCATAAAATTCGCCCAAATCGGCGCGCCGCCGCGTGCGCCGTCCACTTCGCGCCCCTCTTTCGTGCGCAGCACGTGATCGCGATCATAACCCACCCACACGGAAGTGGAAAGGCTTGTGGTGAAGCCATTGAACCACGCGTCCGTGGCTTCCGTGCTCGTTCCGGTTTTCCCGGCCGCGGGCGCGGTGAAGCCCATGCTGCGAATCACGCGGCCCGTGCCGTTGTCAATCACGCCTTTCATCATATCGAGCAATTCGTAAGTCGGCTCCGGCTCGAAGCGCGCCTCCCCGAAGCCGGCAAGCGCAACCGCAGATTCGAGCACGACGCCGTTGAGGTCTTCGACGCGTTTGATGACGACGGGTTTGCGATACACGCCAAGATTGGCGATCACCGCATAGGCCGCGGCCACTTCCATCGGCGAAATACTCGCGGACCCGAGCGCGACCGAGAGCACTTCCTCAATGGGCGCGGTGACGCCGAAACGCCGAATCGTTTCCACCATTTGTTTGGGCGTAATTTGATTGGTAATGTTTGCAGAGATAAGATTGATAGATTGCTGTAATGCGTTCTTCAAGATCATCGGTCCGCGAAAGCGGCGGTCGAAATTGCGCGGACGCCATGGCCGGCTGCCCGGTATGTTGAAGGTCGTGGCCGTGTCATAAACCACGGAGCGCGGCGTCAAGCCAAGCTGCTCGAGCGCGGCGAGGTAGATGAACGGTTTGATGCCCGAACCCACGTGACGATTTGCCGAGACCGCGCGATTGAAGCCGCCGGGCACGTAATTGCGCGCGCCCACCAAAGCTTTCACTTCGCCGGTGGGAACGGAAACGACCGCCATTGCGCCTTGCAGTGGCATGCTGGTGGTGTCGAGCTCGGCTTCCAATCGCGCCACGCCCATGCGCAATTCCTGCTCCGCGATCGCTTGCAGTTGCGGATCAAGCGTGGAATAAATGCGCAAGCCGCCGAACTGCACGGCTTCGCGACCATAACGCTTCTCTGCTTCATTGATTACATAGTCAACGAAGTCATTGCCGCGTGTGCGCCGCCGGGAGAGCCGCAATGAATCTTCCGCGGCGGTTTGCAGCTCCGCTTCGGTGATGAATCCTTTTTTGCGCATGCGTCCGAGAATCAACCTCTGCCGCGCTTTGGCGTTGTCATAGTGCGAGAAGGGATTGAGATTGCCCGGCGAGTTGACGATGCCCGCGAGCATGGCGGCTTCGGGAATGGTGAGCAGAGCCGCGGGCTTGTTGAAAAATTGCTGCGCCGCGTCTTCGATGCCGTAGGCAGCGCCGCCGAAATAAACCAAGTTGCAATAGGCTTCGAGAATTTGATCTTTGGTAAACGTCGTCTCGAGCTGCATGCTGACCAGCATCTCTTTGACCTTGCGCAGATAAGATTTTTGAAAGGTGAAAAAGAGATTCTTAGTGAGCTGTTGTGTAATGGTCGAGCCGCTCTGCAAATCGTGTCCGGTGAGGCTGCGATACGCCGCACGCAGCAGCGCGATCTTATCTATGCCGTGGTGTTGATAGAACTCGCCGTCTTCCGCGGCCACCACTGCTTTGCGAAAATGCGGACTGATTTGATTGAGCGCAATATAAGAGCGCCCGCCGAGGCGATAAACCAGGCTGCCGTCCGCGGCGTACACTTCGGTGGGGCGCGCATAAACCAAACTGCGCAAATCTTCGGGGATGTAGGGCAGGTCGTGGAGCACGAAGAAGAAGCCGATCACCGCGGCCAACAGCAGCAGGGTTGTGAAAGCCAGAATGCTAAAAACCAGGTGGTTCTTCATAACGCGTGTTTCGATTCGTGAAATCGGAAGTCCATTCTTCGGGGAGATAATAGATGCGCGCGTGAAAATCGTCGAGCACGAAGGCGGTTTCCACAAAGCCCGCGGTGCTGTGGCGCGCGAACGCCACGCGTACAATGCTCACGCCCAAATCGGTGAGCACGGGCAGCTCGCGCAAAATTTTGGTGCGATCATCGACGAACTTGCGATCTAAAATTTCTAAGAACTCGCCGTAGCTGAGTTGATGCTCTTGAAAACGTTCGGCCGTCCGTATGTCAAGCGCAAGCTCCTGGCCGTGATTTGCCAAAATATCGAGCTGTTCGTTGGAAAGCTCGGTGCGCAAAGCGGCTTGATTGTTGTGGTCGAGTAACGCCAGCTCCAAACGCTCGGAAGAACGCTCTGCCAGCACATTGGTCAAAGTGAGCTGGCGATGGATCGCAATGAGATCATCAGGCGGAACAAGGAGCGGGCGAAAGAACTCCGGCAGGTTTTGATAGATGATGCCGAACTGCTCGGGCGAGAGCACGGCGCGGCCGTTGGCGTTCAAAAAATCGAGCAAATCATGCATCGTGGTAATGCTCGCCATGGCCGTGTTGCGCTCGCGCACGTCGCGAGTGATTTGCTCGAGCTGCGTCGAAGCGATCAAACGGTTTTCGCCCTCCTTCCAACTGCGCCCGACTTTTTCCCGCCCCGGATTGTGCCACACCATGTACTGCCCGAGCGTGCGCTCGACAATATCAAACACCATCTCAGCCAAGATTAAAAGCAAGACGATTGCGCCTATCCAAAGATAAGGCTTGCGCAGGAAACGCCGATATTCGGAACGGAGGGAGGACATGCGTTTGTGTGATTACGGAGTTCTAGTTCGACAAAAGTAGTCTTTCAATGGCCGGTGCCAAGTCCTTATATCGGTAGTCGAATAAATCTCTCATTTCCGCCGTGTTAGTGGATTTTTTCGTCCACATGCCATGTCAGAGTTCAACTCCTTTGCCTTTCAGGAGATTTTTAGAGTCGAAAACTGTATAAACACCCTTACTCAGGCAAGTTGGTTAAACGATCTATCCAGTAATCCGGATTGCGTCGAAGATGCATCAAGGCGAGAATGACGATCACGTCTTGCTCCACAACATAAATTATCCCGTAGGGAAATTTGTGAAGCAATATTCGGCGGGCGTCGCCGCGAATTTTCATTCGCCCATAGGGGTTCATTTGTATTTGTCGCACGGCGCTCTCGACTGCGGCCATAAATATTTCCCCAAACCCGCTACGTCGTTCTTCGTGCCAATTTGCCGCCAGCCTCATTTCATCTTTGGCTTCGGAATGAAAAATCACCGCTTGCATTGCAATTCCGCCCGGATGCTTGCAAAAACCTCCTCCGCCGGAACACCCGAAACTTTGCCTTCCTTCAACTCGCGATAACGTCTTTCAGCTTCTTCAAACCACATTTCATCCCAATCGCTTAAAGTTTCCGTGTCAAAGGTCTGAAGCAAGCGATCAATCAATATCGCTTTTTCCTCAGCGGGCAATAATAACGCTTGTTTGGTCACATCTTCGAGTGCGATTGCCATCGGTTGCCTTTCCAGCTTTGATTTCCGATTCGAGAACTGTACCATTCAAAATAATCCCACCAATCGCATAAAACAAGCTGTTTTTCCTCTGCGGAAAAATTCCGCGCTTCCGCATTCTCTCCGCATATGCTGCAATGCTTCTTCCCCGCTACAACTTCACTGCAAGCTGGATTTAAACACTTTCTGTTCGCACGGCATTGCGCTTGCTTTATCCGATAGCGAAAGTGAGAGTGAGAGTGAAGCAATCTCGAAGCTCGACAAAAAGCTGCTTCGAATTTCTGCTGGTTGGCTGTCGCTTCCGTCTTCGGAGGGCGAAGTTTGTGGAAAAAATCATTTCACGCGCTTTTGCAAACCAAGCTTGTTTGAAATCAACCAAGAAAGAGAGGAATAAGATGAAGAAGCAAAACTGGTTCAAGCTGCTGCCCATGATCATCCTGTTGTGCGGCGCATACGCGCATGCCCAAACGCGCAGCGCGGGCATTGGCATTCGCGGCACGTATTGGGACATGAACCGCAGCGGCACGTTGTTACGCGTCGAGAATTATAACAACCATCACATCGTCGATCTCGCCGCGGGTGGCGGGTGGCTCAGTTTCTTTTCGCGCACGAGCGACTCTTGGTTTTTGGAGTTCAGCCTCGGCGGCATTGCGAAAGAAGTGGAGAGTGTACAGTATATCGGCGGCGAAGACACGCACGTGCTGGCCGTCGTGCCCGTGCTCGTGGGTATGCGTTATCATTTGCTCCCCGCAAATAACCGCAGCGCGTTGCGGCCTTATCTGGCGTTCGGCGCCGGGCCATACTGGGTTGCGGATGTGCTGGTGCACAATCGCTACTTCGAAGAAGAAACGCGGGTGGAATCAGATTTGTTCGCCGGCGGCTATGTCGGCGGCGGTTTGGATTTCATGATCTGTGATTGGTTCGGGTTGAATTTCGACGTGCGCCGGCACTTCGTCAGCTTTAATCGCAATAACGAGCACAGCGGCTATGAATACGGCGCGGGCCTGCAATTCATGTGGGGCAATTATCGCTCGGAAAAGAACTCGCGTCGCGAGCGCTGCTGTCATTAACCCTAATCGGACACGTTCCACTTTACACGAAGCCGTGTAACGTGTAAAGTGTAACGTTCGTGAAAAGCTAACCCTCGAGGAGGTTATCATGTATACCCATATAAATCTCAAAGCCAGGCGTGCTGTTTATCTCGCCGCGCTGGCGTTCACGCTCGCGTTTGCGGCGTGCGATTACAGAGACATCACCGACCCCGATGCGGGCGGCAACTATAGTGCGACCGAATCTTTCTCGTTTGAAGTGCAGGCCGCGGGCAATCAACGTTTTCGTTTGGAAGGCGTGAGTGGTGCGATCGACGTGGTCGGCGTACCGAGCGCCCAAACCGTTCGTATTTGGGGCGAGCGCACCGTGCGTTCGCACAGCACTTCGGATGCGCGTTCATATTTGCGTGAAGTGGAAGTGCGCGTGAGTGATAGTAATGATGAGCTGCTCGTGCAAACCCTTCAGCCGGAAGACACGCACGGCCGCGAAGTCGAAGTGAATTATCACATTCGCGTGCCCGCAGATTGGAACGTGGAATTGCACAACGCCAACGGCTTGGCTTGGGTGGATTCCTTGCAAGCCAACGTTTACTTGCAGATTGCCAATGGCCAGGTGCAAAGCCACGCCATTGCCGGCGCCTTTGAGGTGGAATTGACCAACGGCAATGTTTTGCTCAAGAACATGCTCGGCAGCGCACACGTGGCCGTAGTCAACGGCAATGTTGATGCGGAAATGATTCTGGCCACGCCCGGCAAGTGTGAAATGAGCACGGTCAATGGCAACATTAACCTCGCGCTTCCGAAAAATACTTCGGCGCAGTTTACCGCAAGCGTGACCAACGGCTCGATTGCGGTGGTGGAATTGGCGTTGCAGAATGCCGTCACTTCAAGCACTTCCGTGCGCGGGCAATTGGGAAAAGGCGAAGGCAAAATCGCGCTGGCAACGATTAACGGCACCATTCGCGCCGCGGGATTTTGAGTGACATCTTTTTCGTAAACGCGCATCTCATTCTCGTCATCTGGAAGAATCTTTGCTAGTGCTCGAAAGACGGTGTGATTTAAGAGAGGCGCCGCGCACGTGGAAAAGTTCTTTCGAAATGACATTGACGAGGGCGGTGCTCGAAAGGCCGCTGCTAGTGTCCGTCTGAAAATACTCCAACCTCGGCTGATCCGAGATTTTTATTGCAACGACCAAGCCGTTGCAGGAGCACTTTCTCAAAAGGCCTCGATTTCGGACGGACTCTATTTAAAAAGCATCCGGTCAATTTGCTCCATACACGCACCAAAAATTTTTGATGAGCGGATTCAACGGAGGCAGCGGATAAAACCTTTCGGCAAGTTCGCGCTTGGAGCTTGCAAGCCGTAGGCTTATATTCAAGCATAAACGGCTTGCGAGCAACCTGGCGCGAAATATGGCTGAAGCGCAACCTCCTGCACAACTCCGGACGCAAAATAGCGAACCGATTGCCGAGGAATACTTCGTTCCCAATTGGCTCGCTTCACGCTGGACGGACACGCCCGATGAACCAATTTCACCAGCATTGCGCGAAGCGCAGGCCGCGGCAGAGCTTTACCGTGCTTATGATGATCTCGCGACAGCCTCGCTCGGCTCTTATCGTTTGTTCGCGCCCGAAGCTCGCGAGCGCGTGCTCGCGCTGCAAAAACAAATCAACGAGTGTTTGCTCGCCGGTTTCGTTGCGCAAGGCGAAGCGCCCGGCATCGCCGGCTATCTCGCCAGTGAATGGCATGCCGCACTCTTCTTGTTGCGCATGCAACACACCATGTACCATGCGCATTCGCATCTTGCTTTTCGCGGGCAAGCGGACGCGCACTGGAAACTGACCCCTTCCGTATTCCGGCAGAGTGCGAGCGAGGCAACGCTGAGCCGAAAACGGGTGCAGAAATTTTGCGAGTTGTTCGTGGCTGTGCTCAAGCATATGGGCTTCTCGGCGGATGAACACACCGCCTTGGCAGCCGCGCAGCATTACGGTTTGCCCACGCCCTTGCTCGACTTCACGACGGATCCGATGGTTGCCGTGTATTTCGCGCTGCGAGGAAAGACGAATGATCCCGAGGCGCTTCCGAATGTTTGGTTTCATCACATTCCCAATTTGTTGGAGGCCGGCGCGCGCATCATCGTGCCGCCCGCTTGCGTACCGCGGCTGCATTTGCAGCGCGGCCTGTTCATTGACTATGGCCAAAGCCGGGCCGCACAACTTGACAAGCTTTCTTTTCAAATTCGTTTTCTGCCCTCACTCAAAGAACCATTCGAGGTGTTTTGGCTCGGAGAAATTTTGCCTCTGGAACAAGAATCGCTCTGGCTCAATGAATTGCTGGCGACTGCGATAAGCGAAGCCAATGAGGTCGGGGCATTACCCCGGCAAGTTGAGCGCGTCGTGCAAATGATCGAAACCGAACGGCGGCTTTCAATTGAAAATGAAGCGCTCTGGAATTTGGATGGCTGGATTGCGCAATCCTATCACTTCTTCTATCAAACCTGCATTACCGTGCAAGATAACGGGCAGCATTCCATCTTGTTAACGGAGGTTGCGAAGGCATTGCTGCGTGACAATCCCGTGGTGGTGCCGCTGTTGACGCAGGCGATCAAAAACGCAGAGCAGACGCACGCTGCGCAAGCCGATCTGCAGATGGCTCGACTCTTGGAAGCATATATGAACGAAAACAAACTTGGCTAAGGGGCTGTCATGTTTCGAATCCTAATTGCAGCATGGTTCTTGTTTGCGGTGCTCTCGCCTGTGGAAACTTCCGCGCAAAGCGCGCGCGCGAACGGCCTCGGCGTGCGCGCCAGCTATTGGAACGTCGCAAATCAATCCGTGCGCTGGCGCGTATCGGATCAGCAAAGCACGTTCGATATTAGCGGTGTGGGCGGATGGGTGAACTACTTTTCGCGCCTCAGCAATCATTGGTATTTGGATTTCAGTTTGGGCGCGATTGCGCGGGTGAAGGGTGAAAGCAATGCCAATACGAAAACCAGCACCAACGTCTCCGTGCTGGTGCCGTTTCTTTTCGGGGCGCGTTATGATCTCCTGCCGAGCCGCGTCTCCAGCGCTTTTCAGCCGTATCTCGCCGCGGGCTTCGGCCCTTATTGGAACAGTTCGATTGAAGTGCAAAACGTCGTGACCGGAGAAGAGGTCGCCGGTGAAGGCAAATTGCAATTCGGCAGCTACGCGGGCGGCGGCCTGAATCTCGTGATGACCAGTTGGCTTGCATGGAACTTTGAATTGAAATATCATTTCGTTGACCTGCAAACGCACGGCGATCTTGCGAAGCTCACCTCCGACAAAAACGCCAGCGGCTTCGAATTCGGCTTGGGGCTCGCGTTCATGTGGGGGCGCAAGCGCGAGTTGTTTCGTGTGAAGGGCGCGCGCGTGATTGTCAATGATCTTTATCCTGCCTATGCGGCGTTTTACGGCACGTATCCCTTGGCGTTCGTCACGGTGCAAAACGTCGCGGGTTATCCCATCGAAGTGAACGTGCAGAGCGTGATACGCGGCTATTCTGAACGGACGAAGGAGAGCGGTTTCATGCGCCTGGCGAAGGGCGAAACGAAGGACATTCCCGTGACCGCGATTCTCGGGGCGCAACTGCGCCGCACCACGCAACGCACGAATGCCGTGCTCGATCTCAAAGTGGAGGCGCGCGCCGGCGGCCAGTCGCAAAAAGAAATCAGCGCGCCGATTATGATTCACAGCCGCAATGCGTGGAACGGCGAAATCGACAAGCTCGACTTTTTTGTCACGCCGGAGGATGAGGCCGTGCTGCGCTTCGGGCGTGCGTTGCAACGCGCGAGGCCGGCGCGCGACAGCATGCGCGTCGAAAATTTACGGCTCGCAGCCGCGGTGTTCGATTCCTTGCAAAGCCTGCGCATGCGCTATCAACGCGACCCTAATATTCCTTTTTATAAAGATGATCGCGTGCAATTCGCCGCGGAAACATTATCGCTCCGCGGCGGGGACTGCGACGACTTGGTCGTGCTCTTTGCCTCGTTGCTCGAAAGCCTCGGCATTCACACCGCGTTCGTCGACGTGCAAGATCCGCAGCAGGATTTGGGACATCTTTATCTCATGTTCGAGGCGGGCGTCGACGCAAATCAGGGCGAGTTGATCAGCAGCAATCCGAAACGCTACCTCGCGCGTGAAAATCAAAACGGCCAACTCACGTTGTGGATTCCGATTGAAACCACGCTGGTCGCGCAAGGCTTCGAGGAAGCGTGGAAAGCGGGCGCGTTGGAATATTTGCAGGACGGCGTGCTCCGCCACGGTTTGGAGGAAGGCTGGGTGAAGGTCATCGAAGTGAGATAACGGAAGGAGCCAAGGCGACAAAAAAGATAATGAGCCAAGCGTAGAGCGCAAGGCGCTCAAAGAAAAACATGATACAGTATCTTCCTCAGGATTGTTTATGAAAAGAAGTATGGCATTCCTTCTCGTTTTCATGCTCATGAGCCCTATAATCGCGCACGCGGCGATGAGCGCTAAGATCGTGCGACTGCGCGGCGAGGTGCAAGTGCGCCGTGGCGTGGAGGAAAAATGGCAGACTGCGACGAGTGGCATGCTGCTCGAAGAAATCGACACAATCATGACTCTGGAAGGCGGTGAGGTGGAGCTGGAGCTTGGCAATCGCGTGACTTTTCGCTTGGGGAGTAATGCTATTCTCGATATTGCCGATTTGCGCGAAATCACCGAACGCGAGCTGTTTCTCCTTCTCATGTCGCAAAAGGTCGGCAAGCTCTCGCCGCGCCCGGAAAAAATTCCGCTGCGCATTGGCGAAGTGAGCGCCGTGCGCGGCTCACCTTTCAAGAGTGCCGATAGCGTATCATCCCATGCGGCCGCGGCGTTGTGGCGCATGGAAGCGAATGCCGCGCAAGCATTGCAAGCGCAAAACTTCCTGCCGAACGCGGCTTTGAAACTGCATCGTCTTAAAGGAAAATTTCCGCAGCGGCAGGATTGCGGCGAGGTGAGCTTTGCATTAGCGCGCGCATTTGAAGCATTGCGCCAGCCGGGCCGCGCACGTGATGAATATCAAGCCACGTTGGACGAATGTAGAAAACAAAGCTGCGAAGATGCCGCCGCGCAAAACCGCCTAGCAGAGGCCCACACTGCGTTGCGGCGATTGCAATAGTCCGCTTGCAATTTTTCTGTAATGCCTCAGTTATTGGTGGAAAACGTAGCGCAGGCCTCCTGTCCGCAGGCA
>JBBILN010000039.1:0-75199 GCA_037444905.1 bacterium | reverse complement strand
TCTGGAGGAGTCTTTTTCAGCATAACCACTGCGGTTTGACTAAAAAAGATTCCTCCTGTGACATGAAAAGAGCAGGCGTTGCATGTACACATGAAATGATGATGACTACGAGAAATGCCATGCTGCAAAAAAGATTGACTTCTCCTTTCAAACAAAGCCTTCTTCTTCTTGCTGTGCCGCTTTGTGTTTACGCGCAAGACGCGGGCAAATCCGGTCTTGCGTTTTTGAAGATCGGCGCCGGCAGCCGCGCGGCCGCGTTGGGCGAAGCCTATGTCGCGCTCGCGAATGACGCCACGGCAATCTATTGGAATCCCGCGGGCCTCGCGCTCTCCTCGCATTCGCAGCTTTCCGTCACGCATCTCGAATGGCTGGAGAACATCAATCATAATTTCGCGGCCATCTCGTTTCGCGGCTTCGGCGGAACGCTCGGTTTGGCGCTCACCACGCAAACGATCCCGGGCATCGAGCTGCGCGACAAGCCCACCTCCGAGCCGCTCGGAAATTTCGACGCGCGCGACGTTGCACTCTCTCTCGCCTACGGCAGGAAGTGGAGCGCGTCTCTCGCAGTGGGCGTGACAGTTAAAGCGCTGTATGAGAAAATTTATTTGAACTCTGCGAACGGCTTTGCCTTTGATTTTGGCGCGAACTGGCAGTCGCCGCTTCCCAGCCTTCGCCTCGGCCTCGCCGCGCAAAATCTCGGCTCCATGTCGGCTTTGATCGATGAAAAAATAAAACTGCCCGCAGCCGTGCGCGCCGGCGGCGCCTATCAATTGCGCAAATCGGAAAACGGCAGCGGCGTGACGCTCGTCGCCGAGCACTTGACGTATCTCGAAGGCGGCGCGCACCCGAGCGCCGGCGCAGAGTGGTCGCTGCGCGGAACCATAGCGTTGCGCGGCGGGTATCAATTCGGCCGGGAAAATCGCGGTCTCGCCGCAGGTTTGGGCACGAGCTTGGGGAATTATCAATTCGACTACGGCTTTGCCTCATTCCAAAACGACCTCGGGCAAACGCATCGTTTTTCGATCGTGGTGGCGTTGTGATGAAATTTCTGCAAATTTGTGTTTCGGTGCTATATTCTGAACACTAGCTGTCTGCAATTCTTTCAACCTTCCTCACAGGTGCGCGATGAAAACCGCAAGAACCAACCTACTGCTGCTCGCCGCGGGCGCCGTGGTAGCTTTGTCTGCCATTGCGATGATTAATCCGGCTGCGCTGTTTTCCAATTCCCCCGAGCGCGGCAACGTCTATCAAGACATGATGCGCTTCAACGAGGTGCTTAACGCCGTCTCGCGCTATTACGTGGACGAGGTCGATTCGCGCAAGCTTATAGATGGCGCCATTTCGGGCATGCTGGAAACGCTCGACCCGCATTCGGTCTTCATTCCCAAAGACCAACTGGAAGACGTGACCGAACGCTTCGAAGGGTATTTCTTCGGCATCGGCATCGATTTCACCATCATCAAAAAATGGCCGACGGTCATTGCGCCGATTGCAGATTCGCCCGCCGATCGTCTTGGCCTGCGGCCGGGCGATCAACTCATCAAAATCGAGGGCAAGTCGACTTACGATCTCAACGAAAATCAAATCATCGAACGGCTGCGCGGCAATCAAGGCTCGAAGGTGACCGTCACCCTCAAACGCATGGGCGTGGAAGAGCCTTTCGAAGTGATCATTACGCGCGACAAGATTTCGATCTACAGCGTCGAGCCTGCTTTCATGGTGGATAACCTCACCGGCTACATTCGCATCAAACGCTTCTCGAAAACAACCGCCGACGAGTTAGAGCAAGCCTTGGTAAAATTGGAAACGCAGGGCATGAAGCAATTGATTTTGGATTTGCGCAGCAATCCGGGCGGTTTTCTGGAGCAAGCCGTGAGCGTGGCCGACAAATTCATCGAACGAGGCCGCAAGCTGGTTTACACGCGCGGGCGCATTCCGCAAGCGAGTGATGATTTCTATTCCACCGACGACGATCATCACCCGCAAACGCCGTTGATCATCCTGCTCGATCACGGCTCGGCAAGCGCTTCGGAAATCGTTGCCGGCGCCTGCCAGGATTGGGATCGCGCATTGATCGTGGGCGAAACCAGCTTCGGCAAAGGCTTGGTGCAGAATCAAATCGGCCTGAAAGACGGTTCGGCCATTCGCGTGACGACTTCCAAATACTACACGCCGAGCGGACGCTTGATTCAGCGGCACTACGAAAACGGCAACGCGGTGGACTATATTGATGAAGCTTATGACGACGTCGATCCCAACGCCCTTGCCGACTCCGTCAAGAATCGTCCGGTATACAAAACCGGCGCTGGGCGCTTCGTGTACGGCGGCGGCGGCATCACGCCCGACATTAAAATCAAGTGGCAATTGCCGACGCAATTCTTTTATGATCTGGTGATGAACCGCACCTTCTTCGAATATGCGAACAACTACGCGGCCAAGAACCGCGCATTGGCCGCGAGCTTCGACACGTTTAACGAAACGTGGACGCCGAGCGAGCAAGTGTTGGCGGAGTTTCGCCAATACGTGCAAGGCCTGGCGGCAAACAAGAAGCTGAAATTCGATCAGCAAAGCTGGGAAAGAGATTTGCCCAATATCAAACTGTGGCTCAAGAAAGAAGTCGCATTGCACTTGTGGGATCGCGAAAAGTCGGCGCGCATCGAGATCACCGCGGACCCGCAATTCCGAGAGGTGCTGCGGCTGTTTCCACAGGCGGAGAGAATTGCCGCAATGGGCGAAAACAGCGGACCACGGCAGTTCAAAAATTAGTGCACACCATTTGGTGCGACCACCCGAGATGAAAACGAAAAAGGCGTCCATGCGAGACGCCTTTTTCGTTTCTATGCTCAATTTCCTGTGCGTGTGATGCTTGAGGACGACCAGTGCGAAGGTACGCTGAGATTGCGCGAGAGTCTCTTCAATTGTCATTCCGAGCACAACGAAGAAAGACGATCAAAGAGTTTTGGATAGGCTCTTACTCATCATGGTTGTGCCGGCGTCTTCTTCCAAAACGGATAAACCAGCCTCGGCAAAAGTTGGGTGGGAAACTTTTCCATGCTTTCGAAACCGAGACGTTCGGGTTGTCCGCCGTCCGCAGGCATGTAGGCCGTGCCGAAAATCCAATCCCAAATACTGAACACGACGCCGAAATTTTTGCCGTGCTGGCCGCGCAAGATGACATCATGATGCCACACGTGCATGCGCGGCGAGTTGAGCACGTAACGCAACGGGCCCCAACTAATATTCAAATTTGAATGATTGAGATGGCCGATGAGCGTGGTCACGACGGCGATCGGCAGAATCACCTCGCCGCTCACGCCGAGCATAACGAGCGGCAAATAGGTGAGGCTTTTATAAACCACGATCTCCATCCAATGAAAACGCATGTTGCCGATCCAGTCCAATTCGACGATGCTGTGATGCAGCTTGTGAAATTCCCACAGCCACGAGATGCGATGCAAAAGATTATGCACGCACCATTCCAAAAAATCGCGGAGCACGAGGAACACGGTGAATTGCACCCACCACGGGCTGCTCGTCAAGAGCTGCAATGATTCGGGCGCGGGCAAATGCCAACCCAAAAACATGTTGTTGATTTGCTGCGCCACCCAATTGCTGAGATATGCGAGCAAAATGCCGGCGTAATGTCCGTTGAAGATGAGCCAGAAAAAGTCCTGCCCAATTTGCTTGCGCCAGGCTTTCTGCTCTTTGCGCCAAGGTGAGAGGCGTTCGAGAATCCAACAAAACAGCGAGATCGCCAGCAGCCAAAAGAAATAGCCGCGTGTATCCCAAATGATGTGGAGCATATGCGATTCCTTCCGCTATTCCAAAACCGTTTCATATCCCGCCGCATGCCACGAACGCAATCCGCCCGCGAGATGGCACACTTGAAAACCATAATGCGCAAGCAGTGCCGCGGCCGCGGGTGAGCGATCGGCCTTTTGACAGTGCACGGCGAGTGGTAGTTCACGAGGAATCTCGTGCAAACGCGGTAGCAAACGGGTGTGCGCGATATTCAACGCGCCGGCCAAGTGTCCCAACTCAAACTCGAAGGCGCTGCGCACATCCAGCACCTGTACTTCACGCTGCTGCACACGCCGCTGCAAAGTCTCAGCGGAGATTTCTTCCAGAACAGCGAGCCTTTGTCCCGCATGCGGAGCTTCCGCCAAACTCTGCGGCGTGACATATCCTGCGACCTGGTCCAAACCGACGCGGATGAGATCAATCACGGCTTCGTGCACGCGCTCATGATTGCTGACGAGGTAGAGTGTTTGTTCCGGTTTGAGATAAGAACCGGCGAGCGTGGGGAAATCATTTGTCAAAGGCATATGCAGTGCGCCGGGGAGGTGGCCGTCACAGTAACTTTGCCATGGGCGCGTATCGATGATTGCGGCGTGCGCATGCACGAGCGACCACAATTCTTTTACGCTCATCTCGCGAGGACGAGGCAGCTCACCTAAAAGCGCCGGGCCGTATTTGTTCTCATGTTTCATGCGCCCGAAATAAAACGGCGGCTCCAACTGTCCTTCGAGGATTTCTTCGATGAAAGCGTCTTCGTTTCCGGACGCCGCCAAGAGTGAGGCGTTGAAGAGTTTTTCATAGCCAACGGTGGATTGCAGCACCGATCCCAAAGCTTTGCCGCAAAAACTGCCGGAGCCATGGCCGGGCCACAACTGCAAATAATCCGGCAGTGAATTGAAGCGTTGCAACGAGTGATAAAGCGTCGCCGCGGAGGTTCGCGCGACGCCCATTTGCCCGGCCGCGGTTTCGAGCAAATCCGGGCGGCCAACATCGCCCACGAATACGAAGTCGCCAGTGAGAATGCCCATCGGCTTATGCGCGCCGCCGCCATGATCGGTCACGAGAAAACTCAAATGCTCGGGCGTGTGGCCGGGCGTGTGGAGAGCTTGCAGTTCGATCATGCCAACTTTAAAGCGATCGCCCTCATTCAAAAATTGATGGGTGTAACTGCCGCCGCCGTTTCTTTTATCTAACCAAAGATATTTCCAATTGGCATCGCCTGCATCGGAGAGATAAAGCTGCGCATTGGTCTTTTCAGCCAGCTCGCGCGCACCGGAGAGAAAATCCGCATGAATGTGTGTCTCCGCGATTGCAGTAATGCGCAGGCCTTCTTTACTGGCGAGATCGAGATAGCGTTGCACGTCGCGCTCGGGATCGACGACGAGCGCTTCGCCGGTGCGCTGGCAGCCGATGAAGTACGAAGCTTGTGCGAGCTTTTCATCATACAAGAGGCGAAAGAGCATGAGTTGGGTCCTGGATGCTGGTTGTTGGTTGTTGGTTGTTGGTTGTTGGAGCAAGCGACCAATGACTAACGACGAAAGGCCAGCAACTCACTTCTTTTTGATTAAGAAATGCCATTCGCCCGTTTCGCCTTTGTGCATGGCGAGCAATTCGTTCTGCGTTTGTTTCGCCCAGGCGGTAACGTCTAACTCCGAGCCGGGGTCGGTGCTGATCATTTCCAAAATCTTTCCGCTCTCCATGCTCTTGAGGGTTTTGGTGGTTTTGACCAAAGGCATCGGGCATTTCAGGCCGGAACAGTCAAGAATTTTATCGGGGGGGTATTCCGCCATGCGGCGCTCCTTCGTAGAATTGACAACCATCGCGAAGGTTTTCATCCTTCGCAGGGATTCGGTTCAAGCTTCCAACGGCTGAAAGCCATGGCCCAGCACTTCTTGCGCGGGCATGACGATGACAAACGCGCGCGGATCTTCCGCGCGCACTGCGGCTTTGAGGGCTTTCACTTCGTTCACGGTGGTTGCGACCACGAGCACCTCGCGCTCTTGTTGCGCATGCATGCCTTGCCCGTGCAGTCCGGTAACGCCGCGCTTCAGCTCAGTCATAATGCGCTGCGCGACGGCTTGGGGTTGCGACGAAATAATGATGCATAACAACTGCTGTCGCCGCCGTCTCCAAATACGCGCGAAATCGCGGCGAATCGCGGCGCCTTGTGCGGCGGCGTCTTTGACTTCCAAGGCCTGCCAAATTCGACTGAGAATCGGAATTTCGCCGGAGCGCGGCAGCACTTCGCCGGAGGCTTGTTGCAGGCCCGCGGTGCCCAGTCCGATAATAAAAAGGACGCCGTTGAAAACGAGTCCCGCAATAAAGATGAACCAGCCGGAAAGCGGGCCCAGCGCCAGGCGCGCAACAAATTCGTCGAAGGAATAAGTGGGGTGAGGATGGATCACGCATTTGAACACCCAGGCAAGCGCGAGCACGAGGTAAATCCACATGTAGTTGCGGCGAAAGCGGCGGCCAAAAGCTTCCCACATGCTGATGGGATACTCCGGCGTTTGCAGCGATTCGGAAAGGTCTTCGGCCCAATTGGGGCGTGGCGCGAAGGGCGGCACGAGCATGTTGCCGAAGAAGTCCGTTTCCATCAAACGCGTGCGATGCGCCCACAATTCATAATAGCGATAGCGGCGCGCTTCGATCCACAAAAAGATGGTGACGAGCAGCGTGTTGAGAATGATGGCGGCGTAATGATGAGAAGGATCGGAAAGTGAAAAGGAAATGCCCGCGCCCGCGGTGATCACGGCCCAATTCGTGGTGTTGTCGAGGCGCTGGCGCCAAACATTAGAGCGTTGAATTTCGGCGCGATAGTAATGCACCATCGCGGTATTGAATTCCGCAGGCCGCATTTCATAGCCGCGAAATTTCCATACCGGCTCGTCCACTCTGGACGCAGCCGCATCATTTCCATTGGAAGGCGGCGTGGCAGTTGCTGGTTTCGTTTTAGGCATCTTGCTCCCTCGGATCGTTGTGCAAAAACGGCGCAAGATAGTCAAGCGCGGGATAAGTTGCAACCGGTGATTGTGAGACGAAAAGCAAAAAGGCGAAGGGCATACTGCATATACTCTTCGCCTTTTGCATTGGAGCGTTCTTCGCCTTGTGCAGACGCTCCATCTTACATTGCAGATTTCTTCGTGATCACTGGCGTTGTCGCGCCCAGCGCCTCAAAAGCTGCGGCGCTCTGACCAAGCAGGGACTATTTCATAAGCACGAGCTTGCGCTGCGCCGTGAAATCTCCAGTTTTGATAACATACAGATACATGCCGCTCGTCACGCGCGCGCCGCGCTCATCCGTTGCATCCCATGCCACATTGTGTCTTCCCGCCTCCAATGCACCGGCCACCAGTTGCTTCACCAACTGCCCATTCATATTGTAAATCGCCAAGCTTACTTCACCCGCTTTCGTCAAAGCAAAGCTGATGGTCGTGCTGGGATTGAACGGATTCGGATAATTCTGTTCCAGTGCAAATGCTTCCGGAAGCTGCCCCTGCGGCGCAGCCACAGAAGACACGCTCGCGGCGCTAAAGTTGAAAGTATCTGCACTGGCGATGGTAAATTCGGCGTCGCTGACGCGCACCAGCCATTGATAAGCAGTCGCGGGCTGGAGAAAATCTCTGCCATTAAAGCGCAACTCAGTTGCTTTAATATTTCCGATGGTCGTATCCGCGGCGGCGTTGAAGATCCGCACGCTATACACGAGCGCGTCGCCGTCCGCATCTTGCGCGGGCTGCCAGCGGAAAACCACAGGGGCCGCGGGATTGATAACGGCGCCGTTTTGCGGCTGCAATAGACTGAACGCGCTCGGCGCCGTGTTGGTGCGCACAATCGTCACATACACCCACGCCGTGCTCGCGCCGCCGCGACCGTCTTCGACCGTGTAGCCAAACGAATCTCCACCGTAGAAGTTTTCCCGCGGCGTATACGTCACGCTGCTGTCGCCGCTAATCTCCACCTTGCCAATCGTATTGGCAAGCGCAAGCGCCGTGACGCGCAGCGGATCGTCATTGCCGTCAACATCATTGCTCAAAACGTTGAGAATGAGCGCTCGGTTCATTTGCGTCGTGGCTGAGTCATTCTGTGCTACAGGTGCGCGATTAGCCGACTGCACGACAATCACGTCCACGCCGGTTTCTTTGTACCGCGCAAGAAATTCCACCTTCTTTGACGGCGGGCCGATGACCTGCGCGAATTGGCCGGTTGCTGCGCCAAAGTCCATCACGCGGAAACTGTCACCCACGCTCACTTGATAACCGTTGGCCAGTTCCAATTCCAACGTGCCGTCCAATGTGGCCGTGCCACTCACTGCGAGCCGCGAATATTGCGTGGCAACCGCCAACCCGCCGATTGCGATTGTCAACTTGCCCGCAGGCAGTTGCTGATAGCAGCCGGTGATACGCATGATTCCAGACGGAGCGCCGGGGCGAATATTTCCGTCATTGGTGAAGGACATCGTCGGCGTGTTGACAGTGCCGTTGCCCACAAACATCCCGCCTTGATGATTGATGCCCGCGCCATTGCCCAAAAATAGCGAGCGCGTTTCGATGACTTCAAGCTTGCCGTAATTGTTGATCTCGCCGGTGATGAATACATCCGTGATGGCGCGCACGCTGGCGGTGCTGTTGATCGTCACCGCACGCAAAGACGAGCGATTGCCGGTGCCGGGGCGCTCGAACGAAACGATCTGCGTTTCCTTGCCGTCGAACACGAAGGCTGTGCCTTCCGGCTGAATGGCGGCTGCGCTGATCGTCTGCGTCAAGTTGCCGCGCAACACAACGGTTCCCGCTTGCAACACGTTCAATCCTTCGAATGTGGCCGCGCCGTTCACGACCAAACGGTCGGAAGCGTTGTTCATAATCAAATGCTTTTCAGCGCTGAACACTCCGGCTTTGAAATTTCCGCCGATCTCCAGCGTGTGGCCGTTGAGCGTTAAAGATTGCTTCGGCAAAATCGTGAGGTTCGTCGCCGGTTCCTGCAATTGCAAATCGGCATTCATCACGAGAGCGCCGGCAATGTTGGTGTTGTGGATCGCATAAGTTCCGCGGTCGATCTTCGGCAACGCGCTCGTGAAATTCGTGCTGAATGCGTCGGCTTGATTGAGCGCCGCTCCCGCTTCAAGTTTGAGCTGGCCGGTGATGAACAGATCCGAAGCGAGAGTCACGCCCGCCGAATTGCGCACCGTCAAATCTTTGAGGAAGGAGCGATTGCCGATTCCGGGTTTCTCGAAGCTCACGGTTTGCGGCGCACTGCCGGCGAGGATGAACTGCGTGCCGGTCGGTTGCAAAGATTTGCCGCCGATCTTTTGCAGCAAATCGCCTTTGAGGATGATCGCACCGGCCGCAAGCTCGCTCTGGCCTTGAAATTCCGCGTTGCCGTTGACTTCGAGCGTATCCGCGGCTTGCGTCATGAACAAATGCTTGTACTCTTCAAACACTTTCACCGTGAAATTCCCGCCCACACGCAGAGTGTGTCCATTGAGCGCGAGTGAGTTGCGCGGCAACACCGTGAGATGATTGTCTGCATTTGGCAAAGTCAGGTTCGCCTCGAGTGCGATCGCGCCCGCCACATAGCTATTCACGATTGCGTAGTTGCCGTTCGCAATCGCCGGCAATGCGCTGGTGAAGTACGTGCCTTGCGCCGGTCCTTGCGCAACGCTGCCCGCATTGATCGTCAAGCGGCCGGTAAGGTAAACGTCGCTGGCGAAACTCACGCCCGCGGGATTGTTGATGCGCAGCTCTTGCAAGAAGGAACGATTCACGATACCGGGACGCTCGAAGCTCACGATTTGCGGCTGCGTGCCTTCGAACACGAACACCGTGCCCGCGGGTTGCAAAGCCGCACTGCTGACCTTTTGCGAGAGATTGCCGCGCAATGAAATCGTGCCCGCGGTAAGTGTGCTGAAGCCTTCGAAAATCGCTTCGCCGTCAATCACCAAAGCATCCGCCGGGGCAGTCATAATCAAATGCTTTTGATCGCCATAAGCTTTGACCGTGAACGTGCCACCGACATGGAGCCGATGGCCGTTGAGTGAAAGCGCATTGCGCGCGAGCACCGTCAAATCATTCTCCGCGTGCGGCAGCTCACAATCCGCGTCCATCGCTATCAGCCCGGCGACGTAGGTTTTACGCACGCGATAATCACCGCTGTTGGTGCGCGGAAGCTGATTGTGAAAGTAGGCGCCCACGGAATCATGTTGCACCAACTGGCCGCCATTCTCCAATTGCAGCGCACCGGTGATGTGTACGTCCGTCAAAAACGCGACGCCCGCCGGGTTGCGCACGAGCACTTGTTTGAAGAACGATTGATTGTTAATCCCCGGGCGTTGGAAACGCACGGTCTGCGGTGTCGTGCCTTCGAAGACGAAGATGGTGCCAACGGGCTGGATCGCCATGTTCACAGCTTCCTGCACGAGATTGCCGCGCAGCACAATTCGTCCGGCTTCGAGTTTCGTGCGCGCCGCGAACGTCGCATTGCCATTGATAATGAGCTCATCGTTGACGTTGGTCATCACGAGGTGATCGCTCAAGATGCCGCTCGTGCCGACTTTAAAATCGCCCTCCACTGTCAAGGTGTATCCGTTGATCGTCAAACTTGCACCGAGTTCGATATTGACGCTCTGCACGGAGGAGTTTTCGCTCAAAATCGGAAGATTGCCTGTTGCAGTCTTTTTGATAACGACGCGAGAGAACGATTGCGGCTGGCCTGCCGGCTGCCAGTTCGAAGGATCCGACCAATTACTTGAAACTGCGCCGGTCCATATCCTCTCTTCCTGTGCCGAGGCAAAAGTTGCCAGCAAAAGCAACGCACCGCACAGGAAATATTTTTGTAGCCTGTTTCTTTTCATCGACCTTGCTCCTTGTTGAAAGTTTTCAATTTCCAGCCAAAGCGCCGGCTGTTACAGAAGCCGGGCAAATCACTTTACCCTTTCGCAACTTTGTTGCCAAAATTTGTTTTTCGGCCTGAAACTCTGCGGATGCCGCCTTTGCAAAAAGGCTGATGCAATGGTAGCCACGATTTTGCACAGCAAGTCTATAATAATAAACGTCAAAAAGTCGCAGCCTCGAAGTCGGGTCAAGGCGTTCTCTGTGACCAGGAATCGGTCGATGCTGGCAGCGTTGGCTATTTTTGTAGAATCGTGAGACACTGCTGACATTTTCTTACACCAGTGATACAAATTGGATTGTTTCCGACCGTTTTCGTTCTCTGTATGGCTGTTCAAGTCTCGCGATACCGCTTTGAACTGGCCTGTTGAGAATGGGTCATTACGAGCTTCCGGGGCAATTCACCCGACCCATTTCAAAGACACGAGTTGCTATCCTAATTTCGCATGAATACAATGCCAAATTTTGAGCGTCATTAGGTAGAAACAAAAACGCCACTTGCTCTCATTGGAGGACAAGTGGCGTTTACAGTTGCGCTGAAATTTCCGAGCTGAATCACGCTCGCGAATTAGCGGCGCGTCCGCTTCCTTACCCAAAACGAAACTTGAAAAAGTGCGGGCACCTCGTGCATGCCGCAAAGCGATAGACTTTGCACCATGCGTTCGCCGCTTTGGTCGGATTAAGAACGACACGCACTTTTGAAGTGCATGGCGCTTCTCTTGTTCTATTTCATCAACACGAGCTTCTTCTGCGCGGTAAATTCTCCGGCTTTGATCACATACAGATACACGCCGCTCGCCACGCGTTCGCCGCGCTCGTTCGTTGCATCCCACAGCACTTGATACTTCCCGCTCGCGTACTCGCCGTGAACGAGCTTGCGCACCAATTGTCCGCTCATGTTGTAGATCGCCAAACTTGCCTCGCCTGGTTCGGGCAACGCGAACGTGATCATCGTGGTCGGGTTGAACGGGTTGGGATAATTCTGCTCCAACGTATAACTCGTCACCGGCTCGCTGCTCACTTCTTCCACCTCGCCCGCAAGCGGACTCGTCTTGGGCAAATTGCCCGGCCCCGGCAAGCTGCCCGGCGAAAGATGATGCAGGAACAAACAATCATTGCTCACGAAGATTTCTTTTGCGCTGATCGAGCCGCGCAATTGCGTGTTTTTCACCAGCGTCACCTTCGCGCTGGGCGCATTGAAAGAGCCGAGCAAATACGCCTCGCGGCCCCAGTTCGCGTTGGTGGTTTGCTTGGTGTTGAACGTCACCAACGGGCTGGCCGACTCGCCGTTGGGCACCAGCCGAATCTCGGCTTCATGGCCAAGTTGGAGATTGGTGACGACGTTGATCACCACGGGATTGCCGCTGGAAAGATTGATCTCGATCACGCCGTGCTCGATCGAGCTGGAGTAGCGCAGCTCGTTCATGAAATATTCGCCGCTCGTGAGTTTCAGCGTGCCGTTGTTGCTGAGCGTGACGATTCCATATGAACCGGGCGCCAGTGTGAGCGAGCCGCCGCTCGGAACCGTGCGATTCGGGCCGCCCGCGCTATAGCTCAAGCTCGGCAGAGGCTCGGTCGCCACCGGGCCGATGCTCGGCGTGCCGTTGATCGTGCCCGCGTTGCTGATGCTGGTTTGCGAACGCACGTCGCCATTGATGGTGTTGTCATCCCCAATGGTGATTTTGCCCTTGGCCGTGAGATTGGAATTATAGGTGCTAGGGTCGCCGGGTTCTATGTAAAGCGTACCGTTGGAATGCATATCTCCGCCAGGCGTGTTCTGCTTGGTCTCTTCCAGCGTGATTTTGTTGGCTAGAAACACGTATGGCGCAACGCACGAACCTTCGTTTTCCACGCTCGCGTTTGCAGAATTATTGCCAGGCGTGGGATCGTCGGCCAGCAGCGTCGTTGCGGTGACCGAGTATACGCCCGGGTCGGAAAGATCCGCCGTGCCGCTGAACGTAAACATAGCCGTACCGCTTGCAGGCAACGTGCCGGTGAAAGTTTCCGTTATCGGGCCGGTGTTGATCGGGCCTGTGACCTCAAACTGCACGTCAAAACCCGTTTGCGCGAACGCCGTGAAATTGGTAATGGTGATGGTCACGTTCTCCGTGCCCAAGCCGCAATCCGTGCTCGGCGCATTGATCGCCGTCACGCCGATGTCGGGTCGCGTCACCGGCGTGCAGGTGGGATCATCGGCGCCTGCCACATCCGGATCATCGGTGAGAACATTAATCCCGCCATCGGCGGTGACGTTGCCTTGGTTGCACACCTGCGTCGGACCGCTGGGAAACGGGCTATTGACCGTGACTTCAAACGTGACGGTCACGCTTTTCCCGGCCGGCAGCGTGCCGATACTGAGCGATGTGCTCGGAAACTGCGCCAGCGTCTGCCCCGCGCCCATCATCAGCAGCACGACAAGCAGCATCGGCAGCATGGCTTTGAAAAATTTTATAACGTTCATGTGAAATCTCCAGGGCTATGTTGAATGCAAAGTTCTTTGCGTCATCTCAATGCGATCCCGAAGGCCAGGGATCGCCGGAACTGACTTGGAACATTCCCATGCGAAACGCATTCGGTAGAATCACGGAATGCTGCCGCAGAAGTTCGCCACCACGCCAGTAAAGTTAGTGGTAGCAAAAGCGCCAACCGTTGCAGCGGTCGGATTCTGACTTCCTACGTAGGTCTGAGTTGTGGCAGCAGTCTGAGCACCAAGCGCTAGTCCCTCAAGATTGAAAGTCGCAGTATCTGCCTGCCGAACGAACAAGCCGACGAAGCCAGTGCCGCCGGAATTTGTCGTGTTCCCGGAAATACGAGCACAAACTGTACTGGTGTTTCTTGCCTGCACTCTGATGCAATCCAAGGCGCTGGACAAAACACTTACATTGTTATTGGTCAGCTTCAACTTAAGCGTTGACGAAAAAGACGTGCCGCTGGCCTCGGCCTTTATTCCAAAGTCGAGTCCCACGTTGCTCACGGTGTTGTTGCTAACATCTGCCGTGATGGTCGTGCTTCCGGGAGAAGCAGAGCCGTTCGAAAATACGCTGATGCCGAATCCACTGGCGCCCGCGCCGCGGTTGATCACCGCATTGCTCGTGACCGAACCCGTCATGGTGCAGGTGGAGCCGCCGGCAAAGATATTGATGCCCGTGTTCAACAGTGACGCGTTCGTCGATCCATCCGGCGTGCCGACTTTGTTGCCAGTGACGCTGTAAGTGACCTGCCCGGCATTGGCCGCGGTCACGTTGATGCCGATATTGCCATCGTTATTGCCGCCGGTGCCGCGTATGATCGTGTTATTGGAGACGGTGATGTTCATCGTGCCGTTGCTGGCATCGACATTGATCGCATCCGTCCGGTTGCCTTGGAACGTGCAGTTCGAGACCGTCCCGGTCATGCTGACCCCGGTGGTCGCGGTCGCAAAGCGAAAGCCGATGTTGCCGGAAACGGTGCTGTTGTTCTGAATCGTGGAGTTCGTCAGATTGAAGGCCGTCAGCGTGCCGGTGGTGTTTTCAACGCGCACGTTGTCTTCAATCGCGCCGCTGATGATCGAGCTCGTCACCGCGTTGGTGCCGAACATGTTGTCGAAAATCAGACTGCCTTCGCGATTCGGCGTGCTGGTGCCGTTCGTGCCGCTCACCGTGCAGTATTCCATCACGAAGTTGGTGACGTTGCTGCCGTAAACACCGAAGTTTTCATTGGTGCCGTTGATCGTCATGCGGCGCAGCGTGACGTTCTGCGTGTTATTGAGATAGATGCCGCAGCCAGTCGTTTTGCTGCCGTCCGTGCCGGTTTTGTTCGCAATCGTGCCGCCGGAGCTGTTGCCGCCTTGCGTGGTATTCGAGCCGTCGCCGTTCACGATCAACCCGCCACTGGTGCCGGTGTTATCGAGAATGATGCCGGTCGCGGAGCCGCCGCTCGACGAGATACTCTGGAAATTCAAATTGCTGGCGCCGATGGTTGTATTCGCAACGTTGAGTGCCGTGCCGGTGGTGCTGCTGATGGTATTTCCAGAACCGGTTACGCTGACCGTACCACCGCCGGTCGCGTTGAAGCCAATGCCACTTGTGGTGGTGAGATCAATACCGTTGCCTCCACCGGCGGGCGTGAAATTAATGGTGCCGCCCGTATTGTTTGTCAGCGATACGGCGTTGCCCGAGGTCATGGTGATCGAAATGGTGGGATTGTTGAAATTGATCGAGCCGCCGTTGGAATTCTGAATGCTTATTCCTTGCGTGGTGCTCGACCCTTTGGTGAGATTGCCGGTGTTGAAAGTGATCGTTCCGGCGTCGTGATTATTGATCGCAACCATATTGCCGGTGCTGGTGCCAAGAGTCATGCTTCCGCTGTAGGTTACATTGGCGTCGCTCGATGACAGATTAAAAGCTTCACCGGAGACGCTATTGGCGCGGGTAATCGAGGTCCCGGTTCCGAACGTAAATGAACCCGTTGATCCGTTCAGAATATCGATACCGGCATCCCCGCCGTTGAGAGTCGTCGTGCCGTTAAAGTTGTATGTGCCGTCGGCGTTGTCAAATTGCAAACCGTTGCCGTTCGTCACGCTGATTGTTCCGGTTTGGAACGTCAACGTTCCGGAATGCCCGTTCGAAACTGAAACCGTTGAAGCATTATTGCCTTGCGTGATGTTGCCGGGATACGTCATGCTGACGCTGCCGCCGCTGACGTTCACCGCGGTGCCGGTTGGGTTGGTGATCGAGCCGGCAGTGACTGAAATCGTTCCGGTGACGCTGACCAGGTTAATCGCCTGGCTCGGCGCGCTGCTCGAAGACAAGTTGTCGAATTGCACCGTGCCGACCGTGCCGCTGGTGGAAATATTCAACGCGCCGCCGGTGCCGGTTTTGGAAGCTTCTTGAATGTTGAACGTGCCCACCGCGCCGCCAGAGTAGCCAAAACCACTCGGCGCATTGCCGACGGTCAAGCCGCGAATGGTATTGCCGGAAGCGAGCGTGATGCCGTTGCCGCCGCTGTTTTCAATCGTGGGGTCGGTGCCGCTGAACGTCGGCAACGCATCGCTGCCCAGCGCGAGGGTGATGCCCGTGACTGCCGCGAGCGTGCTCGAAGAACCGTCGCCGATCAACTTTTGGTTGTTTAACAACGTCACGCCGCCGGTGTAACTGCCGCTGCCGGTGTAGATAAAAATATTGTCGCCTGCAGCCGGGTTGTTGCCGACGCCGTTATTTACGGCTTGAAATGCGGCCAGCGTATGGAACGGCGAAGTCAAACGACCATCACCGGCTGCTGCGGTATTGTTGATGAACCAAATCATGCCACTCACGGTGATTGATACTGTCGCCGCCGGGCCGTTACCAAAGCCGTTGCCCACGGTATAGTTGAATGAATCCGAGCCTTCATATCCTGGCGGCGGATTGTAGGTGAATGAACCGTTGGCTGCCACGGTGACGTTGCCGCCCTGCGCACTGCTCGCATCAAACGCCGTGACCGTGAGCTGATCGCCGGTATCATTGCTTAACAGATTCGTCGCCGTGCTAAGGCGTACATTGCCGGTGGCGCTGCGCGCATCTGCAACCGCCGCGGGCCGCACGCCGACGGCAACCGTTACTGTCGCATCGCTGGAGCCGGAAATATTTTGCAAACGATAGGCGAACTGATCGGTGCCGGTAAAAGTCGCGCTCGGTGGCGTATAGGAGAAGCTGCCGTTCGCTTGTACCGTTACGGAGCCGCCTTGATTCGTCGGCGTGGGCGAACCGATAGTGGTTTGCGCCGTGACATTGCCGGTTGTGCCATAGCTGAAGATGGCCCCTGCCGGAAAGCCGAGATTGTCGTTCGCCAGTAAATCATTGGCGCCATCAGGCACCGTGAGCGTGGTGTTCAAAGCCGTGTGATAAGGATGATCGGTGCCGACCGGCGAACCATCGTTCGAAGGCGTGCTGTTCGAAGGCAAACCGCCATTGGGATCATTGACAGCCAACGGCGGGCCTTGCACCTCGATGGTCACGGTCGCATCGGAAAAGCCCGCAGAGTTGAACAAGCGATATTGAAAACTGTACGCACCCGCGACCGTCGGTGTGGTGAGTGAAAAGCTGCCGTTGTTGTTAACCTGCAAAGTGCCACCGGCGAACGGCACGCCAGTGCCTGCGGGATAGGTGGTTACGGTTCCGCCTGCATTGCCGCCGCCAAAACTGCTGATGCCTACGACCGGAAAGCCGCGATCATCATTATCTAAAAGATCGTTGGGGTCGGAGGTGTTAATCGTGAGCAAGTTGCCGGTTGAGACCGTATAAGGCCCGTCATTGACCGCGGTAGGCGCTTTGCGAACTTCAATCGTCACTGTCGCGTCCGAAGAGCCGGAAGAGTTCGTAATGCGATAATCGAATGTAAAGCTTCCCGTAGTAGTCGGTGTCGTGAGCGAGAAACTGCCGTTGCTATTCACCTGCAACGTTCCGCCGGCGAGCGGTACGCTGGCGCTCGCGGCATTGCTGGTCACGGTTCCGCCGAGCGAGCCGCCGCCAAAGCTGGTGACATTCGCCAGCGGAAAGCCGCGCGTGTCATTGTCCAAAAGATCATTGGGGTCGGACGTGTTGATCGTGAGCGTGCCGTTCACAAGCATGTTGTAATTGTCCGCCACCGCGCTTGGCGCTTGCCGAACTTCAATCGTTACCGTTGCGTCGGAAGTGCCGGACACATTGGTGAGGCGATATTGAAAGGTGAATGAACCCGTGACTGTGGGCGTGGCGAGAGTGAAACTGCCGTCGCTATTCACCGTCAACGTGCCGCCAGCCAGCGCCACGCTCGCGCCTGCAGCATTGCTCGTTACGGAGCCGCCGAGCGAGCCGCCGCCAAAGTGAGTCAGCGTCGCCGCCGGCGAGCCGAGATTGTCGTTATCCAGCAAATCATCGGGATCAGAAGTGGAGCGCGAAAGCGTGGTGTTGACGGGAGTGAAATAGTTATCCGCAACCGCAACGGGCGCGGCTTGCACCGCAATCGTCACCGTTGCATCGGAAGAGCCGGCGACGTTGGTGAGGCGATAATTGAACGTGAAATTGCCCGTAAAACCGGTTGCCGGAGAATAACTGAAAGAACCGTCGGCATTGACCGTTAATGAATGGCCGCTCACATTGGCAGTGGCGCCGGCTGCGTGATCCGTCACCGAACCGCCCAAGGTTCCGCCGCCAAACGTGATCAAATTTGCCAACGGAAAACCGCGACTGTCATTATCGAGCAGATCATCGGGATCCGAGGCGCTGCGCGAAATCGTGGTGTTGGGTTGTGTATTGTAATTATCAGCAACCGCCGTGGGCGCGCTGTTGACCGTGATCGTGAACGAACACGGATCGGAAGTGTCGTCCCCGCCGTTGGCCGTGCCGCCGCCATCTGAAAGCGTAAATGAAATGGTCGATTGTCCGCCCACGCCCGAAAGCGTGTAGGTTAAATTCCCGTTGCTGGGATTGATCGCAGGATTGGTAGAAAAAATCGCGGGGTTGGTATTGCCGGTGAGATTGAAAGTCAAAACTTGCCCGGTTTCATCGGTTGCTGTTGCCGGACCGGCCACGATGCCGGTGGCCCATGCCGGAACCGTGATCGCCGGGCCGTCGGTGTTGTTGTGCGTTTGGTTCGCGCCGCAATTGAACACCGGCGCATCATTCACCGGCGTGATGTTGATGGTCACCGAGGCGTTGTCAATATTCGCATCGGCATCCGTCACTTTGAAATTGAACCCGTCCGCCCCGGCCGGGGCAGTGTTGTCATTTTTATTCGCGCCCGGCGTGTAAGTCAAGCTCGCGCTCCAAGGCGGGCTTTGCGTGATGCTGCCGTTCGCGCCTTTTGTCGGAGAACTGGTCGTGGCAAAGGTCAAGTTGCCGCCGTCGGCATCTTTGCCGGTCAACGTAATCGGCGTTGCTGTGTCTTCGAGAATGGTAAGCGTTTGGCTATAAGCCAGCGGCGTGGTTTTGAGCGTGCCGGGTGTGAACGTGGTGTTGGGATCAACGGCGTCGCTATAATTTGTATTCGTCGCCTCCGCCGCGCCGCTGTTTTGAACTGTCACCGTGTATTTGATGGTTTCGCCGGGAAACGCGGCGTCGTCATTGTTGGCGTCGGGAACGACTTCATCGGTTTTGGTGGCCGTAATAACCGGGCCCGGCGGCGTAGAAATCGTGGGCGCGCCGCCTTTGGAGAGCGCCGCTTCTTCGGCTTGCACAATGGGTTGAAAGGCCGCCGCGAAGGTGACGATGAGCGGCTGCTTGGGATTGTATGCTTTCACCGCAATGCCCACGCTGCCGTCTTCGCGCGCGACAAAGCTGCCTTCAAGTGTTTGCTTCTCGCCTTGCGCAGCCTGGAACATTTGCAAAGGCAGGAGCCGCATGGCGAGTTTGTCCGCGGGCAATTGCGTTTGCACTTCGGCGCCGATCTGCGTTTGCTGCGCGCCGGTCAAATCGAGCCGAATCGCATCGAGGCTTGCGCCGGGCTGCACGATCAACTGCACGTTGAGGCGGAGGGGCGAGCCGGAATAAATCAAATCCACGCCCGGAAAAATGTTTTTATGCATCTTGTTGGCGTGAAGATTGAATTTCGCGCGCCATTGCGCCGGGCTCGTGCCGGGCGCGACGGCGGCCGTCTGTGCCAGGAGGGAAATGGCTGACAGCAGCAATACCAAGCCTGCGACGGCAAGGCTTGCTATCGCAAGAGCAGAGAATCGCTGTTTCATGCGGTGGCTCCTTGAAGTTAAATCACGCTTGGCCTCGTTGCCAAGATGAGAATAAAATGAAAGGAAAGAAGCACAATCGGTTTGGCGGAAACGGCCTCACAACCCTGTGGGGGGCGCTCCGTCTGTAAGAGAGAAAGAGATTGTTCCGAGGTGGATCCAAGAGAAACTTTGAATCGCACTTAATATATGCGCCGACTCAGCCTGCTGCGGATTGCAAAACAGCATGCGCTCAAATTAAGTTTTCATGAAGTAGTCCCACCCCATTGTGGGGTGCTGGAACGTGTACAGCATCATCGGCCCACAAGGGGCCGGGGCTACGGAGTTCAGAACAGTTTTGGCTTTAAACCAAAAAGCAAAACGATTTCCCGCAAAACCATTCTTTTAATCGTTGTGCCGGAAATCGTTTTGTCTATTCAATTCAATTGAACACGGCCTCGTAGTGATAGCCTTTTTCATCCACGGCCACGGGCACGAGAAAGATCGGCAGCTCGCCGAGTTTTTCATGTTCCACCTTATACAAGCGTACGGCGAAAAAGTTGGCGGGAGCTGCAAAAAAATGCGCGAACGAGGTATTGAAATGTAGATTAAAAGGCGATGGGTGAAAAGCGCAAAGAACCGTTCGCCTATCGTCCTTCACCCTTCGCCGCTGTTCCGCCACTCCATGAACCAATACACGCCTTTGTCTTCAATCGCACGAAAGCCCAAGCGCTCATAAAGCCGCAGGGCCGGGTTGAATTTTTCCACGTGAATGCGCACCGGCAAGCCGGCTTTCTCACCTTCTGACAAAATACGTGTCAGGATCGCCGCCCCGTAGCCCCGGCCGCGATAAGCCGGCAGCAGCGCAATATCGACCACGCGAATTTCATTTTTCCAATAGGCAATGTACAACCTGCCGATGGGTTCCGCGTTGTGCAGAATGATTTGAAATTGCGCGTCGGCATAGTAGCTCTGATAATGCGCCTGTTGCGCGCGAAACTGCATGCGCAGGAGAGCCTCGCGCTGCGCTTCCTCCCAACCGGTTTGTGCGAGTTCTTCTGTGCGTGTGCTCGCATAAACGCGGTAGAGAAATTCTTCGTCATTTGCGGTAATGGGACGATACGAGATCATAAGCTGTCAAAAAAACAGCGAGTGCAGGCCTTCACGTTCTGGGCGGATACACGCCTTGCAACGCAATGCAAAAATAGAATGTGAGATACGGCATCATATTGTTGTGCGGCTGATCGCCGCCCGCCGGCGCAAGGGCGTTGGGAGAAAGCTGCACAATATTCGTATTGGTTACGGTCTGATAGAGCGAGACGCCCACCGAGCGCGCCAATGCTTCACTGGGGCCAGGCGCGGGATCCTCGCCGGGCTGAGTTGAAGCCATCAGCGCATGAGAATGCGAGGGTATCTCCGATTCGAGCAAGGAGACTGTCTCGCTGCCGCCGGTTTCACCCGGATCGCGCAGTGAAAGTCCGGGGCCTTGTCCGGGATGCATCGGTGCGCGCCCCTGCAAATCGGGAAGCGCGAAATTTGATTTGCCATCGCCGCCGTAAGTCGTACCGAGCAGCGAAAACAAGGCGGTATTCTGCGACAGCGGCATCAACTGCCCGTCGCACCAAGCCCAACCTTTCGGCGCGAAGTTAAACGGGAAAATGCGAATTTCCGCGACAAAGGGATCCATAAAAGTTCTCCTCAAAGACATCTAGCAATCTGGTAAATTGTGTGCAAAAAGAGCAAAGATTTTAAATGGCAGGTATTGCCTCAGTTATTGGTGAAGAACGTAGCGCAGACATCTTGTCTGCAGGCAAGGATGCCTGCGCTACCACACGTAACTGAGGGATTACGTGGTGGGATGAAATTTGATCCGATGATAACATTGCCAGGCTCCAATTGCTTGGCGCCATGCAACCGAAGAGCGTGTGGTGCAGGATAACAGAAATGTTCTTTTCCAGCACCACGCGCTTATCAGTTTCACAAACTCACTTCATCAACACGAGCTTCTTCTGCGCGGTAAATCCGCCCGCTTTGATCACATACAGATAAACGCCGCTCGATACGCGCTCGCCGCGTTCGTTCGTGGCATCCCACGTGAAGCTGTGACGGCCCGCGCTCATCTCGCCCGCAACCAGTCTCTTCACCAACTGCCCGTTCGTATTGTAAATCGCCAGCGTCACGTCACTCGCGGTTGGCAACGCAAAGCTGATCGTCGTGCTCGGATTAAACGGATTGGGATAATTGCCGTGTAAAACATAGCTGTTGGAAATGTTGTTTTCCGTGCTCGCCACGCTCGTAACCGGCGCGTTGTACTTAAACAACGTCTGGGCCGCGGCGCTCTGCGGGGCGTTGAGGGTCACCTTCGCAATCGGTTCTTTTGCCACGTCGTTGTAGAAAAAGAAGGAAACGGTGGTATCAACGCCCAGCCCGTGAAAGCCGGCCAGAATCGCCTCATTGGTAATATCCAACCAACCGAGTGGGGGAATTTTGCCATCCAAACGAGTTTCTGTGTACCGCGTGCGTTTTTCCCGCAACACATTATACGTGCCGCCGGGTATGCTCATGCTGCCATAAGCATCCACCACATCGATTTGGCTAATCGCGACGCGATAGCGAAGGGAGTCTGGCGTTACGGGTAATGCGGCTATTAATGCAGGCGGAAAGGCGGAGGGGAGAAATTTTTCAAGTATCCCGGACGAGCTTTGGTAGATGTCGAAAAAATTCAGAGGCGCTTGGCGCTCCGTCAGCGGCGGACCATATCTGAACAGCGCATTGGAGGCCAGGTCATACGGCGCGATGCCGTAGTAGGCTTGCAACTCAAACCGATTGGCGGTCACATTGTAATACTCCTCCGCATGAGGCGAGGGGGGCAGTGTAACCAATTCGGCTCCGGACACTTGTCCGGAGACGCTGCCTTCGCTCGCCGCGCGAAAGATATAGTTTTGCGTCCCCTGAACCTGCAGACTACTGAGGTCCCAAGTCTGAGAGCCGCCCGGCGGGGTGAAAATTAGATTGATGACGGAAGGCGAATTATCAACCGCCATTTTCAGCGTATCGCCCGCGCCGGGGAAAGCGGCGTTGGTAATGGTGATTTGCGCGAAAGCGGTGTGAGCCGTGCCCAGGGCGCAAAGCATCATGGCAACGAGGGTTGCTGCCAATCGGTTATACATGTCTCATTCTCCTTGGGTGTTTCATCAGAGCTCGGATCAATCATTGCGCAGCATGCTCGATGATCGAGAATCGAAGATGGAGAATTGTGTTCCACGACTCTCCATCCTCAATCTTCGATCTTCAAAAATCACTTCATCAGCACAAGCTTCTTCTGCGCGGTGAACTCACCGGCTTTGATCACGTACAGATACACGCCGCTCGCGACACGTTCGCCGCGTTCGTTCGTCGCGTCCCACGTGAAGCTGTGTTGGCCTGCATTCATCGCGCCCGCAACGAGTCTCTTCACGAGCTGCCCGTTCGTGTTGAAGATGGACAAACTCACTTCACTCGCTTCAGGCAAGGCAAAACTGATCGTCGTGGTTGGATTGAAGGGATTCGGATAATTTTGCGCGAGCGCGTGATCACTGATCACTGTTGGCTGTTCACTGATCACTTCTTCTTCAGCACATGTAAAACCCAAGTATTTAATCGCCGATCCGCCGTGTTTAATTTCGTGCGGCCAAGATGAGAATTGCATGGCAAAACAACTTTGCGTATCTTGCCGCTATAATAAATCACCCCATACGGAGAACGAACATGATCAAGCTGATTGTGCAAACCCAAAACGACTGGGCGCGGCGCAAAATCGAAACCGCTATCGCTTCAGAACGAACGCTCTTGCAAAAAGCCGTGCATAAAACCGAAGGCAAGGTGAAAGCATTTGAGCAAAAGCACGGCTGCCGCGATCGCGCCGCGCTGTACGGTAAAATCGACGACATGGAACTGCTCGAGTGGGAAGGCGAAAGCGAAATTTTGGAAATGATGAAAGAACAACTCGCCTCGCTGCAGGAGATTGCGATTGAATATCAATAAGTATCTCGCCGAGTTTGAAGCGCGGATTCAATCCGCCGCAATTATCGCGAGCTATACCCTGCACGTCGATCGCAAAACCGAAGACCTTGCCTTCCTTTCCGGCCGCATCGATTTTCGCGATGGCTCAATTCTCGACTTTAAAGAATTTCTCGCCGCCACCGACCACGGGCTTCGCAAACTGAAATATGGCTACAATTACCGCTCGGAGACCGAGTTTCTCTTTCGCTACGATAACGCCCCGGATCCCCGAGCAATGGGGTTGACTTCATACCCGCACCACAAACATCAAAGCAATGAGTTGATCGTTGCTTCGCGTGAACTCGATTTTGCGGAGGTGCTTGAGGAGGTGGAAGATATCATCGTTCGCAAACGGCGTTAGCTTTCGAATTTAAGGGAATCTCGCCACACAAGCCGGACTTCACCCGCGCGTTGCTTCATCACCACAAAGCTCTTTTCTCGCCAAGACCTCCTCCACTCTTAAAATTGCTCTGCCACGGCCCGGCCGCGGTTGAGCGAAATAAAACACCCGAGCGCAGGTTTTAAGCCTGCACTCGGGATACGGCATTTACTTCATCAACACAAGCTTCTTCTGCGCGGTAAATCCGCCCGCTTTAAGCACATACAAATACACCCCGCTCGCCACACGTTCGCCGCGTTCGTTCGTCGCATCCCATGTGAAGCTATGCAAGCCTGCGTTCATCTCACCGGTCACGAGCTTCTTCACGAGTTGCCCGTTCGTATTGAAAATTGACAAACTCACTTCGCCCGCTTGCGGCAACGCAAAACTGATCGTCGTGCTCGGATTGAACGGGTTCGGATAATTCTGCTCCAACTGATAACTGGTCACTGTTGACTGATCACCGGCTGCTTCTTCTTCATCAAAAGAAGACTTCGGCAAATCGCCCGGCCCCGGCAATGAACCCGGCGAGTCGTGATGCAGAAACAAACAATCGTTGCTCACGAGAATTTCCTTTGCGCTGATCGCGCCGCGCAGTTGCGAGTTCTTCACGAGGGTGACGATGGCGTTCGGCGCGTTGAAGGAACCGAGGAAATATCCTTCGCGGCCCCAATTGGCATTCGTCGCTTGCAGCGTGTTGAACGTGACGAGCTTGCTGTCCGCTTCGCCATTGGGCAAGAGCACAATCGCAGCCTCGGCGCCGAGTTGGAGATTGGTCACAACATTAATCTTCACCGGCGCGCCGCTGGAGAGATCAATCTCGATCGTGCCATTGCTGATCGTGCTCGAGTAGCGCAGCTCATTCATAAAATACTCGCCGCTCGTGAGCTTCAGCGTGCCGCCTTGGCGCATGGTCACGATGCCATACGAGCCGGGAGCGAGTGTGAGCGCGCCGCCACTCGGCACCGTTTTGTTCGGCCCGCCCGCGGAATAACTCAAACTCGGCAGCGGTTCGTTCGCCACCGGGCCAATGCTCTTCGTGCCGTTGATCGTGCCCGAATTGCTCACGCTCGTTTGCGATTTCACATTGCCGTTAATCGTGTTGTATTTGCCAATGGTAATTTGACCCACGGCCGTGAGATTGGAATTGTACGTGCTGGGATAGCCTTTCGTGACCGCCAGCGTGCCGTTGGAATGCATGTCGCCATAAGAAGGCACTTGCTTGGTGCTTGCCAGCGTCACTTTGTTGGCAAGAAAGACAAACGGACTCACCGGCGGGGCGACCACTTCAATCGTCACGGTCGCATCGGAAGTGCCGAGACTGTTGCTGAGGCGATATTGAAAAGTATGGTTGTCGATCACGGTCGGCGTAGTGAGCGTGAAACTGCCGTCGCTATTCACCTTCAACGTGCCGCCGGCAAACGCAACCTCATCGCCCGCGGCATTGTCGGTCACGGCGCCGCCCAAACTGCCGCCGCCGAAACTGATGATCGTCGCGAGCGGAAAGCCGCGCGTGTCGTTGTCGAGCAGATCATCGGTCGCGGAAGTGGCGCGGGACAATGTGGTGTTGATGTTCGTCGTGTAATTGTCCGCGACCGCAGTCGGCGCTTGCCGCACTTCAATCGTTACGGTCGCATCGGAAGTACCGAGCGCATTGCTCAAGCGATATTGAAACGTGAACGCGCCTGCAACCGTGGGCGTGGTGAGCGAGAAACTGCCGTCGCCGTTCACAGTCAACGTGCCGCCCGCGAGTGTGACGCTCGCGCCCGCGGCATTGTCGGTCACGCTTCCGCCAAGCGAGCCGCCGCCGAAACTGGTTATCGTGGCGAGCGGCCAACCGCGATTGTCGTTGTCGAGCAAATCGTCGTTATCAGAAGTGTTGCGCGTAAGCGTGGCATTGGCGTTCGTGTTATAATTGTCCACCGTGGCTGCAGGCTCTGCGCTCAAATCCAGCGTCGGAGAGCCGCCGCTTAATCCCAACGCTTGCGCGCCGGTGCCATCGGTGTTGCCCCAATACAGGGCGCCGCCGCTGTTCCAATAGAGTTTTCCGGCGAACGGATCCACCGCCAGCCCATTGGGACTGAGTTGCGGACCGGCAAACAAAACTTCATCGTCGCTCCCGTCCAAGTTGGCGCGGTGAATGGCATCATTCGGATAAATTTCACCCCAATAGAGTTTGCCATGGACCAAATCGAGCGCGAGGCCAAAGGGATCGGCCTCCGCAGTGATAATTTTTTCGGGACTGCTGCCGTCCAAGTTGGCGCGCCAAATTCCTTCGGGACTGGGAATATTGAAGCCTTCAGTCCAGTACATCTTTCCGCCGGCGATATCCAATGACAGGCCGTTGTTGTTTTGCCCTTTGAGATTGATGAGCGTCACCACGCCGGTGCCGTCATAATTCGCGCGGCGAATACTGCGATTGGCCACGGGAAAAACTTCGATCCAATAGATGTGACCATTGGCGGGATCGACCGCAAGCGAGTACGGTTCATTGAGGCCGGACAACACTGTTTCCGCATTGGTGCCGTTGAGATTGCTGCGATGAATCGTCTCGCCACTTAAAGTCGCCCAGTATACTTTGCGATTGATTTCGTCCACGGCAAGATCGATTGCAATCGCGCTCGCAAGTCCGCTTTGCACCGTGACGGCGCCGGTGCCATTAAGCTCGGCGCGCTTGATCAAATCCGACGATTGAATCCAATAAAGTTTTTGTCCGCCCACGACTTCTTCCGTTACCGTCAACTCCACCGGAATTTGAAAGCTCGGACTGTTGGGATCGTTGCCCGTCACTGCAATGGTGCCGTTGTAGATGCCGGAAGTAAGGCCGATGGCATTTGCCGTGACTTGCACGGTTTGGTTGTTCTGCGGAGCGATGATGCCGGAGCCGGCATTCAGCGCCAACCAACTCGCGTCCTTCGTCGCGCTCCAATGCAAGTTGCGGCTTCCGGCCGCGGCATTGTTGTAGATGGTAAGAATATTATTGGCGCTCTGCCCGGTGATGAGATTGAACGACATTGAAGCGGGCGAAACCGCGGCCTCCGGCGGCGGCAGGAAGTTGACGGTCAAATTCACCGTCACCTGCACCGTCGGATTGTTCGGATCATTGCTGTTAATGTCGAACGTGGCTTGATAATTTCCGGCCGCCAGATCATAAGGAGCCGTGATTGTGAGCTGAACTTGCTCCGTTGCGCCGCCCGCCACTTTGCCGGAGGTTTTGTTCAACGTCAACCAACTCTCGGTCGGCGTCGTTCTGCTCCAGTTGAGGTTCCGCGCGCCGGTTTGATTGCTGATGGATAAAATTTGATTCGAGCTCGCTTCGGGATCGAGCGTGGCGGAGAATGTGTTCGAATTGAGCGCGATCGCGGGATTCAAATACGGCGTCCAAGTTTGCGAAAGCGTGACGGCATTGTAGGCATTCAAGCGTCCGCCCGTCACAGTGATGCCGCTCATCGAGGCCACAGGATCGACCGAACTCAGGATGATCGCTTTGACATCATCAACCGAGAAACTTGGATGCAAAGCCCAGATGAGCGCCGCCACGCCGGCCACATGCGGGCTGGCCATCGAAGTGCCGTCGATGCTGAAATAGGGACCATTGGCGTGCGCCGTTGGGTAGGTGCTTAATATGCCGACTCCCGGCGCGCCCAGATCCACCGTGGTCGCGCCATAATTTGAAAAAGAGGCTTTCGCATCGTTCACATCCGTAGCGGCTACGGAAATGATGTTATCCAGATCATACGTTGCAGGATAGGCAAAGTAAGGATAGGTATCAGCGTTTAACCCATCATTTCCCGCGGCGGCAACAAACATGCGGTTGGCCACGCCCGCAGCAGAGATGGCGTCATACAAGGCTTGGCTATACGAGCCGCCGCCCCAACTGTTGTTGGTAAGTTGCGCGCCCATTTGCGTGGCATACTGCACCGCGAGAATCGCGTTGCTCGTCGTTCCGCTTCCACTCGCACCGAGAAACTTCAGCGCCATAATGCGGGCCGACCAATTCACGCCGACGACGCCCACGCCATTGTTGCCCACTGCGGCAATCGTGCCGGCGACGTGAGTGCCATGAAATTGATCATCCATGGGATCGCCGTCGTTGTTCACGAAATCATAGCCATGCACGTCGTCAATGTAGCCGTTGTTGTCGTCATCAATGCCGTTGGTCTCTTTGCCGCCGCCGCTTTCACCCGGGTTGGTCCACATATTCGCGGCGAGGTCGGGGTGATTGTAATCCACGCCGGAGTCGATCACGCCGATCAACACACTGCCGCCGGTGGTGAGATCCCACGCTTGCGGCGCTTGAATCTTGGTCATGCCCCAGAGTTGCCCGAACAAAGGATCGTTGGGCGTGGTGGTTGTCGCATGAACAATATAATCCGGCTCGGCATATTCCACGCGAGAGTCTTTCTGCAATTCCGCGACGACGTCTTCCACTTTTCTGCCCGACAATTCCCACACTTCCGCGTTGATGAGGCCCAAACGTTGCACGGTGTTCGCGCGCACCGCGGCCTGCAACGTGCTTTGGGTTTGGCTCGCCTTGTTCAAAGATTTTTGCGGCTTGAGTTTGACGATCACCCGATTGGGCACAAACTCCGCGCGCTGACTCAACTGCGGTTGCGCCATGAGATTGCTCGTGAGCAAACTCAACACGACGACGATACTGCTGCACAAACTGCGGTAGAAACTCTGCATGACACCTTCTCCTTATGAGTTCATTGAACAACCAAACGAATAGATCACACCGCATGCATTGCACGATCCCAGCATGTGAAAAGCTAAAATCTTATCGTGCTCCCAATCTTTTCAGCCACAGTCAAGCTGTGGCTGCCCTCCTTGATGCAGTAACACAACAAGTCACATAAAACGCAGGCTGTGCTCCTGCGCAAGGGTTGTTAGCGCACGAACTCCCTCATCAAAACGAGCTTGCGCTGCGCGTTCGAAGATCGAGAATCGAAGATGGAGAATTGCGCTTCACGATTCTCCATCTTCACTCTTCGATCTTCAAAACTCACTTCATCAACACGAGCTTCCTTTGCGCCGTAAACTCTCTCGCTTTGATCACATACAAATACACGCCGCTCGCCACGCGCTCGCCGCGTTCGTTCGTCGCGTCCCACGTGAAGTTGTGCGTGCCCGCATTCATCTCGCCCGCAACGAGCTTTTTCACGAGCTGCCCGTTCGTGTTGAAAATCGACAGCGTCACCTCGCCCGCTTGCGGCAAAGCAAAGCTGATGGTCGTGCTCGGATTAAACGGGTTGGGATAATTTTGCTCCAATTGATAATTGGTCACAGTTGACTGATCACCGGCCGCTTCTTCTTCATCAACAAAAAGAGCTTTGGGCAAATTACCCGGGCCGGGCAAAGAACCGGGCGAATCGTGATGCAGAAACAAGCAATCATTGCTCACGAGAATTTCTTTCGCGCAAATGGAGCCGCGCAGTTGTGAATTCTTCACGAGAGTGACGATGGCGTTGGGCGCGTTGAAGGAGCCGAGCAAATAGGCTTCGCGACCCCAGTTGGCGTTCGTCGCTTGCATCGTGTTGAACGTGACGAGCTTGCTATCCGCTTCGCCATTGGGCAAGAGCACAACCGCGGCTTCGTGACCGAGTTGGAGGTTGGTCACGACATTGACGGTGAGGGGATCGCCGCTCGACAAATCAATCTCGATGGTGCCGCCTTCAATCGTGCTGGAATATCGCAGCTCGTTCATGAAATACTCGCCGCTCGTGAGTTTGAGCGTGCCGCCTTGACTCATCGTGACGATGCCATACGAGCCGGGCGCAAGTGTGAGCGAGCCGCCGTTTGGCACAGTTTTGTTCGCGCCGCCCGCAGAGTAACTCAAACTCGGCAACGATTCGGTATTCACCGAACCAACGCTCTTCGTGCCCGTGATCGTGCCGGAGTTGCTCACGCTCGTTTGCGATTTCACATTGCCGTTGATGGTGTTGTATTTTCCAATGGAGATTTTGCCGACTGCGGTGAGATTGGAGTTGTAGATGCTCGGCTTGCCTTTCTCGACGACCAACGTGCCGTTGGAATGAATGTCGCCGCCGGGTGTGCTCTGCTTCGTGCTCTTGAGCGTGACTTTATTTGCAACGAACACGAAGGGCTTGACGGTTATAGGAGCAGTGACATCGAAGCTCACCAAATTTTCTAACATGACCGGCACGATCTCGAAATTAGTATCCGAAGCTTCGACGGTCGTGGGATCATCGGTGATATCAACATTCACGTCGGTTGCCGGGCCGGGAGTGATGACGGTGAAATTCAAAGTCAAAATCGTCGTGCCGTCCGCCAACGTTACGCCATAGTCAATGTCGGCATCGAACCAACTGTACGTCAATTGGCCGGACGCGGGCGTGCCGATGAGCGGCGCATCGTCGTCAATCGTGAGCGGCGTATTGCCGTCCAACTGCAATTCACTCGGATCCCAATTCACGCTGAATTGGAGCGTGCCGAGATTCGTAAACTTGTCGACCTTGATCGTGACCTCAACCGGAGCGCCGCTCGCGACCGGGCCGGTCGGGCCTTCCGCAGTGAGAATGAGCGGACAGCCACTCGCAAAGCCGATGCTGCCATACGTATCGTTATTGCTCGTCGAAGCGGTGTTGCCGGAGAACGTGAGATCGCAACCCGAGACTTGCGGATCGTTCGTGGTGCCGGGCGCAGCGTTGCCGCCGTTATCGGCTTTATCAAAAATAAAAAGCGCGCCGCCGAGGCCCTGACCGCTATTGCCGCCCGTGCCGCCGGTTGCGGTGTTGTTTTGGAACGTGACGCTCTTCAGCGTGAGCGTGCCGCTCGCCACGAAGATCGCGCCGCCCGCGCCCATGCCGCCACCACCAGTGTCGGTGCCATTGCCTCCGCCGAAACCGCCTTGACCATCGTCTCCACCATTATCGCCATTACTGCCGTTGCCTCGCGACGCAAGCCCGCCACCGCCGCCGCCAAATCCGCCTCTACGGCCACCATTGTTCAGAAAATTATTATCATTGGCCGCGCCTCCGCCACCGCCGCCAAAGCCACCTCTTCCACCGCTTCCTCCGCCATCCTGGGCATTTTGGCCGCCGCCAGCGAAACCTCCGTTACTGCTGGCGCTGCCGCCGCCGCCAAAGCCAACAACGCTACTTCCTTCTTTGCCACCGCTGCCAAAAATAGCAATGCCGCCATTCGTGCCCCGAGCAGAAAGAGTGGCGTCCGTCACGCTGCCTCCGTACTCCCAACTCACCGCGTTGCCCAAAACACCGCCGGCGCCGCCATAGAGGCCATTGCCATCAGGATTGGCGGGGCCGGAGCCATTGCCGCCCATACCGCCGCCGCCACCATTGCCAAAGCCGCCGTTGCCGCCAATCGCGTCATTGTCTTTCAGCGTGACATTGATGAGGGTCAGGTTAATGCTGCCGCTCAAAATGCCGTTTGCGGTATTGGGGTCTTGCCTGCCTTCGTGCATGAAAATCGCGCCGCCCGCGCCCATGCCGCCGCCGCCGCCGTTTCCGCCTTTGGCAAAACCGTCGGCGAGCGTGAGATCCGTGATCGTGATCGTGCCGTTTTGAATCCAAAAGATGCGCGAAGCGCCGCCGCCGCTGATGGTGAGATTGGCTTGACCGGGCCCGTTGATGGTCACGTCATCGGTGATGACCAAAAAATAATTCGCGGGATTGATGGTGATGGTGCCGCTCACGCCGGTGGCATCGATCACATCCGCGCCGGGGTTGGCATTGGCGTCGAGAATCGCCTGCCGCAAAGAGCCCGCGCCGGAGTCGTCGGTGTTGGTGACGGTGTACGTTGCTGCGGTCAAAGGCAACGCGCTCGCGAGCGTAAGGATCGCCATTAAAATGGCCCGCGTCATTGCCAGCGCAAGAGAAAATTTCTTTCGCGGGATCAACATATTGTTGCTCCTTGAATGAGTATATGAATGTTATGATGCGCAGGAACTGCTGCGCGGCAGGTTGCATCTGTTTTTGAATCACAGCCATCCGTGGAGGGAAATCAGCCTGATCGTGAAATCGAATTTTAGGCCGGTAACGATAAATGACCATAAGTAACATCACTCGCCGCTTATGAGTATCGCGTATGTAACATGATAACTTTTTTTGGGGGGGGCTGCCTACGGTCGCGGAGTGAAGGGCGACACCATGCTCTAAGTTTCACACCTGCTGCGCTGGGCGGTCTGCGCAAACTGTCGGGGCGTGCAGCCATACCGGCGACGAAAGCAATGCGCAAAATACGCCGGGCTGCGAAAACCGCTGCGATAAGCGACTTCTGCAATTGTCAGCCGGTGCTGCTGCAACAACGCCGCAGCATGTTGCAGCCGCACGTCGCGCAGGAACTCGCCTGCGGCCGGCTGGCCCAATTCCCGCAAACGGCGGTGAAGCTGCATGCGGCTCACGCCCAATTTGCGGCTCAACTTTTCCACGCTAAAATCCGCCTCGCCGAGATGTTGCTTGATCTCGGCGAGCGCGGTAGCCAAAAAATCCTGAGAAGCGGTTTTGATCATTGCTTGGGCTTTTCTTGTCCGGGCATGGGAATGGCGCCGAGCTGCATCATCATCGTCATGCTGTCCGTCAGGCCCCAATGCTCCACCGCCTTGCCGTTGACCAGACGAACAATGTCGAAGCCTTTGATTTCGATTTTTCTGCCGGTGGCGGCCATGTCCATAAACTGGCCTTTGTGCGTGCCGCGAATGGTGATGTAAGCCCAGACCTTGTCGTCTTTCGCAACCAGGTCGTTGATCTGAAACTGCAAATCCGGGAAGGCGGCGCGAAACATCCCAAAAAACTCCTTGAGCCCTTCTCGACCGGGCTTCATGCCGGGTGATTCTTCATGTTCGACGAACTCTGCGGCGACCAGCTCGTCAATGAGTTTCAGATTTCCTTTATTCACTACTTCCTCATAGAATCGCTTCATGGCCGCGGTGTTCTTTTCTTCGTCGCCGGCAGCAAGAACTGCTCTCGATGTGCACAGAACGACGAGAACGAGACAAAAAATTGCGATGCTCTTGTGGTTCAACATGTTCATTCCCTCTTGCTTGAAAATTCAAAAACTGTGTGAGTTGTGGCCGCGCTTGCGTGTGATTGCCTCAATCTTTTTTGGGCGTTGCCGGTTTGCCTTTGAGTTCAATCACAATGACTGTAAAAGGCTTGTCGCCCTTGTTTTCCGGTTGATGTTTGCCGGCGGGATCCCAGATGACTTGTCCGGCGTTCACGGTCACTGGCGCCGTCTTGCCATCCGGAAAAGTGAATTGACCCTGCGCATCGGACAGAAACACTGCCACGACGTTGGGATGCTCGTGCATCACGGATTTCTCTCCGGGCCCGTAGGCGACGCGCAACACCCGCACTTGGTCGTTCTCGAACTCGACTTTGTAGTGCGTCGAATCGACTTTGGCCGGATCTTGCGCAAGGGCGCGGGAGGTTAAAAGCATGAACACCGCTACCAAAGCGGCATTGCAGAATTGCAGGGAACGTTTCATGATGCCTCCTTCTTTTGAGGTGGTGAGTGGATTGCTTTGCTGTTTCGTTTTATATCACTGAAACGGTGATGAGGCGAAGCGGTGAATGGCGACTCTCCGATTCACCTTCTCCCCATTGCACCGGTTCCTGCTTCCCGTTCACATCCCATTGATCCATTTATCAAAACTCGCATTCACCGCGCCCGCGGGATACCACCAATCGGGCCGGAGCCGCAAGCCGCTCGCGTCTCGCCAGATGAAATCCACCGCGGTGGCCACTTGGCTCGCTTCCGGAAGATGGAGCAGATAAAGCCGTGCTCCGCGCAAAGCTTGCTCGCGCATCTCGCACGCAATACCCTGTGCCAGCAACGCCGCCTTGATAATTTCAGCTTGAGGCAAATGGTAAGTGGCCCACACGATACCGGTTGAGCCATTTAGATAATCCACCTCTTCGTAAGCCACGGTCACTTCGATCCCCGTGCCGTAAGGAATAGGCGGCAACGCGGCGCTGCTAAGCTGGTTCCAGTGGAGTGTCACGCCATTCTCTAATTCCACTCTGCCCTCGCCGAGATAGCATCCGTTCACTAGGCTTGCGTTTTTAGGCATGATTTGGTCCACTGAAAGAACTCTGCCCGGTTGGTGACCAACTTCGGGCATGAGGAACTGCCCGTGAAGATTATTCGCTCACGGCGTTAAGGTTGATTCTGACTGAGTGAAGATAAGAAAAACAAGGTGGGGAAAGCTTGCACGTATCGCGCAAAAGCTTGTCTAAATCACGCATGGGGGCAAGAGATGATTTGGATAATAGAATTGTTGGAATCGTTGATCACTCCATTAGAAAAAGAAACATGATGCTTTCCCCCGAAGCCGCGCGCGTGCTCGGCGGTTTGATTGAAAAGAGCCAGGCCACGCCGAGCCGGGCAGAAAGAAACGCGCTGTCGCCATTTGTTTTTCGAATATGCGGAGGCGAGGGCAGAGGTTACCAAAGAAGCTGGGGCTTCTTCCTTGCGCGGCGAGGTGGAAGCGCTAAAGCAACTAGTAGGTGGCATGCAGGAGAGAGAAGAGCCGCTCCAGAGACTTGGAGTTCGCCATCACGAATAGTGCATTAATGCCATCTCTTCGAAATCGCGGTGAGATACTTGGCGGGATAGGCGTTGATTTTCTCCGCGGCGATGATTTCCGCGGCAACGCGCGGGGAGATTTTCTCTCGGGCAGATTTCTGTAGCGCCTCATCGGCAGCGATACCGATTTGTTCTTCAACACTTTTGCTCAGGCTCGCCACGGAAACCGGGCCTTCTTCTCGCATCAACGTGTTATATAGCGCGGCGGTTCCTGCATTCGCGATGAAATCCGGCACCACCACTTTTCCCAAGGCAAACAATTTCTCTTCAAGCTCGACTTCGGCAAACGGCGCGTTCGCGCCGCATACGATATAACGCGCTTTGATCTTGCGATAATTGTTCTCATTGATGACGCCGCTATCCGCGACCGGAAAGAACAAGTCGTCTCCGAACGAATAGATCGCGTCGGCATCGGAAAGCAATTCGTACTGCGCCGGACGCTGTTCAGCGCGCAGCAACGCCGGAAACACTGCCTTCGTGCGCTCGTCTCGCAGAGTGAGTAGCAACTCCACGTCCAAGCCCTTCTCGCAATACACCGTGCCGAAGCGGTCGCTGATGGCTTGAATCTTCGCGCCGCTTTCATACAGAAATTTTGCGAGACTTCCCCCGACATTGCCGAAACCTTGAATCGCCGCGGAGCAGCCACGCAGATCATGCCCCGGCACGGCGCGTTGCGCCGCAGCGCGAATGCCATAGCCCGTGGCCGCGTCGTTCATGAGCATGTGGCCGCGACTGTCCACTGCGAGATTGATGCCTTCGGTGAAACGGCGAATCCGCTGCTCGGCGTTGCCCAGACTTTTCGCGAGCGCATATTGCGGACAGGGCAAGCCAATGGCGCGCGTGCAGGCAATGATCTCGTTCTCATTGGTATTCAAGTCCGCGCCGGTGACGTAGCAATTGAACAAAAAACTTTGGATGTATTCAAAGAAGCGCTGCATGACCAGAAGTTTTTCCGGGCGCGTAGGATCGAAGTCGATACCGCACTTTGCGCCGCCGATGTGCGGCTCGATGAGTGTGAACTTGCGCGTCATGGTTTCCGCGAGCTTGATCATCTCTTCGGGCGTCACGCCTTTTTTCATACGGCATCCGCCGCCGGCTACGCCGTTCACGAGCATGTCGATAACGAGATAGCCACGCGCGCCAAAGCGTTCGTCGCGGTATTCCACGACCAACATGGGTTGGCGATCTTTGACGATATCAGATTTTGAGGAGGGCATAGACAGAGGTATTTTTGTGAGATGCGATTCCTTTTCATGTCATCCTGTAAGGACCTTCGCTAGCGCTTGGTACAAGCCTCGATTCTGACTTTCTTCCGAGCACGAGGGAAGTTTCTTACAGAATGACCGCGCTGAAAGTTGCGCTTGAAACTACCGAGTCGGATTTACTCCGCCGACACGAATTGCCGCAGCATGCGTTTGATATAAACCGCAATCATGGCTTTGCGATATTGCGGCGAGAGCGCGACGTTGCGATACGGTTGCACGCTGCTCATGATATCTTCCGCGAGACCTTCGATCAAATCTTCGGTGAGTTGGTCGCCAATCACGGTTTGCGTGAATTCATCGCAGAGCAACGGCGTGGTCGCGACGCCGGTCAATCCAATGCGCAAACGCTCGATGGTGCGTTCGTTCAAGTCAATCGCCACCGCAACGCCGAGCACGGGGAAATCCATAGAATCGCGCACGCGGAGTTTTTGATAATCCGCACGCAGGGTTTGCGCTTCGCGCGGAACGACGATGTGCGCGAGAATTTCTTCGGGCAGCTTTACATGGCGCGTAATGCCGTCGTGCGTGAAAAACTTTTCACTCGCCACTTCGCGTTTGCCCTCGGGCCCGACCAATACGAACTTCGCGCCGAGCGCCATGAGCACGGGGGCAAGGTCGCCGGAATAGGTGGCGTAACAAACGGATTCTTGCGGCACGACCAGACAGACATTACCATCGGCCTTCAAACAATAATCTTTTGAATCGCGCCAAAACCAGCTTTGATTGAAGTAATAGCAGCGCGTATCGAGCAAGAGATTGCCGCCCACGGTCGCAGACTCGCGCAATAGCGGTGTGGCAATGAGCGCGGCCGTATGCGGAATAACCGGAAGCTTTTGCTTGAGAGTTTCATGCGCAACCACGTCTGCGAGCCGCGCCATGGCGCCAATCCGTTCAGGCGAAATTTCAAACAGTTCTTTGATGCCGCTGAGACTGATAACGTTGCTCCGCGCGTTCAAACGGTTTTTATAATTGGGCAATAGATCCGTGCCGCCGGAGATGAAGTCGAAATCACCCTCGAATGATTGCGCGAGCTGCACGGCTTCGGCGAGCGTTTCGGGTTGATGATATTGAAAGCGAGGGAGAATCATGTGTAGGCATTAATTAAAAGAGAACACTAAGCATCAAGGCAAACACTTTGGACGCAGATTTCTGCGGATCAACACAGATATAATCAGTGGGGACCTGTTTTGATCCGTGTCCTGGGATTTTTGTTCCGACTCGTCCGAGTTATGATTTCGAGTGCATGCACAGCCGATTTGCAGCGCAGGTCGTTTGAAAATATCATTGAGGCGGCCGTATGCCCTCGCTTTGAAGTCAGCTAGCTTGAAAAAATATAAGTCAGGTAAACAAGCAAAGATGACACTTCATTGGAGCAGCGACGCAACCAAAGAAAAAGTTTAATTCTAGAGATCAATGCGGGTGTTGAAAAAGATTCTTTCCGAATGACATGTTCAATGAGTTGTCGCCATTACGCGCGAACGCACTTTCCTCTTCTCGCGCTCATTTGCTGTTTTCCAAATCTTATCAGCCGTCATGGGCAGGCTGCGCATGCGCACGCCGACCGCGTCGTAGATCGCGTTCGCGACCGCGGGCAATATCGGCAGCAGCGGCCCCTCTCCTGCTTCTTTCGCGCCGAACGGGCCTTCGGGATCGTCGCTCTCCACGATGATGACGTCAACCTCTGGCATTTGCATGGGCGTAAGCGTGCGATAGTCGAGAAAATTCGCGCTGAGAATGTTGCCGCGATTATAAGCCATCTCTTCCATCAAGGCTTGGCCGAGGCCCATGTGAATGCAGCCTTCAATCTGGCCTTGCACCGCGAGCGGGTTGAGCGCTTTGCCGCAATCGTGCGCAGCCCAAACTTTTTCCACGCGCGGCTCAAAAGTTTCCGTATCCACGCTCACTTCGGCGATGTAGCATTGAAACGAGTACGTGGGCGAAAGGCCGGCGCGCGCGCCTTTGAATTTTGCGCCGATGGGCGGCGGGCCCATGTATTTGCCTTTGGCGATGAGGGCGCCGTTGTGCGCGAGCGCCTTTTCGAGCGCTTGCATGAAGGTGACGCGCACGCGCGGATCGCGCGTGTAAATGATTTCTTCGTTCTCTAAAATAAAACCTTCGGCGGGATAGCCGGTGAGGGCTTGCGCGGCGTTCACAAGTTTCTCGCGAATTTTGAGCGCAGCCTCGCGCGCGGCATTGCCGGCCATGAACGTAACGCGGCTCGAATACGAGCCGAGGTCGATGGGATCGGTATCAGAGTCGCTCGAAAAAATGCGCAAGCGATCGAGCTTCACGCCGAGCGGCTCGGCCACGCATTGCGCGAGCATGGTGTCGCTGCCCTGCCCGATTTCCGCGGCCATGCAGTGCACGGTAATGCCGCCGTCCATGTCGATTTTCAAATGCACGGTGGATTGCGGCAGATCATTGAAGTGAATGCGGTGCGCGCTGCCGCTGATATAGAATCCGCACGCGACGCCGATGCCGCGACCGAACGGGAGCTTGCGAAATTTCTTGTCCCACTCCGAAGCTTTGCGGCTGCGTTCGATGCACTCGCGCGTGCCGTTGCTGGTGATGCGAAAACCGTTTGCGGTGATGCAATTGCTCGGCAGAAGATTTTGCAAACGCACCTCGCAGGGATCGAGCTTCGCGGCTTCGCAGAGTTCGTCAATGATGGTTTCCATGGCGAAGCGCGAGTTGACGGCGCCGTGGCCGCGCATCGCGCCGCACGGTGCTTTGTTCGTATAAACACGCTTGCCGCTGTAGCGGAAGTTTTGCAGATCATACGGCCCCATGCTGAGCACGCCGTTATAGTACGTCGTCACCACGCCGAAGCTGCCCCACGCGCCGCCGTCGATGTGCGCTTTGAGATCGAGAAAAGTGAGTTTGCCTTTGTCATCCATGCCCATCGCGATTTTGGTTTGTGTGGGATGGCGGCCGTGATTGCTGAGAAAAACTTCTTCGCGATCAAAAAGAATCTTCACGGGGCGGCGGCATTTGCGCGAGAGCAGCGCGGCCACCATTTCATGCGGGAAGGGATCGCTCTTGCCGCCGAACGCGCCGCCCACCATCGGACGAATGACGCGAATGCGATGCATCGGCATCTCCAGCACTTTCGCGAGCGCGCGATGCATGTAGTGCGGCACTTGTTGCGCGGACCACAGAATCATGCGATCGTCCGCATCGTAATGCGCGATCACGCAATGCGGCTCGGTGAAGCCGTGCGTGACGCCGATGAAATCGAAATCGCCTTCGCGCACGAACGCGCTCAGCGCGCGCGCGGAATCCACGTCGCCGAAGTTTTGATCGACCTCTTTATGAATGTTCGTGCCGTTCACGGTGTTGGGATGAATCGGGTCGGGCGAGGGCTTGAGGCTGTCTTCGAATTTGCGATAGACCGGCAGCTCTTCATACTCCACTTCGATAAGCTGCAAAGCTTCAAGCGCGATCTCTTCGTTGTCCGCCGCCACGCCGGCAACGTTGTCGCCGATGAAGATGACTTTGTCAATCGCGAGCGCGGTCTCGTCTTCGCTGATGGGCAGCACGCCGAACGTGTTCGGCGCTTCTTTGCCGACGACAATCGCATGCACGCCGGGCAGCGCTTGCGCCTTGCTCGTGTCAATGCGCTTGATGCGCGCGTGCTGATACGGACTGCGCAGAATTTTGCCGCACAGCATGCCGGGCAGCTTTATGTCATCCGTGTAAATGCCCTCGCCCGTGGTTTTCTTCAGGCCGTCGATGAGGGGGAGGGGCTTGCCGATGAGGTTGGGCATTGTTTAACTCCACCAATGAGAGGCGAAACAAAAACTATTCTTGCGCTCTTGCATGAACAAAACTCAAGAAAAGCTGCTTGATATCTTCGTGGTCCGTAGAAACCTGATCGAGCAAACGTTGTAACTTATCTGCGTCTAACAAGAATCCATAAATTTTTGTTGCAACATGCCGAAAGCCCATCAAATCGGCCAGCGTTTTAAAAATTCCGGGCGACATATGTGGGTGCCCGAGAGTTTGGAAGGCACTTAACGTATCCCTATGCGAAAAAGCCCCAGTAGGAATCGTGATACTCGAAAACTTCAGTGCTCGAATCATCAAATGCTCGATTGCGTTATAATACCCCATGCATTCATAGGCTAACGCGGAGAGTTTAAACTCGTCGTCTTCCGTCTTCGCGCTAAACTTCACGAGATTGGCATGAATCCTATCGAGATTTTCCAAGCCAAACTCGACCTGACCTTTAAACTCATCGACTCGCATAGATTGTTTTTCCCTCGGCAATAATATTCTCACGCAAGTAACCGCGCGTGGACTCAAAGTCAACAAGGTTTAAACGCCGCTTCGCATGCATAAGGCACTCCGATAGCGCACGAAAATAATCGTATGCCGGAATGCCTTCAAAACACAAATCGATATCAGAGTCTTCGCGAAAATCGCCGCGAGCCATTGACCCATAAAGAATGATTTTGGTCGCGCCGTGCTTGCGCAAAATGCTCTCAAATGTCTTGAGTTCATCGGCGACATCTTCAGGTATTCGGCTGTTGTGTTCTAAAGTAGTCATGACTTCGCCACGGCCTCGATCGCATCCACGATCTTAATGTATCCCGTACAGCGGCAGAGATTGCCGGAAATCGCTTCTGCAATTTCATTGCGTGAGGGCTGCGAGTGTTTATCTAAAAAAGATTTTGCCGTCATGATAAAGCCTGCGGTGCAAAAGCCGCATTGCGAGCCGCCGTGTTCGGCAAAGGCGCGTTGCAATGGATGCAATTCGCCGTTACGTTTCAAGCCTTCGATGGTTGTGACTTCATGACCCACGGCTTCGAGCACGGGCGTCAAACACGAGAGGCGCGCGCGCCCGTCGATGATCACCGTGCAGCAGCCGCAGGTGCCCATATCGCAGCCGCGTTTCGTGCCGGTGAGATTAAGATTCTCGCGGATCACGTCAAGCAGCACGTCATAGGGCCGCACCGCGACCTCGTAGTGCGAGCCGTTCACATGCAGAACCACGAGGCGTTTGTTCGTCATGAAGATTTCATCCAAAAGATTTGTCGTGCCGCCAATTTGCTCAAGGAGTGCGAAAAAAACCGCGTCTTTCGCGCGAAATGATACGACCATGCGCTAAAGATGTCAAGCACTATCTTCCGCAATTCCCTCGGCAAAAAGCGATTATCGAATTACATGGCCGTGAATGCTTATACAACAACTCCACGAAAGTGCATAAGACAGAAAAGCCCTCCAGATTCTAAGCCTGGAAGGCTTTTCGCTCGCAAAACGTCTGAGGCTATGGCGCCACCTTGAACTGCCCGCCTTCGCGTTGCATGGGAAGATTGAGATAACCCGGACCGAGTTGTTCAGCATTGCCTCCCAAGCTTGCCAGCAATAGCGCCGGCACTTTTTGATGGCGGATTAAGAAATACGGAATGACTTCGTAATCTCCCTGGGGCAGGGGCTTGGTTAGGAAATTGAAAGACATGCTGCGTTTCACCGCGGTGCGGCCAATACGTTGCGTCTCAACGCCTTCCGCGTTGGGCACGGCTTCGTAGATGCCAAGGACTTCGTTCGAACCGGCGCGGCGCACGAGCACGGCGCTGAGCAATCCGGCGAGCGTGTTCGGAAAGACCACGGTGGCCGTATCAATGGTTGCCTCCAACGTGGTTTCCACACTAATGGTGCCGGAGTAAGAGGCTGCAACTGTGGCCGGAATGACTTGCGTGCTGATGCGCAGAAACCTTTCCAAAACTTTCGCGTTCCGCAGCTCGCCATTCCGGTCAAGCTCGCCTTGATCGTAGACAAAGGCGCCGTTGCGCGTCGCAAGGGAAGCTGATTTCAGGGTGTAGTTCGCCAGGAAGAAGTAAAGCTCAAAAACTCCGGTAGCGCCGCCGCTGCCCTGACTTGCTGCCGGCGGCAAGGTTATGGTAAAATTGCCGTTTGAATTTGCACGCGCGCCGAGATTAAAACCTTCCAGCCAAACGTAGGCCCCTTCTGCGCTCGCCCCGTTGCTGAGCTTGATCTGGCCGTGCAGCGCGCGCGTGCCACCGGAAATGTCATCATCACCGCCGAACGGATTTTCGATGCAGCTAAAAAATAGCGCGCCGCATGCGGCGATGAGCACAAGGCGGTTCTTCATGTTGCCCTCGTTTAATACTGTGCGCCAATGGTAAGATAATAACGGCGATCGCGAATCGCGATGCCTTCCAACACCAAATCGGAATTGTTTAGAAGATTTCGTCCGCTGGCGTTTGCGAAAAGCTTGAGCTTGTCGATGGTGAAGGACTTGCTGAGGTGCAAATCGAGATTCGAAAATGCCGGCAAGATAATATCGGCAAACTGCCGCCGCGCGACATTGGGTGTGCCTTGCGGTTCCGCCTTGATGATCCGCACGCGCCCGACTTGCTCGCCCTCTTTGAAGAGATGCAACTGAAAGGCATAACCGGCATGATCAACGATGAAGTCAAATGTGCGCTTCAGGTCGGATTTGAAGGGAAACGCAGCCTTGTCGGAAATGAAGAAACGCGAAAGGCCAACCTCCGCGGTGACTTTTTTGTGGAACAAGAACACGCTGCCCTTACCCTCCAAACCGGAAATGCTCGCCGTGGCAGCGTTATCATAAAAAGCGATGGGAATGCCCGGCGTCACCAACAGCCGGAATTTGTTGTCATAGTGATTCTGAAAATAATTTCCGCTCAATTGCCAGCCATAAATCGAACGATGGCTGCGCACGTCTTTGGAGATCAGCATGCCGAGTTCGAGACTGTTGTTTCTTTCCGGGTTGAGGTTGGGCGTGAATTCCGCCTCTAACGTGAGCAGGTCCGGCGCGCTGATCTGTTGCAAGAGCGTGGGAAATTTCACGTTCGTGCCGAAGTTCAAAAACGTGTTCAGCGTGAAGTTTTCACGATACCCCGACAAGCTCAAAGAGCATTTAAACATGGATTCGCGCCAATCATTGTCGTGAAAAAGGCCGGCTTCCGGCAACACGGAGCCCTCGCCGGCGCGCAACACCGCATCTGCCTGCTCGTCTTGTACGCGATCGTGACGCACGCTCACATCCAGATCTACGCTCCGCAGAAATTCCGCTTCCGGCTCGCTGTGCAGCTTCGCAATGGCGACCAGCCCGTGGTGCAGCCGTCGCAACGTTGCAGATTCCAAACCGATAGGCTGCTCGTTGAAGTTGCGCCGCACGTCCTCGAAATCAAGCTCGGCATTTTGCAGTTGATAGCCGAACAGCAGCTCGAGGCGATCGAAGAATAGACGTTTCTCGGCTTGCAATTGCAGCTCGCGGTCCGCGATGCCGCGCGTGAGCACTCCGGTTCCGCTCGCGAGAGACTGGTCTTCTTCCAAATGCCGATACGAAGCAGACACATCCAAACTCAACAAGCGCCTCGCATTGCCCGTGTATTTGAGCGAGAGAAGCTGATTGAAATTCGACAAACTCTCCGCGTCACGCTGATTGTCGTAGTCCAACGCAGTATAAACGTACATTGCGCCCAGCGCGCTGGCGGGCCGGCCATCGGGGTGCTCGGAAAAACTGTAGAGCACATTGGCGGTGTGATGCAGGGAAAGATTTTCCAGCTCGCTCGCATCGTCAACAAAGCTGCGCTTCAAGGCTCCGCGCTTAAAGCTGTACGAGCCGTTCAAGCGGTCGAGCTTGTGATAAAGATGCACGCCCCAGTTGCCGGAACGATAAGTACCCACGCGTTGATTGAAACGCAGGTGATAATCCTGCTGGAATTTGGGGACGATGTTGATCACACCGGAAAAGGCTTCGGGGCCATAGAGTGCAGTGTTGCTGCCTTTGATGATTTCAAAACGATCGAGGTCTTCCAAATCAATCAAAGAGACATCGAAGACGTTGTCGTAAGCGCTGTTCATCTTCACGCCGTTGTAAAGCACGACGACTTCATCGGGATTGCCGCCGCGAATCGCCACGGTTTTCTTTCCGCTCAATTCTTCTTCCACTTGCACGCTTTGGTCGGTTTTCAGCAAATCGCCGGCGTCCACGTAACCGCGAATTTCAAAATTTTTGGCGTCAATAACGGCCGTGGGCTGCGGCAAGTCTTTGGCAATCTCCATGCGCACGGTGTTTTCCGCTTCCACTTCAACGCTGGGCAGGGTGATCACGCGCGGTTGCAAATAAATCGGCTGGTTCGCGCGCAAAGAGTCCAAAGCAAACTCACGCGCCTCATAAGCGACGTGACGGAACATGATCGTGGCGTGCTGTGTGTTCTCGGTTTTCGGAATGCGCAGCGTGTAGCGGCCCGCAAAATCACTGGAGGCGCCAATCTTTGTGCCTTTAATAAAAATGTTGACGCCGCGAATTTCGCGGTGCGTATTCCGGTCGCGCACGGATCCGGAAACTACAATCTCTTGAGCTTGCAGCGCATGGCACAGCCCCAAAAACGTCAACAGGCAGCAAAGATTTTTCACGCATGACATGCTTCACCTCCTATTACGGACAAGCTGCAATCAAAGAATTGGCAACTGCGAACGGGCGCGTATGGCAACACATCTACAAACCGACGTTGCTCGGTAGTCTATAATGTCTGGCAGGCAAGTAAAGAATTCTGAGAATAATGAATACCCTGCAACGGAGTGGATCATCATGGCAGCGAACGCGCAACACGCAAACCCGCAACCGCAGCGCCGAGTCTGCATTGTTCAGGAAGATCGCAGAACGCGCCGCGATAAGTTGCGCTGCAAGCGCTCGCGGAACTAATCCAACTGCCGCCGCGCCACATGCTGGAAGCGCATGGCCCTTGCTGCGTCAAGCGCCCCAAGGGCCTGGCCGGGCCCGGCCCAAAGGGATTATTGCGCGGGCTAACGCCATAGTAACTTGCATCGTAAAGATCGAAGATGTATTCCGCCGCGTTGCCGCTCAAGTCATAAAGGCCGAACGGATTCGGCGGAAATTTTCCGACGGGCGCCAAGCCGGCATAGACGTCCGCGCCACCGGCGCCGGTGTAATTCGCCAAGTCATGAGTGATCGCGCCATTCATTGTGCCATACTGAAGCTGTTGTCCGCCCCGCGCGGCTTTCTCCCACTCCGCCTCCGTGGGCAAGCGATAACCATAAAACGCACAGAAAGCCGCTGCGCCGTACCAGCTCAAGCGCACGACCGGGTAATCTTCAAATCCGTGCACGACGCGAAACACGTAGTCATCGTCTTCGATTTGCACGTACTCGATGAACTTGTCCGGAAACTCCTGCGAAGAACAGAGCTTGGTATAGGGCAAAAATGCAAAAGGGCCGCGTTTGCCGCTGATGATTCCGGATTCGACAAAGATGTGCTGCGCGGCAAAAGCTTGATTGAGAAACCGCACATACTCCGCATTCGTCACTTCGTATTTGCCGATTTCGAACGCATCGACAAAGACTTCATGTGCGGGCCGTTGATCTGAAAATCGGCTGCTATCGTCGCCCATCATAAAACTGCCCGCGGGAATCGTCACCATTTCAAAAAGAGGCGTCTGCGAAGTTTGCACATGCACCTGGCTTTGCGCGCTTAAAACCTGAAACTGTGCCGTAACCGTTTCCTGCCCCGTCATACCGGGCAGAGCATGCAACTGGCCCTTGCTGTCTATGGTGGCGGCTTGGCCGGGTGAGATCGCCCAACTTGCGTTCTGCGTAACGTAAGCCTGACTGCCGCCCTGATACTCCACGCTCGCTTCAAATTGCAGCGTCCCGCCCGAAGGCACGGATGCAATCACCGGTGAAATAGAAAGGGTTGCGGCGCGCCTCGTCACTTCGATTTGCAGCGAGGCGGTTTGGCCTTGCACGCTTGCCGTCACTGTTTCAATGCCAACGGAGTCATCTGTTGCAATGAACTTTCCTCCCGCTTGCACCAACCCCGCGCGCGCCGGCGTGTTTGTCCAAGTTGCAGAAGCGCTAAGGTCGCGCACAGTGCCGTCGCTATAGCTTGCGACGGCGATAAGCTGCAAAGCGCCGCCCGAGTAAATTGTGGGCGCGCCGCCTTCAATGCGAAGGCTCGTGGGAATCTTTTCGGAAGGAGTCGGCTGCTCGCGGCAATTCATCAAACTCAAACTGACCGCAAACAGGCTAAAAAATATTGGCAGCGAGCGGACAAAGTTCGGGATGGGCATAAGCTCTGGAATAAATTCATGAACGGTTTCGTGATTGCTGCGATCGTTTTGAAAATTCTGTTGTGTTTGAAAGCCGCACGAGCGAATGTCAAAAAACCTCAAACGCCCCGCCTTCTCTGCGAAATGGAATCTTCAAATACTCCGGCGTCGGGCCCTCCACATCTTTGCCCAGACTTTTGAGCAGGCCGGGCGGCATGCCTTCTTGCTCGATAAAAAAATAGGGAATGACTTCGAAATCGCCCACGGGCAAAAACAAGTCGCGGAAGTTTGCGCCATTGAGCTGAAAAATTTGCCGGCGACTGACCGGCGTATGGCCGATCAAAACGTGATCGCGTGTGTCGGCGCCCTCATCGGGGATGTCGACGAAAACGCTGTCTGATTGCAGGTGCCGAAAAAAAATGCCGCCGAGCAATCCGCCTACGGATTTCGGCACCACGATTTGAACCGTATCCCTCGTCGCTTGAAATGTCGTCTGCATATCGATGCCGTCGCGATAACTTTGCGGCACTTGTGGCGGGTCGATAATTGTGGAGATGCTGAGGATTTTGAAAAGCCGGATGGTATCTTTCAGGTCGCCGTTGGCAGTCAGCGCGCCATGGCCATATGCGAACAACCCATTGCGCACAACGATCTCCACCGAATTGAGGCCGTAATTCGCGACATAAAAGTATAAACGAAATACGCCATTCAAAGCCGCGCCGCCGGTGGTCGTTTGCGCGCTGGGAATCTCTATTTGAAATTGGCCCGAGCTGTCCGTGCGTGTGCTGAGGTCGAGGCCCTCCAGCCAAACATAAACATTCGCCGAGCCATTGCGTGCGTTGTCGAGCTGCACGTTGCCGCGCAGGAGACGCGCTTCCGGCTTGATTTCGTCATCAAAGGGTGACTTCGTGCACCCGCCCCCACACATTCCCAAGCTTATGATCACGAAAACGAAAAATTTGCCTGCGTGCTTCGCCATGAGAAATTCTCCTAACGCGGGTGTTGAAAACTTTGCTGCCGCCACGAGCTATTGCAAGAAACGCTCCCAGTCATAATCTTTCAACTCGCCGCGCTTGGTGGAATGAACCAGCTCAAAATCGCTGTAGCCCGAACGATCGACAAAGATGAATTCCACGCCGCCATCCAACAAGAGATAGCGCCAGGTTTCATGGGCTTTCGAATTGGTCTCCGCAGGATAGCGCTGAATTTCATCGGGCGAACCATAGAGCACCAGCACGCGACCACGATCCGTGCGCCAACCAGCTTTGCCAAAGGCCCCATATTGCTGATTCGCCAAGCGCACGCGCTGCAGATATTCCGCGCGTTTGATCGGCGGCCTTTCGAAACGCCCCGGCTCGACTTGCTGCCAGAATTTGACCATGAATTCCCGCTTGCCCTCCAGCGCCGAGAGTTGCGAGTAAATTTTGATTTCCTCGGGGCTGGCGAGATATTTGGCCGTTTGAAACTCTTCGTCGACTTGTTTCAGGTCTAGGCCTTCCAGTTCTTTGGTCAACATCCCCGAGGCATCGACCGGCTTGGCTTTGACATGGGGATTCAAAATGAAAAAGACTTTTTCCGAACGGGATAATTCCGCACGGTTGGTATCGCTCAACGTGCAACGCAACAGATATTTGCCGGTCGGCAGCGCGGTCACCATCTTATTCCCCACCACCAGTGCGCTCGTGCCGGCATATTTTTTTTCTTCGAATTTCTCTGCCACGCTGTTGCCGTCTCCATCGAAGAACTGCGTCTGCAAAACGTAGGAGGCGCCGGGCGTGAGATTGTACAACTCTGCGTAGTGGAATATGATCGGCGAAGTATTCACTCCGAAGAGCACGCTCGGCTGCGGCACCACTTCGAGAGTATTTTTGTAAAAGAAATCTTCCCGATTTTGTGAAGCCGCGATTTTCTTGCAAAGCTGCAAGTCGCTCAACGAGGCACGCGCCGGATAAGCCGTGATTTCAAACTCGGTTTTGGTTTCGACTTTGCGCGTTGCAGCTTTGGCATCGGTGGCCGACACGAGCAATTGATACTTGCCGTGGGGAAGCTGAAAGCCGGCTTGTGTGATGAAAGGAAAGCGATACCACGCCGCAGAAGTATCCGCCTCGGCAATTTGCAGGGGCGAGAATTTCTCCGCCGCCACCGCTTGCGTGGCGGTGTTGATGATGCGCGTAGAAAGCTCGATGCCGCCGCGATATTTGCCTTCGGAAAACTCGAAGGTCAAAAGGCACGGCAAAAAGCTGAAATAAACTTCCACATAGCCGGTTTGGTCATCATGACGGAAGCGCGCGTGGTCCAGGCTTAGGCTCAAATCGCTCACGGGCGCGAGCGTTTGCGCGAATAAAGAAAAGCTCGTCGCAATGAAAGTCAGCATCAACCAAAGCATTCTTCGCATAATACACTCTCTCCGAATAATCCTCGCACTGTAACTCACGAGCGCCGCCGCAGAGCTTTGTGCGAGATTCTTAGAATATGCCTTTGAAAAGTCCGAGCATTCAACCATTCCCCCCTTGAGGGGGACTTCTCAAATGCCATCTTAATACGAAATCAAATTTGCCAGCAAACGAAACGCGCCGGGATGAAGGTTCAAAAGTTGCGGCGTCAACGCCAAATCCACATAGGTCAGCTTGCCCTGCTCGAGTTTTTTTGTGACGAGCAAAGGCGCGCCATTCTCCATGGCGCGCACCGGCGCCTCGGCAGCGCCGGCTTCGACAAGGCGCACGAGATTGTAGCCACGCGCGTTGAGCCAACCGTTCCAATCTTCTGCCGTGAGCAAATTGGGCGCGGAGAGCAGGGTATGATTGTCAATGGTCTGCAAACGGGTTTCTGCATCATAAATCGCCGCGGGCGCAAGCTGCAAATCTTTCCAAAGCGAGGCTGACTGCCAAGCCGCGGCGTCTTGCGCGAAGACGATGAGGTGACCACCACGCCGGACAAATGCGGTGAGATTTTCTTGTCGTTTGCTGATTTCGGGTGCGAGCGAAAGAGCGCGGCGATCTACGAGAAGGACATCCAGCGAATCCAATTGTTGCACGATAATTTTCCCGGCTTCCAGCAAACGCGCCTTCATACCCAAACGCCGCAACGCCTCGGTCAACGGGCTGGTAGCGAGGCCGCTGAGCACGCCGACTTTTTTATTGCGCTCAACTTGCGCCTCGAACTTGCGCGCGGCAAACCACGCCACCGTGTCGCCCGCAATCGTTACGGGAATGCGATACGTGCCCTCCTCCCAATTGCCGTTCCAATCCAAATACAGCGTCGCTTTTTGCTCTGCTTCCTTCTGGCTCAAGCGAAAAGCGAACGCGTTGGAGGTGGCCAAGTCACCGGCCACTCGAATGGTGTCAGCAACTCCGTCGCGCGAGAAATTTTTGAGATGCAGCTCGATCCACTCGCCCGGAAACATGCGCACGAGCGGAGTTGTGACCTCGACGAGAAAACGCGGCGCAAACGACATGCGCTTATCAATGCGATAAATGAAGCTGTTCTCCGGCTCTGCCGCGCGATGAATGACATGAAACGTGAAGAGGCGCGTCGCTTTGGCCTCGTCCAAACCTTGCAATGCCGCCGGAGTGTTGAAATCAATTTGTTGCGGAGAAAGCAAACTGAAGCGCTCGCCGGGCTGGTAGGGAAATCTTTTATCAAAGCCTTCATTGATAATCCAGCCGGGGGCAGTGGCGCCGAAGAAAATCAGCGTTTCACCTTTTTCCGAAATGCCGGTGACGTTTTTGATGGTCAAGAAACTCACTTGCAGCGCGGTGAGAGCCGTGTCGCTGAATTCATAATCGACCGTGGCGCCGAGCAACAGGCATTGCAATTTGTCGAGTGTGCCTTTCCAATGATAAACGCTTTGCACTTCGCTTGCGCTTAAAAGATAGCGTTGTTCCATGTAATAATTCACCGAGTCGGCCAGAGTGGCGAGGCGCTTCGTGGCCGCGTTGGTGTTGCCCTCCAAAAGATCCGCGGTGAAACGGCTCATGCGCCACGCGACCTCATGAAGGCGACCGCGATTTGCCGCTTCGCCCATGCCTTCATCAAGAGCATTGAGCCTTTCGGCATTATTGGGAAAAACTTTTTGATACGCATAACTCTGCGCTTCCTGCCACGTTTTGCGCTGCAAACGGAACGATTGATAATGGCTCGCCGCCTCTGCGCCGATAAGGCGATAGCGCTTTTGCCATTTCGGATGCTTCTCCTCGACGGGCACGCGGACGGCATTTTCCGGGCTGCTAGTTTCGACAAAAACGCGGCGCACGCGCCAATATTGTTCGGGCTGCGCGGTTGTGCCGTTGGTTTTCGCATGCTCCGGCGAAAGATATTGCACGGCGTCGAGCACAGCTTCGCGCATGATGCTGCTCTGCAAACTCGGCTCAGCATGCGCACGATCTGCGGCAATCATAATGATTGCAGGTTTCGTTTTAAGAATGAGCCGCACGAGCCTGGCCTGCACCGAATCACTTGACCAAGTTTGGCGCAGCTTGAGCGAGTCGCGCGCCGCAATGACGTCGGGCAGATTTAAGAAATAGGTCTCGCCGCCCAAATACGTAAGGGCATTCACCGCCTCGGCGCGGCGCCGCGCTGCCAAATAGTGCGGATATTCCGTGGCGAGGTCACTTTCGGCAGCGTCGCCATTGGTCCAATACGCGCTGGTGATAGTGGCGCCGCGCCCCATACGCAAGTAAGCCAGCGTGCTCAAGTCTTCATATCCGGGCCGCAACGCGAGAGAGAGAATTTGCAATCCATTTTGCAAATCGAGCGCAGTTTGATAAAGCGCTTCGCGACCGGAAGTGGGAAAATAATTTTGCGGCGAGGGTTGCTTTTCGCACGAACTGAGCGTCAAGCCGAGCAAGAGCATGCTGATATGTGCCCAAATACGCACACAACTCACCCCTTGAGGGGAGCTAGGGGGCATAGCTGTCAAACTAGGAGCATGCATGTAATCCGAACTCATCCCCCGGCCCCTTCTCTTAAAAAGAGAAGGGGAGAAAAGCAGGTGTCGTACTGGAAATCTTCTCTCTTTCGAAGAAAAGATGATCCTCAAGACCTCGAACCAGCGATCCCCCTTCTCTTCCCAAGAGAAGGGGGCCGGGGGGATGAGTTCAGTGGATGCAAGGAGCCTTAGCTTGGCTTTCCAGCACTGAAAAAGATTCTTGCAGAATGACATTTTAAGAAGGGGATAGTAAAGAGTTGTTTTTTTCTTACACATAAGAAGGATCATCTCTCGTAAGTGCGGACAATTGTGCTATGATGGGCTAATCTTAATCAAAAATCGCGCGAAGATAGCGCTCATATTACAAAAATACAAACCGTTTTCTCGCGACACATAAAACAAAGGCTGCCCCTTCGGGCAGCCTTTGCGAAAAAACGGTGTTGCAGTTTCACGCTCGCATTAGAAGCCGAGCTTCAGCGAGAACATGTTGTTGCTCTCGAAGAAATCCACGGTCCGATAGGCATAGTCAATCGTGATATCGAGACCGGAGGAGAAGTACGTGAAGCCGAAGCCTGCGGTGGGGCCAAAGATTTGCTCATCGAGCTCGCCCTTGTCGGAGAGTTCCATACCGCCGCGCGCGGCGAGCCGCACTTTGTCCATCTTATAGGCCACTTCCGCGCCGCCGCGATAGCCATCCAACGCCAGGTTGTTATTGGCAAACGTGCCATTGACGTTGTAAGTGAGGCTTTCGTTTATGTCGCGCTCATAGGCCATGCCGATTTCGATGGAGGTCGGCAATTCCCAGCTCGAGGCTTTGCTTTGATAGTATTGCGTCGGACGGCGGCCGTCGCTGGCTTGCGCCAGACGCAGCAACGCCGGGCCGTCGAATTTCATTTGCGGGCCGATGTTCTTCAACGCCACACCGAGGTTCACGCCTTTGAAACCCGCGACGCCGCGATACTGAATGCCGAGGTCCACGGCAAAGCCGCTGCCCGTGACGCGTTGGTAGTTTTCAGAAATGACTTTGAAAGTACCGCCGGCCGTGATGGCATCGGTAAAAGCGCGGGCGTAGCTCACGCCGAGTGTGATGAAGGTCGGCGTAAAGGTACGGCCGCCGAAGCCTTCGGGATCTTCCGCCGTGGTCAGCGGAATATCACCGAAATCGAGCGCCTTCACGCTGAGGCCCACGGTGCCGAAGCCGCTGAAGTTGATGCCCACGGCGCCGTAGTTCACGTTAATGTCAGCGATGTACTTCATGGTGCTGAGCATGCCTTCTGCTGCGCCGGAAACGCGACCGAGGCCGGCCGGGTTCCAATGCAAAGCATCAATGCCAGAGGCCGTGGCCAAGCTGGAGCCGCCCATGGCCATATCCCGCGCGCCCACCGGAATAAGCAATTCCGTGGCTGCCGCAGTGCCGATACGCTTGTTCTGCACGCCTTCCACCGGTTGCGCCACGACGCTGCCCAACATGAGCGCCATCGCCACGCACAGGATGAGGGTGCCAAACAGACTTCTATTCTTCATGGTTATAATCTCCTTGATTCAGTTCAACTTTGCGAAAGCTTAATGCCTTCGCAAAGTTTAATTGACTTAGTAGCCCCGGCCCTTGTGGGCCGCTGTCTGTGCAATGCCCCACAAGGGGGCAGGACTACGAAGTGAAAGTATTGCTCAGAAGGTTTCAAGCACTTCACCTTCTTGAATGATCGCCAGTTTGAGCACTTTCGTGGCGCCGACTTCGGGCATATCGACATGCGCGATGTACATGCCGCTCGCCACCGGCAGATTGCTGAGGTTCAACAAGTTCCACGGCATGAATTGCGAGGCATCGTTCTTTTCGAGCCGGGCGACGAGCTGGCCGGCCAAGTTGAAGATGCGAATCGTGGCTTTTTCCGGCAAATTGTTGAACGTGACGAAACGCGAGAGACGGCTGGTCTCTTGCGGGTTGAACGCGAAATATGGGTTCGGGAATACGCCAACGTTCTTCGCGCTGGCTTGCGCCAAAGCCAAGCTCTTTTCCGGAGCAACGGTGCTGAACGTGAAAGAATCCGTCACCGTATTCGGCTTGGTCGTGATAATGCGAAAGACAGTTCCGGTTTCCGGCAATGCTTGGTTTACGTTGGCGGGGAAGGTCGGATCAGAAACGCTGCCGCCGTTCCAGTTGAAGAGCACTACACGCGCCCAGACTTCCGTGCCCGCCGCATCACCAACTTCATAAACAGACTGATAACCCGACAAATTCGTGGTGACGGCTTGCTCGAAAGCTTTATATCCGGCATCACCAGGCGCAGCATTGGGAGGCATGATCCAGTAAATCCAATCCGTGTAAGGATCATTGTCGCCGCCAGAAGCCGTGTGATCAACGCCGGAGTATCCAAACACGCCGTCTTCATTCTCATCGAGAACGTAGGGGATCATGCGAATATCATCACTCGGGTCGTTCACACGGCTGTCACCCACACGCCACAATTCGAACGGCACCTGGATGAGCACGTGGTCGGCAGCGCCGGAGAACTCTTTGGGATAAATACTGGCGCTGCCAGTTGCCGTGAACCGGATCTCAAAATCATAAGGAATGAGCCTGCTCCAGCGGGCGCCGTCGCGAGTGGAGCGGGATAAGAAGGCCGCATAGGTGTTGCGTGAACCGTTGTCTGCGGTATGGATCATCCACAACCCAGCTCCGACTTGTTGATTTGCAGTTGGGCGGAGAGACGGGAAATCCTGAAAATCCGCAGCCGCACCTTCCGGAGGGTTGAGCGGACCGGCGCCGTTTGCCACAGTCTGGAAGTTTTTGAAGTTCAACGGAGCGCCAACCACCCGCGGCTGGAAGCCTTCGGTGAACAGGTACAATTCATCGCCAGACTGGTTCTCTTGGTTCGTCAAAAGCACTTTGTTCGTCGTCGTATTCGTCAAGGTCCACTCGGTAATGCCGTTGTTGTCATTATCCGTAAACGTGACCTTGTACTGACTGCCGTTTAACGCATTAGCATGCACTACGACCGGATAGACCGCGCCGTCGCTTGCGCCACTGCTATGCGTGACGCCTTGAATCGTATCACCCAGAGCAGCGGTGATCTTCGTGCCGAACGGCACTTTTGCTTTAACGGACCTCACGATGACTTCGGATTCGAGCGCAGCCGGAATATAGTTTTCGACCGTGGACACGCTATAAGACGTTACCGCGACATAATACTCTTCGCCGTTGTTGAGCTTATCGCGGTCTTTTAAATAATCCCGCTCGAATTTGAAAAAACGCCGGATGTTGCTGTTCGAGCCAAAGTGCAGCGGTTTCACCAAAACCAAACCCGAGGCCACGTCCACGTCTTCGCCGGTAACCACCGCGGGATCGGTGGGAAGATCATAGGTGATGATGCGCTTTGCCGTTGCCAAATTCGGGCTGGCGGAGGGCAACTGATAAATGTTGTAGCCTTCGAATTTGTAGCTGCCCGGCTCATTGATCGGGACTTCGGTTTCAGCAACGCGCGCTATATTGCTGCCCCATTCAAATATGACTTCACCATCCAACTCCGATATTTTCACGTCCGGAGCTGCCGGCGGTCTCGGAACTTGGAACAGAGCGTTATAAGTGTTCTGCGCAAAGCGGTCATTAAACTTCATGACCGAAACGCTGGAGAGACGATCGGAGCCGATACCGTTGACCAATGCGACCACAACTTCTTGCGTGTCGCCCGGGGCCATGCTAAACGGCCCAGTGATGACAAGCAACCGGCGGTCGCCAGGCTGGAAAGAATAGTCCGTGCCCAAACCGTCAACGTGACCCTTGCCTGTTACCGGATTCCCCGCTAATGGAAATGCGCCTTCCGTAACGCCCGGGGGATGGGCGTAACGCACATCCGGACCTTCGAGCGGCGCATATCCACGCAACATCTTGTACCACAAAATCGTGTTGGTGAGATAACCGCCTCCGGGATCCGAATAATTGCTGCCCGCGGAGAAGTAGGAAAATCCGGTCATGCCCAAATTCTTGGCGCCGTTCACGTACTTCAAATCGAACACGGCGCGATCTGCGGCGTTGCCGGTCTTAATGAGCGGGCCTTGCAAGAAGTCGTAGCCGGCCGAGGGCGGCGGCAGGTTGTATCTTCTATAATCGCTGTCAATGGCATTGCCATTGTAAATGAAACCGATGCTCAACGTGGTGTCGCAACCGGTCAAATCATCGCCGGAGTTGCCAAGATCGGGATCGGACCATTGGCACACGTACATACTGTCCAGATAGAAAGCGCCGACCGCATTTCCGGCCGTGCCGTCAATATCCACGCCGCCTTTGTTGATGAAACGCCATTTGCGGAAAAAGATATTGCCGAGCGCGTCCGTGCGCTTGTAGCCCCACATGGTCATTTGGATTTCCAAACCTTGGGGCTCAGATCCGAAACGGCCCGTGGAAGTAGCTTCGTGCAGATCGTTAAACACGGTCCAGATGACTTGATCTGCGGGAGAATTGGGATCAGCGCCCGCGATGCCGGGTTCGTCATAGTTGTTTTCGATCAAACTTTTCGCGGTAAAATCTGCGGGAGGTGGTTGATAGCCCGGGGTGCCGTTTCTTTCAATGTAGGGCGCGCCCAAGTCCACCGGCCACTCGTTCCAATCCTTTAAGTAGCGATCGATAATCTGTTGCACTTGCGCATTGGTAACGGAGCCGACGCCGATTTCATTGGATTCCGCGGCGTCGCGTCTGGCATCCAGTGTAAAGGTGCCGTCGGCATTATAGAACGCTTCTTTCCAGTCGCGGCGAACTCTGTAAATGCGCGCGCGCGAGTCGGCCGGATCGGCGAACGTGGCGCTGGCACCAAAACCATTGACCCAACCTTGACGCTGGCCCGTGGCGTAGGTGGTTCCGCCGACACGGATGGTGTGGTTGTACGGAGCCGGCTGTGTCTTCGCCGCATCGAGATAGGCTTTCGAGCCGAAGACCATGCCGTCTTGGTAAATCGACCACGCAGTGCCGCGCGGGTAGAACGTGCCGTTGTCACCGGTGGGGGAATGGTTGGCTTGGCCGTCGCGGCGGTGCCAGGACCACAGGTTGTTGATGTTCAAAAGCTGGTAAATGTCCGGCTGATAGGCCGCGACTTTGGAGAGCGAGCGCTCCTCCTTGCCTTTCTCGCTCGCCGGCCTTTCCGCAAAGGCAAAGCTGGCTAAGAGAAGCAAGGCAAGGCATGACCGCAAGGTGATCTGCAATTGCTTCATTGCTATTTGCTCCATGATTTGGTTCAAACTCTGAAACTTTTCAACTCATCCCCTCAATCCCCTTCTCTTGCGAAGAGAAGGGGACTTTAAAATCAATCTTCACACCTTTTACTCCCCTCTCTTTTTAAGAGAGGGGCCGGGGGTGAGTTCTGTTTTTAGAAGAACTCCAACGCCAAACCAACGCGGATTTCACGCGGGGCGCCGTAAAGATCGTTGCCGGTGGCATTGCCGTAGGCCCAGCGGTTATTCAGATTGATGGCGCGATAAAAATCTTCGTAGTACGGAATCGCGAGGTATTGCGTGGCCAATGGAGTCTTCAACCAGCCGTCATCATTCGCGGTGCCCGTGGTCGCGTACACGTTGATGATGTTTTTGGTGTTCAACACGTTCAACATGTTGGCATACACCCGCACGTTGAATTTGCTGAAGTAGAATTGCTTGTCGAGGTTGAGGTCGAGGTTGAAATTCCATGGCGTGGTGGAGCTATTGATCGGCTCGATCGGATTGCTGTAACGGGGGTCGGATTGCGGATCGGTTCCGACGTCCCAAGCATTCGATTGTCCCAAGGTGTTCGGCTCTTGAATTCTGGTGTAGCTGTGCCCGCTGGAATACGTGAGCACCGCGTTCAGGCCGAGGCCTTGCAAAATGCTGCCCGCGTCGCCTTGCGCAAAACGATAGTCCAACACTGCGGAGCCGCGATGCGTTTGGTTTTGGTTGAGGCGATAAATGAGCGTGGGATAATTCGCAACCGAGGCGTCGCTGACCGCCACACGCGTGGAGCGCGAGTCGGAGCCGGTGCCGCGCGTGTCGGACAACGTGTGACTGAACTTTGCCGCCAAACGTTTGGTGCGGCGCAATTCCAAAGTCGTTTCCAAACCTTTGGCCGTGCCAAAATCGTTGTTGACCCAGCCGGAGAGAATCGGTGTGCCGGCCGCCAAAATGCCTTTGCCGTCCGCATACACGCGATCCAGACGCAGTTGGTCGCTCATATCTTTGTAGAAGGTCGTGATCGTGAAAGCGAAGTTGTCGGTGAGCGATTGGCGAATGCCCAGTTCAAATTGCTCCGTCCGCTCGGGTTCCGCGGTGAAGCCCACGTATTGGCCGAAATAACCGTACAAGGAGCGCGTTTCCGGAAGCACGTCCCGGCTCAAAGTTCTGAAGCCGCCGCGATACAGATCATCCAGATTCGGCATTTGGACGTATTTGCCGTATTGCGCATAGAACACGGTGCGGTCCGTGACCGGGAACGCAAAGTTCACGCGCGGCAACAAGAAATCCTGCGCTTCGGTTTCCGTAACGGAACTCTCCAAAAGCGTTTGATTGGTCGGATCGTAAACGCTTTTATCATTCGGGTTGATTTCCGTGGAGACCGGCTTCAATACTTTCGCGTCGATTCTTTCGTAGCGCAAACCGACGTTCAAAATCAAGTCGCGGTATTCCCACTTCGTTTGCATGTAGCCGGAGGCAAATATCGGATGGCGCGCGCCATAAACGCCGGAGTTGATTTTGGTGCGGCCGTCGGCGTCATAACCATAGAAGCCGAGGTTGCCGATGGTGCCTTTGGCAGCTTCGACCCGTGTCAGCAAGGGGTTGGTGATGTCACGTTTCGCTGCGCCGGTTTGGTCATCGTAGAAGTATTCCAGGTAGTTGCGAATGTTGCCGATGGAATACCCGCGCATGGTCCAGCGGTCCAAACGTCCGCCGACTTTGATCTCGATGTTCTTATTGAGCTGGCTGGTGAAATCGATCGAGCCGCCGAGGCTGGTTTGATCGTTCCGAGCATAGCTGTTGTTCGGCGTGCCGGGCGCATTGATCGGAAAATTGAAGATGACGCTATACGGCAATGGACCTTGGAACAAAGTGCGCCATTCCGAGGTATCGTTGCCAGCCGCGGCGAAAGCACGGGCATCGGTATACTTTTCCCACTCGTCGCCGAACTGCGGATCGAAATCTCTGGCCCCGCGGTCCGAATAATTCAAATTCACTTCATAAAACGTGGTCGGGCTGAGCACGTGGGTGGCCTTCAAGCCGACCAAGCTCGTCTTAATCTCACGCCGAAATTCTTGATCGTCGAAGAAATTGTTGAGCGCATCGCGGAAAGTCGCGTGTCCCAAGGGGCGTTGATTGTGATTGTAGCTGCCCGTCAAGCGGAATTTGAGCGAGCTGGAATAATCATACACCAGCGTGCCCTGCACGGTATTGTCACGCAAAGAATTGAAAGGCAAGGCGTTCTTTTTGAAGGCAAGCGGAGTAGAAGGCAGGGACGAGCCTTCAGTTCTACCTTCCAAGCCATCGTCCTTCATGCCGCCCAACTCGCCCAGGGTTTTGCCGGTGGCAGGATCGATGAAATCATTTACGTTGAAGGCATCGACGAAACTGGGGGTGCGGTTGCGGAAGTAGTTGTGCTGGCCGGCCACGAAGTAGCGCAGTTTGGAACCGAGGATCGGGCCGCCGATAGTCAGCACCCCGTTGCGAAAACCGCGCGAGGTCGTGCCCAAAAACTCTTCACCAGAGCCGACGAAATCGTCGGTGCGATAATCCAACGTCACCTTCATTTTGGAGCCGCCGCTCTTCACGGTGGTTTTCACGATGCCGGAGTTCGCGCCGCCAAATTCCGCGGTGAAACCGCCGGTTTGCAACTGCAACTCTTCAATCGCTTCCTGAATGACGGCGACATTTTCGTTGTTGTACTGTGGATTCGTGGCGGTCGCGCCGTCCACGAAGTATGCCACTTCTCTTTGTCTACTGCCGCGCACGAACAATTCACCGTTTTGCTGAACGGTGCCGGCATTCAACGCCAGAATGTTTTGCACCCCACGAATCGGGAGGTTTTCAATGTCTTCCGAAGTCGTCAAGCGCACGGTGTTCGTGGTGTTGCGTTGCACCAGCGGCCGCTCCGCCACAACTTCCATGGCTCCGACTTCGATGGCAGAACTTTTCAATTGATAGTCCTGCGTCGTGGTCAGGTTGGCGCTTACGCGGATGTTCGAGACCGACAGCGCTTGATAACCGATGTAAGAAACCTTAACGGTGTACACGCCCGGAGGAACGCCGAGGACGACATAGTCACCGTTCAAATCGGCCGAGGCTCCGAGCGTGGTTCCGTCAAGAACGACGCTGGCGCCAATCAGCGGTTCGCCCGAGTCCTTATCCGTAATGCGGCCGCGCAGCTTGCCATCTTGCGCGAACGCCAAACACGGAACAAGAACCAGAAGGCAGAGGGACAACCACATCTTACAACGATTCATTGTACCTCCTGCATTGGGTAAGTAATGAAGGGTTGGGGTGATTTATAAACTCGACACTATTCGTGCGGCGCACTTTGAAACTGCGTCGCAACGTCTGCTCTAAAAATTTTGCATTCCACTGCAACGTTTTGCAGCCAACTTACGTCTATACGGCTGAGGCGAATAAGAGAAAAGCCCGTTATTCACGGACAAAAAGCAAAAGCCCCAAAACAAAATAGCAGATGCTTTCATTTCTCGATTTCGCTGACTTGGGCTATCGATCTCTGACTTGCCGGTCGGTCGATAGCCTATTTTATTTTGCACATTGCTGCTTTGACGCTCTGAACGCAAAAATGCCTTAGCAGTAGCTATCCTAATGCAGACTAGAACAAAATTTTAAGAGTAATGGGTGCAAAGTGTAGAGGGACAGCACGATGAGATCATCAAATTGCTCGATCAGCCTTAGGTTCAAACTAGTACCGCAGATTTTTGTGAGAAACCGCAGCGTACCAACCAGTCAACAACAGCAATTAATGAGAACCTCACGCGTTTCTGACGATTCCTCCGTCAGAAGCTTTAAAAGACAGGTAAAAGAAAGAAATGTGTGGGTAAGTTTTATCCTTCCTCCGGGCCCCTAGCTCATCCTTATGAGAAGAGCTTTGACAACGCATTACAGTGTGACGATATTTTTACAAAAAAAATGCCATCCGGCAAATTACTCCATTTCCATTCACGCGAAAGACAGGCATTTGTTATAAAGAAAAGACTTATACTATGTCTTCCTCCATCCGGATTTTGCTCGACGAGCTAAAAGACAGACATTTTTTGCATAGACAGCGGATTTCGTTTGCATAGACCCCGCGCAAGCTCCCGAGGGCGAAGCAACGCAAAAAATGCTCGCACACCGAAACGGAGAAAAACTTCCATTCTTGGAACAGCAAGATTGTACAATCGCGATTCCGCTTCCAGGCTTTGCCGTTAAACATTTCGCAGAATTCACGTCTCTTAATTTGTAGAAGGAAGAAATCGTCATCCATGGTTATTAAAACTTGCTCGGAGAAAATTCTATGAGACTGCCCGCAGCTCCGCTTTCCCCAATCAGCAAAATGAGCATTCTGACCATTGTCTTCGCGCTCGTCTCGTCACTATCAGCGCAAACCTGGACGCAATGGCGTGGGCCGCACCGCGATGGGCGACTTGAGAATTTTTCGATTCCAGCGTCGTGGCCTGACAGCCTCACTCCGGTATGGCGCATCTTCGCCGGCGCCGGCCTTTCTTCGCCGGTGCTCGAAGGAGGAAGAATCTTTTTGCTGACTCGTGCGAGCGAGAATGACGACGAGGTCGTCTCTTGTTATGATCTCGCGAACGGCAATCAAATATGGCAGCAACGTTATGCCTCTCCTTTCATTCCCAACCCGCAAGCTGTGGTCACGCGTTTATTCCCCGCTTCCAAAGGCAAAGGGCCGTTTGCCACTCCGGTTTTGCACGAAGGCCATCTTTACACACTCGGCGTGGATCGGGTGCTTTCCTGTTTTGAAGCGCGAAGCGGCGCATTGAAATGGCAAAAGCAATTCCTCAAACAACAGATTCCGGACAAGGTAGTTTATGAATGCCCCCAATGCGGTTGCAGCGAAGACGGAAAGGAATTCGCGCAAGCCGGCGAATGTTCCGCCTGCAGAATGGCTTTGGGGCCGAAAGGTTTGGAAACCACCGCAAGCGCGGGCGCAGGAAATTACTATGGCGCCGCCGCCTCGCCGTTGATTGCAGGCAAAATCGGCATTGTGAATATCGGCAACCTTGACGGCGGAGAAGTGATTGCATTCGAAGTGCGCACGGGCAAAGAAAAATGGCGCTGGCGCGGTTCACCACCATCTTCTTCTTCCCCAGTCCTTGCGGAATTCTTCGGCGCCCGACAAGTGCTCGTGCTCACGCGTGAGCATCTGGTCGGCATTGCGCTGGAGGACGGCAAGGAACTTTGGCGCTATGCCATCGAATCCAATGCACAAATTGTGACGCCCATCGTGTTCGAAGATTTGGTGATTTTTTCGGCCTATCGCAGCCCGACAACTGCCGTGCGCATTCAGAAAGCCGGCATTGCCTGGACCGTGGAGCAAGCTTGGAGCACCTCTGAAGTCACTCTGTACACGAGCACGCCGGTCCTCGTAGGCGATCAACTCTATGGCTTGTCATATGCCAATCGCGGGCAATTCTTCGCAATGGCAGCGCGCACCGGCAAAGTGAGCTGGACGAGCGAAGGCCGGCAAGCGCAGGGCGCGGCGATCCTCAACGCGGGAGAGACGCTCTGGGCATTGACCGATGAAGCGAAGCTCATTGCCATGAAGTGCAACGCAACGCAATACCAGCCGCTCAAGAACTATCACGTTGCGGAAAGCCCAACGTGGGCGCATCCCGTGATGTGGGGCAACAATATTTTGATCAAAGATGAATCGCATCTTACCCTGTGGCGCATGGAATAGCTCGCCTGGTGCTTCGCGCGGAGCACACAACTTTTGAAACGCACGCAGGAATTTTGGAATAATCCATAAGGTGGCCCCTTTATGTACGTTGCTGCTTTGTCATGCTCCGCAAGATGAACTCGCGCATGCGATCACCGCGGAAGGCTTGAGCAAAGTTATACAGAAGCTCGAAACGGCGCTGCAGCAGAATTCGAAAAATGACGAAGCGCGCACGATGCTGAAACGCCTCCTCGCGGACAACTACGGCCTTGCGCGCGAAGAGAGTCTGCGCTTGCGGCAAGTGGTTCGGCAGCACACACATCTTTCCACCGACGTGCTCGTTCCTCCCAATGAACCCGGCGAGCCGCTCGTCATTTCGGGCGCGATTCGTGATGCAGAAAACCGGCCTATTTCCCAAGCCCTCATTTATGTCATCCAAGCCGGCGCGAAAGGTTTGTACACGCCGGCGCGTGCAATGGATGAGTCGAACGCACGTCTCTTCGGTTATATGAAAACTGATGACGAGGGCCGCTACGAGTTTCGCACGATTCGCCCCGGCGGCTATGCAGGCGCGCCCATCCCACAACACATTCACATGCTCGTCACCGCGCCGGGCTATCGCGCGCACAAATGCCAAGCCACTTGCCAATTGGTTTTCGAAGATGACCCGCGCATGATCGCGGAGTGGCGCGCATGGGCACGGCAAGGTGGTGACCCCGTTTTGAAAGTTACGCGTGACAAAGAGGGTCTGCAAAGCTGCGTGTATGACATTGTGCTGGAGAAAAACTGAGAGCCATGACCCCGCGATCGACAACGGAATACTTTCGCTTGCTGCGCACATATATTTTTGATCAGCCGCTCGACCTTCAGCATGCTTCTTATGAGACCCACACTTTTCCGCGCCATTGGAATGAAACCTTTGTCATTCAACTCGTCGAGCAAGGTGTGAACGAATTTTATTGCAGCGGCCTCATCCACCACGCGGGTGCGGGCAGTTTTGTTTTGATCAATCCGCAAGACGTGCACACGGGGCGCTCAGTCGGAAAGGAGCCGTTGGTTTATCGCACGCTCTATCCGAGCGCAGAGCTATTCCAAAATGTCAATCTTCCCCTCTGCGATTCGCCTCCAACTGCTCCGAATTTTCCACGGCCCGTGGTGCAGGATGTCGAGTTAGCCGGCCTGTTTCGCAAGGCCTGTCTTGCATGCGAAGGCGCCAATACGCAGCTTGTTCGGCAATCATTGCTCGCCGAAACGTTGAGCATGATTTTGCTGCGTCACTCTGATCATCGCGCCGAGGCGAAAGCCGTTGGCAAAGAGCCCCTCGTCATTAAGCGCACACAAGAATATCTCGCTGAAAATTTGCAGCGCAACGTCTCGCTCGCGGAACTGGCGCAAACGGCGCAACTCAGCGCTTTTCATTTTACCAGAGTCTTTCGCGCAAGCGCCGGCCTGCCTCCGCATGAATACCTGTTAAACCTCCGCATCGCACGCGCGAAACAGTTGTTGAACGCGGGCACCGCTCTGGCTGAAGTTGCGGAGTTGACGGGGTTTTATGACGCCAGCCATTTCATCAAACGCTTCAAACGCATTGTCGGCGTCTCGCCCGGCCAATATCTGCAATGGTGCCGGCATTAGTTTACGGTGCTCACATTTCTTTGCCGCGAAATGCACAAAAACGCTGCTCGTCCTCCGGGGACTTCGCGAGCAACCATACCAAACATGCCACAGGAGAATTAACCATGCAACGCATTGGAACGTTTACACGGCCTGCCGTCATTAGCATTCTGATTGTGATTGGCTGTCTTGCTTGCTCACGGACGGCGCAGGCTGAGAGGTATGTGTGCCCGATGAAATGCGGCAATGTCGTATATGAAAAAGCCGGAACTTGCTCCACGTGCGGCATGGCGTTGGTCGTGCAAACCGCGGAGGTCACACAGCGCCGCAGCCGCGGTGCAAAAGTCTATGTGTGCCCGCCTTGCGGCAATAGCTGCGACAGCACAGAGCATCAACAACCCGGCGCGTGTCCGTCATGCGGCATGACGCTGGTGAAGAAAGGCAGTGCAGCAGACCGGCCGGTAATACCGCAATCCGAAGAAAGGAAGCGCGTTGCCATCCTCATTTTCCAGGGTGTGCAAATCATCGATTACACCGCGCCATGGGAAGTGTTTGGCCAAGCCGGCTTCGAGGTCTTCACCGTTGCGGAGACGAAGCAATCGGTCACCACGTCGATGGGCATGAGCGTTAATCCGCAGTACACGCTCGACGACCATCCGCGGCCCGAGGTGGTGGTTCTCCCCGGCGGTGAAGTGCCGAGCCATCATAGCAAGCCGCAGATCATTGCGTGGATTCAAGAGCAAGCGCGACAAGCCGAAGTCGTGCTCTCGGTTTGCAACGGCGCATACTTTCTCGCGAAAGCCGGATTGCTCGATGGTCTCGAAGCCACGACCTTTGCTTCACTCATTCCCGGCTTGCAAGCCGCGGCTCCGAAAGCGCGCGTCGTTTCGGACAAACGCTACGTCGATAACGGCAAAATCGTAACCTCCGCCGGACTGTCTTCCGGTATCGATGCTGCATTGCACGTGGTTGAGAAACTGCGCGGCAAGGGACGCGCGCAAATGGTCGCGATCAATCTCGAATACAATTGGGATCGCGAAGGCAAGTTCGTGCGCGCCGCGCTCGCCGATAAACACATGCGCGCGATCATCGACTTCATGCGCAGCTTCTCGCCCAAGGTTCTGAACCACGAAGGCGGAACGGATTATTGGACCACCCAATGGAGCATGCAGAGTGATTCATCTGCAAATGCGATGCTGTCGCGGCTCAACGACCATCTCGCTGCCTCCGCAAATTGGTCGTGCGTGAGTGAAAATCAAACGAATGGCGCCCTGAAGAGCACATGGAAATTTTCAGACAATGAACGGAAGAATTGGAAAGGCACGGCGAGCGTGCAGTCCGTGGCTGAAGAGCAAGGCAAGCTTTGGGTGAGCGTGGAAATCGGTCGCGAGGGCAAAAGCGCGAGCGCGCAAAGGCCATGAGTGCGAGGGCATCATCTGTAAGTGGGAACGCTTCACAAGAGGAGCGCTCCCATCGCGCGGCCTTGCTCGCGAGATCATTTCCTTGCTTGCAATTTCCGGGGAAATCGTTTATGTTCGCGCCATGGATTTCACTCCGCTAGAACAATGCCTGCGCCGCCATCCCGAAATTATCGCCGCGTATGTTTACGGCTCCGCGGTGCGCGGCAAGCTCACGCCCATGAGCGACATTGACGTGGCGATATTGCTGCGCGAGAAGATTCCCTTTGCGCGAGAGTTGGAAATCTCCAGCGCGTTGCTGGACACGGTTCAAAGGAATTTCAACCGCGAGGGCGACATCCGCTTCTTAAACCGCGTGCGCGATTTGCCTTTTCTCCATGAGGTATTATCTACCGGCAAACTCATCTACGAAGCCGACCGTGATTTGCACCGCGCCTATGTCGCGCGCATCGTCATCGCCTATCTCGATTTTTTGCCTTTCTACGAAAAAGCCATTCATAACTATCTCGGGAGCCTCAAACGTGGCAAGACCCAACGTGGTGCTGCGGAAAATCGCGTTCATTCGTGAGCACTTGCAGCGCGTTCGCATGCATCAAGACGTGGCGCTGGAAGTTTTTCTCAAAGATCGCGATCGTCAAGATATCGTGTGCTTCAATTTATATCAAGCGATTCAAGCCTGCATGGATTTGGGTAATCATCTCGTGTCGGATGAAGGCTGGGGCTTACCAGGCAGTTACGGTGAAGTTGCCGACATCCTGGTGAAGCAAAAAGTTATTTCTTCAGAACAGGCCGCAATCTTCCATGATATGATTTCTTTTCGCAATCGTATCGCTCACGATTACGCTGAAATCGACTTCAACCGGGTGCATGAGATTATGACCTCCCACTTGCAAGACATTGAGGATTTCATCATGTCAGTGGTGGAGTATCTTCATCTGTAGCGCGGGTTTCATTTTCACCTTCCCTTTCTTCACTTCCTCCCTTTCGCCGGTATATCATTTCCTCGTAAAAGAGCTGTCGCGTGGGAGCGTTGCGTGCGGTCGAGGCGAGTTGTTTTCAACCTCTGCTGAAGTGCTCGAAGCGACAGCCACCTTCTCGCTTCCTGCCGCATCCGTTTAATCCATGCTGCTCTTTCCCCTAAAATTATGGCACCGAGTAAACGCACCATGAGAACTTTTTCGCCTTCACGCCGCGTGCTGTTTTGCGTGTCCTTCTTGGCTTCAGTGTTTGTGTGCACGCTAGCGTTACCAACCCGTGCGCAAATTAAAACCGACACCGTCTACGTCACAACCACCGGCGACAACGTCTTCGGCACGGGCACAAAAGACAACCCGTGGCGCAGCTTAACCTCGACCATGCAGCGCATTACCGCGGACTCGCTCAATCGCAAAGTCATCAAGCTCGGTGTGGGAACATTCAGCGCGGCAACGACCAACGAAATTTTCCCCATCACTCTCAGAAGCTTTGTCGTCGTGCTCGGCAGCGGCAGACTGCAAACCAAGATCGACGCCAACAAAACCGCGCGCATTTTCAGCGGCGGCAGCATTCGCCACAACAAAATTCTCGAGCTCAGCTTGGAAAATGGCCGCGCCAAAGGCGCGACGGCGGTTGCCAAACAAGGCGGCGCGCTGCGCGTGAAGAAGTTCTTTCAACTCGAAATTCGCAATTGCGTCTTGCGCAACCATCAAGCGGATAGCAGCGGCGGAGCGCTCTTCGTCTCTTCGGGAACCGGCTTCACGTTACAGGACTGTTTGCTGGAACAAAACACGGCTTCCGACGGCGGCGCGGTTTATCATGACAGCTCGCAAACCACGCTGCTCTTCGGCAATACCATTCAAAACAATACGGCGGTGAATGCAGGCGGCGGATTGTTTTTCGATACGGCGTCACCGCTCGTGCAAAAGTGCCGGATCCGCTGGAACAATGCGCAAGAGAAGTCGCGCAACGGCGGCGGCGGCGTTATGCTCGTGAACTCGAAAGCAGTGCTCGGCGGCGCGTTCGATATGGGTAACGACATTCACGATAACACCAACAGCGGGCGCGGCATGCAAGTGTACGTCAACGACGCTAGAAGCTTTGTTGATGCGCGCTTCAATTTCTTCGGCGCGGAACCGACAAGCGATCTTGCGTACCCTGCCAGCCTGCTCAATACCAACAACTATCGCACGGTCGCGGCGCCGGTGCCTTTTGGCGCGAAAGATTTTTACGTCGCTCCCAACGGCTCCGATGAAAACAACGGGACTGCGGCTTTGCCGTGGCGCACGCTCAATTTCGGCCTCAGCCAAATTTTCGCGCGCGAGTTGGACACGCTGCGTTTGCATCTCCGGCCCGGCGTTTACAGCCCCATCACGACCGGCGAGAAGTTTCCGATTCGTCTCGAAACGCAAGTGAGCCTGTTGGGCAGCAGTGTGGCGACGACGATCATCGAAGGCACGGGCAGCAATACCGGCGCGGAGCTATTGCAAATCGTGAATGCGGAAAACTTGCGCGTTGCCAATCTGACCTTGCGCAAAGCGAAGAACGGCGCTCTCGTCGCGCGGCATGCCGATCGCCTCACGCTTGAAAATATATTGTTCGAAGACAACGCCGGCACGCATGGCGCGGGCGCGCTCTTGAGCACGTGCTCACATCCCATTGTGCAAAACAACGTCTTTCGAAGAAACAAGAGCACGCAAAACGGCGGCGGCCTTGCGCTTTTTCTCGACGATGCACAAGTCGCCAACAACATTTTCACCGATAACAGCGCCAAACTCGGCGGCGCCGTGTATTGTGATTCGAGCAGCAGCACGCGCATCGAGTTCAACGAAATTTCGGCCAATAAAGCCGAAACCGGCGGCGGTATTTTCGTGGCGCAGTCAAATCCCAAAATTGTCAGCAATCGCATTTTGCTGAATCAAGCCACGGTGGGCGGCGGCGGCATCGCGCTCGACGGCGCGGCCGTGCCCGATCTCGGCGCGCGGAAAAGTCAGGCCAACGATATTTACGACAACACCGGCAGCGGCGCCGGCTCGCAAGTACTGCGTATCTCGCCCGGCCTCACGATTGATGCGCGCTATAACTATTGGGGTGAAGTTCCCACCAACCAACTCGTCGCTCCGATGGCGCAGTTTTCGGTGGATCAATATCGCAATACGGCGCTGCAAATTCCTTTGGAGACGACGGAGATTTTCGTTTCGCCCAACGGAGACGATCGCGCCGCCGGCAACACTGCGGGCACAGCGCTAAAAACCCTCAGCGGCGCATTGAAGTTATTCTTCGGCACCGCCGAGGCGCCAATTCAACTCAGGCTGCTGCCCGGCAAATATTCCAAAGCGACGAACGGCGAGCAATTGCCCGTGCAATTGGAGAGTTTTGTGACCTTCATCGGAGACGCAAATGGCGAGAGTGAAATCGATGGCGCGAATCTCACGCGGCTGTTCGAAGGCCGCAACGTGCAACAAGTCGCGCTGCAATCACTCACCTTGCGCGGCGGCTTCACCACGCAAAAAGGCGGCGCGGCCTATTTGGACTCGGCGCGCGCTGCGCGTTGGGACAAGTGCATATTCACAAACAATAATGCGGCTCATGGCGGCGCGCTTGCATTCGAGGGCGGCAACGACAACGTGGTGAGCAACGCGCGTTTTCAAAACAATGCCGCCACGAAACGCGGCGGCGCGGTGCTTGTCGAAAGCGATTCTTTGTTGGTGGACAATTGTGATTTCATTGCCAATGCCGCCGCGCAAAGCGGCGGCGCGTTGCACAACGGCACGGGCGCGTATTTCAAGCTGCAGAACAGCCGCATCAAACAAAACCATGCGCCCAAAGGCGGCGGCGTAGCCATTGCCGGCGGCTTCGGACATCTCATCAAAAATTTGATCATTGACAATGTCGCCAGCGATACGACCGGCGGCGGCGGCGTGCACGTGGCGGCAACGGGCCATGCGCTCATCGGCGGCAATGAAAACGACGGCAATGATCTTTACGGCAATCAATGTCCGGTGAGCGGCGCGAGCCTGGCAAGTCCGGCACGCGGCACGCCGATCGACGCTCGTTTCAACTATTTCGGCGCGCCGCCGAGCGCAGCGTTGGTTAGTTTCATGAACGCCTTCAACACGGCCAATGCGCGCAGAAAAAGCATCGTTATTCCCGCGACCCAAACGACGCTTTACATCTCGCCAGCCGGCAATGACGAAACCGCGATCATCATTCCGCCCACGCCGCTGCGCACGGTGCGGCAAGCGCTGCGCATGTTCTATACTGCGCCCGGTGAGTTCATGACCTTGAGTTTGGCGCGCGGCAATTACGCCACGGTGACCAACGGCGAGAAATTGCCGATCGTGCTCAAGAGCCGCACGCGTTTGGTGGGCGCGCATCAAGACAGCGTATTTCTCAACGGCCTCAATGCCGCGCGTTTGCTGGAGATTGCCGAAGCCGAGAGCATCGAAGTGCGCAATCTCACGTTGATCAACGGCAATGCTTTGGACAATGGAGCGGGCTTGCGCGTTCGCAATGCGAAGAGCGTCACGCTCAATGGCGTGCATTTCAACAAGAACGTGACGGCGGGTTTTGGCGCAGGGCTCGCAGCGGAAGGCGCGCAGAATCTTCAAATCTCGCGTTGCCGCTTTTCCGAAAATATGGGCAACGGCGCAGGCGCGTTTCTGCGCGATAGCGAGGGCACGATTTTCGGCAGCACTTTTGAAAGCAACAAATCGCCCTCGCGTGGCTCCGCACTCTATTTGGAAAACGCTGCAGTGCAATTGGCCACCAATCGCATCGTGCAAAATATCGTTGAAGCCGGAGCTACCGGCGGCGCGATTTATTGCCGTGGCGCCATCGTTCCGCAAATCGGCGGCGAAGTGGGCAAGGGCAACGACATCTTTAATAACACCGGCGGCACTGTGGGCAAACAAATTTCCCGCACCGGCGCCACGCCGCTTCTCAACGCACGCTATAATTACTTCGGCACCCCCACGCCCGGCGAAGAAACCGCTTCCCCGCTTGCCGGTTTCGATCTCCGCTTCGCACGCACGCAACCGCTCGCGAACAACAATGCGCCGGTAGTGCAAAGCGTAGTGCCGGTCACGAATCAAACGATCGCAATCTCAAAAGAAGACACGGTGAATTTCGTCGCGTCCATTGTCGATCCGGACAATGATCCGCTCACCTTTGTATGGTACGTGGATGATTTCCCGCGCTCGTTCGCAACTAATTTCGATTTCTTTGCCGTGTTTTATTCTGAAGGCTTGCACACCGTGCGCCTGGCCGTCAATGACGGCTTCAACACGTTAGAATTGCTGTGGAGCGTGCAAGTTGGGGTTACAAGTGTTGCGGCAGAAAAAGAAGCATTGCCCACGAGTTTCAAACTGGAACCAGCCTATCCGAATCCGTTTCGCGCCGGCGCCGGCATGAGCACGATCACAATACATTTGCCGCGCGCCAGTGAAGTACATTTGCAAGTTTACGATCTCCTCGGCCGCGAAGTGCGCACGCTGCTTGCCGCCAGGAAAACTGCGGGGGTGCATCGCCTCGCATGGAACGGCGAGGACGACGCGGGCAGATTGCTTCCGAACGGCGTATACGTGGTGAAGCTGATCGCCGGCGCGTTTCACGCCACGCAGAAAGTTATGCTGATGCGATAAAAAGGCAAGGAACCCAAATTCACCTCGCCGTCTTGATGGCGGTAGCACAAGGGCGGGCCTTCGGGTCTGCCCTTTTTGTCTATTGCTTCAGAGATTTTTTTGTTTATCTTGCCGTTCAAAAATTCGGCTCGAATAAAAGGCAAATTCATGAAGCAAGCACTCGTGAAATGGGTTGACGGCACGCGATTCGTTGGCCTCGGACATGCGAATCACTCGCTCGTCATTGACGGCGCGGCGGACGCGGGCGGATTGGATTCCGCGGCACGGCCCGGTGAATTGGTGCTCATGGCGCTCGCAGGTTGCACCGGCATCGACGTGGTTTCCATTCTCAAAAAGATGCACGTGGAATTCGATAGCTTTGAGATCGGCGTCGAAGCGGAGGTTGCGGAGAGCTACCCCAAAATCTACACGAAGATCAACATCGAGTACCGTATTCGCGGCAAGAACATTCCCGCGGACAAACTCGAACGCGCCATCAAGCTCTCGCAAGAAACGTATTGTTCGGTGAGCAATCAATTGCGGCCGAGCGCGGAGATTTGTTATCGCTACAAAATTTTGGAATAACCATGCCCACTCCCGTCAACATTTATCCGATTGACGACAAAACCCTCGGCCTCGAATGGGATGACGGCCGGAAATCAACATACTCGTTGCGCGTGCTGCGTGGCAGTTGCAACTGCGCGAGCTGCGTCGATGAAGTCACCGGCGAGCGCATCGTTTTTCCCGAACACATTCCCGAAAGCATTCGCGCAATAGAAGCGCGCGCCGTCGGTCGCTACGCCCTGCAATTCGTTTGGTCGGATGGGCACGATTCCGGCATCTATACATTTGAATACTTGCGCCGGCTTGCGCAACGTGAATAGGCCCGCCTCATTCATCCCAATGAACTCGCCTTTTACTTCTCCTCCAATAACTTCTCCACGATTTGCTGTATCTCGCGGTCGCGGCGGTCACCCACGTGGATTTCGCCCACGGCAACGTGGCGAATCATGCCCTTTTTGTCGATGACATAAAATGCGGGCCAATAGCGATTCTTCAGCGCGCGCCAATATTCGAAATCGTTGTCGATGAGCTGCGGATGCGTGAGGCCGTGCTTCTGCACCGCGGCTTGCACGTTGGCGATTTTTTTCTCGCGCTCAAACTCGGGCGTGTGAATGCCGATGATGAGAAAGTCTTTGCTCTCAAAACGTTTGTGCATTTCCCTGACCCAGGGAATGGAATTGGTGCAATTCCATCACATGAAGGTCCACACGTCGAGCAAAATCACTTTGCCGCGCAGTTCGGACATTTTGAGCGGCGGCGAATTGAGCCAACGCTCTGCTGAAACTTTAGGAAACTCCGGCGCGGGGCGGCTCTCTCCCTCTTTGCTTTGCGGCTTGAGCAAAAGCGCGGTCGCAAAGAGCGCGGCAACGAAAGACAGATTCATAATCTCTCCAAATTTGATGAACAGAAAGCAAGCTTTGCAAACGCTACTTGGAAACGTCGATTAAATTGCCAACTCGCTCTTCTAATCGCGAAGCAATATGAATGCGCGCTACTTCTTTTCATTCGCGATTTAAAAAGCAGAAGGTTGTTGAAGCGACGAACTCTGTAACGCGCGACGGATTGGAAAAATTCCACGCATCAAAAATGCCGTCATCGCGCTCCGGTGTTGCGACGCGGTTTGAAGTCGCCCACTTTTTCCGCGGGATCAAGCAAGAGCGTTTGTTCATCGAAGCCGTCGAATTGCACGCGCTCAAACAGCAAACGATGGAAAAAGTTTTGCTCCAAAGGAAAAAGTGTCGCCTCCGGTCGCGGGAGCACGATGGTGTGGCGAAACGAAAATGTCACACCCTGCACCTCGCGATAATCTTCAAAGTAAATCGTGCCCGTGGCCCATGTGATGCGGTCGCGCACCGTGTACCAACAGATCTCCACGAGCAGCGTTTCCGGATCGATCCACAACAAATATTGATCATGCTCGGCATTGGGCGCAAAACTTCCCCACGTGGCATAAAGCAGATGATACTTCTTTCCGCGCAAAGTTTTTTCTCCGCCATAAGCAACAAACTCGGCGTGCAGCAGGCGCAACGGCAACTCCGCGAAATAGTGCAACGCCGGCAAATAAAACGTGAGCACGTCTTCCTCGACAAAACGAGGCGCGCTCTCTTCCGAACTTTTTTTATACCCGCGCCACGCGTGAATGCCGAGCACTTCGTTTTGCGCTCCACGATCAAGCAATTCCACGCGTGAAGTAAACGTGCGCAACAGGGTTTGCATTTTCAAACGCTGCTGCTGTTGCGGCCACCAACTCGTCGTGCCCTCGGCCCATTCATCCACGCCGACCATTTCCGCGACGCGATAATTTTGCCACGCGGCGAGGCCGTGGCGCGCGGCAACGCGCTGCAACAACTCTTTCCCCTTTTGCGCGGCGCTCGCAGTATATCCTTCCCGCTTGAGCTGCGAAGTGCGCACATCAGCCAGCGGCACATGCGTGAATGCGAAACCAATTTCACCGAGCAGCAGCAATACCGCGATGAGCGGCAACCACGGCCTTGCCCAAAAACTTTGCGGCCGCGCGCGACGAGTGATGCCGAGAAATTGCAGCACCGCAAACATGAGCACGATCGTAGCGAGAACCGCAACCAGCCAATTGCCAATCGGGTTCAACACCTCGAATTGAATGAGCACAAAGCTGCCAACCACCCACGCGAGATCCATGCCCACTGCCAGCCACGCTTCGCGCATGCCGACTTCATCGCGGCGCGCATTCCAAAACAGCCAGAGCGCGTAAAGCACAAGCCCGCTGCTGAGAATATAAATCACCGTGGGCAAATTGACACCCAGCAGCAAGCCCAACATTTTTTCATTGAAGAAAAACAGAACGCCACAGAGCGCGGAGAAAGCGCCGTTTGCCAGCAACGCGCGCCGCAACAATTTCGAAATGGAAGACATGGTTCATTCTCCTTGAGCAGTGAAAAGCTTCGCGTGGTTTGCGGCGAAAGTTACGCTCTTCTGTGCGTCAAGGTTTGCGTTGCCGATAAGTCTGGAAGACTATTTTATCGGGAGGGAACTCGGGGAGAGATTTGCGGAGAGTGCGCCGCTGTGCTTGCGGCGAAACTGCGAGGGCGTCATGCCGGTGTACTTTTTAAACGCGGCGTTGAAGGCCGATACCGAACTGAAGCCGGCCTCGAACGCAATGGCAGAGAGATTGAGCGGCGCTTTGCTCGGCTCCAACAACAACCGCTGCGCCTCGGCCACGCGGTATTGATTCACGAACTCGAAAAAATTTTGCTGCCGGCGCGAGTTGATGATTTGCGAAAGGTGATGCGTGGAGAGCGCCGAGCGTTGCGCGAGTTTGGGCAGGCTGAGATCGTGCTGCAGAAAAGGCTTCTGCTCCGTCATCAATTGCAGCAACTCGTCATAAGCGGCTTCGGCCCTTTCCGGCGCGAGCGTGGATTTCTCATACTTCTTTTTGGCATCGGTGGCAGCGGCTTCCGCTTGCAAAAAAAATTCCGGCTGTTGCAAGGCTTTGTAGCCGATCATATAAATGAGTAACGCGACGATGAGCCAGAGCACGTGCGCCATTGCCGTCGCGCCGCCGGTTGCTTGCCAGGCGAGCAGCAAACACCAGTCGATCACATAAACCGCGAGCAATTGTTGCAGCCAATGCAAACTCAGCTTCTCGATTGCAGCGAACGTGTCTCTGAGATTCGCCTCGTAGCGGCGCAAGTGTGCGAACGTCAGCGCGCCATAAATCAACATGTGCGCAAGCAACGCCCAGAGTGCGATGCGGCAGTGGCGGCATTGCGCGGGTGTCGCGCTGCTCCAAACGCCCTGCGCATTTAGCCCATGCTCCGCGAGCGTCGCCGCCACGGCAACTGCAAACGGCAGCAGATGCAGCGCGTCTTTCATCGTGAGCGCAAAGCTTCTTTGCGTGCGCGCGTTGCCATAAAAATAAAACAGCGGCGCTAAAAGAAAAGCCGGCGTCATGACGAAAGTCATAGATAAAGCCGCGCCCCAGAGCGCATGCCTCGCGAGCAGTGCAGCGAATATCACAAGCAGAGCGGCGAGCAAGGCATTCGCGCGACGCACTCCGCGACGAATCGTGAGCAGCGCCACGGCGAGAAACAAGCCATGCACCGCGGATGCGAGCAGCAAGACCGTCATGAAGTCGAATGAAAGATTGGAAAACGCGCTCATGGCTTCCATTTGATGTTGCACCCGATGCTCGGCAATTGCTCGGCGCTCACGGGTTTGCCCGCGAGCACGTTGTCGAGCGCGGCGCGCAAATCTTTTCCGGTCACGGGCACGTCGTTCTTCGGACGCGCGCCATCGAGCCGGCCGCGATACACGCACTTCATCTCGCGATCGAAAACGTAGAAATCCGGCGTGCATGCCGCTTGATAAGCGCGCGCCACCTCTTGCGTCTCATCAAAAAGATACGGAAACGCGAAGCCCGACGCGCGCGCGAAAGTTTGCATGTGCTCCGGCGCGTCTTCGGGATAGGCAACGACGTCGTTCGAATTGATTGCAATGAACGCCACGCCGCGCGGTTGATAATCATTCGCCACGCGCGCGAGTTCATGACGCACGTGTTTGACATACGGGCAATGATTGCAAATAAACATGATCACCGTCGCGGCCTCGGATTTAAGTTCGGCGAGATGCATCATCTTGCCGGAGATCGTATCGAGCAAAGTGAAATGCGACGCGCGCGTGCCGAGCGGGAGCATGTTGGAAGCGGTTTGGGCCATAAAAAATCCTTTTGTAAAAAATACGATGCCCTCAAAATTGTCATCCTGTAAGGACCTTCCCTCGTGCTCGACACACATCTTAGAACGCGTTGTGTTCCAAGCACGAGGGAAGGTTCTTACAGAATGACAGTAGAGTATTACTCTGAAAAAAATTATCACGACCGCGCAAGTTTTAAAATTGCCAATTGACCATTCACAATTCGCCATTGACAATTCCACTTGTTTCAGTTGCGGTCGGAGATCACGCTAAGAATGTGCGCTTTAATTCTCCGCGCGCACGTTCATTTCGTCGAGCAAGTATTGCGCGCCCGCGAATTTTTGCGTGACCCACAGCACGTAGCGAAT
>JBBILN010000038.1:73356-76409 GCA_037444905.1 bacterium | reverse complement strand
ATTTTTCTCACACTCGCAGCCGTCATTTTTATCTATCCCTTTTTGTGGATGCTCTCGGCCACGCTGCGGCCGGAGCACGAAATCGGCGCGCTGAATTTGCTGCCATCGCGCTGGACGCTGGCGAGCTATGCGGCCGTTTTTGAGAAGATTCCGCTGCTGCGCGCGTTTGCCAACAGCCTGCTCGTTTCGCTCTCGGTGGTGGCGAGCGTGCTGCTGCTCGGATCAATGACCGGCTTCGCGCTCGCGCGCCTGCCTTTTCGCGGCAGGAACGTGATCTTCATGCTGGTGATTCTCACCATGATCCTGCCGGTGCAATTGACGCTCATTCCACTGTATATCTTGATGGTGAAGCTCGGCTGGGTGGACACGTATCTCGCGCTGATCGTGCCTTACGGCATCAATGCCCTCGGCGTGTTGATGTTTCGCCAGGCGTTCAAAACCATTCCGCAGGATGTGATTGATGCCGCGCGCCTCGATGGCGCCAGTGAATTCGGCATTCTTTTTCGCATCTTCTGGCCGCTTTCCGTGCCCACCTTGATCACCGTCGCCATATTGACGTTCATGGGAATTTGGAATGAAGTGCTGTGGCCGATTTTGACCATCCGCAAAAGCGAGCTGATGGTGATGCCGCAGCTTGTGGCTTTGTTCGTTACCGGCGGCGCGGCGGAAAGCCAGCTCGGCGTGCAATTGGCGGCCGCCACGCTGCTGGCTTTGCCAATTGTGATTGCGTACGCTTTTTTTCAAAAGTATTTCATCGCAAGCATGGCCGCAACCGGATTGAAAGAATAAGGTGATATGAATCTGGAAAATTTCTCAAGGCTAAGAAGCCACACGCAAAGGCGCGGAGACGCAAAGAATCCGCAAAGGTTTTCTTTGCGATATCTCTGCGTCTTTGCGTCTTTGCGTGAAGCTTTTTTCTTGGTACTGGTCGCCGCACTTTGTGCTTGCGCCCAGAATCAGCCCATGAAATTACGGCTCACCAACCTGGCTCATCTAAATCACCTTTATGAAGAAGTGACGATTGGCGGCCAGCCCGTGGCCATCATTCACATCTATTCGGAGTATCCCGACTACCAATGGGTCGGTGACAGCGACGAGGGCATCGCGTGCGTCGATGACGCGGCGCGCGCGGCCGTGGTTTATTTGCGGCATTTTGAAGTCACCGGCGATAGGACGAGCTTGTGGCGCGCGCGCAAGCTGATCGATTTTTGCCGCTGCCTGCAGGCCGAGGACGGCTTGTTTTATAATTTCATTCTTGCCGATCATTCCATCAATCGCGACGGCCACACCAGTTTCAAAAGTCTTGGGTGGTGGACGGCGCGCGGCGTGTGGGCGATGGGGGAAGGCTGTCGTATTTTTCGCGACCGCGATCCGGCTTATGCCAGACTCTTGCAGCAGCACGTGCAGAAAACTTTTGCGCATCTCGACACGCTGTTGCAACACTATCCGGCAATGGATACCATCAACGGCTGCAACGTGCCGCGCTGGCTGTTGTATCATTCCGCCGCTGACGCCACTTCCGAACTGGTGCTCGGTTTGGCTGCCTACTATCGTGCCACGAATGATCCGCAAGTCAAAACCTATTTGGAAAAATTCGGTGAAGCGTTTGTGGCCATGCAGCTCGGCGATGAAAATAATTTTCCATTCGGCGCAATGCTTTCATGGCAGGACCTCTGGCACGGCTGGGCCAATGGCCAAACGCAGGCGCTGGCCACAATTGCCAGGATGATACCGCGGGAAGATTTTCTCATCGCGGCAAAGCGTGAAGCGGAGTATTTCTATCCGTATGTGCAGAAGGAAAATTTCCCGCGTGAAATGCAATTTGCGCGCGCGGGCAATCGGATTCGCGCGGTAAGAACCGAACGCTATTCCCAAATCGCCTACGCGCTGCGTCCGATGATCGTCGGCGCGTTGCGTGTTGCCGGGAACACGGATGAGCCGCGGTTCGCGGAGTTGGCGGCAGATTTGGCGCAGTGGTTTTTCGGAAAAAATGCCGCGCAGGCGCAAATGTACGATCCCAAAACCGGCCGCGGCTTTGACGGCATTCTCTCGGAGAAGGAAATCAACCGCAACGCCGGCGCCGAATCGACGATCGAAGCATTGCATGCCATGCTTGAAGTCGAAGCAAATCCGGTGGCGCGGCAAAAGCTGTATGAACGATTAGAAGGCGTGAAGTAGCGGTTGCTGGAGTGATGGATCGGTGGATTAATGGAACCCAATAATCCATCAATCCAAAAATCCAACTATCCAATGATTCTTACCATAAACTCATTTGCGGACATACTCATTTTGAAGGAGTGAAGGCTGATGTTCAAGTTGCAACGCGTGGGCAACGCTGTCCTCGAACCGATCAAAGAAAACGCCTGGGAATCACAAGCGGTGTTCAATCCCGCCGCGATCCGCGAGGGCGAACATGTGCTGTTGATCTACCGCGCCGTCGAAGGCGACAATTATTCGACGCTGGGCTACGCCAAACTCGATCGCAGCGGCAGGATTTTGGAGCGTTGGCCGAAGCCGATTCTTCACCGCGAAGCACCGCACGAGCAACGCGGTGTCGAAGATCCGCGCATTGCCAAATTTGATGGCCGCTATTACCTGGTCTATGTCGCGTACGACGGCGTGACGGTGCGCACCTGCCTGGCCTCGACGGCCGATTTCAAGAAAATAGAAAAACACGGCATCATCATTCCGGATTTGTGGGACAAGGATGCAATGCTCTTTCCGGAACTGGTCAGGGGCAAATTGATTCTCATGCACCGCATCGAGCCGGACATTCAGCTCGCCTTTTTCAATGACATCGAACATCTGCTGAAGCCGGAAAGAGATTATTGGAAGAAGCATGTCGCGGCGCTGGACAAATACACGGCCATGCGGCCGCAGTTTTGGTGGGAAGCGAAAAAGATCGGCGGTGGCGCTCCGCCGATTCCAACAAAAGAGGGATGGCTGGTCATCTATCACGGCGTCGATGACAAACTGGTGTATCGCGCCGGCGCGGCGCTGTTGGATTATGAGAATCCGTTGCGCGTCATCGCGCGTTTCCCCGATCCCATTCT
>JBBILN010000038.1:0-73256 GCA_037444905.1 bacterium | reverse complement strand
TGTTGGATTATGAGAATCCGTTGCGCGTCATCGCGCGTTTCCCCGATCCCATTCTTGAGCCGGAACGCCAGTTCGAAAAAGTCGGCGACGTGCCCAACGTGGTTTTCCCCACCGGCACTGCACTGTTTGATGACGAGTTGCTGATTTATTACGGCGGCGCGGACAAAGCGATCGGCTTGGCCAAGGCCAGCCTGGAAGAATTGTTGCATGAGCTCATACGTTTTAGAGTGTGAGCGTGAATCTTGAATGAAAAATTTCGCCGGGCTTTTCAATGTCATTCTGTGAGAATCTTGTTACGAATTGGGTAAGATTCCAGAAATTACAATCGCGCCAAGTCCATTACAGGATTCCTGCGGAATGACAACTTGATGGGAGATTTTGAATATTATGTCTGAGAATTGGATATGAACACAATCGATCTGAACGGCGCCTGGGAATTTCAACCCGATTGGCATTCGCCGCGCATCAGTCAGTTGCCTGACGGGCTTTTCAAAAAGGGCGAGTGGCTGCCGGCAAGCGTGCCGGGCACCGTGCACACGGATTTGCTGGCCGCTGAAAAAATTCCTGATCCGTTCTTTCGCGACAACGAGTGGCAGGTACAATGGGTGGCGGAAATCGGCTGGCGCTATCATCGCGCCATTCACGTGCCGGCTGAATTCTTGTCAAACACCGTGATTCAGCTTGCAGCAGACGGCCTTGATACGTTCGCGGCCATTTTCATCAATGGCCAACAGGTGGCGAGAACCAACAACATGTTTATTCCGCATCGATTTGATGTGAAAACGTTGCTGCGGCCCGGTGAAAATGAAATTGAAATTCGTTTTGATTCACCCATGCAGCAGGCGCAAGAATTGGAAGCGCGCCACGGCAAGCTGCCGGTGGCGCTGGAGAGTTATCGCGTCTCTGCCCGCAAGGCACAATATTCCTTCAGTTGGGATTGGGGCCCCAAATTGGCGACCAGTGGCATCTGGCGATCGCTTCGACTCGAAGGCCACCAGCACTTGCGCATTGAAAACCTTTTTGCGGAGGTACAGCTCGATTACGATTTGCAGCGCGCCCGCGTGTTGGCAAAGATCGCAATTGAGAAATTCACGGCAAGCCCGGCGGAATTTGTCGTGGAAATATCGGGCCCGGACTTGCAAGCGCGCCAGCAGGCGAGCACTTCTGAAACAAATCTCGTCGTGGAATTTTCAATCGGCCAGCCGCATTTGTGGTGGCCAGCCGGCTATGGCGCGCAACCTTTGTATGAATTGAAAGTGCGCGCTCGCATCGCCGGCGAAATCGTGGATGAGCAGACGACGCGCTTTGGCATCCGCCGGCTCGAGCTGGTGCGCGAGCCGGATGCCGGCGGCGAATCTTTTCTGTTTCGCCTCAACAACGTGCCCATCTTCTGCAAAGGCGCCGATTGGATTCCAGCGGATTCGTTTATCCCGCGCATTGCAGATGAAAAGTACCGCACGTTGCTGAACCTGGCCCGAGCGGCCCACATGAACATGCTGCGCGTATGGGGCGGCGGCATCTACGAGCAGAAAATCTTCTATGATCTCTGCGATGAGCTGGGCCTTTTGGTGTGGCAGGATTTCATGTTTGCGTGCGGCGCTTATCCGGACTATCCGGAATTTGCCGAGAATGTGCGGTATGAAGTCGCGACGGTCATCAAGCAACTGCGCAACCATCCTTGCATTGTTTTGTGGTGCGGCAATAACGAGAATGAATGGATTTGGAATATGGAAACGCGGCGGCCGCCTCGCGAGATGCCGGGTGTTTCTCTTTTCGAGAAAATCATTCCGGAGATTTGCGCCGAGCATGATCCGGCGCGGCCATATTGGCAAAGCTCGCCTTTCGGCGGTGATGACCCCAATTCGGAAGCGGCAGGTGATCGCCACCAGTGGAATATCTGGAGCAACTGGGTTGATCCGGCGGCGGTGGCCAAAGATCGCGGCCGTTTTCTTTCGGAGTTTGGTTTTCAAGCGCCGGCGACGTTGTCAACGTGGAAAAAATTTCTCGCGCCCGCAGATCTGTGGCCGCAAAGCGCCGTGTTTGAGCATCATAACAAGCAGGTGGAAGGCTCGGAACGGCTTTACCGTTTTCTGGCCGGCCACGTCAAAATGCCGCATGATTTTGAGGATTTCGTTTTCAAAACGCAAATAGTGCAGGCCGAGGCGCTCAAGACCATGGTCGAGCATTGGCGCCGCGAGAAATTTCACACTGCCGGCGCGCTGTTTTGGCAACTGAATGATTGCTGGCCGGTGTCGAGCTGGGCGGTGATCGATAGCGAATTGCAGCCCAAAGCTGCTTACTGGTATGCGCGCCGCTTCTTCGCGCCGTTGCTGGTGAGCTTCAAACCGGCCGGCACGTTCGTTGAAATTTGGGTGACAAACGACACGCTCTCGACTGTCGAAGCAGAGTTCGAGATCGAGGTGCTCGACTTTGCCGGTGAAGTGAGCTGGGCGCGCCGCGAGCACGTGCTGATTCCGGCGAACATTTCGCTGCGGCTGGCGGCTCCGGCTTTCGCCGAATTCCTGCAGATCGATCCGCGCCGGCAATATGTGCGCGCGCGGCTGAAGCAGAATGGGCGCGTGTTGGCAGAAAATCGCCATTTCTTTTGCCGCTATAAACATCTTGAACTGGAAACGCCGCATCTCGATTGCCAGCTCAAACAAGTCGAGGCGCAAACCTGGTCGGTGCAAGTCAAAACTGCTCGTTTCATCAAGACTCTCGCGCTGCCCGAACCGCCCGCGGGCGCCACGCTGACGGACAATTTCTTCGATCTAGATGCCGCGAGCGAGGCGACGATTGCAATTAGGAATTTTCCGGCAGATCGAACGCTCAAGAACGGTGACTTGCTTTGGACTTGGCTTTCATAAGGTATCACTCGGAGAAGCCATCGCGGAGAGGGGTAGTGCCTCAGTTTGTTCTCCCGTACTCACCGCGCGCAGCGCGGCAAGTCCCCCTTTGAAGGGGGATTGAGGGGGATGTTGGTTTTCGTGCACGCTTTGAAGCACACCCCCCTGGCCCCCACAAGGGGGGAATTGCTTGAGCAGATGTGCGCGAGAAAACCGCAAACTGAAGCACTACCCGGAGAGGACAGAAGAATGTATTCCTTTAGCACAACACTATTCTTCGCCTTCAGCCTGCGCACGTCAGAGGCCTTATTGCAACGCACAGCCGGTTCCGGCGCTGGGCTGCACGACATGCGTTCGGGCTTTGCGTCCCGTGTTGCGCTGGTATTCAGCATGCACGACTTCTTCGAAATGTGCAAGCCGATTTTTCTCCACAAGATTCAACGTACAGCCTCCAAAACCTGCGCCCATCATGCGCGCGCCCAACACGCCCGGAATACCGCGGGCCAGCTCGACGAGGACATCAAGCTCGCGGCAGCTCACCTCATATTCGTCACGAAGCCCGGCGTGTGATTCGAACATCAGCGCGCCAAAGGCGGGCAGATCGTCGCGGAGCAAGGCTTCACATGCCGACAAGACTCGTGCGTTTTCGCGAACGACATAAGCACAACGTTGGTAAACGAGCGGCTCTAACTCATGCTTATATCGCTCGAGCAATTCCAAATTCACATCGCGCAGGCTTTGGATCGTGGGCTGGTGCTTGCGCAACGCGGCCACGCCGGTTTCACATTGGCCGCGGCGCACGTTATATTCTGAAGAAGACAAGCGCCGGCTCACGCCAGTATCACACAACACAAAGCACACCTCGTCGCGCTCGAACGGAAAGTATTCGTATTCCAAAGTCCGGCAGTCCAGCCGCAATACTTTCTTCTCCTGGCCGAAAATGTTGATGAACTGATCCATGATGCCGCATTGCACGCCGACAAATTCATTCTCGGCTTTTTGCGCGAGGCGCACCAGTTGCAACCTCTCGAGGCCCAATGCGAAGATCGTATTGAGCGCGAAGGCGAAGCCGGCTTCGATGGCCGCGGAGGAGGAAAGCCCGGCGCCGATGGGCACATCTCCGCCAAACACGACGTCGCACCCTGGCAGTTCGTAGCCCGATTTCTTTATCTGCTCCAGCACACCCAGCAGATAGTTCGGCCATGCTTTGGACGATTTCCGGATTGCGTTCTGCGCACACACGAACTCGTCGTGCAAGTCCGCGGCGACAAAATGAAACTCTTCGTCGCCGCGCGGCGCAACGGCAAACCATATCGCCCGGTCGATCGCAGCCGGGAGCACAAAGCCTTCGTTGTAATCGGTGTGCTCTCCGATGAGATTGAGTCGCCCCGGAGAGCGCACCATGATTTTGTCCTGCCGTTCTCCGAAGCGGGCCGTGAAGGCTGCATTGATGGAATGTTGCTTCATACAATTTTACTCTCAAACAATTATGCGATGAGCTTTTCAAATTAGAATAAAATTAAAAAAGTGTGTGGCAGAATAATTTGCCGGCAGAATGATTTGAAATAATTCTGCCGACGAATCATTTTGCTGAAGTTTTTTTTCCAACGGATAGAAGAACCCAACCGTTTGAGTATAGCAAATCCGAGGGCTTCCTCTATCCGCTGGAAAATTTCTGTGCTGCCGAAGGGCCAAGTTCTCAGCTTGTCTGAAAACTTGCGTAGACTCATTACGCGCGCGGCTTTCTGTTGAAGAAGAAAAAAACGCCGCCGGCGATAACCATGACTGCGCCCCACCAAATGTTAGGGTGCAGCTCGGCGAATACCGTCTGCGATTTTACCTCAAAAAAGAAAAGATACAGGCCCGTCAACAAGATGACAGAGCCCATGCCGAGCAGCAGTAATCCGACAAAATACCAAATTGGTTTCATGTGTACGGTTTTGGCGCTCATTTTTTCTCCCTACCAAAAGTAGACGTTCAAAGCAATCACGGCCAACATAGAAAGCACTGCGTAAAACTCCGGCGTTTTATAGATTGGAACATGCGCAACCGCGGCCTCTTTGGTCAAGCCTTTTACGAGGCCGACCAGTTCTTCTTCCGGCTTGCGCGCGGTCACGAAACTGACGGCAATGGTTACAACAAAGCAGATGAGCCATGCCCACCATGCCCGCCAAAAATTCGCGGCCATGTCGCTCGCTACGCTGGAAAGCGTGATGAGGCTTTTGTCGATCCAGTCGAATTTCACCGCCAAAAAGAGCGCGACCGAAGAACCCATGCCCGCGAGCAATCCCCAGAAGGCGCCGTTTGGCGTAATCCAGCGCACGAACATTCCCAAAAGCATGGTTGCGAACAGAGGCGCATTCACCCAAGAGAATATCGCTTGCATGTAGTCCATGATGCTCGGAAAACTTTTTGCCCAATACGCGGTGGCCACACTGATGAAGATACCCGCGATCGTCGCGGCACGCCCCATCCACATGAGATGCTCGCTGGAGGCGTCCTTTTTGAAGAGCGCTTGATAAATGTCGTACGTCCAGACGGTGTTAAACGCGCTGACGTTGCCCGCTTGTCCTGCCATAAAACCGGCCAGCAGTGCGGTGATTCCCAAGCCCACGAGTCCGATGGGATAATACCGCGCGACGAGCAGCGGCAGCGCGGAATCATAATTCACGACTCCGCCATCCTGCAAAAGCGTGAAGCCGCTGTTGGGGTCATGCGAAAGAATGTACGCAATCAAACCCGGCACGATGACCAGAAAGGGGACGGCCATTTTGAAGAACGAAGCCAGAATCGGCGTTTGCCGCGCGGCGCGAAGATCTTTTGCCACCATCGCGCGTTGCACCACGAGAAAATCCGTGGTCCAATATCCAAAAGACAAAACGAAACCCAAGCCGAGCACGACGCCGCCCCACGTGACGAGCATACCATTGTCCGCGGCGTTGGCAGAGGTAGACCAGAGCGCTGAGTATGCCGTGGGCACGCGCGCAAAAACTTCCTGCACGCCGCCCACCTCAAGGATGCCCAAAACGGCCACGAGAAACAAGCCGAACCAGATCAGAAAAAATTGGATGATCTCCGTGAACATTGCGGAGAGCAGGCCGCTCATGGTAATGTATGCCGCGACCGTCGCAGCCGAAACCCACATGCTTACGTCCCAATTCCAACCCAGGAACGTGCGCAAGACCAAAGCCATCGCATACAGGTTGATTCCCGACACCAACAAAGTCATCACGCCAAAAGCGATGGCGTTGAGCACGCGCGTTTTTTCATCAAAGCGGAGTTTCAAGTAGCCGGGCACAGATTTGATTTTGCTGCTGTAATAGAAGGGCATCATGTAGATGCCGAGAAACACCATTGCGGGAATGGCGCCGACCCAGTAAAAGTGCGCGACGTACATGCCGTACTTCAGCGTGTTTCCGGTCATGCCCAAAAGCTCGAGTGCGCCGAGGTTGGCGGAGAGAAACGCCAATCCCGAAACCCAAGCGGTGTTTCTTCGTCCCGCCAGAAAAAAATCGCTCTCGTCTTTCGTGTACTTCTTCAAATAGGCGCCGATGCCGAGGACAAAGATAAAATACGTCGCAATGATGAGCCAGTCTGGAAATGCCAGTTGGATCGATTGCATGGGTTCTCCTTTTGGGGTTATCAATTTCCAAAATTGAATGGGTGCGAAAAAACTCAGAATTTTCCCCATGGATAGAAACAGCGCAACGAATAATGCAAACTTCCTCCGCAATGTTGTTTCTCGCCATTGGGTATTGCCATTTATTGCGCCAGCAATCCCACAGATGCTGAGTGCAACCTGTGCGAGGTGGCTTTTAGAGAAATGCTTCCAGCTTTTCCGCTCGACTGCACAACCACGAGACACATGCCATGAAACGCTCTCCGATAATTTGCCTTAAACGGCTCATGACTGGTTTGAAGCCCGTTGTCGATTCCGACAATCTTTCCTTCTCCTTGTATTTCGAAATTGATCAAGTTGTCCGCGCGCGGCGCCAACGTGCCTTCGGCATCGAGCACCTTCACAGTAATGAATGAAAGATCGTGGCCGTCGGCTTGCATGCGATCGCGGTCAGGCTCCAGCATGATGCGATCCGGCTGGCCCGCAGTTTTGATTTCGCGCGTGAGGGAAGGTTTGCCCTCAGTGCGGCCAATGGCCTTGAGCACGCCGGCTGCAAAAGGCACGCGCCATACCAATTGCCAAGCGTCTTCGCCTTTTTGCTTTGCGCCCAGCGAGTTTCCGTTCACGAACAATTCCACCTCTGCGCAATTCGTATAGGCCCACACGTCGATGGTGTCGCCCGCACTCCAATTCCAATGTGGAAAAACGTGCAGCACCGGTTTGTCGGTCCACTCACTTTGATAGAAGTAATAAGAATCTTTCGGAAAGCCGGCGAGATCGACGATTCCGAAATAGGAGCTGCGCGCGGGCCAGGGATACGGGGTCGGCTCGCCAAGGTAATCAAACCCGGTCCAAATAAACATGCCGGAGAGAAAGTCGTGGTTTTTGATGATGGGCCAGGTTTCTTGATGCGTTGATCCCCAGGGCGTGCTGCAATTGTCATAGGCGGAACAAGTAAAATCCGGATTGCCATCCAACAATGGCAGATCCCAGCGCGGCGGCCAGCGGCGGATTTTATCGGAAGGCATGTCATACGACCCGCGCGAGGCGAGCGCGGAATTGGTTTCGGAGCCGAGGAATTTCTGCCCCGGGAAAGTCTTGAGGAAATTCGCAAACACGTCTTGGTGATAATTGATGCCGATAAGATCGAGTGCGCCGGATTTGATGAGACTGTTTCCTGGCCAAGGATGATCGCAGCCGGCCGTAATCGGGCGAGTCACATCAAGGTTTTTCACGATCGCGGCCAATTCTTGCGCCAGTGCGACGCCGGTGCTGTCGCCTTGCTCGCGCACTTCATTGCCGATGCTCCACATGAACACGCTGGGATGGTTGCGATCGCGCAGCACCAGATCTTCCAGGTTGCGCTTGTGCCACTCGTCCCAATAGAGATGATAATCAAAAGGCGCCTTTTGTTTTTTCCACATATCGAAAGCTTCATCCATAACGATGAAACCCATTCGATCGCAGAGCTCGAGCAGCTCGGGCGCAGGCGGATTGTGCGAGGTGCGAATGCCGTTGCAGCCCATGGCTTTTAGGATTTCCAACTGGCGCTCCAGTGCGCGCGTGTTGACGGCAGCACCCAGGCAACCCAAGTCATAATGATTGCACACGCCCTTGATCTTCACCGGCTTGTTGTTCAGAATGAAGCCTCTCTCCACGTCAAAAATGAAAGTTTGGTCTGAATCGAGACGCGAGCTGCTTGCGCACTCACCTCCGGAGTGATCACGAAAGTGCCCCAGTGATCCACAGAAATTTTCTCGGTCGTCACCAGCCACACGTTTCGATAGATTCCCGAGCCGGAGTACCAACGCGAATTGGGTTGCTGCGAATTATCGACCTTCACTGCCAATACATTTTTTGCGCTGCCGTATTTTAGAAAAGGCGTTAGCTCACATCGAAACGAGATGTAGCCATAGGGACGTTTGCCCAAGTAATGGCCATTAATCCACACCTCGCTATTGCAATACACGCCGTCGAAATCGATGAAAACGAGCCGTCCTTTTTGTGACTCCGAAATGACAAACGTTTTGCGATACCACCCGATGCCACCGGGCAACGCGCCGCCGCTATACGTGGCCGGATGGTCTTTGCTAAACTCGCCTTCGATGCTCCAGTCGTGCGGCAAATCGAGTGCACGCCATTGGGAATCGTCCAAGCCGGGCGCTTGTCCGTTTGCAATCTCGCCCAAATGGAATTTCCAGTTCTTACAGAAATTTTCCGTGCTCCTGGTTTTTGTTTCTGCACTTCCACTTTGAAGAAGAAGAGAGAGTATCAAAACCAGCAAGAGGGTGAAGCCATGTCTGCAGGTGTTCATGCGAGTGGCCTTTGAATGAATCGCTGCTCGAGCAGTCATTCTGAAGAATCTTCTCTCGCCTAAGCGCAAAGCGTTAGATGATCATGGTTCAACTACTGAAGAAGAGTCCTCCGGAATGACATTACGAAGGGTGAATTTTATTTCTTTTCGAAGGCCTGCAAGGTTTCCAGCGCCTCGCCCTTGAAATCGAAGAATGCGACGTTTTCCCAGTGACAGAATTGATTGGGATGGATGCGAGGCTTTTCGCAGGCTTCCGGAATAGAGAGCTTTTGCTCGAAGTGTTCGCGCAGGATTTTGACTTTGTCTTCGCTGGAGTAGCGTTTTCGCTGACTCATATCGGGGCTCCTGGTTAAGGGTTGACCACCTTAACATAAGACCCGTTTACTCAATTTGCAAGTGAGGCGGAGCAGATGTATCGTGTTCTCGCTTTTTGTTTTCTACACCATCATAGTCCCATGCCTAAGAAAGCGCAAACCTCGCCGGCGCGCATCGCTTCTTAGTCCCTTCAGCTAGCCCTCCGATTTTTCATAGAACTTTTGGCACTACCTTGAGGTAGCATAAGTTATGAGGCAACGACGCTTTCCTTAAAATCGCTCGGCAACATTTATTCGGTGACATGTATTTTGTGGCAATGCGGGCAAATTTTTTCTTGACTTGCTGTGAAAGTTTTGTTATGTTTTAAACAAGTTTTGAAACGTTTCAATAATCTTGTGAGATTCACTAAAAATTACTTGAAACATTTCAAAATTGGTAGACCTCGCCTCATTCTAGCTAGAGCTGACTTTGACCAATTTACAAGTAAATAGTCAATAACGCTTAGTCCATCCAAATCTAATCGCGCGCTGTTTTCGAGACTTTCGACGTAACAATAATCAAGATCCCTTCGAATTGTATAATCTAACTTGCTTAGATTGTTGATACTTCACCCCCTTTGGAATTCAGCCTTTTTAGCTTTAGCGAAAATTTTTTTACGATTGTTTTGAGAAGTTAATGATCGTCAAGCTGTTGGCGGACATTTCACTTGTTTAAACTTGCTCGAAAAGGTCCATCCAAAAAAGATGATCGGAATGGACATGGCATTTTGAAAAACGCTCAATTCCGAAAGCTATGTTAAATTCGTTTCAAGAAATTGTGTTCTGATCTCTGTTATGCATGGAGACAAACAAATGAGAACAATTTTGACGAAAGTCCTTGTGACGCTCATGGCGGTGCTTGTGTCACACTCCTTTTTGTATGCGGCAGCTTCTGGAAAAATCTCGGGATATGTGTTTGACAGCAAAGACAATCAACCACTTCCGGGAGCAAATGTCTTGCTCAAAGGCACAAAACTGGGCGCCTCTACAGATTTGAAAGGAAAGTTTGTCATTCCAATTGTGCCGGTTGGCAGTTATAAGTTGGTGGTAAGTTATATCGGCTATCAAAGTAAAACGATCGATATCGTTGTGACGGAAGAACGGGAGCTCAAACAGACTATTAGTCTGGATTTCGAGATTCTTGAGGGAGAAGTAGTCACTGTTACTGCTCAGGCAGAAGGGCAGTTGGGTGCAATCAACCAACAGCTCTCTTCCGATAAGATCGTCAGTATTGTTTCCGAGCAAAGGATTCAGGAATTACCGGACTTCAACGCAGCGCAGGCGATAAGCCGGTTGCCTGGTGTCTCGACTCTTCAGAGTTCCGGCGAAGCGAACAAAGTTGTCATCAGAGGGCTGGCTCCTCAATATAATGCAGTTGCCGTTGAAGGCGTCAAGTTGGCATCCACAGGAAGTACTCAAATCGGCGTCGTTTCTCAAACAGATGTATTTTCACAGCACATCAATAATGATCGAAGCGTCGATATTTCCATGGTATCGCCATATATGATCAAAGCAATTGCAGTGTATAAATCTCTCACGCCAGATTTGAATGCCAATTCTATCGGCGGGACCGTGAACATGGAACTGAGGGAGGCGCCCTCAGGCTTCAAGACCGACCTGCTATTTCAGTCCGGATTTACGGAAAAGAGCGGCAATTACGGAAACTACCGCGGCGTGGCGTCAGCAAGCACGCGCCTTCTTGGAGACAAGCTTGGCGTTTACTTACTTGGAAACGTGGAAAAGTATGACCGCAATGCCGACAACATGAATGGCAACTACTTGATCTATCGCCATCAGACTGGGCCCTCCGGTTATGAGCCTGTTATTGTCAACAACGTGCAGCTCAATCGTCACATCGAAACGCGAGAACGCTTTGGGGGCAACTTGATTCTTGACTACAAACTGCCTTCCGGGTCCTTCAAAGCCATCAACATGTTTACCAGGTTGAACTCCGATTTTCAGGATCATCGCACGGTCTTGAATTATACCAGCAAGAACCTGGATTTCAACTACCGGGCTGGTACCAACAACATTGATCTTGCGGTCAATTCCTTGGACTTCGATTACGATTTGGGATTGCTACAAGTGGATTTGAAGTTCGCCAACACTTATTCCAGGAACGAATTACCCGAAGCGCCCAATATCCAGTTTAGCCAGACCGGTTCCATTGTCGGCGTTATCTCTCCGGATGTTGTTCCTGACAGTTTGGTGGGGCAGGTGAATTATCGCGGTGCTGGCGATACATATTCGCGCAGCTTGAGCCTCTTCAGCACCATCTATCAAGAGAACAATCAGGCATACAAAGCCAACTTCAAGGCTCCCTTGACGCTCGGATCGTCCTTGTCGGGCTATCTCAAATTTGGCGGCGAATATTGGCATGAAAATCACAAGAACGATCAAAACACGCCTTACGTCGATTTATATGCCTCTGGCGGTGATTTCCAGCAGGCCATGATGGATTCACTTGATGCACGGTTTGGAGTAGCGCTTGCGTCGAACGGTCGATATCCTGCCTCGATTTTCACATCAAACGACCCAGATCTGACTGCCGCTTTTTTGGACGACCGTTTCGGTCAGTTTTACTGGGCTATTAATCCCGGCCTGCTCGTGGACATGGCCAGTTACTTGAAGAGTAATCCCATGTTCTCCGGAAGAGCCACTGGAACCGAGACCGGAGGTTGGTTCGATGGACCTTATCAACGGCTTCCCAATGACTATAAATACCTCGAAAATTACTATGCCGGATACTTGATGTCTGAGTTGAATTTCCTCGATTTCATGGTGGTCGGCGGTGTGCGGTATGAAAAAATGAAGTCGGAGTACTCCGTTTTCAACATGGTAGATGCCCGCAATCCGCAGAGCCAAACGATTTATCCGGAAACGGCTCGGCCAGAGAATGAATTCTGGCTGCCAATGGGACAGATTCGATATAAGCCTCTGAGTTGGAGTGATATCCGCTATGCCTACACTCAAACCCTGGCGCGTCCGGACTATCATCAACTTTCTCCCCGCCGCGCCATGGATTACAATCTTACCAACGTTTGGGCGGGTAATCCCAATCTCAAACCCGCAGAGGCTTTTAATCATGATCTGGTTTTATCCTTCCACAGTAATAAGCTGGGCCTCTTTTCTGTCGGCGGCTTTTATAAAACCGTGAAAGACTTTACGTATGCCACGCAGTACAAACTCCACACGGCCGCATTGACACCGCCGGGACTTGAAAGCATCGAAACATTGAGAATTGGTGGCGCGGCGCCAAAAGACGGCGCCAATCTCTATACCTACGTCAACAGTGCTTACGATGCCACGGTTAAGGGTGTTGAAGTGGACTTTCAAACGAGCCTGTGGTACATGCCTTTTCCATTGAAGGGATTGGTATTGGGGATCAACTACACGCATATCAAATCTGAAGCCACCTATCCGTGGCGGGATGATTTTACGCGTCCCAATCCCAACCCGCCTCCCAGAAATATCGTCGTTACCGAGGACAGCACAAGAACCGGGCGTTTGATTAACCAACCCAATGACATTTTGAACTCTTATATCGGCTTTGATCACAAGGGATTTTCTGCGCGCGTCTCGTTTGTCTTCCAAGGCAATTCCGTTAGCAGTATTGGCGCATTCCCAGAACAGGACGGTTTCTCCAGAGATTATTTCCGTGTGGATGCCTCGGCGAAGTACAAACTGCCCTGGTCGGGAAGTGAGATTTTTCTGGACTTTTACAATCTCAACGGCGAGACAAATTCCTCAGCGCAACGCTCCATTAGTGGTTTCACCAATGAGCAGAACTATGGTCTTACGGCTAATCTCGGCTTTAGATATCGGCTATGATCCATGTTAGCATGCGAAGGGAAAACCGAACCTCTAATCAAGCAAAGGAGGAAAAGAGATGAAACGTTTTTTCTCTGCACCGTTCTTGGCTTTGCTTGTGGCGACCTCACTTTACGCACAGAAGACCATCGTGAAAGTGCCTAGCGATGTCGCCCCTAGTGAAGGGAACCTCAACAATGCCATCCAGGCTGCTGTTGATGGGGGAACGCTCTCCAACACAACTTTTGAGCTGGAGCCTTATGGGTACTATGTGCTGATCGGCAGAGTTGTCGTTCCAGTCGGGCAGCACCTTGAGATCGCCGGCCCCGAGCCTGGCAATACTCAGTTAACGTCACCTCCGCAGATCGTCTGGACCCCTAGTGGCGGTGTCGATAGACAGTTCAACTTTGAGGTTTACGGCAATATCACGCTGAAAAACGTTTGGCTGAGATACGCGGATGCCGGCGGCGCCCAAGTGGGCTCAAGTCTGCAAATTCAGAACAATCCGGATCCCAATGTTCAAGAGACCGCCACTTTCGAAGGGGTTATTTTCGATTATTCACCCTCTCCGCCGAACGCGGGCGGCGCGGTCACAGTCACGGCAGACCGTTTCGTGGGAACGTTCCGGAATTGCTATTTCCGCAACTGCATCGACACCCACTTGCGGTATTACGGCCGCGCGCTTTCCTTCCCGTTTAGCACCACCGGCTGGCACCACGATTATGTGCTCTTCGAAAACTGCACGTTTGCAAACATCGGCTACGTTTACATGCAGGAAGGCGGCGAATACGGCGACAACGTTCATTTCAATCATTGCACCTTCCTCAACTCCATGATGTTCGTGCAGCAATCCGGGTGGTGGTACAAGCTGTCGGTGACAAACTCAATTTACGTCAATACCTTCATGTACGGCGATATTCCCGTACAGACTGCGGATGGCGACCCCAATGGCGGCACGATGCGAATTGACAGCGTTGCCACTTTTGGTTTCGCCGTTCCATTTACGGAACAAGACCGCCGCATTCTCTTCGCGAATAATAGCTATGTTATCCAGCCATGGCTCGTGGATTGGATGCGGAACTGCCCCTACTGTGTTACTCGGCGCAGAAATAGAGAACCGGAGTATTGCGCTGTGCCCCAGCCGATGTTAAGCCCGGCGACGAAGGTTTTCTTCGATACCACGGATGCAAACGGAAACAAGCTCTTCCCATATATGAATCGGGCCAATCTTTACGATGGGGCTGATCCGGGCTTCGTCAATACCCCGACGAATTTGGATTCCTTAAAAGCGTTCCTGAATTGTAAATGGGATACCAACTGCGATCACAATTGGTCATGGAATCCCACGTCAGGTCTCAACCAAGAATGGCCTTTGCCTGAAAACTTATCCTACACCAACGCCACGTTAAAAACGGCTGCCATGGGCGGGTTCCCGATGGGCGATTTGTATCATTGGTGGCCCACGGAATATGCGCAATGGGAAGGACAGGCCGATGCCGAACGTGCGCGAATCTTCAACTGGCTTGAGACCGGGAAAGATGGAAGTAGTGCTGTGGAAGCAAATTCGGGAAGTGCTGTTCCAGCCGGGTTCACATTGAGCCAGAACTATCCCAACCCATTCAACCCAATCACTCAAATTGTGTATGCAATTCCGCAGGTTGGGCACGTGTCATTGAAGGTGTTCAATTCTCTCGGCGAGGAAGTTGCGACTTTGTTCAATGGCACCCAGAAAGCCGGAAAGCACGTAATCACCTTTGACGGTAAAGGCCTCGCGAGCGGCATTTATACCTATCGCTTGCAGTCTGGTGAGGTTTCGATCTCGAAGAAACTCGTTCTGATGAAGTAGCACTTTCTCACTTAGGGTTCATCTAAAAATAACTTCCCGCGAAATTGTAGTCCCCGCCCTTGTGGGCCGCTGTTGCGACCAATAAATTCGCGGCTGCGACAATGCCCCACTAGCGGGCAGGGCTATGGCAATCTCGGGAAATAATTTTTAGACGCACACTTAATGATGTCCCGTCTAAAGGAGCACGATCATGAAAAAATTGGCACACACTTTCATAGCGTTTGTGGCTGCATTTTTCCTCTTTAGCGGAACGACGCTTCAAGCCCAGACCTTTGTGGCAGAATGGGGTTTTATTCATGGCAACAATGATAGAACCGGCGGCTGGGATTTTGTCCCTGGCGATCCTGGTTCTGCTGGTGTGGCTGGCAACCAGAACCTCAATGGCAATTGGTCGGCAATTCGCGGCGGTTTTGATACGATTACAGCGACCGAATTAGAAGCGATTGTGGTCTCCGGCAAAATCGCATTTACCGGCGCCGGGCCTTCCACTTGGAGCGGTTTGCGTTATGGCCTTTTCCGCCATGACAATCCCGGCGTGGTGGAATTTGCCGGCACAGACTCCGCCGACTGGTCGGGCGAGGAGGGACAGGCTTATGGTTACATGTTCACGCCTCACAGCGGCGTGAACGATCAAGTAAGTTGGGCCAGCGGCGGGAATGGCACCCAGGGTGTGATCCGCGGCGCAACCTGGCTAAGCTCCTTTGGCAATGCTCATCGTTCCCTTGGTGTGATCAACCAGCGGCCTCCGCGCGCGGAATTTTCTGCCGGCGTTTACAACTGGGCTATCTCGGTGCAGCCTCAGGCCGATGGCTCCAATGAAGTTCGCTTCTACATGGTTAAAGACGAATTCCCGGTCACCTATTGGTACGGTGGCATCGTCAAAGACACCTCCGCGATCACGACCACCTTTAACGGTGTTTGTTTTGCGCTGAACGGCGGCAATGGCGCCGAGAATTCTCCTATTCGCAGTATGAGCCTTTCCAACGTGCAAGTTGGTCTAGGTGCGCCGATTGAAATTCCAGAAGCGCCGTTTGTTCCTTTTTATGTAGCGGACTGGGGTTACCTCGGCAATCGTTACGGATCTGCGGGTTGGAGTTTTGTGCCCGGTGAGTTCGACGGGAACGCGGGTATTGCGGGCCCGGGTCCGATTGCCTCAGGTTGGGCGGCAATTCGTGGCGGCTTCCCGCAGTCGGAATCGGCCTCGCTGGACAAAGCGTTGATCGTGACGGGCAAGATGGAATTCATCGGCGGCGGCTTCGACGGGTGGAGCGGCCTGCGTTTCGGTTTATTCTATCATGACAGTGCGGGCGTGCTCGTACCTGACGCGACTCCCGACAATGGCGATTCCACCCGTTGGAACGGCGTGGAGAATCGCGCCAGAGGTTACATGTTTACGCCTCACAGCGGGGTGAATGATCAAGTGGCTTGGGCGAACGGCGGCAACGGCACGCAAGGCGTGACGCGCAACGGGAACTGGATCAGCAGCTTTGGCAACAACCTCTCGCTCGGCGTGATCAATCAAAGGCCGGCGCGTGCGGTGGCGAGCGCGGGCGTATACAACTTTGCGATTTCGGTGCAGCCGAAGGCGAACGGCACGAAAGAGTTGCGGTTCTACGTTGTCAAAGAAGACAACAGCTATTGGTATGGCGGCATCGTTACGGATACGACGTTCATAGCGCCGACGTTCAACGGCGTGTGCTTCGCCATCGAGAACACGAACCCGACGACGACGGGCATGAACTTGATTGATGTGCACGTCGATAAAGGCGAGCCGATTGAAATTCCAGAAGCGCCGTTTGTTCCTTTTTATGTAGCGGACTGGGGTTACCTCGGCAATCGTTACGGATCTGCGGGTTGGAGTTTTGTGCCCGGTGAGTTCGACGGGAACGCGGGTATTGCGGGCCCGGGTCCGATTGCCTCAGGTTGGGCGGCAATTCGTGGCGGCTTCCCGCAGTCGGAATCGGCCTCGCTGGACAAAGCGTTGATCGTGACGGGCAAGATGGAATTCATCGGCGGCGGCTTCGACGGGTGGAGCGGCCTGCGTTTCGGTTTATTCTATCATGACAGTGCGGGCGTGCTCGTACCTGACGCGACTCCCGACAATGGCGATTCCACCCGTTGGAACGGCGTGGAGAATCGCGCCAGAGGTTACATGTTTACGCCTCACAGCGGGGTGAATGATCAAGTGGCTTGGGCGAACGGCGGCAACGGCACGCAAGGCGTGACGCGCAACGGGAACTGGATCAGCAGCTTTGGCAACAACCTCTCGCTCGGCGTGATCAATCAAAGGCCGGCGCGTGCGGTGGCGAGCGCGGGCGTATACAACTTTGCGATTTCGGTGCAGCCGAAGGCGAACGGCACGAAAGAGTTGCGGTTCTACGTTGTCAAAGAAGACAACAGCTATTGGTATGGCGGCATCGTTACGGATACGACGTTCATAGCGCCGACGTTCAACGGCGTGTGCTTCGCCATCGAGAACACGAACCCGACGACGACGGGCATGAACTTGATCGATGTGCACGTCGATAAAGGCGAGCCGATTGAAATTCCGGAAGCGCCGTTTGTGGCCTTCTATGCTGAAGATTGGGGCTTCATTGGCAATAGAATCGGCGGCTGGTCCTTCACGCCGGGCGATGTCACTGGCAACGCGAGCATCTCCGGCAGCGCGCCGAGCACGGGTTGGGCCGCTTTGCGCGCGGGTTTCCTTGAGAGTGTTGCGCCGACCACGAGCAAAGCACTGCTCGTGACCGGGCAAATGGAATTTGTCGGCGGCGGTTTCCAAGCGGCAAATTCTCTTCGCTTCGGACTTTTCTACAGCGATAGCGCCGGCACGGTGATTAAAGACGCCACCCCGGACAACGGCGACTCTACACGTTGGTCGGGAACTGAAAGAGCCCATTCCGGATATTTGTTCCTGCCGCAGAGTGGCACGAACGGTTTAGTAAACTGGGCGGGCAGCGGCCAGCAAGGCAGTTGGGGCGGAGTGGTCAATGACGTGTGGTTGAGCACGGACGGTGCAAGTTCCTACGTGCTCGGCACGCAGCTTCATCAACCTGCGAATGCCGTGGCCGGAGCCGGACTGTACGACTTCTCCATAAAAGTTTCCCCGTTGGGAAATGGCACGAGTGAAGTGCAATTCTCGCTCACAAAAACCGACGGCAGCTACTCCTTTGCAGCAACCGCAATCGATTCTCACAATCCGCTCACGACCACGAAGTTCAACAGCGTTGCGTTCGCAATCAACACCAACGCCTCGACCACGGGCCTGAACTTGATCGACGTTAAAGTGGACATGGTGGAGAACACGGTCAGCGTTGACGAAGCTCCTGGCGTGGTGGAAATACCGACGGACTTCGTTCTGAGCCAGAACTATCCGAATCCGTTCAATCCTTCCACGACGATCGAGTTTGGTTTGCCGCAAAGCAGTGAAGTGAAACTGGTGGTGTTCGATCTTGCGGGCCGGGTTGTCGCTCGACCGGTGGCGGGTCAATTCAGCGCCGGCTATCACAAGATCACGTTCAACGCAACGAATCTCAGCTCGGGCATTTACTATTACCGGCTGGAAGCGAAAGATTTCGTCGGCGTTAAGAAACTGCTGTTTTTGAAGTAGACAGGCTGTTTTCAAATTCAGCGATCTTTTTCATGGCTATAAAGCGACAGCCTGTCCGTGGTTCAGGACAGGCTGTTTTTTTTAGATGTGATTTGTGAAGTGAATTTGTGGAACGAGGATCGTGATGAAAAAGAATCTGAAGTCTCACGGAAAGAATGTTGCGATTTTGATTGCTGCTGTTTTTCTCTGCATGAGATTTTCCGCTGACGTTTTTGCCCAAGCCGACACGATACAAACAAATGTCCCGCCTCTAAAAGACGTTTATGCCAACGACTTTTCCATCGGCTGCCTTTTATCGTATCGCCATGTAGGTTTTCCCAACGATCCGCCGGTGCCGGGCCAATCCACAGTCATCGCGCCGAACGGCGGCAACCTGATCAAATTTCACATGAACAGCATGTCGCCCGGCAACAACATGAAGCCGCAATACACCGTGAACATTGCGGCCAGCGCCGCGGCGTATAATGCCGCCGCTCCCGGCGCGGCCAGAGATTCCGTTGACCTGAATCCAGTGGTGCGCTTTAACGGCGATCTCATCGCGCAGCTCAATTGGGCGCAGCGCCAGGGCTTCACGTTTCGCGGGCACACGCTGGTGTGGCACAGCCAAACCCCGGGCACTTCGTTCTTCCGTTCCGGCTACACGAATGGCGGTGCGCGTTTGAGCAAAGAGAAAATGACCGCGCGTTTGGATAACTACATCAAAGAAGTCATTCGGTTGCTTCACGAAGGCTGGCCGGGCCTGCTTACCGCGATGGACGTGGTGAATGAAGCCGTGAACGAGAGCGGCGCCGATCGCACGAGCGACAGCGAATGGTACGTCACGTTTGGCGACAACACTTATCTCATGAAAGCTTTCGAGTTCACGCGCAAATGGACCGTGCATTACGGCGAAACGCAAATCAAGCTTTATTACAACGACTACAACACGCACAATCCCAACAAAGCCGACGGCATCGTGAGAATTTGCCGCCCGATTTTTCAAGCCGGATATTTGGACGGCATTGGCATGCAGGATCACGACGCGCTTTTCACGCCCACCGCCGCGCAATGGATCGCTTCATACAATAAGTTCGATCCGATCTGCAGCGAGATGTCCGTGACCGAGCTGGACGTGAACCCCGGCAGCGGCACGCCGACGCCGTCCATTTTGACGACGCAGGCGAATCAATACGCCATGCTCTTCAAATGTTTTGTTGAACGGAGCTATCGTTCGGGACGTGGAAAAATTATCAGCGTATCCAAAGACGGTTTGAATGATCAACATGCGTTCGTCGCCAATGCTTCGTTGTGGGATAGGCAGAATCAATGCAAGCCCGCGTTTTATGCTTCAGTGAATGTCGGCCTCAATTACAACGCGTTGGATTCGCTCATCGCGCACGCCGATACGTTGCAAGAAAGCGAATACACCGCGGACTCGTGGGCAAATTTTGCGGCGGCATTGGCTTCGGCAAAAGGCGCGATGACGCAGAACTATTCGCCTTCCGTATCGGCCGCCGATGCTTTAGGCGAAGCCAAGGATTATCTGCTCGCGGCCCTCGAGCTTTTGGTAAAGAATCCCACCAGCGTCACGAATTTAGAAGGAAATATTCCGAAGGTATTTTCGCTCAGCCAGAACTATCCGAATCCATTCAACCCGACGACACAAATCAAGTATTCGGTCCCACGTGACGGTTTCATTTCGCTGAAGGTTTACAGCCTTCGCGGAGAAGAAGTCGCGACGCTTTTCGAAGGCGTCCAACTTGCGGGAGAACACGCCGCCTCTTTTAACGGCGGCGGGTTGGCAAGCGGTGTTTACATTCTCCAATTGCAGGCCAACAACTTTACTGACACAAAGAAACTCACGTTGCTCAAATGATGCCGCGAGCAATCCCTTGATGGCGTGCTTCGGAAAGTTTGATCAGCCACGGTTGCACCGGCGCTTGAGATTCGCCACATCTCAACGCCGGAATGCTATGCCGCAGCCGTGGCGGATCATTACCACGCCCACCTTAAAGCCGTTACGCCCGTGACTCTTTGAGGCAACGTGACATTGCGAGAAGGCTCCCATGAAGCATTATTGCCAAAACCGCATGTGCGGGCCTTTCTTATGGAAATTTGTTAGAGCGCCGATCCTTCTCGCCGTTCTTTCGACGAGACTTTCGGCGACTGCGTTCGCTCAAATAGACACTGTGAGTGTTCCCAGCGACGTTCCGCCCGGCGAAGGAAATCTCAACAGCGCAGTGGAAGCCGCGATTGATGCGGGCGCCCTGTCCAACACGGTTTTTGCACTGGAACCGTACGGCTATTACATTCTAACGCGAACGATAACCATTCCGGCAGGCGAGCATTTGACGATCGTCGCGCCGGAGCCAGGGAAAACCCAGCAAACTGCTCCGCCACAAATCGTATGGTCTTCCAATATCGCATTGTTCAAGTACAACTTCATTTTTGAGTGCTACGGCGACATCACGTTGAAGAACGTTTGGTTGCTTTATGCGAACACCGAGGGCCATCAACTCGGCGCGAACATTCAAATAAAGGATGACTCTCTCGCAAATGCCAGCGGCAAGGGAGAAGTTGCGGCATTCGAAAACGTCATCTTCGATTATTCTTCCGTTCCTCCCAACGCCAGCGGAGCGGTAGGCGTGGCGGCGAAGCATTTCAAAGGCACATTCAAAAATTGCTATTTCAAGAATTGCACCGACCCACACTTTCGATATTATGGCAGAGCGGTTTCGTTTCCTTTTAACAGCGCCGGCTGGCATATAGACAGTTTGAGATTCGAGAACTGCACGTTTGCAAATATCGGATATGTTTATTCTCAGGAGGGGAATTGGGTGGATGAAAGACAATATGCAGACAACATTCATTTCAACCACTGCACGTTTTTCAACGTCGTGATGTTCACGTTGGAATCGGGTTGGTGGTATAAGATGTCCGTTACGAACTCCGCTTTTGTGAACACCTTCATGTCCGGCGATCAACCTGCACAACGCTTTAATGGCAGCGAGGGTGAACCTCATGGCGGCACTGTTCGAATTGACAGTGTTGCCAGCTTCGGTTTCGAAGTTCCATTCACCGATCAAGACCGCCGCATCCTGTTTGTGAACAACAGCTATTTTACCGAGAAATGGCTAAGCGACTGGATGTATGAAAATCCCGCAAGTGTCTGGTGGCGGCAAAGCGGGCAGCTTGAGTATGTGCCTCAGCCGCAACCAATGCTTAGTGCGGGAACGCTCAAATTTTTCGATTCGGCGGACTTTCCCTATATGAACGCCGCTCATCTTTACAATCATGCCGATCCGGGTTTTATTCTCGCGCCGACCAATCTCGAGGCGCTCAAAACGTTCTTGTATTACAAATGGTGGTGTAGCGCTGATTCAGCATGGGCCTACGATCCGCAATCGGATCTGCAGCGATTCTGGCCCATGAAAGAAAATCTAGCGTACACAAATCCCACACTGCTCGCGGCTGGCATGGGCAGCTTTCCATTGGGAGATTTGTTCCATTGGTTTCCAAATGAATACGCTCAATGGAAAGCGCAGGAAAAATCTGAAAACAATCGAATCATGACTTGGCTGAATACCGGCAAGGACCCTGGAACTGTAGCTGTGAACGAACAGACGGCAGGCGCTATGCCTTCGCGCTTTGCACTCAGCCAAAGCTATCCGAATCCCTGCAATCCGACGACTCGAATCAACTATGTGATTCCGAAGCGAAGTTGGATTTCGCTCAAAGTATATAATCTTTTCGGACAGGAAGTCGCCACGCTGTTTGAAGGTGTGAAGCAGGCCGGAGAGTATGAACTCACGTTTGACGCCAGAAAACTCGCAAGCGGCGTGTATATGTACCAATTAAAGGCAGAGAATTTTTTGGAAACAAAAAAGCTCGCGTTGCTCAAGTAAGCTTTCAGCAATGTATCCAGCTCAAGTTTGATGAAAAGTCCATGACCAGATACTTTACACAACTTTGCTTTTGTTTGCTCTCATTAAGTTCTGCATATGGACAATCTCCGTCTTTCAAGAACTATATGAACCCCGTCATTCCCGGCGATCATCCCGATCCCACTTTATCCCAATTCGGCAAGCACTTTTACACGACGGGATCATCGTTCGCCGCGACGCCGATCATTTATCATTCCACCGATCTCATTCACTGGGAAGCGATCTCGCAACCGGTGAGCAATAGTTGGCCGCTATTTGGAAGCAATCCGACGGATGGCATTTGGGGCGGGCATTTGGTTTTCTACAATAACAAGTACTGGCATTTCTTCGGTCATGCCGCGCGAATGTTTTTTGTTGCGTCCAGTCAACCCGAGGGACCGTGGAGCTCGCCGCAAGAAGTCTCTCGTCCGGCAAGCGTGCCCGGGCTGGGCATGGATAACTCCATCTTCATTGACGATGATGGAAGCTGGTATTTGCTCGTGAAGAACGGCCGCGAGAATAATTGGATCGTGCAGTTGGGCAACGACGGCCAGCCCGCGGGCGCGATCTATGATTTGCGTTGGATCAATCCGGCGCCGAGCTATCCCTTCGGTTGGGCAGAAGGGCCGGTGATGTGGAAGCACAAGGGCTATTACTATTATTCCTTTGCCATTAATCTCGCCTCCACCCAAAGAGTTTTTCGCAGCGACACGCTGACCGGCGATCAATCCGCGTGGGAGTATCTCGGCTTTTTTTTCAATGAAGGCGACACGCAAAAGAGCGGAGCTTTGTATCCGAGGCCCAATCACAGCTCGCCCGCCATCATGCTCGACGATAGCACGTGGTGGGTGATTTCGCAATCGTATGCAATCACGGAATGGGAAGGCCAGGGCCGTCAGGGTGTGTTGAGCCAGGTGCGCTATGATGCCGCGGGCAAGCCCATCGCGGACTTTCCGATCAATGCGCCGAGGCCCGCGCCCAACTTGCCGAGCAGCGGCATTCCATGGATGGTTCCGAAATCGGATTTTTTTGATTCGAACAAATTGCACCCCGAATGGCGGCTGTTGGGTTATTCTCCGAGCGTTCCTTATTCGCTCACCGATCGGCCGGGCTGGATCAGATTGTCGCCGAGGAACCAACACAACACGATCATCAAAAGCGATGCAGAGCACAACTATGCGCTCATCACACGGCTCGATTTTGATCCGCAATCAACGCGACACGAAGCCGGGCTTCGCATCATGACCGGCTTGCAAACGCTTTATGCGAAGCTTTATAGCTCGCTGAATAGCTCGGGAAAGAAAGTCATCCGCTTCAGTTTTGATCGAACCGCTTACGAGGCCGAGAACAACATCGGCAATATCGTCTGGCTGAAATTGTATCGCGCCAATCACGTATTGAGCGGCTACTGCAGCGCCGACGGCCATGAGTGGACGCCAGTCGGAAGCTCGATCAACGTGGCGACGATGGACGTGCAGCAAGCGGACTTCAATGCGTTCACTGGAAACCGGCAAGGCTTGTATGTCATCGGCGCTGCGGCGGATTTCGACCTGTACATTTACCGCGACGCGTACACGCCGATTTTGGCAGAATGTTTTGCCAATCAATACGGCGCCGCGCGAACTTACACCGGCCGGGAATACGTGCTGGATGAAATCCACGCGAACGATTGGGCCATGTATGCGGGCGTCGAATTTGGCCACGCCGATTACAACAAAACACCGGACTCGCTGAAAATTCTCGCCTCCAGCGCAGCAAACGGCGGCAACGTTGAAGTGTGGCTCGACTCGCTGGACACCGGCGAGAAGGTTGCCGAGTGCGCGATCAACAATACCGGCAGTTGGCGAACGTTTCAAACTTTCTATTCGGCGGTAAAACCCATCACCGGCCGGCACGACGTCTATTTAAAATTTACCGGCGCGGGAACCGGCAAACTGTTTCAATTGCAATCGTTGTATTTCACGGCCAAACGCGATAGCACAACCTCAGCGGCGGAACGGTTCGACGCAGCGCTGCCACGAGAGTATGGCTTGGCGCAGAACTTTCCCAACCCGTTTAATCCGAGGACGCACATAAAATATTTTGTTCCAAAGCATGATCACCTCTCATTGAAAATTTACGATCTTCTTGGAGAGGAAGTCGCAACGCTGTTTGAAGGCGTGCAGCAAGCCGGCGAGCATGAGGCGACGTTTGACGGCAGTGGGCTTGCGAGCGGCCTTTATTTTTATCAACTGAAAGCTGCGAGTTTTATGCAAACCAAGAAACTCGTTTTGGCAAGATGAGGAGAGCGTAAATGTTGTCGATAGAAAAGTGCCCTCGTGGCATTGCGGCGCTGGGATTAGCTGTTGCAATGCTGTGTGCGGCCGAGGTTCAAGCGCAAACCAAAGACATTCCTCATTTGCGGAAACAAGGCAGCGCGACGCAGTTGATTGTCCACGGCAAACCGTTTTTGATGCTCGGCGGCGAGCTGGGCAACTCCAGCGCCTCGGATTTGGCATACCTGAAACCCATCTGGCCCAAGCTGGCGCAGATGCATTTGAATACCGTGCTCGCGCCGGTGTATTGGGAACTGCTCGAACCCGAGGAGGGCAAATTTGATTTCGCGCTGGTGGACAGCGCCATCTATTCCGCCCGACAGCACGATTTGAAACTCGTTTTTCTTTGGTTCGGAAGTTGGAAGAACAGCATGTCGTGCTACGCGCCGCTCTGGGTGAAGACTGATCAACGCCGCTTTCCACGCGCGCGCACGCCAGACGGCAAGCCGCACGAAATGCTCACGCCGTTCAATGAAACAAATCGCAATGCCGACGCGCGCGCCTTTGCCGCGTTAATGAAACACCTTCGCGCCATGGACGGCAAAGAACACACGGTGATCATGTTGCAAGTGGAAAACGAAATCGGCATGATTCCCGAAGCGCGCGATTATAGCGAAGGCGCGAACCGCGCATTCGCGGAAAAAGTTCCGGCAGAGTTGCTCGGCTATTTGCAGAAACATAAGGCCACGCTGCTTCCTGAATTCAGCGAGAGGTGGAGCGCGACCGGCTTCAAAGCCTCCGGCGCTTGGGAGGAGGTTTTCGGCAGAGGCTTGCACACGGATGAAATTTTCATGGCGTGGCATTTTGCGAAATACACCAACGCCGTGGCGCAGGCGGGAAAGAACGAATATCCTTTGCCCATGTTTGTGAACGCCGCGCTGATACGCCCGAATTACAAGCCGGGACAGTATCCGAGCGCCGGGCCGTTGCCGCATCTCATGGAGGTGTGGCGCGCCGGCGCGCCGCATATCGATTTTCTCGCGCCCGATATTTACTTCAAAAGTTTTGCGGAGTGGTGCGCGAAGTATGATCGCTCCGGCAATCCCTTATTCATTCCCGAAGTGGCAAACAATCAGAGCGTCGCCAATGCGTTTTATGCGATCGCCAAACACAACGCCATGGGCTACAGCCCGTTCGCGATTGAAGCGCTCGAAAACCCCGAGACCAATCAGATCGCGCGAGGCTATGCGGTGTTGCAACAACTCACGCCGCTGATTCTTGCGCAGCAAGGCAAAGCAACGATGGCCGGCGCGTTGCTCGATAGCGCGCATCACAAAACGCAATTCCCCCTCGGCGATTTTGTTTTTCACGTGCGGCACGAATACAGTTGGGCTTATGCGCAGCGCTCGGAAGGAGAGACGCCCAGAGTCGGCGGCATGGTCATCATGCTCGCACCCGACGAGTTTTTGATTGCGGGCAGCGGCATCATCATCACATTCGCGGTGCGCAGCGACTCCGGCGCCGTTGCCGGCATCGGCACAATCGACGAAGGCAAATTCGTCGCGGGCAAATGGACGCCGGGCCGGCGCATGAACGGCGATCAAAGTCATCAAGGCCGGCACTTGCACTTGCCGGGAAACACATTCGGCATGCAGAGGGTGAAGCTTTACAAGTATAAATGATGAAGACCGCGAAAAACATCGTTATGGTTCTTGCGGCTGTTTCATTCAGCGCGCATGGTCAGGTTTTTTTCGTCAAAGGCGTCGTGTCTACTTCGACAACGCCGGTGCGAAACGCAGCCGTTACATTTGTGGATAACGGCGACGCCACGAGAAAATTCTCCGCACTGACGGACGCATTGGGCAATTATCAAATTGGCATCATCACCTCGGTGAAATCCGACGAGACCGCGCCGATCAAATTCGAGCTCGCGCAAAACCACCCGAATCCGTTCGCCTCGGCAACGGCCATCTCGTACACGCTCGCCGCGCGCGCCGAGGTGCGCGTGACGATTTACGATGTTCTCGGCAAAGAAGTGAAAAGGTTTGCGCCAGGCATGCAAGCGGCCGGCGCGCACGGAGTCTTGTGGGACGGCACAAATGAGTCCGGTAAAAGAGTCGCCGCCGGAGTTTATTTCTACCGGCTGCAAGCCGACGACGAAACGCGAATCAAGAAGATGTTTTTTGCTGCGGGGAGGAACAATCAAGTGGCTTCATTTTCAAAAGCCGATTTTTCGCCGATCGCAAACTTCGAGAAACGGACCGAAGCAACTTTTACGGTTCACATTGAAAACACCGAGGACGCCACTCCCGCCATTGCGCCGCAGCGCATTGAAAACATCGTCGTGCAGAGCGACACGACTTTGAATTTCTCCGTCAGCGCATTGCATGCCGCAACGATTTATTTGGACAGCACGCAGCAAGTGATTCGCGGCTTCGGCGCGGCGAACATCGTGCCGTGGCGTCCTGATATGACCGCGAACGATATTGATAAAGCATTCGGCGCCGGGCCGGGCCAAATCGGATTTACCATTCTCCGCCTGCGAATACCGCCGGATGCGAACAGTTTCAGCCTTAACGTCCGCACGGCGCAAGCGGCGCAAGCGCGCGGCGCAAAAATCATCGCCTCGCCGTGGTCGCCGCCGGCGAGCATGAAGACCAACAACAACATCGTGGGCGGCAGATTGCGCGAAACTTCCTATGCTGGTTATGCCGCGCATTTGAAATCTTTCGCCAATCTCATGGCGAGCAACGGCGTTCCGCTGCACGCGATCTCGATTCAAAACGAGCCGGATGTCAATGTCACTTATGAATCATGTGATTGGAACGCGGCGGAGATGCTCAAGTTTGTCAAAGAAAATGCGCCGGCCATCGGCACGGATATCTTTGCGCCCGAGTCTTTCAATTTCAATCAGACCATCTCCGATGCCATACTCAATGATTCCACTGCGGCTTCGCATTTGGCCTTCGTCGGCGGACACATTTACGGCGGCGGATTGAAAAGCTATCCGCTCGCCGAGAGCAAGGGCAAAGAACTTTGGATGACGGAGCATCTCGTGCTCGATACCACTTGGACCGCGGTTCTAGCCACGGGCAAAGAGATCAATGATTGCATGACCGTGGGCATGAGCGCGTACATTTGGTGGTACATCGTGAGATTCTACGGCCCGATTCTCGAAAGCGGCAACGTGAGCAAGCGCGGTTTTGTGATGTCGCACTTTGCGAGGTTCGTGCGTCCGGGATATTTCAGAGTGCATGCGACCAGCCCGCAACGCCAGGTCTCAATCACGGCCTATCGCGAGGGCGTGAAAACCGTCATTGTGGCGATCAACCAACGCTCACAAGCCGTGGAGCAAGCGTTTCAATTGAAAGATGGAGAGGCCGCGAGCTTCACGCCATACGTGACGACGAGAACGAAGAATTGTGTGCAACAGGGCGAACTCACAGTATCGAACAGGATTTTCATGGTCGCTTTGGAGGCTTCGAGCATCACGACGTTGGTGTCGAATTGATGCGCATGGCGACTTTACTGCTCGAAGCATCACATAGATTACATAGCGCTCCTCTAATCTGTCATTCAGCAGGAATCTTTTTAAATACTGGGTTGAATCTCTGGCGAGTAAAAAGATTCCTCCTGCATGACATACGAACCGTGAAAGTGTAAACTAAACTCTGAGAAGAAAGAGAGGTTCAAGTGCGCTTTTATATCGGCAGTTTTCTTTTCTGCTTAATCGCAACGCTAGCAGCGCAACCCTCCGGCGGACCATACGGCCCGATTCGGCAAACGTATAAGCTGCCCACCGGGCCGGGAAAAATTTATTACGTCGCGCCCGATGGGCAAGCCGAGCAAACCGGCGAGTCACTCAGCACGCCGACGACCATCGAAGCCGCTATCGCGCGCGTAAAGACCGGCGATGCGATCATCATGCGCGGCGGAACCTATCGCACCGGCAATTTGGTTTTGAATCAAGGCATCACGATTCAGCCGTATGCGGATGAGCATCCCGTTTTAAAAGGAACCTTCGTCGCGAGCGAATGGATAAAGCAAGACAATGGACTCTGGGTCACGAAATGGTCGCGTTTGTTTCCCTCCAAACCACAGGGCTGGTGGCGTCGTTACCGCGAAGGAAAGTTGACGCCGCAGCATCGTTTCAACAACGACATGGTATTCGTGGACGGCAGGTTCTTGCAATCCGCCGGGTGGGAAGGTGAAGTGGATGAGAACACTTTTTTCATCGACTACGAAACGGGATTGGTTTATCTCGCCATTGATCCGACGGACAAATTGGTGGAGATCACCGCTTTTGATGTCGCGCTTTTGCGAACGACGAAAGAAGCGCACGGCAAAACCTCGGATCGCAAAGGCTACACGATTCGCGGCGTCACGTTCACACAATACGCCTATCGCGCGCTCGAAATTGAAGGCACGGAGCCGGAAGGCATCTCCGCGGAATCGCAACACGGCAAGGACGTGGTGGGCACGACGCTGGAGCATTGCACCATTTCTTTCTGCTCGCGCGTCGCGGGCTATTTGCGCGGCGATCGCATGACGATTCGCCATTGCAAGGTGAGCGACACCAGCACGGAAGGCATCTACATCATCGCCTCGAACGACGTGCTGCTGGAAAAGAATATCCTCACGCGCAACAACATCGAGAATATCACCGGCTATTATCCGGCGGCGGTGAAGATTTTCAATCAAAGTTATCGGGTGACTTGCAATGACAATCTCGTGATCGAGCATCCCAACTCCAACGGTATTTGGTATGACGTCGGCAACGTCGACGGCGTGTTCATCAACAACTGGATTGAAGGCGTGGGCCGCGTTGGCGAGACCATCAACACGGATCAACTCTGGCCGAGCGACAATGGCTTCTTCTTTGAAATCTCCAAAGGCGCGATTTGCGCGGGCAATGTTTTTGTCAATTGTGATCACGGCCTCATGGTGCTCAATGCCTCAAATGTGCAAATCTACAACAATACTTTTGTGAACAGCATGGCATGCATTGGCCGCAATGCGCGCCGCGCGCAGGGCGATCACTTCGGCTGGCACCCGAGCACCGGCCCGGACGTGGACGAGCGCGAAGGGCACGTGTTCGCCAACAACTTGCTCGTTGGCGAGGTGAGCTGCGGCCGGCCGCTATTGTTTGTTTGGCAGCAGACAACGCTCTGCGCACAGCTTACAGAGCCACAACTGAAGCAACTCGACCACAACGTTTATGTGCGCGGCGCGGAGAAGGCAGCTTATCCAATGATCCTGTGGGCTCCGGCGGCAAACGAAAAATGCCAGGCGGGATTCGAGTCATTGGAGAATTTTCGCGAGCTGTATCCGGCGTTCTCCGCCAATAGCCGCGCGTATCTCAACTATGATGGGCCTTTATTCAAAGGCCTCGAGTTGGGCAATTATCAATTGCTGTCTGCATTTTTAGGCGCGAAAGCGGCAATGCCGCTGCCGCCCGGCGTCAGCAAGTTTCTTGGCCAGTACAAAAAAGGCGAGCGCTACCTCGGCGCGTATCCGCCGCAGCCGTGAAATCGTCAATGGCAGAAAAATGTTTTTGCGGAAAAATTCTTAAGAGCTGGTGTTGTGCACAGGGCTTTATCGTCCTGCCACACATTTTTTTGTCACTACGTTGAGTCCAAAAAGGTTTTTGAATATGAAAAAACAAACCAAGCTTCGCTCCTTAAGTCCGCCTGAAAATCGCTCGCGCTGCGAGGACAAAAAGTTTTGCGCTGTATTCCTCGCGCTGCTCATTTGTGCAAACGGTTTTTTTTCGGAAGCTTCATTTGCCCAGCTTGCCGCCAACAAGAGCAAGTTTGTGGGCAACATCATTCGCAACGGCTTTAGCATTCGGGAAAGCAACTTCAAGAAATATTGGAATCAAGTCACGCCGGAGAATGCGGGAAAATGGGGGAGCCTCAACTGGCAGCAGCTCGACAATATCTACAATTTTGCGAAGAGCAACGGCTTTCCTTACAGGCATCACACACTGGTTTGGGGAAATCAAGAGCCTGGTTTCATCGCCGGTCTCGATTCGGCGAGCCAGTATCAGGAAGTGGTGAATTGGATCTCGTCGGTCGGCCAAAGATATCCTGCAATTGATTTCTGCGATGTCGTGAATGAGCCGCTGCACGCGCCGCCGTCTTACAAGAGAGCGTTGGGCGGCGACGGCGCCACGGGTTGGGATTGGGTGATCAAGGCGTTTGAATTGGCGCGGCAATATTTGCCGAACACGAAACTGCATTTGAACGAGTACAGCGTCATCAATGACGGCAATGCCAACGCGCGCTACATTCAAATCATCAATCTGCTCAAAAACCGGGGTTTGATCGACGGCATCGGCGTGCAGGGTCACAATTTCGAAGTGAATGGCGGCGCGTCCATGACGACGCTGCACAACAATTTGACCAATCTTGCCGCCACTGGCCTGCCAATTTACATCACAGAATTTGACATCAACGTGCAAGACGATAACACGCAGTTGCAGAGGTATCAAACCATATTTCCGGTATTGTACGAACATCCGGGAGTTTATGGCATCACGCTATGGGGATACGTCCAGTATGAAATCTGGCAGCAATATGCGTATTTGGTTCTGGAACGCTTGACCGAGCGCCCGGCCATGCAATGGCTGCGCACTTATCTTGCCAGCCCGTTGCGGCCGGTGTTGATTGCACCGAATGGAACGACCGACGAGCCGCGCAATCCTCTTTTAGTTTGGCATCCTTCGGATTCGGCAACGTCGTATCGTGCTCAGGTCTCGGTGGCTTCCAACTTCTCAGTGATGGTCGTGGACACCACGGTTACGGACACGCTGCTGCAATTGCACCTGCTCGAAGCGGATCGGCGACATTATTGGCGGGTGAGCGCGTCGAATCAGCACGGCACGAGTTTATACTCGGCAACAGCGAGTTTTGTGACCGGCCAAACCGTGGGCGTCGAGGAATTTGCAGCCGCGCCGGCGAAGTTTGAATTGCGCCAGAATTATCCCAATCCGTTCAATCCCATCACCAGCGTGCAATATGCTATCGGCAGCCGGCAACACGTTCGCTTGAAAGTTTATGACATCTTGGGGAACGAAGTCGCAACGCTGGTGGATGAAAGCAAGCCCGCGGGCCGTTATCGCGCCACGTTTGACGCGAGCGGTTTGGTCAGCGGTTTTTATTTCATCAAACTATCCGCCGGTGATTTTGTCGCCATGAAAAAGGTGGTGCTGGTTCGATAAGAGTGATGCAGGCGCACGTTTTCGCTTGGGATTTTGTGGAAATAATTCTGCTTTGTCGGTTTACCATCAATCCCCGGTGTTTAGCAACGAACTTGGGAAAAAATAAGGAAACACATCATGCCGCCTGAAACACAAAAGTTGTCGATCAAAGAAAAGATTGGCTACAGTCTCGGTGACACCGCCTCGAATCTGTTTTTTCAAACCTTCATTTTATTTCTGCCGATCTTCTACACCGACGTGTTCGGGTTGCCCGCCGCGGCGATGGGAACGATGTTCCTGTTCACGAGGATTTTCGATGCGCTGAACGATCCCCTCATGGGTACAATCGCCGATCGCACGAATACCCGGTGGGGAAAATTTCGCCCATACATTCTGCTCTTTGCCATTCCCTTCGGCATCGTGGGCGTGTTGACGTTTACGACGCCGGACTTCGACGCCACCGGCAAGCTCATTTATGCCTATATCACTTACAATCTTCTGATGGTCATGTACACCATCGTGAACGTTCCGTATTCTGCGCTCATGGGCGTGATCACACCGAATTCTTTGGAACGAACTGAAGTGTCGTCTTATCGCTTTGTTGCGGCTTTTGTCGGCGGTTTGATTGTGCAGGCGGCAACCATCTCACTCGTGAAATATTTCGGACAAGGCAATGACGCGGTAGGCTGGCAGTGGGCGATGGGAGGCCTCGCCGGCTTGGCGGCGGTTTTGCTCTTCATCACTTTCATCACCACCAAGGAACGGGTGCAGCCGCCGAAGGAACAAAAGAGCGAATTCAAAAAAGACCTCAAAGATCTTTTCACCAACGTACCGTGGCTGATGATCGCCGGCGCGACGGTTTGCCAATTGACGTTTATCGTCATGCGTCAATCTTCGGTTGCCTACTATTTCAAATACTATGTCGGCGACCAGCAGCTCAATCTTTTCGGCAAGGTCATCGATCTTTCGTACGAGACGTTTACTTCATCCTTTTTATTGGCGGGCAGCGTCGTGACCATCATCGGCGTCGTGCTCACCAAGTGGTTTTCGAAGGTTCTCGACAAGAAAAACACCTACGCCGGATTTCTCATCGCCGCAGCCGTCGTGAATGCCGTGTTCTATGTGGCGCGCCCGCAGGATGTCATTCTCATTTATGTGCTCAATCTGTTTTTCTCGTTCTTCGTCGGGCCCGTCTCGGTGCTGCAGTGGGCGATGTATACCGACACTGCGGACTTTTCCGAATGGAAAAATAGCCGGCGCGCTACCGCGCTTTTGATGGCGGCTTCTTTATTTGCTCTGAAATTGGGACTGGCTTTGGGCGGCACGTTTGTCGGCTGGATACTCGGCTATTATGGCTTTGTCGCAAATCAAAACCAAACCCCGGAAGCAATGAACGGCATTGTCATGTTATTGAGCGTGTTTCCTGCAATTTTCGGAATTGCCGGCGGCCTGTTGATGATGCGTTATCCGCTCACGAATAAGATGATGGTCAAAATCGAAGAAGATTTGACTGCGAGAAGACAGCAAGCGTAGCCGCGGACCATTGGGCGTTCGGAGATTTCCGGCCCCATGAGGCGTCGCAAGCTTCACCTCAAATCATACGTTTTGACGGTATTGCCTCAGTTATTGCTGGAGAACGTAGCGCAGACCTCTTGTCTGCAGGCAAGGAGGCCTGCGCTACCACACGAAACGGAGGAATTACTTTTGCCGTCAAAAACTTTTTGCGCATTTGCAGGCGCAAAGGAGTTGGTGAAAAGTCGAGAGGCGAATTCGTTGCCGGTTTTTTTCGTTAAATTCAACTACACGTTTGTGAATCGAATCAATGTTTTTTCTCAGGCAAAGCCGAATATGAAGAACAAAGCGCTTTACATGAACCCTAATCTGCCAACGGCAGAGCGCGTCGCGGATTTGCTCTCACGCATGACGCTCGAAGAAAAAGTTGCCCAGATGATTTGTGTTTGGCAGGACAAGAATAAGACGTTGGTGGATGAAACGGGCAACTTCGATTTTGAAAAGGCCAAGGCCCATTACAAGGAGGGACATGGTTTGGGTCAAGTCGGCCGGCTCAGCGATGCGGGCGGAGGCATTAACGCCGGAAAGCAGGCCGGGCTGGCGAATGACATTCAGAAATTCTTTATTGAAAACAGTCGTCTCGGAATTCCCGTGATCTTTCATGAAGAATGTTTGCACGGCCAGGCTGCAGTCGACGGCACCAGTTTCCCGCAGCCCATCGGCTTGGGCGCCACGTTCGATCCCGAGTTGGTGCGCCGGCTCTATGCAATGACTGCAGAAGAAGTGCGCGCTCGTGGCGTGCATCAAGCTTTGACGCCGGTGGTAGATGTTGCCCGCGATCCGCGCTGGGGCCGTGTGGAAGAAACTTTTGGAGAGGATCCATATCTCGTTGCGCGTTTGGGCGTGGCTGCAGTGCGAGGTTTTCAAGGTGACGGTGCTTTCAAAGATAAGAAGAGCCTCATCGCCACGCTGAAACATTTTGCGGCGCATGGCCAACCGGAATCTGGAACGAACTGCGCGCCGGTGAATGTATCCGAGCGTGTGCTGCGGGAAATTTTTCTTTATCCTTTCAAAGAAGCCATTCAAAAAGGCAAAGCCATGAGTGTGATGGCTTCCTACAACGAGATTGACGGCGTGCCCTCACATGCCAGTCGGTGGCTCTTGCGGAAAGTGCTCCGTGAAGAGTGGGGCTTCAAGGGCTTTGTAGTGTCGGACTATTATGCCATTCGCGAATTGCATGAACGACCGGAGCTTTACGGCCATCATTTGGCGAAAGATGGCAAGGAGGCTGCGCTTCTGGCTGCGCGCGCCGGTGTGAATATCGAGTTTCCGGAGCCTGATTGTTACGAGCACTTGATCGAGCTGGTGCGCACAGGCCGCCTTGAAGAATCCGTTCTCAATGAGCTTGTTGCCGAGCTGCTAGTTTATAAATTCAAGCTGGGGCTGTTTGAAGATCCGTATGTCGATGCTGCCACAGCCGAGCGCATTGTCGGAAGCAGCTCCAATCGCAAGCTCGCATTGCAGGCCGCGCGTGAGACCATCACGCTGCTTAAGAACGATCATGGCATTGCTCCGCTCGATCTAAAAAAGATCAAAACGCTCGCGGTGATCGGGCCCAATGCCGACCGCGTGCTGCTGGGAGGATACAGCGGCAGGCCCAAGCACGTTTCCACCGTGCTGCATGGCATTCGAGAGCGCGCCGGCAATACGGTGAAGGTTGTGTATCACGAAGGATGCAAAATCACGATCGGCGGTTCGTGGCATCAGGATGATGTGCTGGCCAGTGATGCCGAAGAAGACCGCAGGAGTATCGCCGCAGCCGTGCAGGTTGCGCAACAAGCAGAGGTGATCGTGCTTGCCATTGGCGGTAACGAACAAACCTCGCGCGAAGCTTGGGCATTGAATCATCTCGGTGATCGCACGGATCTTGAAATGATTGGCCGGCAGGATGAGCTGGTGAATGCTCTGGCCGCGCTCGGCAAACCGGTCATTGCATTTCTTTTCAATGGCAGACCGCTCTCGGTGCGCAATCTCGTTGAAAAGGTTCCGGTGATTTTTGAATGCTGGTATTTGGGACAAGAAACCGGCCAGGCCGTGGCGGAAGTTTTGTGCGGAGATACAAATCCCGGCGGCAAGCTGCCGATTACGATTCCGCGTTCGGTCGGACATATTCCAGCTTACTACAATTACAAACCCTCGGCGCGCCGCGGTTATCTCTTCGAGTCTGTTGAGCCTCTTTTTGCCTTTGGTTTTGGTCTCAGTTATGCGCAGTTTCGTTTCGGCAAGCCGCGTTTGGAAAAAAATGTGATGCGCGTAGGGGAATCAACGCGCGTGCTGGTGGAGCTGACAAACTCGGGCAGAGTGGCTGGCGATGAAGTGGTGCAGATGTACATTCGTGACAAGGTCAGTTCGGTGACACGTCCCGTGAAAGAACTCAAAGGATTTCAGCGCATCACGCTCGCGCCCGGGGAAACGAAGACGGTGGCGTTGGATATCACGCCGGAGCATTTGGCGTTTTATGACATCGACATGAATTATGTGGTGGAACCGGGCGAATTTGAAATCATGGTAGGGAATTCCTCGCGCGATCAAGATCTGCAAAAAATTCTGTTGACGGTGGAAAAATAATTTGCTCTGCCGGCAATGTTGTTTAGCGCCGCCTCGGGACGGCCGCTGCGGCCGTCCCGGTTATTTCCTTTGAGCTGAATGCGCGCAGAGCTCTTTTCGGCTGCAAATACGTGAACACAATTGAGAGAAATCAGTTGGTGGTGGAACCAGGGTGGGTTTGAAATTGCCGTGGGTGGCGTGCTAACGGAGACAAAAAAGCGCAAGGACGGAAATGCTTTTAAAAGAAATCAGCATTGGCGGAGAAAGCGACCTCGTAAACTGAGGCTTAGTGTTTCAATACTTTTGACGATTCTCTGATAATGAATTCCGTGTCTAGGACTACACGTTTGGGAGGCAGCACTGTTGCAGATTCAATATTTTCGATCAATATTTCCGCAGCCCTTTTTCCGATCTCATGTTGCGGCGCGCGAATGGTGGTTAACGGTACGGGGTAGATTTTGGCATAATAGATATCGTCATTGCCGATGACGGAGATATCTTCGGGCACGCAGAGCTTCAACTCTTTTAGGGCCGTGAGAACTGCCAAAGCTTGCAGATCGTTAAAGCAAACAATCGCCGTCGGATAATTTTCCCTGCTTCTGCTTTTGAAGTATTCCAAAGTTTTGGCAAAGCTTTCGTCGTAGTTGGATCCAATAGAAACGATCATGTCCTTATGAAACGCCAGCGTGCTCTCGCTGAAAGCATGCCGGAAACCTTCGATGCGCTCTTGCGTGTGGGAGGAGTTGGGCGGGCCGGCAAAATGTACAATCTTGGTATGGCCGCTGTCGATCAAGTAAGTCACGGCTCGTTTGATTGCTTTCGAATTGTCAATTGCGACGACGTTCGCCTGTATCCCCTTAACGTCCTCCAAGAGGACGAACGGATAGTTGATCATGCGCAATTGGAACAGATGCTCGATTTCCGCCCGGCCCTCCACGGTCGGCGCGATGATCGCACCCTTGATGTCTTTCTCGGAAAAGAGGTGTGATAGTTCCTTCTCGCGCTCGTGATCGCTCTCCGAGCTGGCTACAATGACGGAATACCCCTTGCTGTTGGCGTATTCCCGCGCCCCGGTCGCAATGGAAGCATAAAAGGGATAATTCAAATCCTTGATGATGATGCCGATGCTCTTGTCCTGCGTCGCTTTTTTCAAATTTCTCGCAACGCCTTTGGGACGAAAGTTCAGCTCTTTCATGACTTTCAAAATGTGATCGCGGGTGGCAGGCTTTACGGAATTCTTTGCATTGATGACCGCTGAAACGGTGCCACTTGAGTAATTTGCTCGCTTAGCAACTTCTGCAATCGTCACTTTTTTCATTCGTATCTCCGGCCCGTTTAGGTGCTGCCCCGGGAAATTGAATCAGTTCATTTCTTTTCATGCATAAGATAATAAAATTTTCCGCATAAACCAACTGTTGAAACGCCTCTGCATGTTCAATACGAACGGAAAGCATAGAGCGTATGGATGCGCTCGCAACGCGGATGATGCTACCGGCTCCTCTCATGGCCTGCGAGACTTTTTACGAGTTGTGCGCGGCATCGGGCAGATAGAGAAAAGCAGTTCTGTGCGGAGTCGTCTACTGCCAATTCTTCAAATAGTCGGCCATTCCCAAAACCCGCTTTTGCGCGTTTCCCGTGTGTTTCGCGGGCGCAAGTTTGAATGTCATGATGTAGAGCGATGTGTCTGTGATGAATTAAACAGTCTTGTTCCAGTTGACAAGGTGATTTCGGCCTGTTTGAAAGGAGTTGCGTGATGGCAAATTACACCCCTAAACCAGAACACCGATTTACATTCGGATTGTGGACCGTCGGCAACATCGGGCGCGATCCATTCGGCCAGCCCGTGCGCCCGGCGCTTTCGCCGGTCGAGCTTGTTCATCTGCTCGCCGAAGTCGGCGCGTATGGCGTCAACTTTCACGACAATGATCTTGTGCCGATCGACGCCACACCGGCCGAGCGCGATCGCATCGTGCGCGATTTTAAAAATGCCTTGAAAGCAACCGGCATCGTCGTGCCCATGGCAACGACCAACTTGTTCGGCGATCCGATTTTCAAAGACGGCGCCTTCACTTCGAATGATCCGAAAGTGCGCGCCTATGCGCTGCAGAAAACCATGCACGCGATCGATCTCGGCGTCGAGTTGGGCGCGAAGATCTATGTGTTTTGGGGCGGCCGGGAAGGCGCCGAGACCGATGCTGGCAAGAATCCCCTCGAGGCGATCAAACGCATGCGCGAGGCGCTCAATTTTCTCTGCGAATATGTGCGCGAGCAAGGCTACAATCTCAAATTCGCGCTCGAAGCCAAGCCCAACGAGCCGCGCGGCGACATTTATCTCGCCACCACTGGCCACATGCTCGCGTTCATCGCCACCCTCGACCATCCCGAGATGGTGGGCGTCAATCCTGAAGTGGCGCACGAGCACATGGCGGGATTGAACTTTCTGCACAACGTCGCGCAAGCGTGGGACGCCGGCAAGCTCTTTCACATTGATTTGAACGATCAAAATTTCGCCCGCTACGACCAGGATTTTCGTTTCGGCTCGCACAATTTCAAGCAAGCGTTCTTTCTCGTGAAATTTCTCGAAGACGTCGGCTACGCCGGTCCGCGCCATTTCGATGCGCATGCGTATCGCAGCGAAGACGTCGCGGGCGTCAAAGATTTTGCCGCCGGTTGCATGCGGACCTACCTCATCTTGAAAGAGAAAGCCGCGCAATTTAACGCCGACAAAGAAATTCAAGCATTGCTCGCGGAAATCAATGCCGAAGTTCCGGCAATGACTTCATTGCTCGGCAGATACACCGCGCAAAAAGCTGCGGCGCTCCGGACGCATTCCTTCGACCGTGAAACCATTGCCAAACGCGGCCTGAAATATGAACGACTCGATCAATTGGTTTTTGAATTGTTGATGGGCGTTCGATAGACATTGTTCACTGATTGTAAAAAAAGAGTGACCAACAAACAGGAATCTGCAGCCACCATGACCTACCTACTCGGCATCGACACTTCAACCACGGCGACCAAGGCGCTGCTCATTGATGAGGAGGGCGGCGTCGTCGCTGTGGCCGCCACGGAATACCCGTTTGATTCACCCAAGCCGGGTTGGACCGAACAAGACCCGGCGCTGTTTTGGAATGGCACGGTGCAAAGCATTCGCACCGTTTTGGAGAAGGCAAAGATTTCCGGCAAAGAGGTCGCCGCCGTCGGACTCACCGGGCAAATGCACGGGATGACGTTGCTCGACGCACACGGCGAAGTGATTCGTCCATGCATCCTGTGGAATGATCAACGCACCGCGCCGCAATGCGAGTTCATCACTAAGTTGGTTGGAGCGGAGCGCGTCTTGCAGCTCACCGGCAATCCGATTCTCACCGGCTTCACCGCGCCCAAGATCGTTTGGACACGCGAGCACGAACCGGAAAATTATGCTCGCATCGCGCACATTCTTCTTCCCAAAGATTACGTGCGCTACAAACTCACCGGCGATTTCTTCAGCGACGTGGCGGATTCTTCCGGCACGTCGCTCTTCGACGTCGGCAAGCGCCGGTGGTCGGATGACATGTTGGCCGCGCTAAAAATTCCGGCCGCGTGGTTGCCGGAAGTGACCGAGTCGCCCGTGGCAAGCACAACGATCAATGCTGGTGCTGCGCAAGCTACCGGGCTGCTCGCTGGCACTCCCGTGGTTGCTGGTGGCGGCGATCAAGCGGCGCAAGCGGTTGGCACCGGCATTGTGCGCGAGGGCACAGTCGCCGTGACCATCGGCACTTCGGGGGTGGTGTTCGCGCAATCGGATTCGTATCGCGTGGAGCCGCTAGGCCGCCTGCATGCCTTCTGCCACGCCGTGCCCGGCAAATGGCATCTCATGGGCGTGATGCTCTCCGCCGGCGGCAGTTTTCGCTGGTATCGCGACGCGCTCGCCAGCAACGCGTCTTATGATGAATTGACGCAAGCGGCTGCCACGATTGCAGCGGGAAGCGAAGGCTTGTTGTTTCTGCCGTATCTCACCGGCGAGCGCACGCCGCATCCCGATCCGCACGCACGCGGCGCTTTCATCGGTTTGAGTATTCGACACTCGAAGCCACATCTCACCCGCGCGGTGATCGAAGGCGTGACCTTTGGCTTGCGCGATTCACTGGAATTGATGCGCGCCCTGGGCGTGCCCACGCAGCAAGTGCGCGCCTCCGGCGGCGGCGCGAAGAGCGCACTGTGGCGGCAAATTCTTGCTGATGTTTTCAACGCCGAAATTGTGACCGTGAACTCCACCGAGGGCGCGGCTTATGGTGCGGCGTTGTTGGCCGGCGTCGGCGCCGGCCTTTATCCCAGCGTAGAAGCTGCTGCTGATCGCGCGATTCGGATTACGGGCACGCATCAGCCAACACGCGACGCAGATTTGTACGCTGGCTACTACGCCCGTTATCGCGCGCTCTACCCGGCGCTCCAAATGGAATTTGCCGCGCTGGCACGAATCATCGAAGAAAAAGGGTAGGCAAATGAACAGATCGCAGAACTCAGCGCCGCCCTCACACCGGCCCAACGCCTCTCCCGCGGAGGAAAGAACCCAACTGAGGAAGGGCGTTTCTTCAGTTGGGCTTTGCAAACCGTTGGAAGGGCCGGCGTTTTTTCTGCGACGTGCCAACTTCAAGGCTGCCAGGAAGATCATCCTCGGGTTGACTGCGATCCTTGTCGTATTCGCATTCATTGGTTTGCCAAACGCTTCGGCAAAGGAAAGCGGGTCGTACCTCTCGACGCAAAAGAGGAAAGGAGCCTTCACGCTGGCGGCCTCGGGCAAATCGGCGCCTTTGCATGCCAGCTCGCAAGATTATCCCGGCGTGCTCCGCGTTCTCAAGCATCTGCAAGCCGACTTGACGCGCGTAACCAATGCGCCGCCCGCGGTCGCAATAGATAAATTTTCAGCCGCAAACGAGATCGTGTTGATTGGAACATTGGGCAAAAGCCCGGTGATCGACAAACTCGTGCAAGATAAAAAGCTCGAAGTGACCGGCATCGCCGGCAAGTGGGAAACGTTCCTCATTCAAGTGATCGAAAAGCCGCTGCCCAACATTGATCGCGCATTAATCATTGCCGGCAGCGACAAGCGCGGCACCCTCTTCGGCATGTATGATCTTTCCGCGCACATCGGCGTTTCGCCGTGGTACTGGTGGGCGGATGTGCCGGTGCAGAAAAAATCCGAGCTTTATGTTTTGCCGGGGCGACATACACTCGGCGAGCCGGCAGTGAAATATCGCGGCATTTTTATTAATGACGAAAATCCGGCGCTGCTGGGATGGGTCAACAAGACATTTGGCGGCTTCAATCATCATTTTTATGAAAAGGTGTTCGAGCTGATTTTGCGTATGAAGGGAAATTTTCTCTGGCCGGCGATGTGGGGAAAAGCGTTTTATGACGATGATTCGCTCAACGCGTCGCTGGCTGATGAGTACGGTGTCGTCATCAGCACTTCCCATCACGAGCCGATGATGCGCGCGCACGTGGAATGGCAGCGCTACGGCTCCGGGCCGTGGAATTATGAAAAGAACGAAACGAAGCTGCGCGAGTTTTGGACCGAAGGCATCAAACGCATGGACAACTACGAAAGCATCGTCACGCTCGCCATGCGCGGCGACGGCGATGAGCCGATGACGGAAGAAGCGAATATCGGATTGTTGCAGAGAATCGTCAAAGACCAGCGCGAAATTCTTGCAGAAGTGACCGGCAAAGACGTGACGACGATTCCGCAAGTGTGGGCGCTGTACAAAGAAGTGCAGGACTATTATGATCACGGCATGCGTGTGCCGGATGACGTCACGCTGTTGTTGTGTGATGATAACTGGGGCAACATCCGCAAGCTTCCCCAACGCGATGAAAAGCCGCGCCCCGGCGGATACGGCATTTACTATCATTACGACTACGTCGGCGGCCCGCGCAATTACAAGTGGCTCAACACCAACCAAATCTCGCGCGTGTGGGAGCAGATGCACCTCGCTTATCGTTATGGCGCCAACCGAATTTGGATCGTCAATGTTGGCGACATCAAGCCGATGGAGTTTCCCATCGCGTTCTTTTTGGATTACGCGTGGAATCCCGAGCACTGGCCGGCGGAGCGTTTGCCCGAGTACACCGAGCTTTGGGCGGGGCGGCAATTCGGCGCAGCGCATGCGAAAGAGATTGCCGGGATTTTGACCGCGTACACCAAATTCAATTCGCGCCGCAAACCCGAGCTCCTCTCGCCGGATACTTACAGTCTGGTTAATTACCGTGAAGCGGAAACGGTCGTGGCCGAATACAACGAGCTGGCTGCAAGAGCACGGCGCATCAGTGATTCTTTGCCCGCCGAATACAAGGACGCTTTTTATCAGCTCGTTTTGCATCCCGTTGAAGCCTGTTCGAATTTGAATGAGCTTTACGTCACGGTCGGCAGGAACCGATGGTACGCGCAACAAGGAAGAGCGGCGACAAACGCGCTTGCCCAAAGGGCCGGAGAATTATTTAAGCGGGACGCTGAGATCACGCATTACTACAACAATGTGATGGCCGGCGGCAAGTGGGTTCACATGATGGATCAGACGCACATCGGCTATACGTATTGGCAGCAGCCGGACAGCAATTTAATGCCCACAGTCGAAAAGATCGAAATTCCCGTTGCTGCGGAGATGGGTGTGGCGATTGAAGGCTCTACAAATTGGTGGCCGAACGAAAGAAGCGCAGCCGTGTTGCCGGAGTTCGATCCGTATCATCAGCAAACTTTTTACATCGAAATTTTCAATCGCGGGCAAACGCCCTTTGAGTATTCGGTGCAAGCCGGAGAGCCGTGGGTCCAGGTTGATAAAGCGAATGGCAAAATTGAAACAGAAGAACGTTTGTGGGTCAGTATGGATTGGACGAAAGCTCCGCACGGAAGCCATCGCGTTCCGATTGCGGTCACTGGCCCCAACAACAGGCGTGTCGTGGTGCACGCGGTGATCAATAATCCTGCCTTGCCGCAACGAGATGAGATCACCGGCTTTGTTGAAAGCAATGGTTATGTTTCGATTGAAGCGGAGCACTACACTCGCCAGGTCGCGCCATCGCCCGCACCCGCCGACCAGAGATCTGCGCCACGGTGGCAGCGCATTCCGGATTTGGGGCGCACGCTTTCGGCGATGACGCCGATGCCGGTCACCTCTCCGCCGCAAACGCCGGCGGGCAGCGGTGCGCGCCTGGAATACCAAGTTCATTTTTTCAGCAGGGGGGAAGTGAAGGTCAAAGCCTATCTCTCTCCGACTTTGAATTTCCATAACAATCAGGGATTGCGTTATGCCGTTTCATTCGACGACGAGCCGCCGCAGATCGTCAACCTGCACGCCAACAAGACTTTTCAGGATTGGGAAGAATCAGTGCGGAACAATGTCACGGTTGAGGTTTCGAAGCATTTGATTAATGAACCTGGAAATCATGTTTTGAAATTCTGGATGGTCGATCCCGGCGTCGTTTTGCAAAAGCTGGTGGTTGAAACGAGTGGAGCGAAACCGAGTTATTTGGGGCCGCCGGAGAGTGATTATCGAAATGGAACGAACAGCAAAGGCGCCACGCAATAGTGATGAAACACTTTGAAATCTGACCCTTTGGACAGGAGGAAAAGTATGATTCGAGCGACTTTTTCCCATGCCTTGCTCATCACCCTGTTGTTAGTGTGCCAAACAAGTCGCGCTCAAACGCAGACTCCTGGCGCCGACAAATGGGTGGACTACGCTGCAGGTGAATATGAAATGACGCCCAACATCACCTACGCCACCGCAAACAATACAGAGTTGAAACTCGATCTCTATCTGCCCAGAGATCGCAGCGTGCCACTTCCCACGCTCATTCTTTTTCACGGCGGCGGTTGGGTAGCGGGAATGAAAGAGCGCAATGTGTTTTGGTTGCTTCCCTATTTATCCATGGGATGGGCAGTGATCAATGTGGAGTATCGCATCGCGCAGAGCTCGCTGGCGCCGGCCGCGGTGGAAGACTGCCGCTGCGCCTTAAGATGGGCGACCTACAATGCCGCGCGTTATAATTTGGACGCTTCCAAGTTTGTGCTGACCGGAACTTCGGCAGGCGGACATCTGTCATTGATCACCGGCATGCTGCCGGCCTATTCAGCTTTTGACCGGCAGTGCCCGACGAATGACAGCACGCGCTGGGCAAATGGAAGAGAGCCGGAGACAAAAGTTGCCGCGATTGTCAATTGGTTCGGCATCACCGATGTGGCCGATTTGATTGAAGGCGCAAATGCGAAGCACTACGCCATCGAATGGTTCGGCAGCATGAGCAACCGGCGCGAACTCGCGCGGCAAGTTTCACCGCTCAACTACGTTCGCGCCGGAGGGCCGGCGGTTATCACGATTCACGGCGACCAGGACGACATTGTTCCCTACAATCACGCCGTGCAGTTGCACGCGGCGTTGGACAAGGCCGGCGTGCCGAATCAACTGGTCACCATTCGTGGCGGCAAGCACGGCGGCTTTACACGACAAGACTTTGTGAACAGCTTCACGACCATCAGAGAGTTTCTGCGCAAGAATAAGGTTTTGGAATGAATCAAATGACAGAACAATTTTTTATAATCACACCCGATTCATTTTTCTGCTCTTCATTTTCTGTCATGATTTTTTAAATCACAAAAGGCAGGACAAGTTGAAACTCAACACGCCAATCTTTCTGCAAATTTTGTCTTTGATCTTTCTCTCTGGCTTCGGATTTGAGATGAACGCGCAAGATAAAATTCCCTGGCAAGGCAAAGCGTGCGCGGTGGCGCTCACTTATGACGACGCTCTGAGCGTTCATTTGGATAACGCCATTCCGCTTCTCGACTCACTGGATTTGAAAGGCACGTTTTATTTGTCGGGATTTTTTCCCGCCTTTCGCGAGCGCGTAGCCGATTGGAAAGCCGCGGCAGCTAAAGGGCATGAGTTGGGCAATCACACGTTATTTCATCCCTGCACGGGGAAACTGCCCGGCAGAGAATGGGTGCCGCCCGATTATGATCTCGCCAACTACACGATGTCGCGCTTGCTCGATGAAATCAAAATGGCCAATACCCTCCTCGAGGCGCTGGACGGCAAGACCAAAAGAACATTTGCCTATCCTTGCGGCGATACGAAGATCGGCGAGGAATCGTATGTGGAAAAAATAAAAACCGAGTTTGTCGCCGCGCGCGGGGTGAAAGGGAGGATGCCCAAACTGGATGAGATTGATTTATTCGATGTCGACTCGTATGTCATCAGCGGACAATCCGGCGAAGAGTTGATTGAGTTGGTCAAGCAAGCCGCGAAGAGCAACACCTTGCTTGTTCTGCTTTTTCATGGCGTCGGCGGCGAGCATGATCTCAATGTTTCGTTGAGTGCTCACCGTGAGCTCTTGCTTTTTCTCAAGCAGAATGAAAATGACATTTGGGTTGCGCCTTTGGTAGAAATAGCGGAATACGTCAGACATCATACTGCTCAAAGCACAAAGTAGTAGGTTGCACTCGCACCTTTGGTGCGGTCATTCAGTAGGAAACTTTTAAGCACTCGAGAGCATCTCCAACAAGTAAAAAGATTCCTGCGGAATGACAGGTGAGGATGAAGCGAATGAAAACCATGCCCACTCAAAAAAGAACTTTTCGCAAAGACGTGCAGGCGCAAAGGCCTCAAAGAGTTTCTCTTTGCGCGCCTGTGCGCCTTTGCGTCTCTGTGTGCGCTTTTGTTATGTGCTTCGCCTCGCCGGTGCTGAGCCAAAAGAGTGAAAACTTCACCAACCCCATTTTAGCCGGCTTCTATCCTGATCCCAGTATTTGTCGAGTTGGCAGCGACTACTATTTGGTGACGTCGTCATTTTCATATTTCCCCGGCATTCCGATTTTTCACAGCAATGATTTGGGGAATTGGAAACAGATCGGGCACGTGATGAATCGGCCGGAGCAATTGGATTTGGACGGGCTTGGCGTTTCGCGCGGCATCTTCGCGCCGGCAATCCGCTATCACGGCGGCGTGTTTTATGTTACCTGCACATTGGTGGATAAAGGCGGCAACTTTGTGGTCACCTCTAAAAAACCCGCAGGGCCGTGGTCCACGCCGGTTTGGATACCTCAGATCAACGGCATCGATCCTTCGATGTTTTTTGATGAAAATGGTAAAGCCTATGTTGTTTACAACAGCATTCCTCCGGATGACCAGCCGCTGTACGATGGCCATCGCACCATTCGAATGTATGAGTTTGATGCCGCCAATCTGAAAGTGATTGGCGAGGAAATGCTGCTCGTCAATGGCGGCGTCGATCTCAGCAAAAAGCCGGTCTGGATTGAAGCACCGCATATTTTTCAAAAGGACGGTTCTTATTATTTGATCGCTGCCGAAGGCGGCACCGCAGAGCAGCATTCCGAGGTCGTATTCCGCAGCCAGAGTGTTTCCGGGCCCTACGTTCCTTATGAAAAGAACCCCATTCTTACCCAACGCCACTTGAATCCCAACAGAAAAAATCCCATCACCTCAACCGGACATGCGGATTTTGTTGAGACGGAAAGCGGCGATTGGTGGGCCGTGTTCTTGGGATGCCGACCTTACGAGGATGATTACTATAATACTGGAAGAGAAACATTCTTATCGCCCGTGAAATGGCAAAGCGGCTGGCCGGTTGTCAATCCCGACAATGTCGAAGTGCAATATCACTATGCCCTTCCGCAAGAATTATCGGCAGAGAAGTCTGCGATTCAGTATAGCGGCAATTTTGTTTTGAAAGATGAATTTGAATCGGAGAAACTGAGCTACAGTTGGCTTTTCTTGAGAACACCGCGAACGCAATGGCACAGCCTGTCTCAACGCAAAGCTTATTTAGCAATGCAACTCCGACCCGAGACGTGTTCGGAAAACCTTAATCCCAGTTTTTTAGGACATCGCCAGCAACATTTGAAAGGCGAGGCCGGTGTCGCGCTCGACTTTGTGCCCCAAGCTGAAAATGAAAAGGCCGGGCTGCTAATCTTTCAAAACGAAAAGCACTTTTATTTTCTCTGCAAATCCGTGGAAGGCAGTAAGCCCGTCGTTCAACTCTACAAATCCAGCGAGGCGCCTCCGCAGATGGAGTTGCTTGCTTATCAGCCTCTCGATGCAACTCAAGCGGGGAAGGAATTGCTTCTGAAAATTGAAGCCCGGCGCAGTACCTATGCGTTTTTCTATGCGCTCTCGCCGAACGAATGGACGCTGTTGAAAGATGAAGTGGACGCCAAATTTCTCAGCACCAAAGTCGCTGGCGGCTTCGTGGGATGCGTTTATGCGTTGTATGCCACATCGCTGGGAGAGTCCAGCGACAACACGGCATACTTTGATTGGTTTGAATATCGGGGCGATGATGAAGTATATAAAAGGAATTCGCCATGATCCCGAGAATTCTCAACAACAATTTTTCATACGCCACAGTGATGATCATGCTCCTGGCAACCGCCGCCTTCGGCCAGGACGCGCGTGACCTGGTCAGGGGCAATCTCATTCAATTCAATGATAATGGCGCCTGGTGCTGGTATCAAGACGAGCGCGCTGTCGTCGACAAAACGCACGGCAAACTGATCGTCGGTTCCGATGCGAGCGACAACGGCGTGGGCGGCGCACCGCGCAACGGCGATATCGAGGCGGCCATCTTCGATCTGCAAACCGGACAATCACAGCGCTATGCGCTGATGGAAGGCGGCACCAACTTCGGCGGCTGTGATGACCATAATGCGCCGGCGTTTCTGTTAATGCCGGATGGCAGATATCTCGCCTTTTATGCCGGACATAACAGCAATAACAATTCTTATTGGCGCTTTTTTTACACCGACCGCTGGGGTCTTGAACACGCCTTCAATTGGAACAGCATCCCCGGCGGCACTGATTTCGCCACCACCTATTCCAATCTTTTCTATCTTGCGGCTGAAGACAAACTGTACAACCTCGTCCGCAGCTACGCGCGCAGTCCCAATCTCATGGTTTCCACAGACCATGGGCAAAGCTGGTCTTATGGCGGGTTATTGACTCAACCGGACGTGAGTATTGGTTATGTGAATGGTTATTTCAAATACTGGAGCAACGGCGTCGATCGCATCGATTTCGTCGCGACTGAGCATCATCCTCGCGATTACAACACGAGCCTTTATCACGGCTATCTCAAAAATGGGCAAACCTTCAAATCCGATGGCACCCTGTTGGACAGCGACGTCTCCGACAAGTCCGCTCCCAAACCCGCGGATTTTACGCTGGTTTTTGCGGCCAATACAGTAGTGAATGGCGATCGCATGTCCCGGTGTTGGAACATTGATCTTGTAACGTATGCTGACGGCACGGTTGCCACGCTGTTCAAAGCGCGGGTAAATGATAATCCCGACAATCCTTCGAATGATCCGGATCATGCATTTTTTTACGCGCGCTACGATGGCGTAAAATGGCGTTCAACCTACTTGGGCAAAGCGGGCAAAAAGATGTACTCGAGTGAGCAAGACTACGTCGGATTAGGCGCACTGCACCCAAATGATCCCAATGCTATTTATATTTCGACGCCTTTTGATCCGCGCGATGATACGAGTCTGGGCGTGCATGAAATTTTCAAAGGCGTCACTGCCGACCACGGCGCGACCTGGACATGGACGCCGATTACGCAGAAATCGGTGCGCGATAATTTCCGCCCGATTGTTCCGGCTTGGGATAAAGATAACACGGCGCTGCTGTGGTGGCGGGGAACTTATCTTTCCGCGCAGAATTTCGATGCGGCGGTTGTCGGCATTATCGAGCGTACATCGGAAACCGTGGAGCGAATGCATTACGTAGATGCCACTGCTGCGAACACTTTATTTGCGGACGGCGCGCCGCTGGTCACCACCGGGCCGGATGGCAATCAAGGTATAGATGACAACCAGTGGCACGAGCGCACCGGATTCGGAAATGGCAATTCAGTGTTGACTTCTGCTGAAATTGGTGGCGAGGAGGCACCAACGCTCAAAACCCAGGTGATGGTGTCCGAAGCCGGAACTTATGAGGTGTGGGTCAACTTCTGGGCGAATCCGACGGCGGATTGGCGTATCAAAGCCGGGCTTTCTGCGGACAGAATGCAATTGTTTCGCCAGATGGCTTGCAAGCAAGTCGAAGCCGGCGATCATGATGCCGCGCTTGTGCTGACCGGCAGCGGTAACACTTTTCTGTATCAAGCTTATCTCGGCCGCCTGCAACTTGCAGCGAACGAATCTTTTGACGTATTTGTGGATGATGAAGCCATTCAAACCGGCACGAGCGGCACCCGCATCGGCAACACCGCTCGCACGTGGTATGATGGCGTCAGTTGCGCCAAGGTGAATACAACAATCGTTAGTGTTGCAGAGAATAAAATACTGCCGAACGAATTCAGTCTGCACCAAAATTACCCGAATCCTTTTTCGCGGCTTGGACAGGGAACCCTCGGCAACCCGACGACAACGATCACCTACTCATTGCTCAAAGCGGCTCATGTGAGCTTGAAAGTTTACAATTTGCTTGGAAGAGAAGTGGCAACCTTAGTAGATCAACAAATGCCGGGCGGCACACATCAGGCGGTTTGGAATGCGCAAAACATGCCGGCCGGCGTGTATTTCTGCAAAATTTCCGTCGACAGTTTTTCCAAGACCAATAAAATGATCCTGCTGCAATGATGAGAAGAATATTCTTACTTGGCATCGTCGGTTTCGTTCTTGCCTTTCTTGGATTCTATTGCAACTCCCAGCCAACGAGAGATCAAGGCTCAGCAGATGCGGAGACGATGATTCGCGCGGTGGCTGATGGCGTGCGCAAGGATGCTACTTTTCAGTTCGTCGATCAAAAAAGCGGAAAGCGTTTCACCTCTCCTGAACAGGCGCCCGGTGAGGCGCAGTTGCGTCTGGAAAGCGCTTACACGGATTGGCGCTATTGGAATGGCGTGCTCAATATCGCCATGATCAAGTTAGGGCAAGCTCTCGATGAACCGGCCTATGTCGAGTTTGCTCGGAAGAACGTCGCCTTCAGCTTCGACAACTACCGCTACTTTGAGCAGAAGTACAACGGTGAGGGCAAATGGAATTATCCTTTTGGCCAGCGCTTTATTATGGAAGAACTTGATGACTGCGGCGCGATGGGCGCCAGTGTCATCGAAGTTTATCACCGTGATCAGCAAGAGCGTTACCGCGCTTACATTGATCAGGCTGCCAACCATGTACTCACGCGACAAAGCCGAATGGAAGACGGCACGCTCGTCCGCTCATTTCCGCATCAGTGGACACTCTGGGCCGATGATCTCTACATGGGCCTTTCGTTTCTGAGCCGCATGGGTGAGTTGACGGAAGATCGGCGTTACTTCGATGATGCCGCGCAACAGGTCATCAATTTTCACAGGCATCTTTTTGACGAGCAAAAGGGGCTCATGCATCATTGCTGGTATTCGGATGTGAATCGCCCGGGGGTGGCATTTTGGGGACGCGCCAACGGCTGGGCGATGGTGGCGCAGGTTGATTTGTTGGATCGGCTGCCGCAAAACCATCCGCAACGCGACACGCTGCTGGCGCTGCTCCGGCGGCACATCCTGGGCATCGCGCAATATCAGAGCGGTGAGGGACTGTGGCATCAACTTCTCGACAAGGTGGATTCGTATCTCGAAACTTCCTGCAGCGCGATGTTTACCTACACCATCGCGCGGGCGGTCAACAAGGGGTACATCGAACCGCGTTATGTTTCGATTGCGCAGCGCGGCTGGGAGGGGGTGCAGTCAAAGATCCGCCCCGACGGGCAGGTTGAGGGGGTTTGCACCGGAACCGTCGTGAGTGATGACTTGGTTCATTACTACCGGCGTCCGGCGCCGCTCAATGATGTGCACGGCATCGGCACCATACTGCTGGCCGGCGCTGAGGTTTTGCAGCTTACAAAGTGAAGGGAGTTGTTTACGTTTTACGAATTACGTATCACTCGACCCCTAAGCCGTAAAACGTAATGCGTAAAAGAGTTTTACACGAAGTGACACGTTGTCTGCGACAAGGATTTCACTGGGAAAGGCACAATGCGAAGACTGATTTTCTTCATTCTCATCGGCATTTCATTCATTGGATTTTGTCAGGCGCAGATGAAAAATGCAAATCTAAAGCTGAATGATCTCGACTACTTTGAAACTCGCGGCCTCAATGTGCTGGTTTTCAGCAATTGGTACAACGGCCTGTTCAGCGATTCCAAGATGAGCGGCATTGAGCTCATTCATCATGAAGTACGAACCGCAACCAACGGCGATGTACGGCTGAACCCGACGCCGGAACAATGGGATGCCATTCCGGAATTTGTCGAGCGCAAAGTGAATAAAGAAGACAACAGCATCGAGGCCCTTCTAAAATATCCTGCTTATAATTTTGATTACACGATCAGAGCCGAAGCGCGCGACGGAGGACTTCTTCTGAGCGTCAATCTTGAAAAACCGCTTCCTCAAGAGCTTCAAGGCCGCGCCGGATTCAATCTCGAATTTCTGCCCTCAGCTTATTTCAAGAAAGCCTATCTGATGGATGGAAAAAGCGGCATTTTTCCGCTCTATCCCAGTGGGCCGATGGCAGTAGATAAATCGGGTATTGTGGAGCCAAAGCCAATTGCGGCTGGCAAGACCCTTGTTCTCGCGCCTGAAGATCCTACTCGGCATGTTACGATCAAAGCGAATGATTGTGAGCTTTTATTGTTCGACGGCCGCAACAAGGCGCAGAACGGATGGTACGTCGTGCGCAGTCTCATTCCGCCAGGCCGATCCGGAAAAGTTGTCGAATGGTTCCTCACTGCCAACACGATTCCCAATTGGACGCGGCCGCCAATGGTCGCCTATTCGCAGGCTGGATATCATCCTGATCAGAAAAAAATCGCGGTTATTGAACTTGACAAGAATGACACTGCGTTGAAAACCGCTCGCGTCCTGCGAGTGTCGGAAAGCGGCGCGCTTGTTGAAAAATACAAAGGCGAAATCAAAAACTGGGGCAAGTACCTGCGTTACAACTATTCGACTTTTGATTTCACCCCGGTGAACGAAAACGGCTTGTACGTTATTGAATATGGCGAGCAACGCACAAAATCATTCAGAATTGCGGCAGAGGTTTACGCCGAAGCCTGGCACCCGACCCTCGATGTATTTTTCCCGGTGCAAATGGATCATATATTTGTGAAGGAAGCCTATCGCGTCTGGCACGGCGCCTCGCATCTGGACGACGCCCTGCAGGCACCGGTCAATCATGAGCATTTTGATTTGTATGCGCAAGGTCCCACCACGGACTCGTCATATCAGCCAGGAGAACATATTCCGGGATTGAATGTCGGCGGCTGGTACGATGCCGGTGATTTTGATATTCGTACACAAACCCAATACGCCACAGTTTTGAGCATGGTGCAAACGTGGGAACGCTTTCGTCCGGAGCGAGACGAAACGACCATCGATCAGAAAAAACGTTTTGTGGATATTCACCGCCCCGATGGCAAACCCGACCTGCTTCAGCAAATAGAGCACGGCACGCTGCAGCTCATCGCGCAACACCAAGCCGTTGGTCATGCCATCCCCGGCATTGTCGAAGCGCATCTTTCACAATACACTCATCTCGGCGATGCGGTGACAAAAACCGATAATCTCATTTACAATGCCAAGCTGGACAGCGTTTCATCCAATGGTTCGTTCAGCGATACATTTGACGATAGATGGGCATTCACCAGCAAATCGACTGCATTGAATTATGGCTCGGCCGCTGCACTGGCAGCCGCCAGCCGCGCCTTGCGCGGATATAACGATGAGCTGGCTGAAGAATGTCTCGCCACCGCGAAGAAAGTTTGGAATGAAGAACATAGCCATGCACCGAATCTATTTCAGCACGGCAATACAACCGGAGGCCCATTAGAAGACGAGGAGCTCAAGGCGGCAGTTGAATTGCTGATTTGCACCAAAGAGGCAAAATACGCGCAAAGGATAAATGCATTGTGGCCGCATATTGAAAAACAGTTCAGCCGCACCGCCGCGCTTGCCGTGCGCGCCATGCCTTATATGGAGTCAGCATATTCCAAAAAGCTGGAGCCTCTGGTCCGGGTATATAAAAATGAAATCGACAAGTTTTATGAACAAAATCCTTTCGGCGTTCCCATCTCGACTGGCGGTTGGGCGGGAAACGGCTGGGTTGTCGGGTTTGCCATCACGAATTATGTTTTGCACGAGGCATTTCCAGAAATTATTGATCGCGAACACACGCTCAGAGGGTTGAACTACATTTACGGCTGTCATCCTGGCTCCAATATTTCATTCGTCTCGGGTGTCGGCACCGATTCCAAAATGGTGGCTTATGGCAGCAACCGTGCTGACTATTCATTCATCGCCGGTGGCGTTGTTCCCGGCGTTCTGATTTTGCCGCCGGATTTTCCCGAGAACAAAGAAGACTGGCCGTTTTTGTGGGGCGAGAATGAGTACGTTATCGGGCTGTGCGCGAGTTACATCTTTTTGGTGAATGCAGCGAACGATTTGCTGAATGAAAGATCGAGATGAAAGAAGAAAAAAAACTCAGAAGCCAAGAATGGTTCGGCGGCAATGACAAGATGGGTTTCGTCCATCGTTCCTGGCTGCGCAACCAGGGTTATCCCGACGATCATTTTCGCGGCCGGCCGGTCATCGGCATCTGCAACACCTGGTCGGAGCTGACGCCGTGCAACGGCCACCTGCGGGATTTTGCCGAGATCGTCAAAAAAGGCGTGCTTGAAGCCGGCGGATTTCCGCTCGAATTTCCCGTGACTTCGATGGGCGAGACCATCATGCGGCCCACCACCATGCTGTTCCGCAATCTCGTCAGCATGGATGTGGAAGAATCGATCCGCGCCAATCCGCTCGATGGCGTCGTGCTCTTGACCGGCTGCGACAAGACCACGCCTTCGACGTTGATGGGCGCGTGCAGTGTGGACTTGCCCACGATCGTCGTGCCCGGCGGCCCGATGCTGAATGGCCGTTTCAGAGGAGATTGCATTGGTTCCGGTTCATTCAATTGGATGATCAAAACGAAGCAAACGGCAGAAGGATTCTCCGCCGAAGATTTGTTGGAGGCGGAAATTTGCGCGGCGCGCAGCAGCGGCCATTGCAACACCATGGGCACCGCTTCGACGATGGCCACGATGGTGGAAGCTTTGGGATTGACTCTCCCCGGCGCCTCGGCGATTCCCGCCGTTGATTCCAGAAAAAAAGTCATGGCGCAATTGTCCGGTCGCCGCATCGTGGAGATGGTTCGCGAAGATTTGAAATTGTCGCGCCTTCTCACCCGAAAAGCGTTTGAAAACGCCATCGTCGTCAACGCCGCGGTCGGTGGCTCCACCAATTTGATCATTCATCTTTTGGCGATTGCGGGCAGGATTGGTGTGGAATTGAGTCTCGACGATTTTGACAAACTCGGCAGCAAAATTCCGTTATTGGTCAACTTGATGCCCTCAGGAAAATTTCTGATGGAAGATTTTTTCTATGCCGGTGGCCTTCCAGTTGTGATCAAAGAGCTCGGCAACAGACTTCATCAAGAGGCGATCACCGTCAACGGCAAAACGCTGCGCGAGAACAACGCCAAAGCCGAATGCTACAACCGCGAAGTGATTGCCAGCATCGACAAGCCGTTGCAGCCGGAAGCGGGCATTGCCGTGCTCAAAGGCAATCTGTGCGAGAACGGCGCCGTGATCAAACCCTCGGCAGCAACGCCGGCGCTGATGAAACACCGCGGTCGCGCCGTGGTGTTTGAAAGCATGGATGATTATCATGCGCGCATCGATGATCCAAATTTGAACATCGACGCATCGTGCGTCATCGTGCTCAAAAGCGTCGGCCCGAAAGGTTATCCCGGCATGCCGGAAGTGGGCAACGTTGATCTTCCCAAAAAGCTGATACTCAAAGGCGTGAAAGACATGGTGCGCATCTCGGATGGGAGAATGAGCGGCACGGCTTACGGAACTGTGGTGTTGCATATTTCGCCTGAATCCGCCATCGGCGGCACGCTCGCATTGGTGAAGGACGGTGACTTCATCGAGCTTGATGTTGCCAAGCGCAAGCTGCATCTCGATGTCTCTGACGAAGAGTTGAAGCGACGCCGAGCCGCGTGGACGCCGCCACCGCCGCATACGAGCCGAGGTTACGTGCGCATCTATCTGGAGCACGTTCAGCAAGCCGATCAAGGAGCTGATCTGGATATTCTCATTGGAAAATCAGGTGCAGTGGTGAAAGGCGATTTGCATTAAACAAAAGCATAAGCCGAAGCCAAAAAGAAAATCAAAAGCGCACGCAAAGACGCGAAGACGCAAAGAACCCGCAAAGTTTTTCTTTGCGACACCTTTGCGGCTCTGCGCCTTTGCGTGAAAGTTTTTGCTTTAAAGTGATCTGATTGGAAAAATAAATGATCGTCCTCTATCTCGCCCTCAGCATTGTTGGCATTATATTGTTGAGCGTCAAGCTGAAAGTGCATCCATTTCTGGCCTTGCTGCTGGCGGCTTTGGGGTATGGATTTCTCGCGGGAATGCCTGCCGGAAAAATCGTGAGCGCAATCAACGAAGGTTTCGGCAACACGCTGGGCAAGATCGGATTGATCATCGTGCTGGGCGTTATTATCGGCGCTTTCCTGGAAAACACCGGGGCCGCTTATACTTTGGCGGACAAAGTGCTCAAGCTCATTGGCAAGAAGCGCGTTCCTGCGGCCATGGGCATCATCGGTTACATCGTCTCCATACCGGTGTTTGCCGACAGCGGCTTCATGCTCATTTCGCCGCTCAACAAAAGTCTGTCGAAACGCGCGGGCATTTCGCTGGCAGGCTCTGCCATTGCGCTGAGCCTCGGACTCACGGCGACGCACACCCTCGTGCCGCCGACGCCCGGACCGATTGCGGCCGCCGGCATCCTGGGCGCAGATTTGGGTTTGGTGTTGATGTTGGGAATGCTGATCGCCGCATTGGCGACGATTGTCGCCGTGATATTTGCGACCAAATTTGCCGCCAAAACTTACATCGAACCCAGCCCGGAGATAACCGAGGCTGAAATGAATGCGCGCATGCAGCACGCGCCGAACGCATTCAAATCCTCGCTGCCGGTCGTGGTGCCAATCGTTTTGATTGTGCTGAAATCGAGCGTCGGCGTGTTAGCAGGCTCGGCCAGCGGCGTGGTTACCAAGCTCATCTCATTTCTCGGCGAGCCGGTGATTGCGCTGTTGATTGGAATGCTTCTCGCTGCGTTGTTGCCCAAGAAATTGGAGGCCGAAATGTTTTCGATGTCGGGATGGGTGGGACAATCTTTGAGCAGCGCGGCTTCGATTATCTTGATCACCGGCGCCGGAGGAATTTTTGGCAAAGTGCTGCAGGATTCCGGCATTGCAGAATTGTTGAGCAAAGTTTTGGCGGATGTGCATCTCAGCATCTGGCTGCCGTTTCTCTTGGCGGCGGCCATCAAAACCGCACAAGGCTCATCGACCGTGGCGCTCATCACCACCGCCTCCATCATGGTGCCGATGATGGACACGTTGGGATTTGTCAGCCCGATAACAAAAGCCGTCGTCGTCATCGCCATCGGCGCCGGCTCGATGGTGTTCTCACATGCGAACGACAGCTTCTTCTGGGTCGTCACGCAACTCTCCGGCATGGACGTGAAAACCGGCTACCGGCTGCAAAGCTTGGGCACGTTTATCCTGGGGATTTCGGCGGCGGTATTTTTGTTTTTGTTTCATGTGGTGTTTGTTTGAAAGGGAATTTTCGCAGTGGTGCCTTCAGGCGCAAATAGTCCGGAACATCGTGACCCTAAAGGGTCTACTACAAAAGTGAGTTAAATTGAAACTCTACAAAACCCAAACCGGCATCGTCATTGAAAGAGACCAACGCTTTCATTTGTTGGAAGGCGAAAACTGGGATACGTTTGTCAATGATGACAATCTCTTTGGCAAGCTCGCTGAAATCGCGCGCTCGGTTGAACCCATAGATAACGGCCAGCAGCTTCTGAACAATAGTTTGGAGGCGCCAATTCAATCTCAGGAGTTATGGGCAAGCGGCGTCACGTACATTCGCAGCAAAATTGGCCGCCAGGAGGAATCGAAAAACGCCGGCGGCGGGGAATTTTATGCGCGGGTTTATGAAGCCGAGCGGCCGGAGTTGTTTTTCAAAGCGACTTCGCACCGTGTCGTTGGCTCCGGCGGCAAAGTGAGAATTCGCCAAGACTCCGCTTGGAATGTTCCGGAACCCGAGCTGACGTTGATGATCACCTCCAGCGGCAAGATTGTCGGCTACACGATTGGCAATGACATGAGTTCAAGAAGCATTGAAGGCGAGAACCCGCTTTATCTGCCGCAGGCGAAAACATACGATGGCTGCGCCGCTCTCGGCCCGTGCATTTATGTGACGGAAGAGTCTCTTCCCGCAGACACGATCATTCATCTTGAAATTGTGAGAAACGGCGCGCCGATCTTGCACGCTCCGACTCCCGAGGAGAACCGTAGCGCAGGCATCCTGCCTGCTGCAGACAAGATGTCTGCGCTACCGAGTGAATATCCGATTTTCGCCGGCAGCGTGGACATTAAACAAATGAAAAGAACGCCGGAAGAGCTGGTGGCCTATTTATATCGCGAATGCTCTTTTCCGCACGGCAGCTTGCTCATGACCGGCACCGGCATTATTCCGCCGAGTGATTTTTGCTTGCTAAGCGGTGACGAGATTCGCATTACCATTCAACCCATCGGCACGCTGGTCAATGTAGTGAAATAGCGCGCGCGGTGAAGCACGACTTGCGCAGTGACAAATGTAAACCGGACTTCACTTGCGACGACCTCTAAAAAGTCAGTCACATGAGTGTAGAGTTGCATTTCAACAATCTTCACGCCAATGTCGCGCCCGGCTCTTCACTCTTTGAATACGCCGAGTCTTTCGGCATACGTGTTCCCACTTCGTGCCTCAAGCAGGGGAAATGCAAGGAATGCCTGATTGAGGTCACCGAGGGCATGGAATGCCTTTCCGAAAAGGTTTCGCAAGAGGATCATCTGCGAGACAACTTCCGCCTTTCATGCCGGACCCAGATTATCGCGGGCAGCGGCGTGGTGCGATGCCATACTCTGCGGCGCGGCGACATGCGCATCGAAACCCGCGCGTTACAGCTTCCGGCATGTCATCAAAACTTGCGTCTCGATCCTGCGGTGACGCGCGAGGGCGACCGGATTCTTTTGGATGGCGAAGAAATCGAGCGTAACGCTGGGCCCATCCACGGGCTGGCGATGGACCTGGGAACGACGACCGTGGTCATTCGCCTTTTGAATTTGGAAACCGGCGAGATCATGGCGGACGCGGCTTTTGAAAATCCGCAGCGGTTCGGCGGTTCCGAGGTGATGTCGCGCATTCATTATGACTCTACGCATCGCGGCAAGTTGTTGCAAAGAACGCTCGCCGGCTACATCAGCCATGCCATCGAAGAATTTCCGGTCGATCCAAATTCGATTTACGAAATGGTCGTCGCGGGAAATTCCACCATGCGCGATCTGTTCTTTCGGCTCAGTGTTTATTCCATCGGACAAAACCCGTATCAATCCATCACCGAGCTGGAGATGGCCGCCGGACACCGGACCACGACGAGCTTGTCCGCCTCGGCAAAACGGCTGTTGCTGCCGCTGCATCCGCAGGCGCGGGTTTACGGCTTGCCCATCATCAGCGGCCACGTCGGCGCGGATGCCGCGGCATGCATGCTGGCCGTGGACATTGCGAACGAAGAGCGGTTGATCGCGATCATGGACATTGGTACGAACACAGAATTGATTGTCGGCAACAAAAACAAAATTCTGGCCGCCTCCTGTCCGGCCGGCCCGGCATTCGAGGGAGGCAATATCTCCTGCGGCATGCCCGGATTACCGGGCGCGATCGAAAGAGTAAAAATCAATGCTGCTGGACAAATTGAATTTCAAGTCATCGGCGGCGGCGCGCCGGAAGGAATTTGCGGCTCCGGCCTAATCGATCTGTTGAGCGAACTGCTGAGAAATGAACGCATGAATAGTCTGGGGCGATTTGAGCATGGCGAAACACGAATTGATCTGTATGCTGACAGTGAACGCCAGATTTATTTGAATGAACGTGACATCAACGAGCTGGCCCAGGCTAAAGGCGCCAACGTGGCCGGCTTGCACATTGTGCTCGACGAATATGACGTTGGATTTGATGAGCTGGAGGTTTTTTACCTGGCCGGCGGTTTTGGCCGTTATATCAATGTGGAGGCAGCGAAGCGGATTGGCCTGATTCCCAACCTCGACAACGCAAAAATTCTGCAGGTCGGCAATGCTTCCATTGAAGGCGCTTGTATGGCGCTGCTGTCGCGGTCAAAACGCGAGGCGCTGGAAAATTTGGTGAAAAGCGTCAAGCACTGCCGCCTGGAAACGCACCCCGGATTTTTCAATTTTTTTGTTGAAGGATGTCAATTCAACCCGGTTGAAACGTTGCTGCAAGTATGATTGAACTGTTCGACAAACAACCCGAGACGAATGTTCAGGAGGCTGAATACAAACGTCTCTTGGGTTACCCCAAGCAGTATGAATTCGCCGAGCGCTCTCGAGAACTGGCCGCTTGGGCCAGAAACTGGTACACCGAAAACGGCAAGCCGTGGATTTATGCCAGACAAGCCGGGCGGCTTGATATTGCAAATGGACAGCTTGAAATCGACGGCGTTGCCTTCTCGTCAACAAGGCTTCATGAGCAATTGCGCAAGGCGCAAGCGCATACGGCGATATTGGTGGCAGTGAGCGCCGGCAGCGAATGCGAGGAGAAGGCGCGCCAACTTTGGCAGGAGGAAAAACCGGATGAGTACTTCTTTCTGGAAATGTACGGCTCTGCCGTTGTCGAGCATTTGATTACGACCGCGGGCGCGCGCTTATGTGCCTGGGCTGAACCACAGGGGATGGCAGTACTGCCGCATTACAGTCCGGGCTATCCCGAATGGGAAATATCAGATCAACGCAAGCTATTGAATCTAATTCGGCAAAAGAATTTTGCGGAAGAAATTCATGCGTTGGACACCGGCATGCTCAGGCCGAAAAAATCTTTGCTCGCGGTCTTTGGCATCACGCGGCACGTGAATCAAGTTCGAAAGCTCACGGCATTGATCCCGTGTGAAAACTGTTCCATGCTATCCTGCCAATATCGGCGGACGCCGTATGCGCCGGCGCGAGGTTGCATCGAGGATGTGCGCCGGCTGCAAGCGCGCGTTGATGAAATCTCGAACGGCAAAGCCCCGCAGAACACGTCACTCGCTCACGACGCAAAATATTCGATTAGCTCCCGGGCGCTGGAAAAGTGGTCGCAAGAACGGTTGCAACTGCATGTGCTTGCCGACGGTTCGGTGCACGCGCGATTCCGCTATGCGGGCACCACCTGTTCAAATTTGGGGCAGCCGCTGGAGTATGATTATGATATTACGCTTGATCCGGCAGGGGAAGGCTACAAAATCGCCGCCATGAGTTGCGCGCCGGCGCCGGGTGATACCGGCCATACCTGCATGTGCGAATATCAACGCAACGCGGCACAACTCGAGCAGGCGATGGCGAATGAAAAACCGCTGTTGGGCAGGCCGCTCAATGAAGTGTTGACGTGGAAGCGCCAATTCAGCCCTGCTGGCTGCTATTGTGACGCCGCCAGCCGCGAACATAAATGGGGCTTGGTGTTGGAAGTGATTCATTTCGCATTCGCGCAAGATGAGAAGCCAAGAAACCACAGGCAGAATGACAAAACTTTGGAGTATCCATCATGATAAAGCTTTGTGACCTCAATCAAGCAGCAAAAGAGAAACTATCTCCTGACGTCAAAGACAAATCCGGCATTGGCGTGCATTATATCGATGCCTTCATCAAACCCATGAATACAAAACTTCCGGATGACACCCGGGTGTCTTGCAAACGCAAAGGATTAAAGCTTACTCTCGTCGTCGGAGCGAAAAAAGGTGAAGGATTGATGCGAAGGCTCGAAGTCAGCAAAGATCCTGTCGTGATGTTGCATGCGGCGCTTCAGGAAGCCGCCAAGGCGGCGGGAGTAGAATTGAAAATTACCGACACGGAGATCTTTGTTACTCCGTAATGATGGAAAGCTAAAAACTTCGCGAGAGGAAATAAAATATGAAACCGGAACAATGGGAAACCTTTAAAAGGGCGGCCCGTCTGGAAAAATTGGACAGGGTGCCCATGGCCCTGATTATCGACAGCCCATGGATACCCGGTTATCTCGGCTTGAATCACATGGACTATTATCTCGACCCGGAGTTGTGGTTCCAGTCCAATCTCAAGATTCACCATGAATACCCGGATATTATTTTTGTTCCTTCGTGGTGGATGGAATACGGCATGGCGGCAGAGCCCTCGGCTTTGGGCGCCAAGATCAAATTTTGGCAAAACAATACGCCCAGCGAATATCACACGCTTTATCACATCGAGGACATGGAAAACTTTCCGGAATATGAAGTGGAGTGTGACGCCTTCATGGCGATGACGCTGCACCGCATCAAAATGCAGAAGCAGCGCATTTTGGATCAAGGCGAGATTCTGCCGCTGGTCACTTCCCGAGGCCCGCTCTGCACCGCCGGCTTTGTGCGCAGCACCACCGAGTTCATGTTCGACATTGTGGAAAAGCCGGAATGGGCGCACAAGTTGATTGATCGCTGCACGAATCTAATCATTGACTGGCTGAAGGCGCAGGCCAAGATCATGGGAAACACGGTGGAAGGCATTTTCATCCTGGATGACATTGTGGGATTCATTAACGAGGAGCACTATCTGGAATTTGGGCATCCCTATTTGAAACGAATCTGCGGCGCCTTTCCTAAAGATTGGGTCAAAATTTATCACAATGACGCGGACATAGCTGCGTGTCTGGATCACTTGCCGGACTGCGGGTTTAACGTTTTGAACTGGGGCAAACAAACGGACATCGCCGAAGTGAAGGCGCGCGTCGGCGCCCGCATGTGTCTCATGGGCAATGTCAATCCCCTGGAGATTGGCGTGCGCGGCACACCGGCAGAGGTTCGCGAAGCCACGCTGGAAGTTTTGGAAAAGAGCGGCGGCGAAGGCATCATTCTCTCCGTCGGCGGCGGTGTCAGCCCGGGAATGCCCCGCAAAAACATTTTGGCCATGCAGGACGCGCTGGCGGAATTCAATGCCAAACGGTGATCAGCACAAAAGTCAAGACTGAAAAAGAATTCTTCACTTAACATTGTCGAGATCGTCTCACTTGGAGTATTACGATATGCCTGATTATGCTTTGATGAATCAATGCCTTTACGAAGGCAAAGCCAAAGACGTCGAGCAAATGACTAAAGACGCGCTGGCCGAAGGCCGAAGCGTTCAAGAAATTTTGAATGAAGGTTTGATTGCCGGCATGAGCGTGGTCGGTGAGGACTTCAAACACAACATTCTGTACGTGCCTGAAGTCCTGATCGCCGCGCGCGCCATGAAAGCCGGCATGGCGGTGCTCAAGCCGCTGCTGACCGCCCACGACTCGAACGTCCAGCCGGCCGGCGTGATTGTCATGGGAACCGTGCGCGGCGATTTGCACGACATTGGAAAAAATTTGGTGTGCATGATGGCGGAGGGCGCCGGCTTCAAGGTCCACGACATTGGGGTGGATCAGAGCATTGAAAAATTTCTCGCCGCCGCCGAGCAATACAAGCCGGACATTATCGGTATGAGTGCACTGCTCACCACCACGATGACTTACATGAAAACCGTCATCGATGGGTTCAAGGAAAAGGGCCAAGGGCATATCAAAATGGCGGTTGGCGGCGCGCCGATCAGCCAGATGTATGCCGACGAAATCGGCGCCGACGGCTACGGCGCCGACGCTTCCAGCGCCGTCGATCTTTTTTTGAGATTGGTTGGCAAAGGATAACTTTTGTCACATTGGGTCGGATTGATGGATTGCTGGATCAATGGATCGATGGATTGTTGGATTTCTGGAGTTTCCAATAATCCATCACTCCACTACTCCAACAATCCAATGATTCCCAAACACATTTTTGATGGCGATTCATTATGGCTTACTATCAAATTCTTTATTGGCAAGATATCCCCTCGCAAGTGAAAGTCTGGGATGATTTTGATGAAATCAAGATCGAATTGGCGCCGCATTTCATTGCAAAAATCGACCGGGCGGCGCAGGCGCAGGGATTGACCGATGCCGATGATTATCTCAAACAGTGGCGCTGGAGCGAGACCATGGCGCGCGCGGGAGCGCCGGAAGAAGTGGCGGCTGCCGTGAAAAAAGAATTGGAAACCGTTGCGTAAGATGAATTCTTCGATGCAAACCTTGCGCGAAAAACTTTTTCAGGCCACCGATTTTCTTTTCGGCGTCGAGCTGCTCTCCATTCGCGGCTCAATGGCGGAGAAGAGCGCGGTCAAGGCGCGGAATTTCGCCAATGAACTGGTGAATTGCCCGGCCGTCGATTGGATTTCGATTACGGATAATGCCGGCGGCAATCCGCAGTTGGCGCCGCACGCCTTGGGCAAGCCGATTCTGTATGCGGGCAAGGAAGTGCTGATTCACATGACGTGCAAGGATCACAATCGCAATGGCCTTGAGAGCGAAGCCTGGTTTTTGAGCAGCGAGGGTTTCCATAACATTCTGGCCATGACCGGCGACTATCCGATGGCCGGCAATGAAGGGATGGCGAAACCGGTCTTCGATCTGGATTCCATCGGCCTGATTTCCATGCTGACCAAAATGAATCGCGGCTTCGAGTACCGGCAACGCGGAGGCATGCACGAAACGCAACGACTTGGAAAAACACAATTCTTAATCGGGGCCGTGACGAGCAATTTCAAGTTGCGGGAAGGCGAGGTCGTTCCGCAATATCTCAAGCTGCAAAAAAAGATCGAATGCGGCGCTCACTTTATCATCAATCAAGTCGGCTACGATTCCCGCAAGATTCATGAATTGCGGCTTTACATGGATCAGCACGGCATGAGGCATGTGCCTTTGATCGGGAACGTGTATGTGCTGAACCCCAGGGTCGCGCAAATTTTTCACGACAAGAAAATTCCCGGCATTGTGGTGACGCCGCCGCTATTGGAGCTTTGCCGGCGGCAGGGGCGATCCGCGGATCAGGGCAAGGCCTTTTTTCATGAATTTGCCGCCAAGCAAATTGCAGTCTATCGCGGTTTGGGGTATCGCGGCGCGTATTTAGGTGGCGTTTACGATTTTGCCGCCATCGAAAAAATTCTGGAAATTGAACGCTCGTTTTCTGCCGAGGATTGGAAACAATTTTCCCGGGAAATCAAATTCTCGCGGCCAAGTGAATTTTTCTACTACGCCGAAAATCCGGCGACCGGCCTCGCTGACCCTGCGGTTCAAAGCTCAACTTCTGTGTTGCTGAAATCAAGGCACGTTGGGCCGATGTATCATTTGTCCAAGCTGACACATGCGATCATGTTCACGCCGGATCGCGCCGTGACCAAATGGGGCGCAAGGATTTGCCAAAAATCCGAAGATCCCAGTCAGGGTCCCAAACTGCTGCGCGCCGTCGAACGGCTGAGCAAGATGGTGTTGTTCGATTGTCAAGACTGCGGCGATTGTTCTCTGCCCGATATTGCCTACTTGTGTCCCGAATCACAATGCGCCAAAAACCAGCGCAACGGCCCATGCGGCGGCACGAAAGATGGACTTTGCGAAGTGGCGGGTTTTGGCGATTGCATTTGGTTGCGCGCGTATGAACGGCTCAAGCATGATGGCAAGGAACTGGAATTGTTGCGGCATGCGCCGGTGGTGCAAAATCAAGCGCTCAGAAAAACTTCGGCTTGGGCAAACAACTGGCTGGGGCGCGATCATGCTGCAAAGCCAACAGGCCAGGCTGGCACGGATAAAGTGAATGAACAGAAGATGGAAGATCATGCGCCTCAACTCATTCACTAAGCCCGGCAAACCCGAATCAAATAAGCAAACAGCCGCTTGCAGACAGGCATTGTGGAGATTCTTTATTCCACAAAAGGAAAAGTAATGGCTGAAAAAAAACTACGCATCATTGGTGATTTGATCAACAACGCCTATGCGCGGGCGCGCCATGCGTTCGCGGCGCGCGAGGTGAAGGGCTATCAACATCTCGCGCAATTGCAGGCAAATCTGGGCGTGGACTTTCTGGATTTGAACATTGACGCAACACGGCTTGTACCGGTGAAGCTGGCGGACATGCTGAGTTTCCTGCCGGAAGTTATTCCCGCGATTCAAGAAGTGACCTCTTTGCCTCTTTGCATTGATAACCCTGCGGTGGAGTATCACAAAGTTGCGTTGAAATATTACGACCGCCGCAGAGGCGGCGCCCCGATCCTGAATTCGCTGGCAGCTTCGCGTGAGCGTCTGGAGGAAATGATTGAATTGATCGCGGAATACGATACTTTCGTCATTGTGATGGCCTCGGAAAAATTCGCCGGCAGTGGGACGGCGCAATGCCTGCATCCGAACGATGTCCATGCCGCCGCCAAGCATTTTGTGGAGCTTTTGGTGACCAAGGCGGGCCGCACCAATGATCAAATCATCCTCGATCCCGGACTTGCGCCGGTCGGCGCCGATACGTATGGCTTGGTGAATATCGGGCTGGATGCCATGCGGCTCATTCGGCAAGATCCGGACTTGCGCGGCGTTCATATAACCGTCGGATTGTCGAATTTTGCCTGGGGCACACCCAAGTACATTCGCGAAGATTTGGAAAGAGCCTATCTGACTTTGGCAACGGAGGCCGGTTTGGATTTCGCGATTGCCAATCCGGAGAAATCGCTTGTGCCATTGCCGGCGGATCACGCGATCGTGCAGCAGCTCCGCCACGCATTAGAGCAAGGCCGCGCCGGCGCAGGGGAAAGCCAGGAAACCGCCGGCTTTCGTCAAGCCGAGGCCGTGATGGAAATGTGCAACAATGCTGCGCCTGCTGATGAATGAAAAAATTTTTATTCCAGTGGCATCCGGCACGCGGAGTGTCTGGTTGCGTGTCGGGACGTTAGTGGATGGTTTCAGCACGAAGCCTCTACAGGATATGCATATTGTCTATGACGCCAACTCGATCCGATACCTCGGCAGCGCGCAGAATCCGCCGCCTCGGGAACTCTTGAATCCGGGTCAAGATCGGCCGGATGCGGAATTGAACGAGTATACGCTGTTGCCCGGATTGATCGAGGCGCATGCGCATTTGTTTCTCGAAGGCGGGGAATTGAATCTTGTGAAGCGGAACGCCTACCTCAAGCAAACTCCGCAAGAGTTGTTAAGCGCTGCGCGCCGGCGATTGGAGAAATTGGTTCGAATCGGCATTGTCGCGATTCGAGATGCCGGTGACAAGCACGGCGTTGGACTGGCGATCAGCAAGCTTTATGAGCGCGAAGACAAACCGCTTATGCCTTATGTTGACAGCCCGGGCGCGGCGATCCACCACAAAGGCCAATACGGCGGGTTCATGGCCGAACCCATCGAAAATCATCCTTCTCTCAAAGCCTGCGTTAAATCCCGGATTCAAGCAGGCGCCGATCGCATCAAGCTGATCGCGACGGATATTATCGATTTCAAAGATGGTCAAGTCACCAAAGAACCGCAAATGTCGGCGCTGGAAATAGTGGAACTCGTGAGTGCGGCAAAAGAATTCGGCAAACAAACTTTTGCGCATGCCTCCGGCGATGACGGAATCGAGCGTGTCATTGCGGGCAGAGTGGATTCTGTGGAACACGGCTTCTTCGTTCGACAAGATCAACTTGCCAAAATGCGCGATCGGCAGATTGCCTGGGTGCCGACATTCGCTCCGGTGCAAAAGCAAATCGATTATGCCGAGCACCTGGGCTCGAATGAAAAAATCACTTCGAATCTGCGGAAGATTCTCGATCAACACGCTGCAAGCTTGGTGAAGGCGCATGCGATGGGCGTGCAAATCATTGCGGGCAGCGACGCCGGCTCTTGCGGTGTGACGCATGGATTTGGTTTGGTGGATGAGCTGGAATTGATGGAGCACGCCGGACTCTCGGCGTTATCCGTGATCAATGCTGCAACCGGAAACAGCTCGAGCCGATTGGAATACAAAGAAAAGCTCGGGCAAATCAAACCGGGATATCGCAGCCGCTTCATTCTGACGCGACACTCGCCGTTGGAAGGCATTTTAAATTTGAGAAAGCAAAAGCACATCGTGTACGATGACGCGGTGTATGTGTCTGCAACGAAACTAGATGCAACGGGACTCTGACCAATGGGGAAATGAGCAAGCGAAGGCGATGAATGATGAATACCGTTGCCGTCGTTCAAAATCCCAACAAACGCAAACAACGCAGCCAATTCAGAAGTTTTCATCAATTGTTTTGTTTCTTTCCATTGCGTCGAATTTGAATCAAACTTCGAAAGCATGTGCACCTGTCATCAAAACCTAAACCCCGCCACATTCGACCGCTGAACTACCCTTTCGCCCTCCGCCGTATTCAAGCATTGACCGGCTCTCGTTCGAGCTTTATCAACCCCGCGAAGATACGTTTGGATGAATCGAGGAAATTGCTTAAGTTCGAATAACAGTTTCGACGTTCCTCGAACGGCGCCATGCTCTTGATGAATGCCGATTCAGAGCGACGACGAGCTTTGACAATCATTCCTCAAAAACTCAATGTCTTCAAAAGCAGTATGACCACCTCAGACTATCAAATTGAAGCGCTCGGCGAATGCCAAATCGATTCGCCGCTGGGGTTGCCGGTTTCTTCCGGCGCCGGCATGGCCGGCTATGTTTCCGATGCGATAAGAATTAGTGTGAACCTTGAACAGCATGGTGAGAGAAGCTCCGAAACTCCGGTAACATTGGAAAAGGCTGGCGCGCGCGCGAAGATCTATTTCCGTCCGGGCTACACGCGCGCGGCCATTATGACGTGCGGAGGGCTTTCACCGGGCTTGAATAATGTCATTCGCTCTTTGTACATGCAGCTCTATCATCGTTACGGCGTCAAGACCGTGCTGGGGCTGCGCAACGGTTATCGCGCGCTCAATCCGAAATACGGGTTCACTCCAATGATGTTGACGCCGGAGGTGGTGGAGCGCATTCATCGCATTCCCGGCACGATTCTCGGCACGTCGCGCGGCGAGGAAGACCCTGCGATTGGGGTTGATACGCTTGATCGCGAAGGCATCAATATTCTATTTGCCATCGGCGGAGACGGCACGCTCAAAGGCGCGCACCGCATTTGGATGGAAGCGAAGCGTCGTGGGTTGAAGATCGCAATCGTCGGCGTGCCCAAAACCATCGACAATGACATTAATTTTGTTTATAAAACTTTTGGTTTTGACACGGCGGTGGAGCGAGCGAAAGAAGCTTTGGATTGCGCGCACACGGAAGCGCGCAGCCATCCGAACGGCATCGGCTTGGTCAAAACCATGGGCCGCGATTCCGGCTTCATCGTTGCTTATGCCGCGCTGGCGAGCCGCGACGTGAATTTCGCGCTTATTCCGGAAATCGCATTCGAGTTGGAGGGCGAAAACGGTTTGTTGCACTATCTCGAAAAGCGCCTGCAAGCGCGCGGTCATGCCCTCATCGTGGTAGCGGAAGGTGCGGGCCAGGATTTGATGGGCGAACGCCAAGCGACAAAGGATGCCTCGGGCAACGCGCGCCACCAAGACATCGGCGCATTTTTGCAAGACAAGATTCAACAACACTTCGCCGGCAAGAAGATCGAGATCAATCTGAAATACATCGATCCGAGTTACACCATTCGCAGTGTTTTGCCGAACGCGAACGACAGCATTTATTGCGACAATCTGAGCCGCTATGCCGTGCACGCGGCCATGGCCGGCAAGACCGATCTCGTGATCGGGCAATGGCACAACGTTTTCACGCACGTGCCGATTCCGCTGGCCACTGCGCAACGGAAAAAAATTCTTCCAGAAAGCACGCTTTGGCTGAGCGTGTTGGAAGCAACCGGGCAACCTCCGGCGATGCATTACAACCGTAAAACGAAAACAAATTCATAATCCTAAGGACGAGCCGGAACCAAAACTTTGCTAAATTTGAAAAGTCTAGCAAGGTTGTTTGCTCTTTCTGCACAGAGTTCACTTCAAAGAGACTAACGGATTGAATCAAAGCAGGGGCTAGTATTTTTTATGCGCTGTGCTTTTTCTAACCGTTGGGACTTTGGCTGGCAATGACTCAACAAAAGCTCTGAACACGAAAAAACTCCTCATGCTTGTCATCCTTCACCCGAACATCAACGAAGACTCTGCCGAGTTTCGGTCAACTTGGACTTATCTTGAGAACCTGCCCCGCATCCGCATTCAAAAGCACGAAGTGCAAGGCCGGCAACAGAAGCTCACGGAAATTTATCTCATCGGCGATACGAAGAGACTAAGCCTCGAAATGATCGCGGCGTTGCCCGCAGTCGAGCGCGTGGTGCGAATTTCTGAGGAGTATCGCATACTGGGCCGGCATCAAGATGAGCAGCGCGCCATTGGATTCGATTACAACGGCGTGCACTTCGATCAAGATGCCCTCGTCGTGTTCGCCGGCTTGTGTGCCGTCGATACCAAGGAGCATGTTGAAGCCATGATGCGCGCGTTGCAGGAGAACGGGCAGACCTGCACGCGCATGGGCGCTTATAAGCCCCGCACGAATCCCTACTCCTTTCAGGGGCACGGCAAAGCATGTTTGCCCTATGTTTTTGAGTTGGCCGGTAAGTACGGCATCAAAGTCATTGCAATTGAAGTCACGCACGAAAACCACCTTGAAGAAATCGAGCAATGTTTGGCGCAAGCCGGCGATCCCACGGGTGTGATGATGCAGATTGGAACGCGCAATACACAGAATTTCGAGCTGCTCAAAGCCATTGGCAGGCAAAAAAAATATCCGGTGCTGTTGAAGCGAGGATTTGGCATCTCGCTGGCGGAGTCACTCAATGCTGCGGAGTATCTTGCGAGCGAAGGCAATAGCAACGTGGTTTTTTGTTTGCGCGGCATGAAGAACTCTTTCGCCGAGCCGCACCGCAACATGGTGGATTTTTCGCATGTGCCGGTGGTGAAGCGCTTGACGCGCATGCCGGTGTGCATCGATCCTTCCCATTCGGTCGGCTCGCGCGACCGCGCGCCGGACGGCGTCCTAGACATATTCCACACGACGGCGCAAGGCGTGATCGCCGGCGCGAATATGATTTTGGTGGATTTTCATCCCGCTCCCGCGAAAGCGCTTGTCGATGGTCCACAGGCTCTTTTGTTGGAAGAACTGCCGCTCTTCCTTGCCGACGTCGAAATCGCACGGCAAGCTTACTTGCAGCGCTTGCAGTTGTCGAGAAAAGGTGCATGATGAGGTTTATCGCTCGTCACGCGTTTCATGGTGTTAGCGCAGAGCCATTGCCATGTCCATAGTGCAAAACTCCAATCCTGCCAAAGCGTTTGCCGGCGAATCCCACAGCCGTTTGTATCTCCTGTATGAATTGTTTCATTCGATTTCTTCGACGCTCGATACCGAAAAGTCGCTGCATTTGATCATCGACGCTGCCATGAAAATTACGGACGCGACCAGCGCCACTTTGATTTTGGTTGATTGGGAGAACCAATATCTTGATATCAAAGTCTCGCGCGGTTTTGTCAAGCATATCGGCAACATCAAGCTCAAAGTGGGCGAGGGCGTCACCGGATGGGTCGCACAGCATGGCCGGCCCCTGTTGGTCACGGATGTCACGCAAGAGCAGCGTTACGTGCAGCTTAAAGAAGAGATAAAATCAGAGCTCGCTGTGCCTCTGATTTTAGATGAAAAAGTCATCGGCGTTTTGAATGTTGATAGCACACGCGTGCACGCCTTCGATGAGGAGGACGTCGAGTTGCTCACGTTGCTATCGAAACAGTCGGCGCAAGTGATCCGCAACGGGCAGGTGCACCAGAAGATGCTGGCGTTGGAAGAACAAGTGAGAAGGGCGGAACGGTTGGCGACCGTTGGAGAATTGGCCGCGGGTTTGGCGCATGAAATTCGCAACCCGCTCACCATCGTGAAAATGCTTTTTGAATCCGGCAGTCGTTTCGACGCGCGCGACCGCGAAATCATTCGGGCAGAGATGTCGCGTATGAATCGCATCGTTTCGAACTTGTTGGATTATTCGCGCCCGCTGGATGCGCGCAGAGAACGGTGCGACGTCAACGCCAGCCTGGAAAACGCCTTGCTTCTGCTCTCGCATGAATTCACGAAAGCGAAAATCACGGTCGTAAAAAAACTCGCCGCGGAATTGCCGAATGTGCTTGCCGATTCGGTGCAATTGCAACAGGTGCTTCTGAATCTATTGATCAACGCGATCGAAGCTTGCCCGGAAGAAGGCCATATCTCAATCAGCAGCGCAGTGCGGGATTCTCAAATCGTTATCGTGATGCAAGACTCGGGCGCCGGCATTCCTCCGGAGATTCAAAAAAAATTATTCGTTCCTTTCACCACGACCAAGCCCAAAGGATTGGGCTTGGGCCTTTCGATTGTCAAAAGGATCATCGATGAACACGATGGCACGATTGAAATTGAAAGCAAGTTAGCGCAGGGGACATTGGTGAAGATTGCATTGCCAATCAACGATGAAAGCGAGCAACCAATATCCGTGCGGGAAAAAGTTGAGCAGCCATGAAAAATGCGCCGAACATTCTCATCATTGATGACGAGCCGAATATACATTATTCCTTCCAAAAAATGCTGCCGCCGGATTACAGCATTCATTCGGCGCACAGCGCAGAGGAGGGTCTCGCGCAAATCAAGTCCGGGAACGTGGACCTGGTCATTTTGGATATACGGCTTGCGGGCATGAATGGCTTGGAAGCGTTGCAGCACATACGGCAGCTTGATGCACACGTGCCAGTCATCGTCATTACAGCTTATGGCACGATGAACAACGCGATCAATGCCATGAAATATGGCGCGTTCGAATATTTGCCCAAGCCCTTTGAAGTGGACAAAATGCGGGAGACCATTGAAAAGGCTCTCGGGCACAGCCGGCTTGGACGGCGCGCGGTGTATCTGCCTACGGACGATCACGCGAGCCACGACGACTCCGGCGACGTGATCATTGGCTCTTCGCCGGCCATGCAGCAGGTTTATAAGCTCATCGGGCAGGTTGCTGAACAAGACGTGCCGGTGCTAATTCGAGGGGCGAGCGGCACGGGCAAGGAGTTGGTGGCGCGCGCGCTGACGCAGCACGGCAAGCGCGCGCACCAGTCTTTTCTCGCAATCAATTGCGCGGCCTTGCCCGATAATCTCCTCGAATCGGAATTGTTTGGCTATGAGAAAGGCGCTTTCACCGGCGCGAGCGAACGGCGTCCCGGCAAATTCGAACAAGTGCACGGCGGCACTTTGTTTCTCGATGAGATTGGCGAAATGTCGCTGCTGACGCAGGCCAAGATTTTGCGCGTGATTCAGCACGGCGAGTTTAGCCGCGTGGGAGGGAAGGAGATCATTCAAACCGACGTGCGCCTTCTGGTCGCGACCAATCGCAATTTGGAAGATGCCATCACGACCGGGCTTTTTCGCGAGGATTTGTATTATCGTTTGAACGTCATCACGATTCACTTGCCGTCGTTGCGCGAAAGAATTGAAGACATTCCCGAGTTGGTCAACTACTTCGTTTCGCGTTACAGTAAAGAGACAGGAAAGGATATCAAGGGCATCGACCCGGCGTGTTTGGCTAAGCTCTCTCAGTATGCCTGGCCGGGTAATGTGCGGCAATTGGAAAATTGCATTCGCCGCGCCGTGGTTTTGGCCAAAGGCGCCACGCTCACGTTGGATGATCTTGAGCTGGATCGTATTGTTCATGAGCTTGGCGCTGCTTCTCCGCGCGATTTTGACGAGGCGCTGCAGCGGCTCGTTACCGAGGTGGCAGAAGGAAGGAGTGACCTCAAACTTTGGCCGGAGATTGAAAAGCTTCTGGTTGAAAAAGCCCTGCAAATCACCAAGGGCAATCAAGTGCAGGCCGCCAAGATTCTTGGCGTGCATCGCAATACCCTACGCAACCGAATGGCGCGGTATGAGATTGGGGAGGGTGGCGCCTCACAGTAGAAATTTTTCTCCGCCTCTTTTGATCATGGCCTTGAGCCCATACGTGTTAAGTTAAGAGGAATACCCTCGCAATTCCCCCCTTGAGGGGGTGCGCCTCAGCAATTGCTTCAATCCTCATACGCTCTGCTTGTTGGAGTGCTTGCGCACGCCTCCTCATCTCACAAATTCATCAACGGCCTTATCGAAATTTGTCTTCGCACGCGTCTGCAACTAAGATCGCGATGACTTTTCCATTTTCGTCGTCTGCACTGAATGAGGCACAGTGCACAAAACAGGGCAGTAGATTGGGGCACCTCCGAAGCATCGCATCAAAAGACAACTTGGCGAACTAGTCGTTAATCTACGAATTAGGGGCCGCTGAAAAACGACTTGTTCTTTGAAGAAAATTTTTATCCAGTGG